>CAXXPT010000036.1:0-147009 GCA_963676375.2 Prolixibacteraceae bacterium
TTTAATTCATGGTATGTTGATACAACCAAACGAGTGGATGCCGCAGTAATCGACTCTCCTGTTGCAAACGGAAAGCGAATCATGAAAAATATAGGTTGTTTTGCCTGTCATACGGTTGACGGGAACAAACTGGTTGGCCCTTCATTTAAAGGAATTTATGGTCATACGGCTACCGTTATAACCGGTGGAAGCGAGCGCCAAGTTACGGTTGATGACGAATACATCAAAAAGTCGATTTACGATCCGAATGCAGATGTGGTAAAAGGGTTTAACAAAGGATTGATGTTGTCGTACACCGGTCAGCTTTCGGAAGACGATGTGAAAACAGATTACCGAATACCTGAAAACGCTGAAATAATTGTTCGATTACATAGGATTTCGTTTCACTTCATCCTATGCTTATACATTACGGGGCTTTGCCCCTCTAAGGTATTATAAAATTATAGGTAAGTCCTGAAAGGACGACTAGTAAAAGCAAAGGGTGTAACAAAGTGAACCCTTTGAAATATTCAAATTGAAAGAAATTTATACCTTTCATCAATGACCAAAACAAATATTTCATCCTGGATTAAAATAGTTTCGGAGCTGGGCAAAGTACGTATTTCTTTGCCCATTGCTTTATCTGCACTTGGTTGGATATACCATGCAAACCAATTTAGGCAACGTTGCGATGACAATATTTGGATCCTTAATATCTGGTGTTTTCCTGATGTCGTGCAGTTCTGGAGCAATCAATCACATTCAGGAGTACAAAACGGACGCATTGATGCCTAGAACCAAAAACAGGCCTATTCCTTCCGGAAAAATAAGTCTGAAAGGTGCTATAATAGTGGCTCTCTCGTTTTTTGCATATGGCGCCTTTATTTTACTCGTCAGTTTTCCGCCAATCGTCTTTTTCACAAGCTTTCTTACTCTATTGTCGTATAACGCCATTTATACTCCACTCAAAAAAGTAACTGCATTTGCTGTTGTTCCAGGCTCTTTGGTTGGAGCATTACCTCCGTTTATTGGTTGGTTTGCTGGTGGTGGTCAATTTATGGACGAACGAATCCTTTGGGTTTCTTTGTTTTTCTTTATCGGCCAGATTCCACATTTTTGGTTATTGCTACTCATGTTTGGCAAGGAATATTCTTTAGCAGGATTTCCGAGCCTGAATTCTGTATTTACCGACAACCAAATTAAAAGGCTAAGTTACACGTGGATTTTAGCCACTATTGCAACTTCGTTTATTGTTGCATTGACTGTACTACAAGGATCTGTAACCATGTTTTTTCTACTCATTTACACATTCTACCTACTATTTTCATTAACGGTTGGCATCCTGATCAAAAAAGACATTCCTACCCGGTCATCCTTCCTGAAGCTTAACTTTCTTTACCTGCTAATGATGATTCTGCTGATTATTGACAGCTTATATTAATTGGATGAACTCAGTATGGGGATAGCCCTTATGTTGCAAAAGATAATTTAGTCAAAGATTTTAAGGCTATTGTTTGCATGTTAATTTGCTGTTTATTAAATCGGTATCCCAATTTTCTTTTCCTTTTTTTTAAGGTTTATATATCCTGTAATTGATTTTCGGAGATGAACCCCTTTTTATAAATCCCTACAAATGGGGATTGCTGAGTCTTATTGTGTAAGGTACTTTTACAATACCAAACAATCAACAATAAATGGGCTTACAATTTTTGAAGAAAGGGTTTTTCATGTTGTTACTTCTAAACGCGGTAAATGGATTTTCAGAAACTGCTGACAGTATCAAGTCATGCGCCTGGCAGCTGAGTGCGACTTACAAAGGTGATCTGGTGTCCAATTTCAAAGGAGGAATTGCAACCGGATCAACCTACTTGGGACTAGCCGATTTGTTTTTACATTTCGATGCTGAAAAAGCTGGTCTTTGGAAAGGCGGTGAGTTTTTAATACATGGTGCAAATTCGCATGGCGGCGAACCTTCGGCTACTCTAATTGGCGATTTTCAGGTTGCTTCGAACATCGAAGCCGGAAATCATACTTTTTTATATGAATTATGGTTCAAGCAGCGTTTCTCAAATATTACAACAACCATTGGCCTTCAGGATTTGAATGCGGAATTCGCCAGCAGCAATGTTGCTGCCTTGTTCCTGAACAGCTCTTTTGGGGTTCATTCGGTAATTTCAGATAATATTCTCGCACCAATATTCCCTCTAACTTCTCCGGGAATCACTTTTTGCTGGAATGCTTCTGAAAAAATTAACCTGAAAACGGCTGTTTATAAAGGCTGTCCGATTGATTTTGAAGACAATCCATACAATACCAAATGGAATCTTAATCACCTTCAGGGATTACTTTGGGTTACCGAAGGCGAATACACATGGAATGGAGCCCACGAAAATACCAGTGTTTTGAAGGCTGGGGTATTCTTTCATCAACATTGTCCGGAGAGTGATGTGGTGAACTCGGAGACAGGAAACAAACTCACCCACGATTATGGCTTTTATCTGGTAGGAGATCATTCAATTGATTCGAAATTTAGTATTTTCTATCAGTTAGGCTTGAGTCCGCGCAACGATAATTTTGGTTACATGGGTGCCGGATGTGCTTACACAGGCCTGTTTTCGAAGAAAGGGAATGATATTCTGGGGCTGGCAGTTGCAGATGGAATGCTCACCAAAGAACGGGGAATGGACGAAACGACCTTCGAATTGAGTTACAAAGTTCAATTGACCCCACAAATTTACATGCAGCCTGAT
Organism: Prolixibacteraceae bacterium; assembly: GCA_963676375.2. GTDB lineage: Bacteria > Bacteroidota > Bacteroidia > Bacteroidales > Prolixibacteraceae > Aquipluma. The sequence goes on from CAXXPT010000036.1 coordinate 2,730, forward strand.
TTGCAATATGTGGTGCATCCGGGCGGAACTGATGTTCAGCTAAAAAATGCCACTGTTGGATTGGTGAGGTTAGGATTGGAATTTTAAAAACTGAAAGTATGTTTAAACACGATATAGAGCCGGAAATAAAGAGTACCCGATTGGCCGATTTGTCAACAGGAAGCAGGGGAGTGATCGTTCATGTGCTTGGTCAGGGCGCTTTCCGGAAACGCATTTCTGAAATGGGTTTTGTGAAAGGGCAAATGGTGAAAGTGATCAAAAACGCGCCAATGAAAGACCCGGTGGAATACGAAATCATGGGCTATAAAGTGTCGCTGCGTCGCAGCGAAGCCGACCTGATTGAAGTGGTTTCTCCATCGATGGCCAAAGAACTGGTTTCGCATTACGAAGGCACCATTGACGAACATCGTCAGAAATTATCCGGAGTAAAAAAGGGAAAAACCATTACCGTTGCCTTGGTTGGAAACCCCAACTGCGGCAAAACCACCTTGTTTAATTATGCTTCCGGATCGAAGGAGCGGGTTGGCAACTATGCCGGCGTTACCATCGATGCCAAGGAAGCCAGGTTTAAACAAGATGACTATACTTTTGTAATTTCCGACCTTCCCGGAACGTATTCCATTACCGAATATTCCCCGGAAGAACTGTTTGTCCGAAACCAGATTGCCGAAAAACGGCCTGATGTGGTGGTGAATGTGGTGGATGCATCAAATCTGGAGCGGAACCTCTTCCTGACCACCCAGCTGATCGACATGAATATCAAGGTGGTCATTGCTCTGAACATGTATGACGAATTGGAGCAGAAATCGGCCAAACTGGATTTCAATCACTTGGGCGAAATGATGGGAATTCCTATTGTTCCCACAGTTGCTTCCAAGGGAAAAGGCCTTAAAGCGCTGTTCGAACGGATTATTGAAGTGTATGAAGAGCGCGACCCGATTGTACGGCACATCCATATTAACTATGGCGAAGAAATCGAAAAATCGATCCAAAATATTCAGCAGGAATTAAAAAAAGACGACCAGAAGCGGAAGAAATACTCGACCCGGTTTTTGGCAATTAAGTTACTGGAAGAAGATCAGCATACCTTGAATTTACTGGCTGACAGTCCGGTTTTTGAGGTTGTGAAACAAATTGCCAACGAAGAAACCGCAAGGCTGGAGAAAAAGTTTGACGATCAGTCGGAAACGCTGATTGCCGATGCCAAATACGGCTTTATTGCCGGGGCTCTGAAAGAAACTTACCGCAACGGCCCGCAGGTGCGCCGCGACCAAAGCCGCGAAATCGACAAAGTCTTAACGCACAGACTTTGGGGGTTTCCGGTCTTTATCTTTTTCATCTGGTTGACTTTTCAGGCTACATTTACCTTGGGAGCATATCCAATGTCGTGGATGGATGCCGCGATTGGTTGGCTGGGCGATTCGCTTGGTTCGCTGATGGCTGATGGCGCCCTGAAAGATTTGCTGATAGACGGAATTATTGGCGGTGTGGGCGGTGTAATTGTTTTCCTTCCCAACATCCTGATCCTGTTCTTTTTTATCTCTTTGATGGAAGATTCTGGCTACATGGCGCGGGCTGCTTTTATCATGGATAAGCTGATGCACAAAATGGGACTTCATGGCAAGTCGTTTATTCCCCTCATTATGGGTTTTGGCTGTAATGTTCCGGCTGTAATGGCCACACGCACACTCGACAACCGCAACGACCGGTTGCTGACCATGCTCATCATTCCGTTTATGTCGTGCAGTGCGCGTTTGCCGGTTTATGTGCTGCTGATTTCAGCCTTTTTTGTAAGCTATCAGGGTGCAATTTTATTCCTGATTTACTGCATCGGGATTCTCTTAGCGGTATTGATGGGTTTGTTTTTCAAGAAAACTTTGTTTGCAAAAAAGGAAGTTCCGTTTGTGATGGAGCTTCCGCCATACCGAATGCCGACTCTGCGAAATACCACCATTCACATGTGGCATAAAGGTTCGCAATACCTCACCAAGATGGGAACGGTAATTCTGCTGGCTTCGATCCTGATTTGGGCGATGGGTTATTATCCGCGTGATGTGAAATTCTCGAAAGATTACGATGCGATGCTGACTCAAACAGAAGCCGACAACACTTTAACTCAGGATCAGAAAACAGAAAGAACGGAGCAAATTCAATTGTCGAAAGAAGAAGAGCGTCAGGAAAAATCGTATATCGGCATGACTGGCCATTTCATCGAACCGGCTATCCGTCCGCTCGGGTTCGACTGGAAAATTGGGATGAGCATCATTACCGGTATGGCTGCCAAAGAAATTGTGGTGAGTTCGATGGGCGTACTTTATCATGCCAGCATGAATGCCGACGAGAACTCACAGTCGCTGAAAGGAAAACTTCAGGAACAAACATTTACCCGTGGTCCGAAAGTGGGTCAAAAAGTATTTTCGCCACTGGTGGCCTTTGGCCTGATGGTTTTCGTGTTGATTTATTTTCCGTGCGTTGCGGTGGTTGCGGCCATTAAAAAGGAAGCCAATTGGCGCTGGGCGCTTTTCACCACTGTGTATACCACGGCCATTGCCTGGGTTGCAGCTTTTGCCATTTTTCAGATCGGAAGTTTATTCATCTAAAAAATCCAGAGTATGATTCAAAATATAATTGCCCTGATTATTGTTGGCGCTGCTGGTGTAATTACAGTTTATTCGCTTTACAAATCGCTGATTACAAAAGAAAAAAGCCTGTGTGGTGGCTGCGCTAGTTGTGACCTGAAAAGCGAATTGAAAAAGAAAGGGAAGCTGGTTGCATATTCTGAAAATTCGCCTCGTCGGAAAGATAAGCTTACTGCTGATAGCCTGAAATATTCGCTAAAAAATTGACACATCGCTTGAGAACAAAATATCATTTCCAGAATTCGAACCTTTATTTCTGAATAAGGAAGTTTCATCTTTCAAAAAAAGATTTCATTTCTCAACAATGAACAATCATTTCTTTACACGAAACTGTCATCGCGTCATGTTAACGCTTCATTTCTTTAAAAAAGATTTCATTGCTTTACACTAACGCTTCATTTCTTAACACGAAACTGTCATTGCGGCAGATTAAACTATCATTTCTTTAAAAAGAGATACCTGTATCACAGGTAGAATCTCTGAACATCAGTTACCTGTTGATATGCTTTTATTCGTTTTTCAACAAATCAGGCCTCAGACGTTTAGTGCGTTCATACGCCTGTTTTTCCTGCCACTCATTAATAATCTTGTCGTTTCCGGAGAGGAGAATTTCGGGTACTTTCCATCCTTTGTAGTCGGCAGGCCGGGTGTAAACCGGCGGACTCAATAAATTATCCTGGAACGAATCGGTGAGGGCTGAGGTTTCGTCGGACAATACGCCAGGAATCAGACGAACCACACTATCTACAATCACTGCCGCGGCCAGTTCTCCGCCAGTCAGTACATAATCGCCAATCGAAATTTCCATGGTCACCAAATGTTCGCGTATGCGCTGATCGATACCTTTGTAGTGTCCGCAAAGAATAATAATGTTATTCAGGAGCGAGAGTTTATTCGATTCTTTTTGATTCAGTTGGATGCCATCTGGGCTGGTGTAAATGACCGCATCGTATTCGCGCTGCGATTTCAGGAAGTTGATTGCGCTTTCGATCGGTTGTATAGTCATAACCATGCCGGCGCCTCCGCTAAACGCATAGTCATCCACTTTCCGATGCTTGTCTTCCGAAAAATCACGGATGTTGTGTACGAAAATTTCAACCAAGCCTTTATCCTGACCTCTTTTAATAATTGAATGTCTGAAAGGGCTTTCAAGCAATTCGGGAACAACCGTAAGAATATCGATGCGCATCTGATTTTATTTTTTGCAAATATATCAGGAAAAAGTCATACGTCATTCGAAAAAGCGTCAAAGCTCCATTCCGAATGACTGATGACTGTTTTCTATCTTCATTCCATGGTAAAACGCGAATATTTTCTAGTTATCCAACAGTTTTGAACTTTTATTTCCTAAAATCTTTGAGTATTAGCTTGTAATATCTATTTTCGTAGGCTGAATGAAGACCTTATTCTCTGTTAATTACAAAGTAATTTTTATTTGTTATGGAACCTAAAGATCTAAAAAACTCAGAAGTAGAGTTAAGTGGTGCACAAGTTGAGCCAGAAACTGTTAATGATCAAAGTATTACTGAAGAATCTGTTGATCAGGTTGAAGTAATTGAAGTTGCTGAAGTTGAGGATGCCGTTGTTGATGTTGCAGAAGAAAATGTAACTGAGCCAGTTGAATCAGCTATTCAGGAAACAGAAACAGAATCTGCTGTTGAAGAAGTTAAACCTGAAATTGTTGAGCCTGAAATTCAGGAAGTTGTAATCGCTGAAACCACAGAAGAGGTAGCAGAACCTGTTGCTGAAGCTGTTGTGTCGGAATCAGTTATCGAAGAGATCCCATCGATCGAGGAATTGATTGAGGTTTCAGAAGATGATCTTCTGATTGATGAAGATGAGCACTTAGACGAAAATCCTCAGAAGGCTAAACTGGCCGATTATGCCAACTTATCAGAAGTTGAACTAATCAATGCTTTGCGTACTTTACTTGCAAACGAAGACTTTGAAAGTGTAAGAGAAGACATTGATGCCATTAAAATTTATTTCTTCCGCCTTTACAGAGCTAATATTGAAGCTCAGAAAGCTGCCTTCGCTGAAGCTGGTGGCAACCTTGAAGAATTTAAGGCAGAACCCGATCCATACGAATTAGATCTTCGGAACCTGTTAAAACAATATCAGGACAGAAGAAACGAGCATAATAAGAAATCAGACGAATTAAAAGAAGAAAATCTCCAGAAGAAATACGAGATTATTGAAGAGATTAAAGCGCTCATCAATAATAAGGAATCGATCAATAAAACTTTCCACGATTTCCGTGAATTGCAAAACCGTTGGAGAGAAATTGGTTCGGTACCTCAGGCGAAACTGAAAGATCTTTGGGATACTTACCATCATCATGTTGAGAATTTCTATGATTTTATCAAGATTAACAAGGAGTTACGCGACCTGGATCTGAAGAAAAATCTGGAAACTAAAATAGAAATCTGCGAAAAATCGGAAGAATTGTTGGTTGAGCCTTCAATTATTAAGGCTTTCAACGTTCTGCAGAAATACCACGAACAATGGCGCGAAGTAGGACCAGTTCCACGCGATAAAAAAGATGAATTGTGGGAACGTTTCAAAGCAGCTACATCTATCATCAATAAAAAACATCAGGATTATTTTGAAGGCCGGAAATCGGAACAGAAGAAGAATCTGGATGCCAAAATCGCTTTGTGCGAAAAAGTTGAAGAAATTGCCAGTTCGGAGATTGACATTCACCGCGATTGGGACGAACGGTCGAAAGAACTGATCGAACTACAGAAAATCTGGAGAACAATCGGATTCGCGCCGAAAAAAGATAACAACAAGATTTACGAACGCTTCCGTATTGCTTCCGATAAGTTTTTCGACCGCAAACGTGAATTCTATAATCAGAATAAGGAAGAACAAAATGGTAACCTTCAGTTGAAGACTGATTTGTGCCTGCAGGCTGAAGCATTGAAAGACAGCACTGAATGGAAAAAAACGGCTGATGAATTTATCGCTATACAGAAAGCCTGGAAAGAAATCGGGCCAGTTCCACGTAAATATTCAGATGTGATCTGGAAACGTTTCCGTGCTGCCTGCGATTTCTTCTTCGAAAACAAATCGAAACATTTTTCATCGATTGACGGGGAGCAGCTTGAGAACCTCCGGATGAAAAAAGATCTTCTGGAAGAAGTGAAGCAATTCTCGCTGACTGGTGACGATGGCGCTGATTTGGATAAACTTAAAGATTTCCAACGGAGATTTACCGATATTGGTCACGTGCCATTTAAGGATAAAGATGCCATCCAAAACGATTTCCGCGATGTGATCAACAAGCATTTTGATGCATTACGTATCGACGAGAAACGTCGTAACCTGATGAAATTCAAGAATAAAGTGGTGAATAATACAACCACGGGAAGAGGCCAGAACAAGATGCGTTTCGAACGTGAAAAGTATATGATCAAGTTGAAACAGATGGAAACCGATCTGGCTTTACTGGATAATAATATCGGATTCTTCGCCAATACCAAGAATGCTTCGGCACTGATTGATGATGTCAATCAGAAGATCGCCAGCACGAAGGAAAAAATCGAATTCCTGAAAGAGAAGATCAGGATAATGGACTCGATGGAAGATGAAGAATAGCCTCATAACAAAACCCGCTAAATTCAGCGGGTTTTTTGTTGTTAACCATTTATTAAATTTTCTAACATTTTTTAGCGGTACGTTTTATTGATTAACTTTGCTCGCTTTAAAAACAATTAAAATCAAAAGTTTTGTCAGCAACCAGGTACATATTCGTAACAGGAGGTGTAACATCTTCACTTGGTAAAGGTATTTTAGCTTCATCATTGGCTAAATTACTTCAGTCCAGAGGTTATTCAGTAACCATTCAGAAATTGGATCCTTACATCAATGTCGATCCGGGAACCTTAAACCCATACGAACACGGAGAATGTTTTGTAACCGACGACGGCGCCGAAACCGATCTCGATTTGGGGCATTATGAACGATTCCTGAATGTTCCGACTTCTCAGGCCAACAATGTAACTACCGGACGAATCTATCAATCGGTTATCAACAAGGAACGTCGCGGCGATTATCTTGGAAAAACGGTTCAGATCATTCCGCATATTACCGACGAGATTAAACGACGGATTAAAGTTTTGGGCTCGAAAGGTAAATACGACATTGTAGTTACTGAAATCGGTGGAACCGTTGGCGATATTGAGTCGTTACCTTATATCGAAGCTGTTCGCCAGATGAAATGGGAGCTGGGTTCAAACGCCCTGGTTATTCACTTGACCTTGGTGCCCTATTTGGCTGCTTCAGGCGAATTAAAAACCAAACCGACACAACATTCAGTAAAAGCATTGCTCGAAAACGGGGTTCAACCCGACGTTTTGGTGTTGCGCACCGAACATGAATTGAATATGGGATTGCGAAAGAAAGTAGCACTTTTCTGTAATGTTGAAAGTGATGCCGTGATCCAATCGATTGACGTTGAAACTATTTATGAGGTTCCGAATAAAATGCGCGAAGAACGTTTAGACGAAATTGTTTTGCGCAAAATGGGACTTTCATTGAAAGATGAACCCAAGTTAGATGATTGGAATGACTTTCTGAATAAACTCAAAAAACCTACTTCCCAGATTGAAATTGGTCTGGTTGGAAAGTATGTTGAATTGCAGGATGCTTACAAATCGATTGTTGAAGCAATTATTCATGCCGGAGCCATAAATTCATGCAAGGTAAAAGTTCGCTGGATTCATTCGGAAAAAATCACTGAAGAAAACGTTGCAAAGAAACTTGAAGGACTGAAGGGAATTATCGTTGCTCCTGGTTTTGGTCATCGTGGGATTGAAGGAAAGATTATTGCAACAAAATATGTCAGGGAGCACAATATTCCATTTTTGGAATTTGCCTTGGAATGCAGATTGCGGTCATTGAATTTGCACGCAATGTATTGGGATTCGCCGGAGCCGATTCAACAGAAATGAACGAGAAGACTGATTGCCCGGTAATTGACCTGATGGAGGCACAAAAGGGAATTACCGAAAAAGGTGGGACGATGCGTTTAGGAGCATATAAATGTCAGATCGGCGATAAAAAATCGAATATCTACAATGCTTATGGCAAAACGGAGATCAAAGAGAGACACCGTCATCGTTATGAATTTAATGATCAGTATTTGGATCAGTTTGAAGCTGCAGGCATGAAAGCCGTAGGTTTGAATCCGGATACTAATTTGGTGGAAGTTATTGAAATACCTGCACACAAATGGTTTGTCGGAGTTCAGTTTCATCCGGAATACAGCAGTACAGTTTTAAAACCACATCCGTTGTTTGTTGCTTTTGTGAAAGCGGCACTCGGCAAATAATTAATATATATGGATAGAAATACGGTTATTGGTGTTGCCCTTATTATTTTGATTTTTATCGGGGGCAGTTATTTAAGCAGACCATCCGAAAAACAGCTTGCAGCTGCCAAACGACAACGGGATTCAATTGAACTTGTTCGTATTGAACAGGAAAAGAAAGTTCAATCGGAAAAAAAGTTGGAGGAAACGCAGGCAGCCCTTTCTGCAAGTGTCAATAGTGACAGTTTAGCAACTGGAGCAGATCAGGCTCTAAAAGAAAAATTTGGCAGTTTTGCTGAAGCTTCAGTCGGGAAAGAAAAATTTTATACCATTGAAAATAACCTGATGAAAGTGACCTTCTCTAATAAGGGAGGTCGTATTTATTCAGTAGAACTTAAGAATTATAAAACTTTTGAAGGTAAACCACTGATTTTGTTTGAAGGAACTACCAGTAAATTTGGTATGAATTTCTTTTCACAGAACCGTAGCATCGAAACTGAATCATTCTATTTTATTCCGTCTGATTCAACACCAAGTCAGGCAATAACTGGTCCTGAAGTTAAAATTGGCAAAGAGGGTGTTGAGAAGTTTAACACTGGCGGGGCAAACAGTTCGAAGAGTATTTCGATGAGGTTGATGGCTGGCGAAGGGAAATACCTGGAATATAAATATAGCCTCAGTTATAACTCTTACCTGGTTGGTTTTGAGGTGAATGTTAATAACCTGAATAATGTTATTACAACCAACTCAAATTACCTGAATTTTAATTGGAAAATCTTGATGCCCCGTCAGGAAAAGCATTCTAAGATGGGCGAAGATAATTATTCAACCATTTACTACAAGTATCAGGATGACGATGTAGATAAACTTTCGACCGGAAAATCAGGTACTGAAAGTCTGCGTACAAAGACCAAATGGATTAGTTTTAAACAGTTGTTTTTTGCTTCAACCCTGATTGCTGATGACGCATTCCCAACAGTCGATATTAAAACCGAATTAACCAAGGAAGATCCCCGCAATGTTGGAACCTTCAATGCTGATGTCGCTCTTCCATATGAAGGAAAAGACTCGGAAAGCATCAAAATGAAGTTTTATTTTGGGCCTAGTCATTATACTACACTTAAACAGTATGACCTTTCGCTTGAAAATCAAATCAACCTTGGATATGCAATTGTTCGTCCGGTTAATAAATGGTTGATTATTCCTGCATTTAACTTCCTTCGTAAGTTCATCAGTAATTTTGGTATTATCATCTTGTTGCTCACGATTTTTATTAAGCTTATTATATTTCCGTTTACTTATAAATCGTACCATTCTCAGGCAAAGATGAAGGCTTTAAAGCCTGAAATTGATGAAATCAATGCCAAGTTTGGTAAGGATAAACCAATGGAGAAACAACAAGCTACGATGGCTTTGTATAAAAAAGCCGGAGTGAACCCAATGGGTGGATGTTTGCCCATGTTGTTCCAGTTCCCGGTTTTGATTGCCATGTTCTTTTTCTTCCCAACATCGATTGAATTGCGGCAGCAGAGTTTCTTGTGGGCAACCGATTTGTCTACTTATGATTCGATTATGAAACTGCCATTTACTGTTCCCTTTGGCTTTGGCGATCATATCAGCTTGTTTTGCTTGTTGATGACGATTACTACAATTATCTCGACATACATGAACTCACAGACGCAGAATACAGATGCGATGCCAGGAATGAAAACCATGATGTATATTATGCCAATTATGTTTTTGTTTATCCTGAACAGTTATGCATCAGGCTTGAGCTATTATTATTTCCTTGCAAACGTAATTACTATAGGACAGATGTATGTCTTCCGGTTCATGATTGATGAGGAAAAGATTAGGGCTCAAATCTTAATAAATAAGAAGAAGCCAGTCGTCAAGTCGGCGTTTCAAAAGAAACTAGAGGAGATGTCGAAACAACAAGGTATGAAACCTCGAAAATAATTTCTTAAAAATGCTGCTCTCGGGCAGCATTTTTTGTAACTTGTTGTTTGTAAACTAACAACAAGAAATCATGTATCAATACAACGCAGTTATTCGGAAAGTAGTCGATGGCGATACCGTTGAAATCGACATTGATTTAGGTCTGTCAGCTTGGGTTCACAACGAAAAAATAAGACTTTACGGTATTGACACTCCAGAGGTGTACGGAGTAAAGAAAGGTTCTCCTGAATGGGAACTTGGAAATAAGTCTTCTGAATTTGTCAAGAACTATTTGGTCGAAAATAACCAGGTGATCATTGAGACCATAAAGGATAAAAAGGAAAAATACGGACGGTACCTGGCTTTGATCTTTATTCAGATTGACCAGAGTGTTTTGAGGGGATTGACAGATATACGAAGTATCGGTGATTATTATTGTCTGAATGATATTCTGGTAGCAAAAGGTTTGGCAAAGAAATATATGTTGTAAATGAGCTGCATATAGCAAATCTAAACCGATTTTTCAGAAAAGATTAAGCCGTTCATCTGATCCAGGTGAACGGCTTTATTGTATTGTAAATCCAGAAAAAGGATGGAATTATGCTTTGGGAAGAATTTTGAGAACCTGACCAACCTTCAAACTATTAGCCTGCTTGATGTTATTTAGTTTCATGATGTCGTTATTTGAAACACCCGGAAATTTCTTGGCAATCGACCAGAAATTATCTCCTTTGCGTACCTTGTAATAAACAAATTCACCCTTTTCTACGGTTTGCTCATTTATCTTTTCAACGTTCGAATTCTTATTCTCTTGTTGTGTAACTACTTCAGTCTTTTCCGCTGCAGGCTTTGCTTCTGCAGGTTGTTTTTTAACCACACTTGCCAGATTCTGATTTGAACTGACAGCTGGTTTTTCATTTAGAAATTTTTGCTTCTCAGCAAAGCTTTTCTTATTGATTTTGCTGTAATGTTCACCTTGTCCTTCAGGAACATAAACACTTAGTTTCTGACCAACTTTAAGGAAATTTTTACGGATGCCATTCCAATATTTCAAATCGGAACTTCGAACTCTGAACCAAGCAGATATCAGGCCCAGATTATCGCCAGATTTTACAGTGTAAGTAACCTTGTCGCGCCCTTTTATGTCGCCCGGACTATGACTAGCAAAGTTGCTTTGAGGATTGATAATTTGATTGTTCGGAAAAAATTCGGCGCGGCGGTGGTCATGGATGATTGCTTCGTTTTCCAGATAGGCAGATACTTCATCCTGGGGCAAAACCAAGCTGTAGGCTTTCTCTTTGCTTGCAGGAATGATATCACGTCGATACTGTGGATTAAGGCTTCGGATTTGTTCTACCGGAATCCCAATAATTTCTGAAACCTGATTAAAATGTAGGTAGTCGTTCACCATCAAGGTGTCGGTAATGATTGGAAAATCGGGAGTTTTGGGTAGAATGTTGTGACTTTGATAAAAATTCATCACATAATTAGCTGCAATAAATGCAGGTACATAACCACGTGTTTCCTTCGGCAAACGATAATAAATCTTCCAGTAATCCTTGGCATCGCCACAGCGTTTGATCGCTTTGTTTACATTTCCGGGGCCGCAATTATAGGCAGCAATAACCAAATGCCAGTCTTTGTATATGTTGTACAAATCGCGTAGGTATCTGGCTGCGGCATCAGTAGCTTTTAGCGGATCGCGTCGCTCATCAACAAAGGTGCTGATTTCGAGTTTATACATTTTACCGGTCGAATACATGAACTGCCACAGTCCAACCGCACTGGCAACTGAATTGGCACCGGGATTTAATGCTGATTCAATAATCGGAAGATATTTTAGTTCCATTGGTAATCCATATTTCGCCAATGCCTCTTCGAACATAGGAAAATAATAATTTGCCAGCCCGAGCATAACCGCAACCTGCTTAGGTTTGCGAACAGTGTACATGGCAATAAAGCCCCTTACCGTATTGTTGTATGACAGGCTCACAGCAGACTGCATCGATTGTAAACGTTGAATATAGGTTGAATCGGGTAGTATTTGTTTGAGTGTATCAGCTTCTGCCAGTTCTGTACTATCGAGGAGGAACGCATTTTGTACATACCAGCTGCTCAACATGCTATCAAGTTTGTCTGAAAAAAATTTATTCATCGTTTCGTCAGGAATCGAGTAATATTTTTCATATCCACTAATAGTGTCAATAGCGCCAACACTTATTGTACATGCTTTTCGAAGGTTCTCTTTTTTTAAGCCGAGCGCAAAAGAATTGAGTCCGGCAATTGTTAGTAAGACTACTGTCAGTTTTAATATCCTCATAAGCTTTCTGTTAAAATGTAAATCTGCAATGCAACCCTATCAATTTCTGATCCATACAAATAATCGGACCAGGTGCCCATTTGATAGCTAAATCGTCGCTGATGTCGAAATTGAAAAAGTGGGCATCAACACTTGCGTCTATGATATTTAAAGCATAAAAAACAGCAGTTCCAATAACTACCAGATCTCTGTTTCGCCTCCATCCATCCTTTGCACCTCTCAAAGCTTCTGTATAATCAGCTTTGTTCTCAGGTTTAAGCAAACTTGGATTAACCTTTAAACTCATATGCGAGTTTGTGTTCGGATCGTTATCAATGATGTCTGAATATGCCTGTCTGTATTTGGTATATTCGTTGTTGTTAAAGTTAATAAAGTATCCTAAAGTTACAAAACCACCATAGACGATCGGTACTTTCCAGTATTTCCGGTTGTAAATCTGGCCTAATCCAGGCAAAACAGCCGAATATATAGTAGCTTTTCGTGGTGAATGTACGGCTACCGGTTTCATGGTTTTTACCGAATCGACGTCTGCTTTCTGGCTAAAGGCAGAAAATCCTGTTGCTAAAAACAGGATTACGAACAGCCAGACGGCTAATAGGTTTAAAGTTACGATATTTTTCTTTCTATGCATCTAATTGATCAAGGATTCCTAATATGCGCTCCAGGTCTTTTGTCGAACCAAAAGGGATAATAATCTTGCCTTTCCCGGTTTGATCCATTCTGAAATCAATCTTAGATTGAAAATGTTTACTGAGATGATTGTGCAGATCTTGATATTCAGTCGGGAATTTTGGCGCTTTTACTTTTTCTGCAGGTTGAAAACTATTGATGTCTTCATTGTAATTGCGTACAATTTCTTCTACTCTGCGAACCGAAAATTCATTTTTAATGATCTCATCGTAAATCATTAATTGCATCTCAGAATCCTTGATATTTACCAAGGCTCTGGCATGTCCCATGGAGATGGTTTTTTCAACAATCCCTTTCTGGATGCGAGCCGGAAGCTTCAGTAATCGCAAATAGTTGGTTACTGTCGATCTTTTTTTACCAACACGGTCACTCAGGTTCTCCTGAGTCAATTTGCATTCATCAATCAAGCGCTGGTAGCTGAGTGCAATTTCAATGGCATCGAGATCTTCACGCTGAATATTCTCAACAAGGGCCATTTCAAGCATCCCTTCGTCATCGGCAGTACGAACATAGGCAGGAATTGCAGTCAGTCCGGCAATTTTAGAAGCTCTGAACCTGCGTTCTCCCGCAATAATTTGGTACTGATCTTCATCAATTTTCCGAAGTGTGATGGGCTGAATGATCCCAATTTCTTTAATTGAGGCAGCTAATTCGTTTAATGCTTCTTCGTCAAACTTGGTTCGGGGTTGATAAGGGTTAGCAACAATTTTCGAAATCTCGATTTCGTTGATTGAAGAACCTGCCTCAACTATTGCCGGAGCATCGTTTGCGCCATCAATTAAAGCACCCAAACCTCTGCCCAATGCGTTCTTTTTTGCCATAATCAAAAGGTCTTATTCAATAATTTTTTCTGAATTCTTTATTTTGGTCAAGCCGTTGTTTTGTAAAAGTTCGCGGGCAAGATTCATGTAACTAGCGGCTCCTTTCGAGGTTGCGTCGTACAAAATGGCGGGCTGACCGTAGCTTGGAGCCTCGCTCAGTTTAATGTTACGCTGGATAACAGATTCGAAAACCATCTCCTGAAAGTGTTTTTTGACTTCTTCCATCACCTGATTTGAAAGATTCAGTCGCGAATCGAACATGGTCAATAAAAAACCTTCAATTTCAAGGTCTGGATGTAATTTCGTCTGTATAATTTTAATTGTATTTAAAAGCTTTCCAAGCCCTTCCAATGCAAAATACTCGCATTGTACTGGAATAATAACCGAATCTGCTGCAGTCAGAGAATTCACAGTAATAAGACCCAATGACGGAGAACAATCGATCAGGATAAAATCGTAATCATCTTTGATCTTTTCGATTACATGTCTCAACACTTTTTCCCTGTTGGGAAGGTTAAGCATTTCAATTTCAGCGCCAACTAAATCGATATGTGAAGGAATGAGGTCTAATCCTGGAATTTCTGTATTTAATATGATCTTTCGTGGATCAAGTTCATCAACTATACATTCATAAATGCTGGTTTTTACATTTTTAACATCAAAACCAACCCCTGAAGTGGCATTGGCCTGTGGATCAGCATCAATAATCAAAACCTTATATTCTAAAACGGCCAGACTCGCTGCCAGATTTATCGCAGTTGTGGTTTTTCCAACTCCTCCCTTTTGGTTAGCAAGTGCAATTACTTTTCCCATATAAAAAACTACTTATTTGGTAAGTTCCAAAGTTAATATTTAAAAGTATAAACAGGTAGAATAAATTTATTAATTAAACTTAATTGAGTTGTATTTGGTTGAAATACAAGTAATTATTGTTTGTTATTTCCTTTATATTTATTCTAAGATCGGTTCAAATTATTATTAATTAATGTATAATCAAGGTGGTTCGACCTGATTTTCAATTGATCCGGATCTTTTCAAATCTCTGCTCGGGGCAAGAATGAAAGATTAGGCTATCCGTATTTTTTTTGCTTCTTTTTTTAATTGATTAAGATCGATGGGTACAACTCCCAGCTTTTCGCACACAAGTCCGCCAGCCAGATTCGATAGTTGTGCCATGAATGGAATTGAAGATCCAGCAGCCAGGCAAAGGCTTGCTGCTGAGACAACAGTATCTCCAGCTCCTGAAACATCAGCAATGTCGCGGATTTCAGCCGGATAATAATTCTGTTTTACCCCATTGGTCAGAAAAACGCCTAATTCAGATAATGTAATAAAAAGTAATCCAATCTGTTTCTCTTTTTTGAAATTTTCAGATACAACTTTAAGTTCAGCCATGTCCGTTTTTTCAATTTCCAGTTTTAAGCCTTCTTTAAACTCTTTAAAGTTTGGTTTAAAAAGATCAACCCGATCATAATTATTAAAATTTTTACTCTTTGGGTCAGCTACTGTAAAAATGTTTTTCGATTTTGCCAGGTCTATTACATTTTTAATTAGCCAAGGAGTAATGAGTCCTTTATCGTAATCAACAAAGATGACAATGTGAATCTGCTCCTGATCAATTATTTCCTTAACCCTTTCAAATACCTTTTTTTCAAATGGCTGATTTATTAAAGTAGATATTTCCTGATCAACTCTTGAAATTTGTTGCCCACCGCTGATTATTCTCGTTTTTACTGTGGTCATTCTCGCTTCGTCAACGAATATACCTCCACCATATAAATGGTTTTCTTCCATTAATTCAGAAAATGTACGGCCTTTTTCGTCGTTACCAATAATTGAAACAAGGAATGGGGTAGCACCAAGAGCCTGAAGGTTGAGCGATACATTTCCTGCGCCGCCCAATCTGTTTTCCTGCTTGGTTACTGTTACAATTGGAACAGGTGCTTCCGGAGATATTCGATCTACCTTCCCCCACAAATAACTGTCAATCATCGCATCCCCAAGAACCAATACGTTTAGTTCAGTAAATTTTCTGAATACCTGTTCTATATTGTCTTTTTCCACTATCTGAATTTTATCGACGACAAAAGTAGTAAAATTAAACGCGAAAAAAATGATATAATCCGCCAAATGCAAGGCCTTCTTAAAACACGAATGGGAACTTCCTTTTGAGGAAAGTTCCCATTCACTTCCAGATTACCCGAAGGTTTTCTTTAGTGCCAGACTACGGTTATTAAAGCTGGCTGTTTCATCCGGTTTCTCCAACCATTTTTCCCAGCCTTGAGCTTTCCTGTAATGCTTGTTACCGCTTTACATTCCAGCTGTTCGTTCGACGCTTTCGTGAAATTGTCTTCCCGAACGAAGTTCCATTCCAGCCGCCTTTTTATTCATGAGTTTTTGCAAACTTACGATTGGCGAAAAACTACTACTGATCCTGAGATCTTTTCGTTTTCAGTTCGGCAACAAAATAACCTGAGTTTTTCATTGTCTCCTGCTTTTCCTGAATCAACATTTAAGTGAACGTTTTGCGATCATCTGTTTTGCTGATGAACCTGACATGAAATGTTTTGGTTCGAACTTCAGCTTTTCCCGAATGCGAATCCGAAGATTCGAAAGATCAGGTTCGAGATTCATCTAAGTACCTTTTGCCTTCTCCATTCGTTCAAAACAGCTTTTTATGGCTCGTCTGATAGTATAAAGTTAATACATTCTGACCCCCAAAGTCAAGTAAATCCTTATTTTTGATTGAATATTTTGTGATCTTTGATTATTAACAATTGTTGATAACTGTTAAGTGTTTGTAATATAGATTGTTAATTCTATATTTGAATAGTGTTTCCTGAGTTATAAACAATTTTTGTAGTCGGGATTACAGTCATCGCCGTAGTTTTTTATGTCTTTCTAATGGGTTGAAAACTAGAGTTTTGGTTGATTGCTTTTTAGTACGATTCTTAGCCCTTCTTCAATTCTGAATTCAGCTGTTTCAACTCCATATTCTTTTAATGCAGCTCTGAATCCTTCATTCAGCATACGTCCTGCTCGTAACGGGAAATCAATTAATGCCGGATAATTAGTTTCGTTCTCAGGATGCGAGTAAAATTCAAGACAAGTTTCAAGTTTTGTCGAAAGATATATTCTACAAGCCATTGGTCGTGCAGCATATGCAGAACATGCGCCATCTTTCAGTAATGGACAGGGAGCCTTGTATTTCAATATTTCTTCATCTGATAATTCTGATGTGATCAGATATTTAGCATCTGATTTCGTACTTACATCGGCAAGCTCTTCTGGAGAAAAATCCTTCTTTAATTTGTTCCGATAAAAAATGAAGTTCGTAAGAGTTTGCAAAAACGGCCTGATGACAGCACCAGTGACACCCTTTATGAACATGCCACTTTAATGTTTTGCCTTTCGGCAAGTGCAATGATTGAATCATTCAATCCATCAATAGCAGCATACAACGATTCGATTGCTGAAAACAAAGTCTCATTTGATAATCCTTTTTCAATAGCTGATTGTGCCAGACGGTAACCATCGGAATAAAATATTCGGTCGTTTTCGCTGAAATGTTTATTCTCCAGTGTCATGTCTGCTTCTTTTTTTCGACAAAAGTAATTTAGTTTTCAGGAAAGGGTTAATTTGCATCGTTCATTTTTCAAACTCACTAAAACGAATTTCTGTGAAATTTATAATTGTTATTTTGTTATTGATTATCAGATGTTTTTTCATTTGCTGGTGTTGTTGATTATTTGCCAGTTCCATCAAATAGCATGTGGTCAGGCACACCTATTATTGTCTTTCGTACAATGAAAAATTTGAACAAGCAAATTGGGTATATTATACATTGACCGATAAAATGGTTAATGGAGGAGGGGAGGAGAGAAGCAATAAATTTAAAGTAGATCCGGATGGTTTCCACCGGATCGGCAAAATCTTCGGACTATACCAAAAGCGGTTATGATCGGGGGCATCTTTGTCCTGCAGCCGACATGGGGTTTAGTCCTACCTCGATGGAAGAAAGTTTTTTGATGTCGAACATTTCGCCACAGGCTCCCGATTTTAACCGTGGTATATGGAAAGAACTCGAAACGGAAGTTCGTAAGTGGGCAAAAAAAGAGCACCAAATATATGTTGTAACAGGTCCGGTTTTTAAAGACAATAAAGGCACAATAGGGGCTGATAAAGTGTTAGTTCCGGGATATTTCTTCAAGATAATTTATGAAGAAACTGATGAACCCAAAATAATCGCATTTGTTTTTCCGAACCGAAAAAGTGACCGCCCCCTTACTGATTTCACCGTTTCTGTTGATGAAGCGGAAAAGTTAACCGGATTTGACTTTTTCTCACAACTTCCTGATGAATTGGAGGCTAAGCTTGAAAGCCGGGTTGAGCTTTCTGGCATGGTTTGAAGGATACCGGGAATCCGGAGCTACAGTAGCCAAAGACAGTCGTCATTGCAAAAAGAACAACGGTAGGATCAGATTTTCAATTTTATTTGGCATCTTGATTTTGGCAATAATCCTGGTTGTTGTTTTTGTATCGGTTAAAGGACGCAAACGCAGATGAAAAATCGTGTGTTGTTGCATTTTTAGCGATCTGTTCGGTATTGATTGGGATAGTAAAAAAGAAATGGGAAAATTTATCTGGTTCCGATTGCTACCCAGATTGTTCCGTCTAAAAGCTCTGCCAGATTTTTAGAAATAGCCAACCCAATCCATTACCACCATATTTCCGAGTTTTGGCCAGATCAACCTGACGAAAACGCTCGAAAGATGGATTGATGGTATGCCGAGTCAATTCCAATGCCTGTGTCTTTTACATGAAAGGTAACAACGTTTGATCTTCCAACTCATAACCAATCTCGATATATCCTTCTTTTGTGAATTTTAATGCATTCCCAATCAGATTGTTGAAGATTTGTTTGATGCGGTATAAATCACTTTCAATCAATGTGTCAGGATTTGCCGAAAGGATGATTAACGCGAAATTCAATTCCTTTTTCATTTACTTTTTTACTAAAGTCATTATGTAATTCGTTTAGTAATTTTTTGATTGAGATCGTTTCTTTACGGATTTTTATTTGATGAGCCTCTAGCATGGAAAAATCCATTATATCGCTGATAATGACAAGTAGATTGTTCCCATTTTCGACTATAGTTTGTCTAAATTCATCCTTTTGCTCCTGATTAAAGTCTGGATCACCCAGTAACTCAGAAAACCCAATAATACTGTTGAGCGGCGTTCTTATTTCGTGTGACATATTCGCCAGAAAAGCTGATTTCAGGTGGTCGCTTTCTTCCGCTTTTTCTTTAGCTTTAATCAATTCGGCTTCCATCTCTTTGCGCTCCGAGATATTTTCCTTAATTGCTATGTAGTTCGTAATTATACCTTTATCATTCTTTATTGAAGTCAGGGTGACTGACTCCCAAAACAAAGAACCGTCTTTTTTTCTTATTGAGAAGCTCTTTCCTCCAAATGCCTCCAAATCTTATTGTTTCCCACAGATCGGCATAGGTTTCAGGGGGCATTTCATTAGATCTCAGAACACGGGCATGCTTTACCAATGATTTCTTCTGCTGCGAATCCTGTAATTTCACAAAATCTGGGATTAACATACTCGATAATCCCATCGATATCAGTTATTTCTATTGAAACAGGACTTTGCTCTATTCCCTTTGAAAGTTTTAGAATCTTCTCCTGTGCTAGTTTTTGTTCTGTAATATCGCGACCAATACCAACCAGACCAATAATTTCGCCGTTTTCTTCGGTGAGCGGAATTTTTGAAGTAAGTAGCCATCGTTGGATTCCATTGGAATCCCAAAAATCTTCTTCGCGGTTTAAAACGGCTTCTCCGTTGTCAATTACCTTTTTATCGTCTTCAAATCCCCGCTTCCCGATCTCAGGGCCAAAGGTTTCAAGATCAGTCTTTCCTATTACTTCGGCTTCTGTTTTTGCGCCAATGACATCCAGATCAGCCCTGTTGGCAATTACTTTTCTGCATTCAACATCTTTAACATAGATTGTAACTGGTAAATTATCAATCAGGGTTCGAAGCAGCTTACGCTCTCTGATTAATTCCTCCTCTGCTTTTTTTCTCTCAGTAATATCGTTGATTAATACATGCCTGGCATTTTGTTGATTAAAGATGATTGAATATGAAACTATTTCAACTGAAATAATTTCACCGTTCTTCTTCTTATGAATCCATTCACCTGTCTGATTTAATTGATTGTCAATTGAATTTGTGCTTTCAATAAACTTATTTATTTCGTTCTCAGGATAAATATCCCGTAAAGTCATCGAAAGAAATTCGTTCTGACTAAATCCGTAATGATTAATGGCCGCTTCGTTTACTTCTAAAAACGACAAGGTTTCGACGTTGTAAATCCACATAGGTTGCGGATTGTTATGAAACATGAACCGGTATTTGGCTTCATTTAATCTGATTGTCTCAAAAGCCTCAATTCTCTCTTTTCGAATTCTGCTTTGTTCCAAGGCATTCAAAACTGAGGAACCGAGACGTTTTAATGAATCTTTCAGAACATAGTCGGTTGCACCGGCCTTCATACATTCAACAGCAGTATCTTCATTTATAGAACCAGTTACAATAATAAAGGGTGCGATAGGGTAAATTTCTTTTGCAATTTTCAGAGCTGCCAAACCATCAAATGATGGCATGCTGTAATCGGATACAATCAGGTCAGGATAAAACTGGTTAAGCATTTTAATTAATGCATCCTGGCTGTCGACTCTCTCAAACACACAGTTATGCAATACCTTTTTTATTTCCCTCATGTTGAGTTCTGCATCATACACTTCGTCCTCAACAAGCAATATTCGGTAGGGCTGATCCATATTGTTTTGTCAAATTTAAATAAGCAATTATTTGCTGGTTTAATTTGGAATTTCGTTTACCAAAAGCCAATATAAACCGATTTGTGACATGGCTTTCAGAAAATCGTCAAAATTTAC
The DNA here is from genome assembly GCA_963676375.2 of Prolixibacteraceae bacterium. Lineage (GTDB taxonomy): Bacteria > Bacteroidota > Bacteroidia > Bacteroidales > Prolixibacteraceae > Aquipluma. The sequence goes on from CAXXPT010000036.1 coordinate 23,424, forward strand.
AGGTTTAACTACATAGCTGTTAACGCCTAGTTCATATGCTTTTTTGATGTCAGGATTCTCTCGCGATGAAGTGACTACAACCACTGGAAGTGTTCGTGTAAGCGGATTTGATTTTAACTCCTGAAGAACCTCGAGCCCGCTAACTTTTGGAAGCTTAAGATCGAGGAAGATCACTTTGGGTGATTTGGAAAAATCCCTGTCGGCGTATTTCCCATTACAAAATATAAAATCAAGAGCCTCTGCTCCGTCTTCGGCAATATGTATTTGATTTGCTAAGTTTTGTTTGCGGAGTGCACGAATCATTAATTCAGCGTCCTGTGGATTATCTTCTACAAGAAGGATTTCGACAGCATTAAAGTTTTCCATATGGGGTTAGTTATCAGGGTTGTTTTTGTTAGCGATTAAAGATAGCTATTTTTCAGCCGAATAAATTTTAGCAGGCCATAAGATTTGCATTGATCATTAATTCTCAATATTTTTTATTGGTAATGTGAAATAGAATGTGGCTCCTTTTTCAATTTCACCTTCAGCCCAAACGCGGCCGCCATGCCTGCTTACTATCCGTTGCACAATAGCCAATCCCACGCCGGTTCCTTCAAATTCGTTTGCTCCGTGCAACCGCTGGAATACGCCAAAAAGTTTATGGCTATAGCACATGTTAAATCCAACTCCATTGTCTTTGATAAAATAGATTGTCTCATTTTTATTTTGAGTGGCTCCGATAATTATTTGCGGATATGTCGTTTTTGAAGAATATTTGATCGCATTCGATATCAAATTCATCCATACCTGTTTGATTAAGTTGGTGTCACCGGTAGATATAGGTAACTCCTGAACAGAAATGATATCCGAATTTATTTCTTTCGATAATTCAAATTCGTCAATTAAATTACTTACCACGTTTTGCATATCGATTCTGGAATGGTGTAGCTCACTCCTTATTAATCTTGAAAATGAAAGGAGGTCGTCAATTAGCTGCCCCATTTTGACTGCATTCGAATGAATAATGGAGCAAATCCGTTTTCCCTCGTCATCAAGTACATTATTATATTCTTCATTTAGAATATTAACAAAACCATTAATTGCACGCAGTGGGGCCCTCAAATCATGTGAGACGGAATAGCTAAATGCTTCCAACTCTTTGTTGGTTGCCTCAAGTAGTTGTGCACTGTTTTGAAGTTCTTCTGATTTAAGATTAAGGTTTTTAATCGTATTAGTCAACACAATTTCTTTTTCTTCTAATGTTCTGCTGCGATTTTTTAACTCAAGAGTTCGTTCTGCTATTTTTTGTTCTAATTCCAGATTTAACTTCCGGAGGGCTTCTTCTGCCTTTTTTATCTCATCAACATCCATTCTGATACCCAACATGCGACGAGCTTTTCCTGATTCGTCTTTCTCGATTACATGACCAATAACGGTTTGCCATCGATATGTGCCGTTGGCATGTAGCATCCGGGCTGTATAGGTATACTCTAAATTTTGAAAGCTTAAAACGCAGTTTATTTTTTGAATGACATTTTCTCTGTCGTTCGGATGAATTCTGTTAAGCCATACCTTGCGATCAGAAATTCCGGTTTCAGGCTCATAGCCAAGCATAGTATAATATTTTGAGGTTGTTAGCCAAATATCGGTTTCTAAATTCCAATCCCAAATTGCGTTTGGTGTATTTTCAAGCATTAATTTCAGCCGTTCATTTGTTTCATGAAGATTATTTTCAGCCAGTTTTCTTTCAGTAATATCTTCGCCAATGCTGGCTATACCCATTATCTGACCCTTGTGGTTACGTTGAACTACATTGCTCCAAACGATATCCAATTTTTTTCCTGATTTAGTCAATATGGGATTTTCAAAACGGGGAGCTACATCCCCCTTTTTTATTCCATCCAAAAACACTTCTTTCACTCCGGAATTTTTTTCAGGGATCATTAGGTCGAACCAATTCTGGCCAATCAATTCTTCGCTTTTAAAACCTGTGAGTTCAAGTAAATAATCATTACCAAATGAGACCTTTCCTTCAGTATCGAGGATAACTGCAATGAGGTTAACTTTTTCAAGTAATTCGCGAAATCGTAATTCCGAATTGATTAGTTTTTCTTCAGCGTTTTTACGATCGGTTATATTCTTAACTGCACCATAGATTCCTGAAAGGCAATTTTTTTTATCGTCCCATATTGGATGTGCAAAAACCTGCACCCAAACAATTTCCCCATTGCGATTAATTGTTCTTATTTCGCTTTCAGTATCCTGATTGTTTCGTAGGCGGGTTATATCGTTGTCATCAATATTGAAGTCGTCAGGATGAACTGTTGCGCGCCAAGCTCCGAACGCTTTAAATTCCTCCACTGAATATCCTGATATGGATTCGAACGCACCGGCAACCCAATTCAAATCAAGGGAACCATCGGGCAGCACTTTCGTAGAGAATGTGTAGTCGGTAGCTACACTCGATATAAGCCGATAGCGCTCTTCGCTTTCAGCCAGCGCTACTTCAGCCGATTTTCGTTCTGCAATATCCAGACAATGGCCAATGTAACCAATGAATTCACCGGAGATATTGAACCGTGGAGTTCCGTTATCTTGTATCCAGCGGTAGCTTCCATCGCGATACCGCAACCGATAATCCATGCTAAACCGTTCCTGGCGGTCAAATGCTTCGGAATAAATTCTGAAACATCGGTCCAGATCGTCCGGATAAACCCCTTCAACCCATCCATCGCCCAATTCCTGTTCAATGCGGCGTCCAGTGAAGTCTAGCCAGGGTTGGTTAAAGAAGTTGCATTTTTTGTCGGTTCCTGAAGTCCAGATCAATGCCTGACCTGAATCGGCCAGCGTTCGGAAATGAAGCTCACTTTCACGAAGCTTTTCTTCAGTTTCTTTGCGGAAAGCAAATATGTGATCAACTTCATTCCCAATTTTTTTTGCCAATCTTAATATGATGAAGCTGAGCAAAAAAAGTGAGAAGATGGTGATTAGCGATGAAATGAGCACGTGGTCATTGAAAATCTTAATGAAGATAGTGTCAATCCATCCTGCAACAATGATTATAAGAAGGGGAAGTGGCAAAAAACCTCTCATTAACCGTGCTCTCAGCGATTCTCCAATGAACAGATTCAAAGGTTTGTCATTCATGCAGAATCCTGACAATAAGCCCATAAATAAGAATGTAAATGCCAGGGATGTATTCCATGCCGGTGGTATTATACTCTTTCCGTACAGGAGTGGTGTACCATATAAATAGCCCAGATCGAAAGTGAATACAACCAGCAATGCGATGGTTGATAGTATTGTGGCAATTTTATGCCATTTATTTTTGGTCGAAATAATCAGCAACGAGATTGCACAGACTAAAAAGAGCATACTGGTTATAGGCGACATACGTCCAATCGGCAAGTTGTTGAATGGCTTGGTAGAATTTCCAAAAATACGTTCAAATTCAATGGAATATCCGGTTGATATATCAACTAAAACTATAAGACAAAAAACAATGACAGTGTATAGAGTTACCTTTACAAGTATGGTATTAATGCGTTTCCTTAACAGATAAAGTGCTGCAAAACTGCTGAGCAGAAAACAAATAATTGTAACCGGAGCCATCGGAATAGAATTTTTACCCATTCCGGCCAACGAAAGTGCATTGGCAATCCAACCGGCGAGGGCAATAATACTAATGCTAATTACCATCCAGAATGACCAAATCGAAATTTTTTCCTGAGATTCTCTCATTGGTAAATTATTTGTTTAACAATTCATTGTGGTTTATCATGAACTTGAATGTGCTTCCTTTTCCTTCTTCGCTTTCAACCCAGATTTTGCCTCCGTGCTTTTCAACAAACTCTTTGCAAAGCAATAGCCCAAGCCCGGTTCCTTTCTCGTTTTCGGTTCCCCGCTTCGAAAAGCTCGATCCAATTTTAAATATCTTTTCTATGTCTTCCTTTTTGATTCCGGTTCCGGTATCCTCAACCGAAATTTCAACTGCATTTTCAGTGCAAATTGCATTTATGCCAACTTTCCCATTTGCTGAAGTAAACTTTAATGCGTTTGATATCAGGTTTCTAAGTATAGTTCTGATCATGTTTTTGTCAGCCGTAATAATTATATTATCAGGAGTATAGTTGATAATGGCGATCATTTTGCTATTTGCTTTTTCAATCGCAAGCTCTATAACTTCATTCACAATGGTTTTTAAAATGAAAGAACTGGGTTGAAATGGCATTTGAGATTGATGGATTCGCGCCCAATCGAGCAAATTTTCGAGCAGCTTAAAAGTGTTATTTGAGGTTGAGTGAATTATTCCGGCATATTGTTCAATGGTGGCAATATCTAAATATTTGGCATCATTTTTTATAATTTCGCTTAAGCCTAAGATGCTGTTAAAGGGGCTTTTAAGATCGTGAGCTATGATGGAGAAAAATTTGTCTTTTGTAGCAACCAATTCCTTTAACTGTTCGGAGTATTCCTGAAGCTGCACTTCGGCTTTTTTGCGTTGGGTTACATCTCTTGAAATACCTTCATGGTAGATAATATTACCATTTTCATCAGTTACAAACCATCCATGGTCTTCTACATACACAATTGTTCCGTCTTTTTTCCTAAGTGGAAATACGTCTAGTTCGTTTAGTCGCATTTTCTTAGTTAGCATTTCCCTTTCTTCAGATTTAAAATAAAGTTGGGTTTTGATATCGATTGACATTAAATCTTCCTTGCTCTCGTAGCCCAAAATTTTTACCATAGCATCATTTACTTCAATAAACTTTCCTTCAGGAGTGCTCCGGTAAACACCATCAGGCATGGTTTCAATCAGGTTGCGGTATTTAGCTTCGCTCTGCCGCAGTAATTCTTCAGCTTGTTTCCGATAAGTAATATCACGGCCAATACCAAGTACTCCCTTAATTACCCCTTTTGAATTATAAATTGGCGTTTTTATCGTTTCAAGCATTACCTTGTGTCTGTCTGATGCAAAAGTGATCCACTCTTCATTGCTGGTTGGGCCTCCTGCATTCATTGCATTCTGGTCATTTCTCCTGAAAAAATCAGCTAAATCCTTATCTACAAAATCATAATCTGTTTTCCCAATGATTTCAGCTTCCGTAGCACCAAAAAATTGCTCAAACATTTTGTTGCAGGTCAGATAAACTCCATTGGTATCTTTCAGCCAGATAAGGTCTGGAATCGATTTTAACAGGGTTCTTAAATGGGCTTCTTGTGCTTGAAGCGCTTCTTGTGCCAGTTTTTGGTCGGTAATGTCAACCGCAACACCAACCATACCTATTGTTTCACCTTGATTATCTTGAACAACCGAGGTTGATAATGATATTGGGAATTCTGTTCCATTTTTCCTTTTGTTCAGTATTTCGCCTTGCCATCCGGTTTCAGCTGTAATCGAAAGTATCTGCTTAACAACTTCCGGATTGTTATTCGTCGACCGAACAATCGAAATATCCTGTCCACTCAAATCCTCATCATTGGCATAGCCATAGGTTTTCAGGAATGCTGCATTTACAAAAAGGATTCGGTCCTTCGTGTCAGTTATGCTAATCGATTCATTGATGCTTTTTAAGGTATGAGCCATCAGATGCAATTGCTGTTCCGATTTTTTTCTGATAGTGATATCCCTGAAATTCCATACACGCCCAATTGGGTTGCCATCCAGATATTGCGGGCATGAGAATCGTTCGAGTATTCGCCCATCCTTTAACTCAATGGTGTCAAAACTTTCTAATTCCGGATGGTTATAGAGGTACTGAATCTTTGAAACAAACTGCTCCGGATCTTTTAATTGGCTTAGAACGCATTCGATGGCACTTGTATCTTCACCAGATTCAAGCACTTCGTCCGAATGGTTAAATATTTGCTTGAATTGCTTATTGTAGCTGGTAATTTTACCCGATCGGTTCACGACCAAAATTCCATCAGCCGTTGAATCAAGTGTGGCCTGAAGAAGCGAAAGCGAATGCTTTAATTTTTCTTCAGCTTGTTTTCGTTCTGTGAGGTCTCTGATCGTACCTTCAATTCCAGTAACTTTTCCGGTTTCGTCGTAAGTAAAATGAGCATTTACCGACGACCATACTTCCTGGTTATTAAGCCCTTTTAATAAAACCTCAAAATCTAAAGCCTCACCCTTTTGCTGAATTTCGTTGACCAATCGTTCCCTGGTCGTTGGATCGACATAAAATTTTTCAATGGGTTGCCCTATGATGTCGGAGTGAACGTACTTTGAGTATCGTTTAATGGATGGGCTTATTTCAGTTAAAATGCCATTCAAATCGGTTCGGTAAAATACATCCTGAACGTTATCGAAGATTTTTTTGTACTTGCGTTCGGTCTGGATTAATGTTTTTTCTTTGTTCCGGAGCGCTTTATTGTTGCGGATAGTAAATTGCTGAAAAATGTGATTGCCGTATCTCAACAGATTTAGAGTAACTTCAGTATCAATTAGGGTTTTATCTGACTTGAGGTATTTCCATCCAAATTTAATGAGTGATTCAAGTTTGACAGCTGCAATCAATTCCTGAATTTTCACATTTGAGCGAGTTCCATCTTCTTGCATTTCAGGACTCAAATCAACCAATAATCGATCGGTCAGATCTGATTTTTGTTGAAGTCCAAATAATGTCAGAGCGGCAATGTTGCAATCAATAACTTTGGTGTCTGAAGTGAAAATAATTGCTTCAACTGCATTTTCAATAAGGATGTGATATAGTTCTTTACTTTTAAATAAGCCTTCAATAATGCCATTCCCTTCATCTTCCTTATCCATAATCAGATTATTAAAGATTCATATTTCAGGCAAAAAGTACTAATAATTCGGAACACAAAAAATATGTTTATGAAGCAAGTATTTTTAGCAGAGACTGTGAATCGATTGATTATGAGGAGCTATATTAGTAATGTCATGGCATCTTATTCATCTTTTGTGTTTACCATCCAAAACGAAAACACATTCAGGTAATTCCAGAATGACTGCATGACATCATCTGGTAGATCAATTTTTGCAAGAGCCTGTTGGTAGCATTTCAGCCAAATAATGCGTGCTTCAGGAGTAATGGCAAAGGGAGCGTGCCGCCTTGCCAGGATGGGTTTGCCGCGGTTTTCGTTGAAATACGGATGTCCGCCGCAAATCTGGATAAAAAAGTCGGCCGATCGCTGCTTGGCTTTGTCGAGTGCTTCATCAATTCGTGGAAACAGATGTTTGATTTCACTTTGGCTCAATAAGTCGTAGTGATCGCTTACCAGTTGACGAATTCCACTCTCCCCAAGCTTTTCCAGGAATTCAGGAGATGGAATAGTTACCGTTGGCCTTTGCCCAAATTCATATTGATTGATTGAATAATCCATGATGGTTTAAAATTAACTGTTAAATAAAATCTTCCGAAATATTAACAAAATAGAAGCGCAGAGGTTGTCGTCGGGCGAATAAAGATTACACCAGTAAGCTGTAAGGTTTTAGTAATGAGTGAATTTAATTTTTTTTGCCAGAAATATGAAAAAAGAATAAAATCAGTATATTGAAAACAAAAAATCAAGGCAATGAACGAACAAATTCGACTAATCGCTGCGCGAATAAAAGAACTGCGCGAGATTGCAGGTATTTCGACCGAAAGCTTTGCAAATGAATTAAATACCGAAAAGGAACTTTTACTGGAGTATGAAAATGGGAATTCGGATATCCCGGTAGGTTTTTTGTTAAAAGTTGCTCACCGCTTCAATCTTGAGCTTTCGGCGTTGCTAAAGGGCGATCAGCCTAAGTTGCATGTTTATTCGATATCGCGCAAAGGGAAGGGGTTAAATGTCGATCGCCGTAAACAATACAAATACGAAAGTCTGGCCTCTAATTTCATCCAAAAAAAATCAGAACCATTTATCGTAACTGTTGAACCTGATGCTACCAACGCTCCATTGGAGTCAAATACTCATCCCGGGCAGGAATTTAATTATGTGCTTGAAGGTACGTTGATGATTGTGGTCGGCGGGCATGAAATCATTCTGAACGAAGGCGATTCGATTTATTTTGATTCGGGTTACAAACATGCCATGAAAGCACTAAACAATCAGGCGGCTAAGTTTTTAGCTGTTATTGTTTAAACCTAAAGTTTAATTATAGATTTCATTAAGAATTACGAAAATATGGTACTCGATAAATATCTTTCACAAACAGAATTCACTTCCTATGAGGATTTTGTAGCTAATTATCAGCTTCAGATTCCTGAAAATTTCAACTTTGCTTACGATGTAGTTGACGAAATTGCGCTAAAAACACCCGATAAAATTGCAATGGTATGGTGCAACGATTTGGGCGAAGAGCATATTTTCACCTTTGGTCAGATAAAAAAATACAGCGACAAAGCTGCTAATTTCTTCAAATCAGTTGGCATTGGGAAAGGCGATCCGGTCATGCTAATCCTGAAGCGGCGTTTTGAATTCTGGTTCTGTATTCTGGCTCTCCATAAAATTGGGGCGATCACCATTCCGGCCACTCATTTGCTGAGTACGAAAGACATTGTGTACCGAAGCAACGCGGCTGATATTAAGATGATTGTTTGTGTTCCTGAAGCTGAAGTTATTCAGCATGTGGAAGAAGCTGAGGAAAAATCGCCAACCTTGAGTATGAAAGCTTTAATTGGCGAAGACCGTGATGGCTGGCTGAATTTTAACTCCGGAATGGAAAGCAGTTCGGAAGAATTTGTTCGTCCACAGGGTGCCGAAGTGACAAAAAATGAGGATATTATGTTGCTGTATTTCACTTCAGGAACAACCGGGATGCCAAAAATGGTGAACCACAATTACATATATCCACTTGGCCATATTTTAACAGCCAAATATTGGCAGAATGTTCAGGATAACGGATTGCATTTTACGGTTGCCGACACCGGTTGGGCCAAATCTGCCTGGGGAAAATTATATGGACAATGGTTATCGGGCAGTGCCGTAATGACCTACGATTTCGATAAGTTTATTCCTAAAAATTTGATGGAAGTTATTGAAAAATATAAGGTTACTACATTTTGTGCTCCACCAACCATTTATCGCTTCCTGATTAAAGAAGACCTGACAAAATTTGATTTAGCTGCCCTGAAATATTGCGTAGTGGCTGGCGAACCTTTGAATCCTGAGGTTTACAAGCAGTTTTTGGAAACTACAGGAATTCGGCTGATGGAAGGCTACGGGCAAACAGAATGTACCGTTTCTTTAGCAACCTATTCGTGGATGGAACCCAAACCAGGTTCTATGGGTAAACCGTCGCCTGGTTATCCGATTGATTTGGTTGACGATCAGGGAAATTCGTGCGAAATAGGAGAGGAGGGGCAAATTGTTATTTATACCGATCAGCAGCCGCCAACCGGAATGTTTAACGGTTATTACCGCGACGAACGCCTGACTCAAAAGGTTTGGCACGACGATGTTTATTATACGGGTGATATGGCCTGGCGCGACGAGGATGGCTATTACTGGTTCGTTGGTCGCGCTGATGATGTGATTAAAAGCTCTGGCTACAGGATTGGGCCTTTCGAAGTAGAAAGCGCCTTGATGGAACACCCGGCTGTATTGGAATGTGCGATTACTGCGGTTCCAGATCCTGATCGTGGTCAGGTAGTGAAAGCAACCATTATTCTGTCGAAAAGCTACACCGCAAGCGACGAATTGGCCAAAGAACTTCAGGAGCATGTGAAAAAAGTAACTGCGCCATACAAATATCCGCGAATTGTTGAGTTTGTAACCGAATTGCCAAAAACCATCAGCGGTAAAATTCGCCGGGTGCAGATTCGGGAAGAAGACGGAAAGGAATAAACTGTTCAGTATTCAGTCCCAGTGTTCAGAAATGCAGGCTCTGCGACTGAATGCTGAGACTGAACACTTTTTAAACTACCTTTGCAGCGAATTAAAATTTTAGAATAGTGACTTTTCAGGAATTAAATTTAAATACTCCGCTGCTGAATGCCTTGAATGACTTGGGTTTCGAAACTCCAACGCCTATTCAGGAGAAAGTGTATCCGGTAGTGATGTCGGGCCGGGATGCGGTTGGAATTGCGCAAACAGGTACAGGTAAGACTTTTTCGTATTTAGTGCCTATTCTTCGCCAGCTCAAATATTCCGATCAGAAACATCCGAGAATATTGGTTGTGGTTCCAACCCGTGAGTTGGTTTTGCAGGTGGTTGGCGAAGTTGAAAAGCTTGCTAAGTATATGAATGTCAGGGTGACTGGAGTATATGGTGGAACAAATATCAATACCCAGAAACAGGTTGTTTTTAACGGAATGGACATTTTGGTAGCCACTCCGGGCCGTTTGGTCGATTTGGTAATGACCGGTATTCTACGTCTAAAGTCCATTCAGAAACTGGTAATTGACGAGGTTGACGAAATGCTGAACCTCGGGTTTCGTCCGCAGTTGATGAGTTTTATGGAGAGTTTGCCTCAACGCCGCCAAAATCTGATGTTTTCGGCCACGCTGACTGAAGAAGTTGCTGCTTTGATTGATAGCTATTTTTACGAGCCAATAACCGTAGAGATTGAAAATCAACGTACTCCGCTCGAACAAATTACCCAATATTTTTATTCAGTTCCCAATTTTTTCACTAAAGTAAATCTGCTTGAAAACCTGCTTGCAAATCAGGAGGAATTTTGCCGGGTTTTGATTTTTATTTCAAGCAAACAGTTCGCCGACAGGGTTTTCGAGTTAATAAATCCGATTTTTCCAGAGCAAATAGGAGTTTTGCATTCCAATAAATCACAAAATCTCCGGATTAACTCGCTGGAAAAGTTCAGAAACGGAACTTTCCGGATGTTAATTGCAACCGATGTTGCTGCCAGGGGATTGGATATTGTTGATATTTCGCATGTTATCAATTTTGATGTTCCCGACATTCCTGAAGACTACATTCATCGCATTGGCCGCACCGGAAGAGCTGAAAAGGCCGGGATTGCCATCACCTTTGTGAATGAGCCTGAAATGAAGCATTTTGCTGAAATCGAATCGTTCATGAACCGGATTATGGAAGAAAAACCATTACCTTCGGATTTGAAGATTTCAAACATTTTCACCGACGAAGAGCGTCCTGTTCTGTTTGACAAGGAATACATCGGCAAATCGAATGCGATCAACGATTCGCAGGGCGCTTTTCACGAGAAAAAGGAAAAGAATAAAAAGGTTAATTTGGGTGGTCCGGGAGAGCGCAACCCAAGAAAAACAAAATCTCGAAATCGTGGAGTAGAACGCAAGCGAGCAGCAAAAAAATAATAGGCAATGTTGTCGTCTAATATTTAATACTTAAGCAACTTAATTATATTCAGAGCATTACGGTGATTCGAAAAAGTGTCTTCGAGAATTAATTTTCGTTTTTCAATTTCTTCGGAAGTAAAATCCTGATCAAACAACTGATTTACACATTCAATCATTTCTTTAGGTGTATCAGCCTGATGGCAAAGGTGTTCCAACCCGGTTTTATGGATCATCGGTGTGTTGGCAATGCAAAACCGTCCGGAGAATAGCGAAGCCAGAAGTTTTAATTTTAATCCAGTATCCTGAAAAGTTGGTATCAAACAAATATGTGAATTCTGAATCAGTTTCTCCATTTGCTCGTTTTCAGGATTGGCAATGAGTTGGATATTTGAGTGTTGCCGTATTTTATTGCCTAAACTAGCTGATGGATTCTTCCCGGCTATAACAACTGGAAGGTTGATTTTGGAAAACACATTCTTAATCAGGTATTCAACAGCCTGTAGATTTTCGGCTACCGAAAGATTTCCATGAAACAGGATGTATGTACCACGACCTTCTTTCGATTTGATTTCGTTGAACGGATGAAAGGCCGGAATAAAATGTGAGTTGCCAAATTTTCGGTCGAAATACAAATTGTCGTTTGGCGAGATGGAGAGCAGGTGTGAAGCATTTTTCAGTATTTTTTCGTAAGCTTTTAGCTTGCAGGTTTCTATCCCGAAAAACATTTTTCTAAAAATATTCGGCTCTGCTTTACGCAAGTTTCGGTAATATTCGTGTTCTACATTGTGAGTACGAACCAGTTTTAAATGGTCTTTTAATTCCGGATTGTCGAGATTCAGGCAAGTGTGAAGTCCTTCAAATAAAATTGGGTAATTATTTGACGATAAATTGCTTATTAATTGGTTGTTGTCGCGTGTAATTACAATGTAAGGTTTAGTTGAAAACTGATAGCGAACGCCGCTTTTTCGGGGATAATAAAAAACCTTCGCGCAGTACTTTTCAAGCTCGCTGGCATGGGGCCGGTTGTATTCAAAACAATGAAGGTAAACAGAAACACCACATTCATTCAATGCTTTTATCTTGTAATAAATATCGATCACTCCGCCATAATCGGGGGGATAGGGAACATTAAAAGCGACCAATTGAAGAGCTGTTTCCAAGATTGAAATTTTATTCTAAATATAAAAGAAAAACCGCGAAACGACAAAGTGTTCAGCAATCAGTCTCAGTCGTTAAAAAAAAACGATACGGGTTGCGAGATGCGAGACAAATCCCGAAACTCGTAACCCGTAACAATTCAAAAAAACGCATGCGACTGCAAACTGCAACTGATCACATTTTTTTTACTCTCCCGTCAGTTTTATACCACCGTAGCGGCTGGTGATCAAAACTGTTCCGCCACCTGTTCCAATGTTTCCATCAAGTGAAAAGCGGTGATTTTCTCGGATTCGGTTTCCTTTAAAGCGTTCCTCGGGGACATTCACATCGCAGTAATCACAATCGGCCTTAACCTTGTAGCTTAATTCGTTTAAGCCGATGTTGATGCCACCATAGCTGTTTGTAATCTGAATTTTATCGAATTTTGCGCCTACTTTGCTGATTTTCACTGATCCGTACCCTGTGTCCAAATCAAGACTTCCTGTTAGCAACCCAATCTTGTAGTTGGTATATTTGGATATCGATTTTAGCTTACCGATTTCGTCGATATTAATTCCATCGTACTTCGAATCAAGTGTCATGTTTGATGTTTTATCCACATTTACTTCGGAGTACTTGGAGTCCAGAACGATCTGACTAATTTCGTCGGCGTACAATTTTGAATACTTGATTTCCATGTTGGCATCATTCACAGTTTCCAAAGTGGCTTTGCCATAACTTATTATCATCTTTATCGAATTTCCGGCAGGCGCCTTCATTTTTCCGGCAGTCATTGAACCATAGGCAACCTCAAAAGATCCTTTGGCGTCCAGTTCGTTAATAATCACATTTCCGTATTTATTATTGATGGTTAAATCTCTGTCTTTTGGTGTGTTGATCATGTAATCAATTGAAAATGAATTATTACCTCTGAAATTTTCTTCGATTTCAGTTTCTGCAGTTACCAAACCGCCTGTTTTTTGCAGGTTGATATGAATCTTATTCATCAGATCCTTAGCCTTGCTTTCCGAAGCATTATCTATGCGAATCACTACTTTAATGGTTACTGAATCGCCTCCCATGTCGTTGACTTTCACCTCACCAAATTTATTGGTGATCTGCAAAGCCGTTACTCCACTTTTTAGCCAGCCTTTTCGGTATTGTTTCGAAAATTCGCCTCCAGCTGCATTAGCAAGCGCAGCGGAGAAAAGTAGCAATACAATTGTTAGTCTAAATATTGATTTCATTTCGTTTGTATTTTTGTTGTTGTATTTCTTTTAATTTATTGATAATTAGTGTAATAACGTTCATTCTGGATTCGTAATATTCCAGCATGGCATTGATCACACGTTCGTCGTCCGGATTAGCTTTCAGGTCTTCGAGCAACTTCTGGTACATCTGGTCAAATTCCTTTTGTTCCTTTAGCATCATTTGTTGTTCCGATTCGCTGATCATGCCTTCTTTTTTAAGCACCTCCAGTTGACTCATTCCTAATTGAATCGCATTGGTGTAGTAAAATTCAACTTCGCGATACTCAGGCGAAATTGAACCCAGTGAGAGAGTTTCCTTCTTTTCAGGATAGAGCCAGATACGGGCCTGATTTACTGCCAGTAGTGCAAAAACTACAACGGCCGCAACCTTCAGTACAGCTTGAAAATTGAATTTTCTGCCAGGTTTCGACGCTTTCTGAAGACGGGCTTCAAATCGCTCAAAGTGACCTTCTAATGGCTCTTCATTCTGAAAAGAATGTTGGTTATTTAAGATTAATCTTTCTAATTCGTCTTTCATGACAGTCATTTTAATTGTACTGAAACAATTCTTCCTTGTGCAACATCTCCCGAAGCTTTAGTTTGGCGCGTAAATACTGCGACCGCGACGAAACATTGGTAATTCCGAGAATTTGCGAAATCTCTTCATGATCATATCCTTCAAGCAAATAAAGACTTAAAACTACACGGTAGCCATCGGGCAGACGTTGAATAGCCTTTTTCAGTTTTTCCATTTGAATCACCGAAATCTCAAGTTCCACGGGCTCTTCGTCGGGAATTTTTTCATTCAGTTCTTCAAATTTTACTTTTCGCTTTTTCAATTGATCCAATGAACGGTTGATCACAATTCTCTTTAGCCAGGCTCCAAAACTCACTTTTCCTTCGTAGGTGTCAATTCTTGTAAACGCTTTTAAAAAGGCTTCCTGCATAACATCTTCAGCTTCAATTGCATTGCCAACCATGTGAAGACAAACATTGTACATGGTTTTATAATACAGCTTGTAGAGCTCAAATTGTGCGCGGGTGTCGCCTTTTCTACACCTTTCAATTACATCTTGATGAATATTTTGGTACTGCGCTTCCAAGTATCTGAATTTGTTTTCTGTTTGAATGACGACGTCTGAATTACAAATGTTGCACGTACCTGAAAAAAAATACGGACTATAGTGAGTTGTTAAAATTAGGAGGGTATGTTTCTTTATTGAACTATTTTGTATTTTGATCCATATACTCCATGAGTTCAATTAGTTGCGTTTCGTCTTTTGTGTTTATTTTGTTCGATTTAATGTAGTTGATTACATTTTGTGATATTGGCTGCAGAACCTTGATCAGCGTTTTTTGAGAATATATAAAGTGGGCCATTCCATCGCCATAACGCAAATAAAATTGAGGAGATACCCGTTCAAATCTCAGGGAATCCTCCGGATTAGTTTTTTCTGAGGAGGACCTAAGTTTTACCAGTTCTTTCTTTAATAATTGATAGTCACCTTCGTACAATACCTGAAAATAGCCGGCATTCACGTTTTTAGCGGTCATGTATGGTTTGTAAATAAATACTTTACCGCTCATATTTATTCGCACAACTTCGTTCGGGAGCGCTATCGACAAAATCTTTCCATCTTTTTTGAATTCCATTTGATCGTTGTAAATATTGTATCTTAACGCCATGTCCCTGATTTCAGTCCCATTAATTTTTGAGATATAAGAGGGTTGAAATTGTTTATTTAGATAGGGACTTCCCGCAATTTGTTTTTCATCAATGTATTTCAGGCCTTTAGCAAATTCCAGATGATTCTTTTTTGAGATTTCCAGTCCAATGTTTTCCGACTTAATTTGTCCATCAACCTGAAATGCCCATAAGATTATCGAAAAAAAGAGGAGAAGCACTCGCATAAATGTTATTTTTAGAAAAGTTAATTTAATTCTGAAACATTGATTTTTATTGTTTGTTAAATATAGAAAAAGCATGTCGCATAATCACGAACATACAGGTCGAAATCTGGCCATAACTGTCATTTTGAATGGAATAATTACCATTGGTCAGTTTGCCGGTGGTATTATCTCCGGAAGTTTGGCGCTAATTTCTGATGCCCTTCATAATCTCAGCGATGTAATTTCAGTTGTGTTGGCCTATCTGGCGCACCGGATTGGCCTCCGTCCGCAAACGTTGAAATCGACTTTTGGGTATAAAAGAGCCGAAATACTGGCTGCATTCATCAATGCCATTACTTTGATTGCTGTCTCGGTTTATTTGATGGTTGAAGCTGTAAAACGGTTTATGAACCCAAAGGAAGTGGATTATTTGTGGATGCTCGGTCTTGGAGTGTTGGGCGTTTTTGCCAACGGATTGTCGGTTCTGATCCTTCATCACAATAAAGATGAAAACCTGAACATACGTGCAGCTTATTTGCATTTAATTGGTGATGCATTAACTTCAGTAGCAGTTGTTGCCGGAGCTGTTTGCATCTGGCTTTTCCAGGTTTACTGGATCGATCCGTTGGTTACTGTGCTAATCAGCGTTTACATTTTCGTTCATACCTACAAAATTCTGAAGGAAAGTGTTGGCATATTGATGCAGTTTGCACCTCAGGAGATCAATCAGCAGGAGATTGTGACGGTTTTGCAGCAAATCCCTGAGATTTGCAGTGTCCATCACATTCATTTGTGGCAGTTGGATGATGATCAGATTTATTTTGAGGCGCATCTGGTTTTAGTTGAAAATCGCCCGGTTTCTGATACACAAGGTATTACTGAAAATGCAAAGCGACTGTTAAACAGCCGCTTTGGAATCAGTCATACCACTTTTCAGTATGAATATGCTTTGTGCGAGAACTGTAATTGTTGATTGAAGTCCTATGATTAGCCGATTTTCTTCCACTCAGCTTCAATCGCACCATAAGTTCCAGCCGAAACTGGAACATTAGGCAATCTCAGTTGATTTTTTACGGTTCCCATCATTTCCATCAGGGCTTTAACTCCGGCGGGGCTGCCTTCTTTGAAAATCAATTTCATCATTTCTGCCATTTGCAAATGCAGTTGGCTTGCTTTGGCTATATTGCCATTTAGTGATTCATGAGTTAGTTGACTTAATTTGTAAGGCATGGCGTTAGCAATGACGGAGATCACCCCAATTGATCCGATAGTGACAGAAGGCAGCGTTAATCCGTCGTCGCCTGAAATGACCTTAAAATAGTCTGGTGCATTGGCGGCAATCTTTGCAAATTGGCCTAAATCGCCGCAAGCTTCCTTGATACCAACAACTTTCTCTGAAAGGTGGGCAATCCGAAGGGTCGTATCAGCTTCCATGTTTACGCCAGTGCGTCCTGGAACATTGTAAAGAATGACAGGAACCGGACAGGCTTCAATAACCGCTTTAAAGTGCTGAAAAAGGCCTTCTTGTGTGGGTTTGTTGTAATACGGAGTTACTGAAAGAATGGCGTCAATACCGTCAAAATTTGACTTTTGTATAGACTGAACTAAGGCAAGTGTATTGTTACTGCCAACTCCAACGACAATTTTTAAACGTCCGGCATTTTTTTCGATTACAAAACGTACGATTTCTTTCTTTTCATCATCCGAAAGGGCAGGGGTTTCACCAGTGGTCCCAAGTACCACCAAATAATCAGTCCCTCCAGCAATCTGATCTTCAACCAATCTTTCCAATGCGCTGTAATCAACGCTCATATCTTCATTAAAAGGAGTGATCAAAGCTACTCCTGCTCCTGTAAATGGATGTGTCATTCTATCGTCGTTTTATTAATCCGTTTTAGATAATACAAAATTTGTTCGGCCAACTGGCCAGTTTCCGGTTTGTCCTGAAATTCAATATTCAAATCGAAATAGTTTGTTGAACTACCGGCATAACCTACTTTAAATGATGCTTCAGATAAAGCTGTTGTGTAAATTATCGGAAAGCTCTTTTGTCCGCTTAAATCAATCAGAATGTCAAATTTCTGGTGAATAAAATCCTCAACCAATTGCGTTCTTGGTATTTCGAGCCACCAGCTTGTTTGTTTCCTCGAAAAGCCATTAATTTCTTCCGGGATCATAGCCTTTTTCAACGGAAAATAACAAAGTCCTTCAGTTTTAATTCCAGCCAGATAGAGCTCATTTTTAACCCTGATAAAAGCATCCTGCTGGCCGGTCTCCCAAAGGATTCCAACAGTTTGAGCAGAATCGAGGTTAACTACTTTTTTCTCTCTGACCACCAAATTCACTTTTGAACTCAGTATCCGATTGGCAAGCTTTGATTTTATACCCATGATTTCGTGCAAAAATAACAATTCGTTTGTTTTTCGATGTTTAAAATTGCTAAAAGTTTTAGATTGATAGTATAAAGCTTAATAAAACGATAATCTATTACTTTTAGTCGATCATCTTCAAAAAATCATCTTCAGAGATAATCGGGATATTTAACTTTTCGGCCTTTTCCACTTTGCTCGGGCCAATGTTGCTTCCGGCCAATAAATAACTGGTGTTTTTCGAGATTGAACTAACGTTTTTTCCTCCGTTCTGTTCAATCATTTTCTTCAGATCGTCTCTTGAATTTTTTTCAAATGTTCCAGAAATGATGATTGATAATCCATTCAATTTTTCGGAACGATTAGCGACGCTTTCTTCATCCAGACGCATTTGAAGTCCTTTTTCTTTCAGTCGTTCAACCAGTTTCACGTTTTCAGGATTCGAAAAATAAAGTTGAACACTTTCTGCTATCCGTCCGCCAATCTCGTCAATGGCTGTTAATTCTTCCAGACTGGCTTTTTCAATGTTTTCAATAGTAATCAGCCGATTGGCCAGAATTTTGGCGACAGTTTCGCCCACAAAACGAATTCCAAGCGCGAATAGTACTTTTTGAAAAGGGATATTTCGCGATTCGTCGAGACTTTTCAATATCCGGTCCGCCGATTTATCACCTAAGCGGTCGAGCCGGCTGATTTGTTCTTTCTGTAGATCGTAGATGTCGGCAATATTGCGAATCAGATTTTCACTGTACAGTAAATCAATGGTTTCGGCGCCTAATCCATCAATGTTCATGGCTTTACGACCGATGAAATGTTCCATCTTTCCTTTAATTTGGGGAGGGCAGCCATCTTCGTTCGGGCAATAATGAGCCGCTTCACCTTCTTTCCGGATCAATACAGTGCCGCATTCAGGACAGATTTTGATAAAGTCAACGGGTTGCGCCATTGGATGCCGTGAAGACGCATCAACTCCGGTAATTTTTGGAATAATTTCACCGCCTTTTTCAACGTAAACCGTATCGCCCAGATGCAAATCCAAGTTTCGGATAATATCAGCATTGTGCAAAGAAGCTCGTTTTACCGTTGTTCCGGCCAATTGAACCGGATCAAGGTTTGCCACAGGCGTTACTGCCCCGGTTCGTCCAACCTGGTACGAAACCGACTGTAAAATGGTGCTGGCCTGTTCCGCTTTGTATTTATAAGCAATGGCCCAGCGTGGTGATTTTGCAGTTGTTCCAAGATACGATTGCAAACTCAGCGAATTTACCTTTATCACAATTCCATCGGTTGCTACAGGCAATTCAAAACGTTTAGTATTCCATTTTCGGATGAAAGCGATAACTTCATCAATATTGGCACATTTTTCAGTGTCAGGAGATATCTTGAAACCCCATTCCCGGGCGGTCTGCAGGTTTTCCATATGTCCGTCGGCTGGCAAATTTTCGCCCAGCAAATAATAAAAATAGGCGTCTAGTTTGCGTTCGGCAACTACCGACGATTTTTGCGATTTTAGGGTTCCTGAGGCGGCATTCCGAGGATTGGCAAACGGTTGTTCACCTTCTTCTTCGCGCTCCTGATTAATGCGGTCGAATTCAGAAAACGGGAGCAAAATTTCACCCCGAATCTCAAATTCATCAGGATAGTTATTCCCTTTTAGTTTGAGCGGAATGCTTTTGATGGTGCGTACATTGGCAGTTACATCGTCGCCAAAAGCGCCGTCGCCACGGGTAATTGCTTTGTCTAGTTTGCCGTTTTTGTAGCGCAGGCTGATCGATGTGCCATCGTATTTCAGTTCGCAAACGTATTCAAACTTCTGATCGGTGAGTTTTCTAATCTTCTGGTCGAAATCGCGTAATTCTTCTTCCGAATAGGAATTGGAAAGCGAAAGCATCGAATACTGGTGTTTAACCTGCGCAAACTCCTTATTCAAATCGCTTCCAACCCGTTGAGTAGGCGAGTTTGGATCGAAGAATTCCGGATTCTCAGCTTCCATTTTTTCGAGTTCTTTCATCAGCAGGTCGAACTCCTGGTCGCTTATAACAGGTTGTGATAAAACGTAGTATCGGTAGTTATATTCTTCAAGAGTTGAGCGAAGTTCTGCTATTCTTTTTTCGATATTTTCGTTGGTCATTTTTCTAAAATTTGCACTAAAAATACGAAAAAGAAAAACCACATAGACACATCGGAAACAATAGAAGAAAAACTACGTGTCCTATATGACTATGTGGTTCAATAGCTACTTGCAGAATCCGGCTGAATTTCAGGAGTTTTATTTTTCCTGATTTTTTTTCTGCATAAAATAGGAAACAACCAGCGCGATGCCACCGAAAAGGAAAATCATAGAGAAATAAGCTGGTTCTTCTTCCATTCCACCTTCGGTTAAAAAGTAACCGCAAAGGATACCAAGAGCGATACCAACTAAAAACAGACCAAGTTTAAAGCTTCCGTGACCTGAATTTGCATCTGGTTTTGCTTTAAATAGTTCCGGATCAGCACCTTTTTCAATTAATGCCAGACGTTCTTTGTTTCGGGTGGTTAAATGCACGTACAATGAGGCAAATACCAGAGCGAAGAACGCAAATGGGATTAAAACTCCTAATGTTTCTGTTTGCATAATATTCAATTTTTAGTGATTATTTGTTTTCAAACTCGCTGTTATGACGCAGGTATTTTGCCGCGGTTACAAGTTGATTGAAAAAAGTTTGAAGTGCCTAAAGTGAGTTTAAGTTTGGAATTGAAGAATTGTTGCGGGTTACGGGATGCGAGTTTCGTGTTTGACTTCGTTCTTCGTTCTTCTTGCCAACTGCGACTGAATTCTGTGACTTTTTTCTAATTCCGGTTTCATTTCCGTATCTTCAAATATTTTTTGTTGAAAACTGTAACCGAATCCGTCAAAGCTCGTCTATTGGTTTAGAATGAATAAAACTGATGACATATACTACATTGAGGCGGTCAGAAAAGGCAATGTGCAGGCATTTTCTTTTTTGATTGAGAAGTATCAGAAACTGGTATATACATTGGCATTGAAATTACTGAAGAAGCCTGAAGAAGCTGAAGAAATGGCTCAGGATACCTTTGTAAAGGCATTTCAGAAGCTTGACAGTTATGAAGGTAAATCGAAATTTTCGACCTGGTTGTACAGCATTACTTATAATGCATGTATTTCGGAATTGAGGAAACGCCGGATTGAATTCAAATCGCTCGACGATCGGCAAATATCTGATCAGGATGAACAGAAAATGTACGATTATTATAGGGAAGCAAAGAAGGAAGATCAGGAAAAATACCTGAACCTGGCACTGGAGAAGTTACCCGAAGACGATCAGGTTTTGGTTACGTTGTATTATTACGAGAATCAATCGATGGATGAGATAAGTCAGATTACTGGATTAACAGTCAGTAATATAAAGGTTAAAATTCATCGAGCCAGAAAAAGAATGTACACCATATTACACGAGATGCTGAAAGAGGAAGTATATTCGTTATTGTAATTAAATAGATTTGGAAATTTGAGCTTAGGCAAAGAGCATTGCATTTAACTCTAAGTACTCCGAACTTTAGGCACTCCGAACTTGTAAATTGAAACTTTGAACTAAAAGATATGAATAAGCTGGATAAACAATTTGAGCAAATGATGAAGGGCGTCCAAATCGACTCACCATCGTCAGATTTTACCCTCAGGGTAATGAGCCGTATTCAGGCTGAAGCTGCGGTTCAACGGAAACCAATACTGCAAAATTACCAACCGGTCATCAGCAAAAGAACCTGGATAATCCTGATTGTTGCATTTATATTGCTGTTGATTTATATAACAGTTTCGAGCCAGAATGCAGTGCCAGCAAGCGATACTGGTTTCTGGTCAACGGTTTCAGGAAAAATAGGAGCGTTTAATAATCAGGAGGCCTCATCTGTTCTGAAGACTGGAATGGGGTTCTTTACCTCAATTCCGACAATTGCTTACCTGATTCTGACGGCTTCATTGGCGCTCTGGACTCTCGATTCAGTTTTGACCGGATTCAGGCACCAACATTCCGGAATACAAACCAATTAAACGAATCAGGGAGCTAGACGATGAATAATCCACTGGTTATCAGACAGGCAGAATTCAAATCGATCGTGGAGCCGGTTTGAACGTCCTTGCCAAAATTCAAAATATTCAGGACGGATCAGAAAACCACCCCAATGAGGTGGTTTTATAATTTCATGATCATGAAAATACTGCTGATAAAGGGTGAAGTCTTCGTCAAGAATCTGCCTGTTTTCAATAATCCGACTTTGGGGCGAAGCCCATGCTCCCAACTGACTGTCGATCGGGCGCGACTTAAAATAGTCAGCAGAAGATTCTTCTGATATCTTCTCCGCCACACCTTTAATCCGAACCTGTCTTTCTGTTTTCGACCAGAAAAAATTTACCGCAACGTTTTTGTTTGCAGTTATTTGCCTGCCTTTTTTGCTGTTGTAATTGGTGAAAAATACCAGTCCTTCGGAGTTAACTTCCTTTAAAAGAACAACTCTTGAATCAGGATACCCTTTTGAATCAACTGTTGAGAGCACCATGGCTGTGGGTTCAGGATTTTCCTCTTCTATGGCCGATTTCAACCATTCTTCTAATTGACTGAAAGGATCTGAGCTAATCGATTCTTCGGTAAGCTCAGATTTTTGATAATTGGTGCGTAAATCTCTTAGCATATTCAAACAGTTGTCGTTTTCTATGCTGTATAAAACAAGGTAGATGCAGTTTTGTTAATCCTGAAGGTAAATTTAACCCTCATCGGATGGGCCGTTAATTATTCCGAAGAAATAAATTCAGCCTGGTATCCGGCAGTTTTCATTATTGAAGTGATTTCTTCTGCATTTATTCCTTCGGTTTCAACAGTCATTATTTTGAGCGGATCGTTAGTGTCCACATTCCAGCTAATAATACCATTTGCCTGATTCAGGTATGGAGTTACCGTGGTAATGCAACCTCCACATTTCACATTGGTTTTAAATTTTAAAGTGTTCATTTTGAATTATTTTAATGGTTAATATCAAGTTTTTTAAATCTCAGTAGCAAACTGTTGCTCACCACCGATACCGAACTCATGGCCATGGCAGCACCGGCAATCATCGGGTTGAGCATGAATCCGGTGAAAGGATAAAGCAATCCGGCAGCAATGGGAATTCCGATGATGTTGTAAATAAATGCCCAGAACAGGTTCTGTTTGATGGTCCGGATCGTTTGTTTCGACAGTTCGATGGCCGATGAAATCGATTCTAGTCTTGAGGAAACAATGGTCATTTTGGCTACATCCATGGCAATGTCCGATCCGCTGCCCATGGCAATACTCACATCAGCCTGCGCCATAGCGTGCGAGTCGTTGATCCCGTCGCCTGCTATGGCAACCACTTTTCCTTGCTGCTGAAGGTTTTTGATGTATTCGGCTTTATCTTCAGGCAGACATCCGGCCTTGTAAATGTCAATTCCTGTTTGTTGGGCGACCGAATACGCTGTGTGTTCGTTATCGCCGGTAAGCATGTGGATTTCGATACCACTGCGTTTGAGCTTTTTAATCGCTGCAACCGATGATGATTTGATCGGATCGGTAATGGCAATAATAGCCAGAATCTGATCTTCACGACTAAAGAAAAGAACGGTTTTGGCTTGCTCCTGAAGAGCATTGGCTGTTTCTTTGTCTTCAGGAGTGGGTTGAATTCCCGATTCTAGCATTAAGCGTTCATTTCCAACGGCATATTTTGATTCCTGAACGGTTGCTGAAACGCCTCGTCCAGTCTTGCTTTCAAAGTGTTCTACGGGTACCGTTTGTACTTCTTCAATTCTCAATGCTCCTGAAATCGCTTCAGCTAGTGGGTGTTCCGATTGAGATTCGATACTGAATAAAATCGATTTCAGCGCCTCCGAATCATCGGTTTTCCACAAAAAATCGGTCACTGCGGGTTTTCCTTCAGTAATGGTTCCGGTTTTATCGAGCACCAGAGCGTTTATTTTGTGAGCAAGTTCCAGTCCGTCGGCATCTTTGATTAAAATGCCCAATTCGGCGCCGCGGCCAATGCCCACCATAATAGCGGTTGGAGTGGCCAAACCGAGCGCACAGGGACAGGCAATGATTAAAACCGATACCATCGTCAGCAAAGCTTGTGGCAAGGCGTTTTCGCCACCCAATATCATCCACGCGGCAAAACTGAGAATAGAAATTGAGATGACTACCGGAACAAATACCGATGCCACTTTATCAACCAGTTTCTGTACCGGAGGTTTGCTTCCCTGCGCTTCCTGAACCATCCGGATGATGCGGGCCAGCAAGGTTTCACTTCCAACTTTCTGCGCTTCCATCACGAAACTGCCTTTCTGATTGATTGTTCCTGCAAAAACCGAATGTCCAGACGCTTTTTCGACAGGTAAAGGCTCACCAGTGATCGAACTTTCATCGACAAACGAAGTTCCTTCAAGCAAAATACCGTCAACCGGAATGCGCTCTCCAGGTTTGACTCTTAATTTATTGCCAATCCTGACTACCGAAATGGGCTGAACCGATTCAATCCCAAAGTTTTCAACCAGAGTGACCGTATCGGCCTGCAAGCCCATCAGTTTTTTGATGGCCGATGAGGTGTTGGCTTTGGCCCGTTCTTCCAGCATTCGGCCTAATAAAATAAAAACGATAATGACTGCCGATGCTTCGAAATACACCGGGGGATGGCTATCTCCAAACATCAGGAAGTGTGGAAAAACAGTATTGAAAAGGCTGAATGTCCAGGCAATTCCGGTGCTTAATGCCACCAGCGTGTCCATATTGGTTTTGCCGTGTTTGAGTTGTTTGAATGCGGTGGCAAAAAAGCCTCGTCCGAACCAGAAAACCACTGGAGTTGAGAGCGCCAGCATAATCCAGTTGGCAAAAGGTAAATCCATCATGAACATGCCGATAATCACAACAGGCAACGTCAGGATGGCTGAAAAAATGGTTTTCCGTTTCAAGATGACTGATTCGTGCTGTTTGATTTCTTCCTGAAGAACTGCTTCATTTTCATCGCAAAGCAGATCAAAACCAATGGACTGAATAGCTGAGCGGAAGGTTGTTGGATTTGTAATTTCAGGATTGTATTCGACCCAAACACTGGCGGCCGCAAAGTTGATTGATGCACTGATTATTCCCTGCTGGCTCTTCAGCATACTTTCGACGCTGGCCGCGCACGAAGCGCAACTCATGCCGGTTACCGGAAAATTATTTTTGATTGTTGTTTCCATGTCTTTATCTTTTCAGCAAAGTTAAAGGCCGGAGACCACCGAAGTTTTATACAATTTCGGGATTAGTTTATAAAATTTACTGATTACACTTTGTCGAGCGGGATGCGCTTGTTGTCTTTAATATGCTTGAAATGCTTTGGAGTAAGCCCGGTTATTTTTTTGAACTGCGCCGAAAGGGCTGAAACGCTGCTATACCCCAATTCCCAGGCAATTTGGCTGAGGGTGAGTTCGTCGTACACCAATAATTCTTTCACCCGTTCAATTTTCTGGCTGATGATGTATTTTTCGATGGTTGTGCCGGTGACTTCCGAAAAAAGGTTGCTCAGGTAATTGTAATCCTTATTCAGTTTCGATTCGAGGTATGCCGAATAATTTACCTTGATATCTGCTTCATTTTTGTAGCGAATCAGCTCAATAACCAACGTTTTGATTTTCTCGATGAGCTGACTTTTTGAATCGTCGATGAGCTCGAAACCATAACTGGTAAGTTTTTCGAGTAAAACCGGCAGTTTCTCAGGAGAAACCGGTTCAGTAGTTTCCACTTCGCCCAAAGCAACATCCATGGGCTGGTAATCCAATTCCTGAAATATCCCTCGCACCGCCATAATGCAGCGCGGACAAACCATATTTTTGATGAAGTATCTCATTGGCAGTTTTACTTATCCTTTAGCTATGACAATGGTCACAACTGCAGCTTTTCCCTTTCGCTTTCTCGAAAGCTTCTTTGCCTTCCGAAACTGAGAACCAGATCAATCCTGCAGCCCCGATTACGTCGGCGTAGGCAAAACCAGTAAATTCATAAATCAGGCTCGAAACGAGCAGAACAACCGACATATAGACGCAGATTTTGGTGCAATTGGCATCCGAAATAATGGGGTCGGAATTTAGCTTTTTGCCGGTCGATTTTTTGGCATTCATCAGCCAAATCATCACGGCAATGGAAACGAATGAGATAACTACACCCCAAAAGGTTGTTTCAGGTTTGTGATTGTTGACGAGGGATAAAACAATACCTACCAACAATCCGGCTGAAAGCAGATAAAATGCGGTTCCGGTGATTTTTAAAGCCTTAATTTCAAACTCACTCTTCGAGCTTGCAGGATTTTGCCTGATACGCCGAATCATCATTGCAATACCAATGCCCGACATGACTTCGATGAAACTGTCGACCCCAAATCCAAACAAGGTCAAAGTCTCGTCTTCGTAACCCAAAAGCATGGAAACAATACCTTCAACGAGGTTGTAATAAATGGTAAAAAGACTCAGTAGATAAGCCTTTTGATATAGTTTTTCTTCTGAAACGTCCATCATTAATAATTTTTGGGTATCTGCAATCTTTTTCGCAATTACAGGATTTAATACCGATTATCCAAGTGCGACGTCGAGAACCATCATGGTTGCAAAACCCACCATGGCGCCAATTGACGACATGTCAGTTTCATTTCCAGACTGTGATTCAGGAATGAGTTCTTCAACAACCACGAAAATCATAGCACCGGCAGCAAAGGCCAACGCATAGGGAAGGAGCGGAGTGATAAGCAAAACCAGCGCAGCCCCGATTACTCCAGCAATAGGTTCGACAATTCCTGACATTTGTCCGTACATAAAAGACTTGAAACGAGAAAAACCTTCGCGGCGAAGAGGAATAGAAACCGCAGCTCCTTCAGGAAAATTCTGCAATCCAATACCAATGGCTAAAGCAACGGCTCCTGCTAAAACACCAGCATCCGGATTGTGAGCCAAAGCTCCAAAGGCAACGCCCACAGCTAAACCTTCAGGAATATTGTGTAGGGTGATTGCTAAAACAAGTAATACACTTCGTTGCCACGATGTTTTTATTCCTTCGGCTTTGTCAATCGAAAGGCCTTGATGTAAATGCGGTAATATTTTATCTATCATCAACAAAAAAACGCCTCCCGACAGAAATCCAACCAATGCCGGAACCCATGGGACTGAACCATTTTCCTCAGCCATTTCAATGGCAGGTTTCAGCAACGACCAGAAACTGGCGGCAATCATAACCCCGGCAGCAAAACCAAGCATTGCATTGAGAACCTTTTTGTTGATGGTTTTAAAGAAAAATACCAATGATGCACCTAATGCAGTAACGCCCCAGGTAAACAGGGTGGCAAAAAGTGCTAAAAGGATCGGGTTATATTCAAGTAAACCATTTAGTTCCATTTCCTTCTTTTATCAGTTAACGAGCTGAAATTTGAATGAAGATTCTTTTAGTAATGGGATTAGACCAAACCGAACGATTCGACACCACTATGCAACGACTCAATAGCCTTTTCCAGCTTTCCTTTAACCTCACCGGCAAGTTTGGCCAGCTTGGGGTTTTCAATGGCCGTACATTGATGCGATAGGATCAACGGCTGCAACTTCAATTACATTTTTACTCAATTCCTGAACAACCACATTGCAAGGTAGCATAGTCCCGATTTTGTCTTCACTCTGCAGCGCTTTGTAGGCATACGCCGGATTACAGGCGCCCAAAATGGTATATCGCCTGAAATCGACATTCAGTTTCTCCTTGAATTTATCTTGAAGATTGATTTCGGATAAGACCCCGAAGCCTTGAATGGCAAGAGCTTCTTTCACCTCGTCGATGGCCTGTTCAAAAGTGGCGTCAATCTTTTTGCTGATGTAGTAATTCATAATTTTAAGTTTTAATTGTGTATCCCTTTGTTGGGTTTTAATCCAAAAAGTTTATGCGTCAGGTGATTATTATTTCCATTATAAACAACACTCCGGAAGTTCTGTTTAAATTATTCTACTGAAAATTATGGATGATTCCGATTCATCGTTGGCGTTTAAACAAACTGATCCGATGATTTCAAACCACCGGATCAGCCAATACTAGATGTTTTCAATCGGATCTTTCCTTATTTTATTGGATCCAATTTCATTTTTTCAACCTCTTTTGTTTCTGATTTGGCTCGTTCATATTTACAACAACCAGATACCTTGTTGTAGGCTTCATCAGTAGCACGGTGCATATCAGTGTCGTGACCAACTTTTGCAATAGCCTCCTGAACTTTATGCACATCGGTTTTTGAATCATCAAAAGTCAATGCAAGCATTTTGGTGTCCGCGCTCCAATTGGCAACTGAAACTCCATCAACCGACTTGGCCGCTTTTTCTATACGGGCTTTACACATTTCGCAGTTTCCATACACTTTGAAACTTTCTGTTTTATTTGCAGCAAAAACTGCTATTACCCCAAACATAAAAAGGGCAATGATACTTAGAACTTTTGTTTTCATTGTTTTCATCTTTATAAAGACTGGATTTAATAATTAGATCTTTCGATCTAAAGAATACGCCAAAGATTCTATGTAGATGACGTTGTTTGCTTTTTATAGTAAAGCATTAGAGGTAACTGACTATGTGCTGAAACTCATTACATCATCAGAAATTAGTTGACAAAGGTGGCTCTACTGAGTATGGGAAATGTTACACAATTTTTAAATATATTTATACAATTCTTAGATCTAATGTACAGTAGTTGGTGTTTTTAAGCCCACTTAAAACTAAAATGATCCGATAAACATGAAGGTCATCGGATCATTTCGTTAAAGGATAATCGATTATTTTCGGTACAGGCAACACTCCGGAAGTTCTTTATAAACGTTGTCCGGAGCTTTGAATTTTTCGGTGTCGTGACCGGCTTTGGCTATGGCTTTCTGAATGGCATCCGAATTGGTTTTACTGCCATCGAAATTAACTCTCAGTATTTTGGATTCCACATTCCATTCGGCTGCGGCGACTCCTGAACCCGATTTGGCAGCGGTTTCAATCCGTTCTTTGCACATTTCGCAGTTTCCTGAAACTTTGAATTGAGCCTTAGTGAGGGTTTCACTTTGAGTGAAGCTCTCACTGGAAGAAGAGGAATTCATCATACTCGGTTTGCCTTCTAACTGTGCCGCGGCATCCACACTGAAAGCTCCCTGTGTGACTATTTCTTCACCATCCGATAAGCCGTCGGTAATCACGTAACTTTCGCCCAGTTTTGGACCCAGTTCAATCTCGCGAAGATGAAAAATCGCTTCATCGCCCGCCTGTTTCACGTAAACGACGGAGCGTTTACCTGTCCACAGCACAGCCGAAGCCGGAATGACTAGTTTGTCTTTGTATTCGGCCAGGTTCGATCTGACGATTCCGGTGGCGAACATTTCAGGTTTCAGCTTTCCGCCCGGATTGCCGATTTCGACCCGAACTTTGGCCACGCGGTTCACCGGATCGATCACCGGATCGATGAATTTCACCTTTCCGGTGAAAGCTGTGCCGGGCAATGCCTGAAGGGTAAAATCAATCTGATCTCCGGTTTTCAGGAATGGCAAATCGCTTTCGTAAGCATCAAACAAAATCCAAACGCGCGACAGATCCGAAACTTCGTACAGTGTCGATCCGGCGCTGACATAGTCGCCCATGTTGATGCGACGAGCTGTAACAATACCTGAAGTAGTCGCCTCTATGTCGATGTTTGATTGTATATTATGCGAATTTTCAATGGCCGAAATCTGAGTGTCAGAAAGTTTCCATTGACGCAGCTTTTCTTTGGCTGCTTCGTAGATTTCCGGCTGTATTTGTTTGGTTTTGGCTGCTTCGAGCAATTCCTGTTGTGCAGTCACCAATTCAGGCGAATATATCACGGCCAGCTTTTGTCCTTTGCGAACAGGCTCGCCGGTGAAATTGACCAGCAACTTTTCAACCCTTCCGGAGATGTGAGCCACCTGGTTTTGCAGCAAACGTTCGTCGGCTTGCACTTTCCCGTAAAGCCGTAGTTCTTTTTCAGGATTCTGGCGAGAAACGACCGAGGTTTGCACATTGGCCAACTGGGCCGCTTCTTTGGTCAGATGAATAGCCATCGCATCTGATTGCGACGAACCTCCGGAGTTGAGGAGAATCAGATCCATCGCACATATCGGGCATTTACCGGGTTTATCCATCCGGATGTTTGGATGCATGGAACAAGTCCAAACTTCGGCTTTTGCTTCGTCGGCAGAGTGCACATGCTCTCCATTCACCTGATTCGGGCTTTCTTCGGCTTTTTCCGATGAATGAAAAACCGCCCATCCGATGAAAAGTCCAATGACGACAAATAATCCGCCGCGGACATATTGATTTGAAAGTAATTTATTCATGATTTGTCAATTTTATTGTATTCGAGAACAAGCCATCAGGCGTTTGATCCAGGCAATGGCCGTATTGTTATCCGAAATCGCTTCAATCTGTTTGGTTTCATAATCGAGCGTTTGCTGACGGATGCGAAGCAAATCGGTTAATCCGGCGCCTGAAGCCGAGAAACTTTTCATCAGGATATTCAGCGATTTATTGGCCAAATCAGCCTGATTTTGATAAAGTTTCAGCCGCCGCCGGGCATCCTGATAAAGCTGGATAGCTTCGTAATATTCGGTTTGAAGTGCATTGGATGTAGCCTGATAACCTTGCTGAGTGGCAACTTTCTGTAGTTTGACTTCCTCCTGCAGGGCTTTGTACTTTTTCCGGTAAATGGGCAAAGTAACCGTCACCATAGGCATAATCATATCAACGCCGTTCATGTCGGGAGCCATTGCCAATGGATCCTTTTTGATGAGCGAATAATTCAAACCCAATCCAACCATCGGGTAGCCCATTTTGGTCACCATCTGTCTACGGGCGTCGAGCGATTGCTGTTCGTATTTCAGCATTCCCAACATCGGGCTGTCAGCGAACATGCTGTCAGAAACTGATGCCAGCGAAAAGCCCAGCGAGTCAGCAATTATTTTCTCGGTGAGTTGCACCGGAGTTTGCGGCTTTCGGTTCAGTATCCCGTTCAATCGTGCTGAAATGGTTTGCAATTGGTCTTTCTGCAATGAAATGCTGTTTTCAAGTTCGGCAATTTCCATCTGGATGCGGTAGATATCGGCCAATCCTGAACCTCCGGATGAACCCATCGGGCTCGATGGCATTGCTGCCGGAGTAGAAGTCGGAGAATTTCCGGTATTACCTCCACCCATTGTATTCATTCCTGACGAACCCTGTGCTGCCGATGCCGAATTTCCGGTTGAACCAGAACTGTTTGAAGTTGTGCCACTGCCCGTTGAAGCTGCCTTAAACTTCACTAACGAAAGCCGTTCGAGCGTACGCAGAATTTCCAGATTCTTTTCTGAAATACGAATAGACTGTTGAACCTTCTGCAATTCGTTCCAGCTTTGTTGTACATCAAAATAAACCTGCAATTTGGCTTCGCGAAACGATTCGAATTTGGCTTTGGCCATCAGGCTCATTTCGTCTTTGGCATTTTTAAGTACACCAAACCACGGGAACATCTGCATCAGACGGATATCGGCAACCTGTTTGCCGGCTACCAGTTCCATCGGGCTAAGAAATACACCCACATTCAGTTCCGGATCGGGCAAACTGCCAACCTGCGGAACCTTTTGCAACGAGGCTTCATATTCTGCTAGTTTCTGCAATACAGTTGGGTTGTTTTTGGCCGCGAGCTCAAGGTAAACCGATAGCGAATCCTGCGAATAAGCTGAAAAGCCGAGTGTTATTATGCTGGCAAGTATGATTAATTTTTTCATTTGTCTAATTTTTTGAACCACAATAGGTCACATAGAAAAATTTAAACTATGTGTTCTATATGGTTAATATTCTTTTTTACTGCGTTTTCCCGCCACATCGACTGAAACATCGGTACAACAAAGACCGTCATTACCTGAATAATCATCCCACCAAACATGGGGATGGCCATCGGGATCATGATATCAGAACCTTTCCCATTCGAAGATAAAACAGGCAGCAATGCGATTACCGCAACTGCGGTGGTCATCATGGCAGGTCGCACACGTTTCAAACCTGCCGCAACCACGGCTTCACGAACTTCATTCACTGTTGCTGGATGTCGTTGCTCAAATACCTGATGAATATACGTTCCCATGATCACACCGTCGTTGGTGGCGATTCCGAAGAGGGCAATAAACCCGACCCAAACGGCCACGCTCAGGTTAATCGGGTGCATCTGGAACATGTCGCGCAGGTTGATTCCGGCAACCGAAAAGTTCATAAACCAGTCCTGACCATATAGCCACAACATGATAAAACCACCGGCAAACGCTACAAATACTCCTGAAAAATGGATAAACGAGGCTGTCACCGTGCGGAACTGGAAGTAGAGCAGGAGCAGGATGACGACCAGACTTAGCGGAACAACAATGGCCAGACGTTTGGTGGCGCGCATTTGCTGTTCGTAGTTTCCGGCGAATTTGTACGACACCCCGGCGGCCAGTTGAAGTTCTCCTGATTCGGTTTTTTGTTTCAGAATTTTGCTGGCTTCGTCAACCACATCCACCTCGGCTTTGCCTTCCAGCTTGTCGAAAATGACGTAGCCAACCAGAAATGTATTTTCGCTACGGATCATCTGTGCGCCGCGTGTGTAGTCGATATCGGCGATTTCGCTCAGCGGAATCTGAACGCCGTTCATGGCCGGAATCAGGATGCGTTTGATGTCTTCAGGATTGTCGCGCAACTCGCGGGCATAACGCACCCGGATGGGGAATCGTTCACGTCCTTCTACCGAATTGCTCAACGCCATGCCGCCAACTGCAACCTGTAAAATCTCCTGAACGTCGCTCACGCTCATGCCGTAACGGGCCATGGCTTCGCGGTTCAGCTTAATTTCGAGGTAAGGTGCGCCAACCGCACGATCGTAAAACACTGATGAAGCTTTCACTGAAGGTACTTCTTTCAGCGCCTGCTCGAACTGCATCCCGGCTTTTTCGATGCTTTCCAGATCGGGACCGTAAACTTTCAAGCCCATCGGCGCGCGCATTCCGGTCGAAAGCATCACCAGTCGGGTTTCAATCGGCTGCAA
This sequence comes from Prolixibacteraceae bacterium, assembly GCA_963676375.2. Classification (GTDB taxonomy): domain Bacteria; phylum Bacteroidota; class Bacteroidia; order Bacteroidales; family Prolixibacteraceae; genus Aquipluma. The sequence goes on from CAXXPT010000036.1 coordinate 56,390, forward strand.
TTTGGGCGCCGAAGTCAGTCCCGGAATGTTGGTCACTTTTACGATTTCATTCCAGATGTCGTTTGGCCGTTTAATTTCAGGCCGCCACTGACGGAAATTATCGCCGTTTTTATCAGGAATAAGGCTGTCAGCCGGAATAATCCGGAAAGTTTGTTCCTCCGGATTGTATTTGGCACCATTTTTAAGGAGATAACTGCCGTCACGGTCGGTTTTAAACTGCATCCGGTGACCGTTTTCATCCAGGATATATTCCTGCCGGTAATTGATCGTATTCTCGAACATCTGAACAGGCGCGGGATCGAGCGCCGAATTGACACGGCCCCATTTGCCAACGGCTACTTCCACTTCAGGAATGGCCGAGAGCCGTTTGTCGAGCGTTTCGATGTAATCGAGATTTTTTTCGATGCTCGAATGCGGCATGCTGGTGGGCATCAGCAGGAACGAACCTTCGTTGAGCGACGGCATAAATTCCTTCCCGGTTCCAGGGAAAGCTTTGGTCGATTTTTGCCAAAGAGTCGTTTGCCTGAAACTGTTCCATCCAACTTTTTCGAGTCCGGTGGCAGCGAAACCAAAAATGCGATCGGTTCCCTGCCAGACGAGCAATCCGAAGAGTAAAGTTAACGCCGGAAGTATCAGAAATTTCCATTTATGGATGAGGCACCAACGCATGATTGACTCGTAAAAATGGACCATCGACATCAGCGCCAGAAGAATGACCGACACAATTCCGGCAACAAACAGGTAATTGACCAATGTGCTGTTGTGCGCGCCCAAAGGCAACCATTCAATCGAAAGGTAATAAACTGCGGTTAAAACCGTGATGGCAATGTTGATGTAATTCGGATATTCTTTTCGGTGTTCGGGCCAGCGATAATCGAGCAGATTGTTGATGCCAATGGCTACCAAAGCCAGTGCAGGCCATGCTTGCCAGATCGCAACAAACAGAATTCCGGCGGCAATCAACGTTCCGTTCCATATTTTGCTGATCTTTTTGGTGTCGAACCGGATATTAAAAAACAGATAGGTCAACGTTGGTAAAACGATGATGCCAAGCAGAAAGGCCGAAATCAATGCAAATGTTTTGGTGAATGCCAATGGATGAAAGAGCTTTCCTTCGGCGGCTTCCATCGCAAAAACAGGTAAAAAGCTGACAATGGTGGTGGCGATGGAAGTTACCACGGCATCGCGCACCTCGGTTGTCGCCTGATAAATGACTTCCAATAATTTTTTACCACGGATACCTTTATTCTCAGGCATTTCGAGGTGCCGCAGAATGTTTTCGACATCCACAATCCCGATATCGACCATTACGCCAATGGCAATGGCAATACCCGAAAGGGCGACAATGTTGGCATCGACACCGAAAAATCGCATTAGGATGAAAGTCATCAATACACCAATAGGAAGCAATCCGGCCACAATGATGGATGCGCGCATGTTCATCACCAGAATAATGATGACAATGATGCTGATCAAAATTTCGTGCGATAACGCTGATTCGAGCGTTCCGATGGTTTCTTTGATCAGTCCTGTTCGGTCGTAAAACGGTACAATGGTCACTTTTGAAACACTTCCGTCGGGCAAGGTTTTTTGAGGCAACCCGGCTTCCAGTTCCTTGATTTTAGCCTTGACGTTGTTTATGACATCCATCGGGTTGGAGCCGTAACGGGCCACAACCACTGCGCCAACTGCTTCGGAGCCTGCTTTATCGAGTCCGCCGCGGCGCGTTGCTGGTCCATACGAAATGTGGGCAACATCTTTTACCCTCACCGGAACATTGTTACGCACAGCAACAACCGAACTCTCCAGATCACCAAGATTTTTGATGTACCCCAGGCCGCGAATGATGTATTCCACTTGATTTAATTCAATGGTTTCGGCGCCAATGTCGAGGTTACTTTTGCGCACGGCATTCATCACGTCCATCACCGAAACACTGAATGCTTTCAGCGCTTCCGGATTGAGATCAACCTGGTATTCTTTGACAAAACCTCCGGCAGAAGCGACTTCCGAAACGCCTTCAGCAGCCGAAAGTCCATATTTGACGTAAAAATCCTGAATGGTGCGCAATTCCTGCGGGTTCCAGCCACCGCTGGGCTCGCCGGTTTTGGGATTTCGGCCTTCGAGCGTGTACCAAAAGATTTGTCCGAGTGCGGTTGCATCGGGGCCCAAGGTGGGTTGCACGCCCTGTGGCAAAGTTCCAGCAGGCAATGAGTTGAGCTTTTCGAGGATGCGCGAACGGCTCCAGTAAAAGTCAACTTTATCATTAAAAATAATGTAAATGAACGACATTCCGAACATGGAGGTGCTGCGGATGGTTTGAACACCCGGCACGCCCAGCAGCGAGGTAGTGAGCGGATAAGTCACCTGATCCTGAATGTCTTTGGGCGAACGGCCCATCCATTCAGTAGCCACAATCTGCTGGTTTTCGCCAATATCGGGAATGGCATCGACAGGAACCGGGTCACGCGGCAGAAAGCCTGTGTTCCAGTTAAACGGCATGGTTACCAACCCGTAGCCTACAAAGGCAATCAGGAAAATAAAGGTAATCAGCCGATTGTCGAGAAAATATTTGACAAGTCGGTTAAACATGGTGGTAATTTGAGAATGAAATGATTTGAAAATTTGAAAATGAAAAGATGGGAATTTCAAGACTTGTAATTTTCAAATCTTCAAATTCCTCAATCTTCAAATAATTTATTCAGATTACCGGTATTGGCAGCAGCTTGGTAGTTTATTGTAAGCTAAATCGGTTGCTTTGGCCTTTTCGTTGTCGTATCCAACGGCAGCAATCTTTTTGCCTATGGCTTCGATATTGGTCTTGGCCGGATCGAAAGTGGCCGTTAGTGTTTTGGCTTTTTCGCTCCACTCGGCTTTACTTACGCCGTCGATTTTAGCAGCTTTTTCGATGCGCGCTTTACACATGTCGCAGTTACCCGAAACTTTGAGTGTTTCAGTTTTGGTAGTTGCTGACTGAGCGTTAGTGTTTGAAGTGAACACGAATGCCAGAAAGGCTATAATGGTGATTTTTACTAATGTTTTCATTTTGTTTTGTATTTGATGTTATAAAATAAAATTTGATTGCCACAAAGGCTCTAAGACGCAAAGAAAAATAAATCATTCCTTTGTGAAACTTCAGGACTTCAAGTCTTAGTGGCTAAACTTAAAGACTGAAAGGGAATAAAAACATCAAATACGGAAAACGCATATTTTGGGCAAGCTTACCGAATTGGCGGGTAAGAAGCCCGGCGGACTGACATCAGTATAAAGATTACTGAACGATGTCAGCGAATGAAAAGTAATATTTTCAGGAATAACAAATACCTGCAATACTGTTTGAGCAAATGCTTTGAATTCGGTAAAAGAAGGGGAGTAGTTGTGATCGACTTCGTAAACCGAAACCTTGTTTTTGCAGCAACTGGATTCCTCGATCGTGCTGGCATGAGTGCAATCATCAGTTGCCGTTTCCATACCACATGATGCCACATGCCCAAATACTGAAACTTTAGAATCAGCCAATTCACCACCACAGTAATGCCTGGAAACGGTGAGTTGCAGCCCCGAAAGCAGCATAATGAAAGCAATCGATATGGAAAACAGTTTTTTCATTTATCTCCCAAACGTTAATCGCCAGAAAAATGTTCTTCAAAGGTAGGGTTATTTTAATATGTTGTTCTTTGTCACTGGTTTGCTTAGGAAATATTAACAATTTCTGGGTGCAAACATGATAACTGCCATTCCATATAAGGCAATTGCACCGCCAATAACATCGAATTTATCAGGAATAAAACCATCAACTTTCCATCCCCAAATAATAGCCAGAACAATGAAAATGCCGCCATAAGCTGCATAAACCCTTCCGAAATTTGCCGATTGCCAGGTAGCAACTACACCATATAATCCGAGAACGATCAGACCGATTGCGCCTATCCACAAAGGTTTGTCTTCTTTCAGCCACAACCAAACCAAATAGCCACCACCAATTTCGCAAAGACCAGCAAGTATGAAGATCAGGATCGATTTTAGAATATTGGCCATGTTTTCCGGGTTTATAAGACATTCATATTTTGAATTTGTGAGGGCCTGACTATAAGTCAAACCCTCACTCACCAATAAAAGTTTAGCAAGCCATTTCTCCGGCGTTTTTCTTGGCTGCAAGTAAGTTATAGGCGCCTTTCACAACCACTTTGGCAGTCGAAACATTGAATCCTTCAGGCAAAATAACTTCAGTAAAACCGGTATCGGTAACGCCTTTACGCACTTCTATAATTTTGTATTCGGTAAATGGCTTCCCGTCTTCTTCTTTATTTTTGTCGAAAACGAAAATATAATCCTTATCGTCGAAGCTAACTACGGCTTCCGAAGGCAAAGCGGCAACCTGATTTCCGGAAGTTTCGATGATGGCATTGACATACATTCCGGGAAGCACATTTTTGCAGGTTCCTGTAACGTTCGCATACACTTTGTAGGTTTTATCATCATCAATGGCCCGTCCGGGTTGGGTAATGACGGCATCGTGCGGTTCGGTTTCGTTGTTGATGAAAAACCGGATTTTTTGTCCCTGCGCCACTTTGTCGGCATCTTTTTCGAAAAGCGTCAGCTCAAGGAAAAGCTTGTCGATGTTGACGACTTCGAACAGGATATCGGCTGAAGAAACGAACTTTCCTAAATTGATGTTGACCGCTTTAACATAGCCTGAAATTGGAGAACGCAATGCAACCGAACTGCTAATGTCGTCTTCGTGCAGGCTGACCGGATTAATTCCGATCAGCGTTAGCTTTTGCTCCAGCGCTTTAACCTGTGCTTTCAATGTTTTGTAATCAACGGTAACCTGCTGCACGCTTTGAGCCGAATAAACATCAGCTTTATACAGTTCCGAATGGCGCTTGTAGTCGGCTTCAGCAAATTCGAACTTGTTTTTGGCTTCCAGATAATTTTGCTGAATGTCAACGAAATCCTGATTTTCGATTACCGCCAGCGTTTGACCTTTGGAAACAAAATTTCCGGGCATCAGCGTGGTATTTTTGATGAATCCGCCCATGGGTGCGCAAACCGTGGCCAGGTTTTGAGGCGCAACAGCAATGGTGCCATTCACTTTCAACGTTCCGCTCATCGCTCGCATTTCGATTGAACCGGTTTCGATGTTGGCCAGCTTGATTTGATCGGCACGCATTTCAACAATGTTTTCCGGCAGAACTTCTTCCACCTCTTTGCTTTCTTCTGCTTTTTTCGGAGCTCCATTACAAGCAATTAATGCTATCAGAAGGAATGTTGCGATGTATCTATATTTTGACATGATGATGTTGTTTAATGTCTATTAATTAATAACTTATAATTCATAATTCATCACTCCTGAAACGTTTTTCCTGAAATGAATTCGATGTTGATAATTGTCTGGTTGCAGCTGTTTAGGGCATCCAGGTAATTCTGTTTGATTGTCAGCGCGCGGTTCAAACTCAGCACATAATCCAGGTAATCCAATGCACCAGCTTTGTAGGCACGTGTCGATTGATCGATGATCAGATTGGCTTCCGGAACGGCTTGTTTTTCGTAATAATCAATGCTTTGTCGGTATTTTTCAAACTCATCCATCAGCGATTGGTAATTGGCCTGAAGCGATTTGGTGTACTGTTCGGCATTGGTGCTGGCAACCTGTTCTTTCAGTTTGGCGGCTTTTACTTTCGAGGCAAATGGTGCTACCCAAAGCGGAATCGCAATTCCGGCCTGAATGCCGTTAAATCGGTCGCCCGGGCCAAAACTGCGCGGCACGCCGTTTACTTCCTGTTCACCTTTCATGGTCTGACTAAAATAACCAATGCTGAAATCGGGCAGGGCACGGCTAACTTCCAATTGTTTTTCGAGATGAGAAACCTGAACCTGTTGGTTGATGTAGCCTACCGACGGATTGGCCGACAGCGCTGATTGATCAGCATTTGGAGCAAAATCGATGCGCCGCAAAACGGTATCAGCCGGATGCAAGTTGGTCCCGACATTCAGGAGCGTTTGCAATTGGCGGTTTAGGATGGCTTTATCGGCCACGAGTTGCTGCAACTGGTTTTTGATTTCCATGCTTTGTGAGCGGGCGGTAATCATTTCCAGTTTATTGGTTTCGCCCACTTTGGCGCGCAATTCGGCAGCATGGCTGAATCCCGAAAACAAACTATCCTGATAAGTCAGCAGCTTTTGCTTCGAATACAAGTAAGCCAATTGCCAGTAAACCTGTTTCACCTGGGTGGCGGTTTCGAGCTGCGAAGTTTTCATTTGCCATTCGCTGCTTTTTACGTTGGCATTGGCCAGTTTGCTCTGATTGATATAAACCGAAGGAAACGTGAAAGACTGCGAAAGGGTAAAACTATTGTCTTTGGTGTACGAGTTGAACTGCCCGTATTGCATGTCGATATTGGTTTTCCCCAAATCCCATGAAGCGCCTTTCAAGGCTTTTTGCACTTCAACGGAATAAGCTGAAGAACGGACGTTCAGGTTACTATCCAGAGCCATTTGAATGGCTTCGTGCAGGTTGATTGTCTTTGATTTTTGTGCCTGAATGGGACTTAAAAATGATGAACCGAAAATCAGCATCAGCAAAACAAGTAATGTTTTAACAGAATTGTTTTTCATCGAAAACCTGAATTTGCGCGAGAAAAAGATATAGAAAATTGGAAGGATTACCAGGGTTAGCAGCGTTGCTGTGATCAATCCGCCAATGACAACTGTAGCTAGCGGTTTTTGAACTTCGGCACCGGCCGAGCTTGACAAAGCCATCGGCAAAAAGCCAAGCGAAGCTACGGCAGCAGTCATAATTACTGGGCGTAAACGGGTATGCAAGCCTTGCTTCACCCTTTCAGTGATATCAGTGACACCTTCTTTTTCGAGGCGATTAAACTCGGCAATCAACACAATTCCGTTCAATACAGCTACTCCAAACAAGGCAATAAAACCAACGCCTGCAGAGATGGAGAAGTTCATTCCGCGCATCCAAAGGGCAAATACGCCACCTATGGCCGACATCGGTACTGCCGTGAAAATCAGCAGCGATTGTTTTATCGAGTTGAATGAGAAGTATAGCAATACAAAAATCAACAGCAGCGCCACTGGAACAGCAATGGCCAAGCGGTTTTTAGCCGCTTCGAGGTTTTTAAACTGACCGCCGTACGACACGTAATAGGCTGATGGGAGTTTTACCTGTCGATCAATTTTTTCAGAAACATCTTTAATTACGCTGGCAACGTCACGGTTCCGGACATTAAAACCAACAGTAATGCGGCGTTTGGTGTCTTCCCTTGAAACCTGTGCAGGGCCCGAACGAATCGAAATATCTGCCACCTGTTCAAAAGGAATTTGCCCGCCATTTGGCAAAGCCACCGACAGATTTTTTACGTCGTCCAGACTTTGACGGTAATCTTTGTCTAGGCGAACCACCAATCCAAAGCGTTTTTCTTCATCGAAAACCACACCTGCCTGACTTCCGGCAAAAGCAGCCCGCAATACACGATTCACATCTTCAACCGAAAGGCCGTATTGCGCCAGCCGGTCGCGATTGTAGTCAACCTGAACCTGCGAAAGACCGGTCACTTTCTCTACGTTGATATCCTCCACACCCTCAATATTGGTGATGATCCGTTCAACTTCCGAAGCTTTTTCGGCCAGTGTATTCAGGTCGTCGCCAAATATCTTGATGGCTACATCCTGTTTTGATCCGGTCATCAACTCGTTGAAACGCATTTGGATGGGCTGCTGAAATTCAAATTTTACGCCGGCCAAAGGAATCAATGCTTCTTCCATTTTCGCAACAAGTTCTTCGCGGGTTGAGGCCGAAGTCCATTCGCTTTTATCTTTCAGTGTAATGATATAATCGCCGGTTTCCATCGGAGTGGGGTCGGTTGGGATTTCGCCTGCTCCAATTTTGCAAACCGTATGTTTTATTTCAGGAAACTGACTGAGCAGTATTTTGTTAGCTTTTTCAACCATTTCGACGGTATGCGAAAGCGAACCGCCTTGCAAAGTCATTACGCCTGCTGCCAGATCGCCTTCTTCAAGCTGAGGAATAAACTCGCCGCCCAAACGGGTAAATAGGAGTATGCTGATCAGGAAAAGTACAATGGCCGAAGCCGAAACCAGCAGTTTAAACTTCAATGCAAATGCAATTATCGGATTAAAAGCCTTGTGAAGCCGATCCATCAACCTGTCGGAAATGGTGCGTTTGTGTTCTGTTTTTTTGCTGAGGAACAGGGCAGAAGCCATTGGAACATAGGTGAGCGAAAGAATGGCCGCGCCTACCAAAGCAAAAACAACAACCTGCGCCATGGGGCGGAACATTTTTCCTTCGATGCCCACCAAAGCCATAATTGGAAGGTAAACAATAAGGATAATTACCTGTCCGAAAGTGGCGGAACTCATCATGCGTTTAGCCGATTCGAATACGTTCTCGTCCATTTGTTCCTGACTTAGTTTTTCAACTCCCATATGGTGTTGTTTGCTCATGAAAATTCGGTGAACCACACTTTCGACTATGATTACGGCGCCATCCACAATCAGTCCAAAGTCGATGGCTCCCAAACTCATCAAGTTTCCGGATACGCCAAAGAAGTTCATCAACGAAATAGCGAAGAGCATCGATAGCGGAATCACCGAAGCAACAATCAAGCCTGCGCGAATATTTCCCAGCATCAGTACCAGAATGAAAATGACGATCAGCGCGCCTTCGGCGAGGTTGCGGGTTACCGTGCCAATGGCGCGGCTCACCAGGTCCGATCGGTTCAGGAACGGTTCAATGTTAACTCCATCCGGAAGTGATTTCTGGATAGTGGCTATTCGTGTTTCAACATCGTCGATTACCTGATGCGCATTCGCACCTTTGAGCATCATCACCACGCCGCCAACCGCTTCGGTGGTATCTACCACAAAGGCTCCGTAACGGGTGGCACTTCCATATTGAACAGTGGCAATGTCTCTGACCAGAATCGGAATTCCGGAGTTATTGTTTTTTACCACAATTTTTTCGATGTCGTCGAGGGTTTTCACCAGGCCAATACCGCGAATAAAATAGGCATTCGGTTTTTTATCGATATAAGCACTGCCGGTGTTTTCGTTGTTTTTTTCGAGTGCGCCAAAAATGTCGGTCAGCGTGAGGTTCATTCCTCGTAACCTTTCAGGATTGACGGCAATTTCGTACTGTTTGACAAAACCGCCATAGCTGTTAATGTCGGCAACACCAGGTGTTCCAAGCATTTCGCGGCGAACCACCCAATCCTGAAGGGTACGCAGTTCCATCGGGTTGTACTTTTTTTCGAGGCCTTTGTCAACCGCCAGGCGGTACTGGAAAATTTCGCCCAATCCGGATGAAATCGGTGCGAGTTCTATTTTTGCCAATCCGGCAGGGATGTCTTCTTCGGCCTCTTTCAGCCGCTCGTTCAATTGCTGGCGCGCCCAGTAAACATCTACATCATCCTTGAAAACTACGGTTATCACCGATAATCCAAGACGGGAAATGGAGCGAAGTTCAATGATGTCGGGAATACTTGCAACAGCAACTTCGATGGGTGCGGTTATAAAGCTTTCAACTTCCTGAACGGCAAGCGAAGGTGCGATTGAAATAACCTGCGCCTGGTTGTTGGTAATATCTGGAATGGCATCAATCGGCAGACGAACCAGCGAATAAGTTCCCCAGCCAACAAGAGCCACGATAAACAAGCCAACAATAAATTTATTCTTTATTGAAAAATGAATGATACGTTCTATCATAATGAAAATGAATCAGGTTAATACACAGACTTTAAATAGGAAATTAGGAAAAAGGGAAAGTTTTCATTTGCAATGGACAGAAATTTCCTCTTTTCTTTTCCTTAAAGAATTATTAACTGATTTGTGGAGGCTGCCAGATGGAGCTGAGATGACAAGAAAAAATGGCTGAAGTGTATTCTACGGAGATTTCTCTTTCAATTAAAGTAGAGCCATCAAACCGGATGCTAAAATCCTGATAAATAACGGGAGTTGCACAGCAGTTACATGTGCAAAACGGAGAACATTGGTCGCCATCGCTGTGCTGATGACTGTTATTCGCATTATCACCAATTTCCGTTTTTTGCAAATGATTATCCCCTGGTCGGTCAATGCATGGAATTGCAGTGAGCACCACGATGTAAATGGATAATATGCAGGCAACTAATCTCATCATCTAAATTATAGTTACAAATATAGAAAAAAGATGATGAGACAAACCTTGAATTAGACAATTCGTGCCTAATCTTAAAAAGATTAACTGAAAATTGGATCTATTGCTTTTGCTGTTTTTGGAAGAATTTACGCTGGTATTCTTCCATTTCCTGCATACGTAATTGAAGCATCTGCATCATTTCTTCCATGGATTTAGGATGCAGTCCGAGTGAGTTATGAGGTGATCTGGAGTTAATACTGTCTTTTTTACCTTTCCCGTTTTCGTCAAAAAAATTATCGGGCATGTTGAAATTCAGTGCAATTGAATCGTTTGGAAAATCGAAGTTTTTAAAACTGTGAAATTGCTCAAATTTCTTCATCAGCATCGAATCGCGGACTCCATTAAAGGGTTGGGCAAATAACTGATCAAAGTCATCGAAGAATGAATGCCCCTTGAAAGTGCTGTCGGGAAAGAATCCAAAATCATTTTCGAACACCTCCGGAAAATCTTTTGGCGAAAATGATTTGAGCATGGTCGTATCGCCGCCCGACCAACTATAAGTATACAGAGAGTCAAATTTGATTAGATTACCCTTTTCGTCGTATTCTTTGGTAACCTTCGAATTTTCTTTTGGCAAATTTTGTTTTTTGTCGGGGTTCTGTGCTAACAGACTAGTAATAAGAAATATATTAAGGAATGAAAATAAAACAAAACGTTTCATAATCTTATGATTTTAAATTCAATTCAAAATTAACTGCAAAACCATAATAATCGAATTTAAAAAATCTTAAAACACTTTAAAAAATTCTAAACAACACTATTTCGCCAAATTGTAAGGAATAAACAATAATTTGAGAATTTCGATTATCTTTATTTTTTCCAATAAAAGACCTCTGATGGAGAACATTATTTTTAAGAAGTCATTAAACGAACAGAGCCAGATTGCCGAACTAGAAATAGGAGGGATGTTAGTTCTTGAAAATTCGCTGAAGCTGAAGCAAGAATTTACCGGAATTGCAGGTTGTTTGAGTAAAAAAGTGAAAATAAGCATCTCAAATGCTGACGAGATTGATCTGTCATGTATTCAGTTGTTTATAGCATTTATTAAACTGATGAATGAAGCTCATGTAGATTATCAGTTTGTATGGAATATTGACGAGGATCAGAAAAAATTATTGGAGAACGTGGGGTTGAGTAACGAACTATTCATGAACAATTCATATGCCTAAACAAATTTTAATAGCCGACGATTCGGAAAGTATCCGCGAAATATTGGCTTTTAGCCTTGAGAATGCCGGATATGAAGTTATAGTGGCCAAAGACGGATTGGATGCACTTGGTTTTTTTGACGGGAGGACAATCGATTTGCTTTTAACCGATTATCATATGCCTAACCTGAATGGACTTGAATTGATTGTTAAAGTCAGGCAAAAAGAGAATTATAAATTCTTGCCTATTTTGGTTCTGACTACCGAAAAACAAGTTGAAATTATCAGGGAAGCCCGTGATTCAGGAGCTACAGGTTGGTTATTGAAACCATTTAATACCGAAAAACTTTTACAAACCTTGAGAAAAGTGATCCGCTAATGAACTCATTTGTTGAGAAATTTAAAGTTGAGGTTGGCGAATATTTTGAACGACTCGAATCCGGATTACTCCAACTGGAACAGGATAAGGAAAATCTACAGGTTATTGGCGAGATTTTCAGGATTATGCACAGCATGAAAGGGAGTGGAGGAATGTTTGGGTTCGATTTGCTGAGCGATGTAACTCACGATTTGGAGTCGCTTTATGAAATATTCAGATCGAATGAGCAGACCCTTGACTCTGATGTTATTAGTTTTACATTGGATTCGATTGACGGTCTTCGAAACCTCATGATTGAGAATCCAACCGATGAACACCGCTTGCTGGCCTCGAAATTAAAATCGGATACTCAACTGCAAATCGCACGATTTAAACCTTCAGAATTAAATAAAGAGCCTGCAAAACAGCCTGTTGGTGGTATTGAGAACAGCTCAACTCACAATCAAATAACCTACTATATTTCATTTATTCCGGACGAATCTATTTTCAAAAATGGAACTAACCCGCTTTATTTAATCGATGAACTTTATGCTTTGGGCGAATGCAATGTGCAGGTTTCGTTCGATCGGCTACCATCTTTGGCTGAAATTGATCCGGAGAAATGCTATGCCTCGTGGTATTTGTTTATTGCTACCGCTGAAAATGTTGATACACTGAATGATGTGTTTATTTTTGTAGCGAATAGTGCGCAAATAAAGATTGAAAAAGTATCGAATGAAAATGTAATTCATCAGGATGCTGTGCTGGCGGCTTTCCTCAATGCTCAACTTAATCAGGAGCCTTGGGAATTGGATGAACCAATCCATTCTGCGACTGAAGTTATAACGGTGGATGTTCAGCATGAGGAAAAAGAAGAAGCTGGCGTATTGTTAAAATCGTCGCCTGAAGTCAGTAAAAACTCTGCTTTTGCGCCAACTGTGGTTGATTCAATACGAGTTGATTCAGCCAAAATTGACCATTACATGAACCTTGTAAGCGAATTTATAACTACGCAATCGCGGTTGGAACAAATTGCGTCGAACCTGAAAAATCCGGAGTTGGAATTGATTACAGAGACTTTTGCTAAACTTAACAGGCAACTTCGTGATAATGCTTTCGATATGAGCCTGATCCCGCTTCAAAGTCTGGTTGTCAGGCTAAAACGACTGATTCACGATTTGTCGAAATCGCTCGACAAGGAAGTGGCTTTGGTAACTGAGGGAATGGATACCGAATTGGATAAAAACATCATTGAAAAGCTGATAGAGCCTTTGTTGCATATCATCCGGAATTCTTTGGACCACGGGATTGAAAGTAAATCAGAACGGCTTGATAAACAAAAAGATGCAATTGGTACGATAACTATAAAAGCATCGACCGTTGGAAGCTATGTTCAGATTGAAATTGAAGACGATGGGGAAGGCCTGAATGTTTCTAAAATTAGGGACAAGGCGGTTTCAAACGGAATTATTTCTAATCAGGAGAAAATGACGGATGAGCAAATTTGCCAATTGATTTTTGAGCCTGGATTTTCGACTTCCGAAGTCGTTACCGATGTGTCGGGAAGAGGCGTTGGAATGGATGTGGTAAGGAGAAGCGTAGAGGCTTTGCGTGGTTCCATAGATCTTGTTTCTGAAAAAGACAAGTTTACCCGGTTTACCATCAAACTGCCACTTTCATTGTCGATTATTGACGGACTATTAATCTCTGTTTGTGGTAGTTATTATGTCATTCCATCATCGGTGATTAGTAAATTGCATACCGTAAGAACCGATCTTCTGAAAAAAGAATTCAGGCAGGTTGTTGAGCTTGATGGTCTTCAGTTTCCGTATTTGAACTTACGGGAAGAATTTGATGGGGAAGGTCTTATTCCTGAAGAACAGTTTGTTGTGGTTGTTTATTTTGGCAATCATTTGTTCGGACTTGTGGTTGATGAAGTGGTTCGTGAATATCAAGCTGTAATTAAACCATTGGGAAGGATGCTTCGAAGTCAGGATGTATTTTCAGGCGCCAGTATTTTGGGATCGGGGCAATTGGCGCTGGTGATTGATACAAATAAGTTGATACAAAAATATTCATAAAGCGATGGCTTCAGAAATTATACAAGGACTCAATTCATATTTCACGTTTAGGCTCGGGACTAAACTTTTTGCTGTAAACATTGGCCAAATCACCAAGATTCTGGAATTAACCGAAATTACTAAAGTGCCCAATTCGCCTAGGTATTTCAAGGGAATAATCAATCTTTTCGGCGATGTTATTCCTGTATTTGACGGTAGGTTAAAATTTGGATTTCAGGAAACGGAAAGGACAAGAGAAACCTGTATCCTGATTCTCGTTTTTGAACTTGACGGACAAGTTGTTAACTCCGGAATAATAGTCGATTCTGTCGAGAAGGTCCTGATTTTTGAATCGGAGCAAATTAAGCCTGCACCAACCGTAGGCAAAGGGTTTAATGCCGAATTTATTTCCGGGATTACCACCTTTAACGAAGAATTTGTAATTATTCTGAATATTGAAAAGATATTTTCAGAAGAAGAAATTAGTATAATCAACGCAGTGGAATAACCTTTTAAAAAGCCGATTATGAGATTTGTTGACTTAAAAATACGGACTAAATTGATGGTCGCATTCAGTTTTCTGATCCTGACAGGATTTTTGATTTCTGTTTATTCCGTTGCAACCTTATTTTACTTCAAGAAGGATATCAATACATTTTCCAAAGAGTTTCTGCCTGAGCTTGAACTTTCGACACGGATAAGTAATGAAACACAGATGGTTGCCTTTAGTATGCAAGGCTATTATCTGACATATAAGCCTGAATATTATAAAATAGCAAGGCTTGAACTCGACTCATTGAAAAAAGTACTTGTTGAAGGAGAGCAATTGCTCGAACGCTCAAAGGAATTATTAAGGTTGGAGCAAAACCTGAGTGAAGCTAGTATTCTGATTCCGCAGTACGAACAGAATATTGTGATGGCTTTTAAAACTGTTCAGGATATTAATTACCTGAAAACTAAGCTTCAGAACACTTCGGAGGTTAACGCCAGTACTCCTAAATTAAAAAAGAATACAAAGAAAAATGCGGTTAAACCACTTGAGAAAGCTTCGACCGATAATTTGCTGGTTAATACCGAACTCGCCGAAAAAACGGCAAAACTACTTGAGTTGCAAAAAACGGATGAACTCATTGCCGGAAAACTCAAGGTCAATTCAACTAATTTGCGTAATGCTGCCATTATACATACATCCGAAGTGGCCGATGGATTTATTGAGTCGATTAGTCTTTCTGTAATTCTTCAACTCTTAATTGGCCTGATCGCCCTGGTATTTTCAACTATTATGGGAATTTATATTTCCCCGCAAAATAAGTGTGCCACTTTTGAAAGGGAATCGAATTTGCCCAAAATATGGCCAAAGGCGATTTAACTGCTGAAATTGACATTCAACCAGAAAGACGAAATCGGAATTCTGGCCAGCAACCTACAGACGATGAGCGTTCGTTTCAGAGAAGTAATTACCTATGTTTCATCTACTTCTAAAAATCTTACGGCAGCAAGTCTTGAGCTTAGTTCAACATCACAAATTGTATCTCAGGGGGCATCAGAGCAAGCATCATCGGCCGAAGAAAGTATCGGCAGCAATTGAAGAGATGGCTGCAAACATTCAGCAAAACAAAGCGAATGCGAAACAAACCGAAAAGATTGCGGTTAAAGCCGAAAGCGACATCCATGTAGGAAGTGATAAAGTGATACAGACCGTTGATGCTATGCGCCAGATTGCGAATAAGATTTCAATTATTGGAGATATTGCTTTCCAGACGAATATTCTGGCGCTGAACGCTGCAGTTGAAGCGGCAAGGGCTGGCGAACATGGCAGGGGATTTGGAGTGGTTGCAGCTGAAGTTGGTAAGTTGGCCGAACGAAGTAAATTGGCAGCTTCAGAAATTGATCAGCTAACCAAATCGAGTGTTTACAATGCCGAAGAAGCTGGAAAGCTAATGAAAGAAATTGTTCCTGATATTCAAAAAACATCGCACCTCATTCAGGAAATTTCGGCTGCCAGATATGGAACCAAAGTGCAGGAGCCGATCAGATTAATTCGGCAATTCAGCAATTAAATATGGTTACACAGCAAAATGCGGCAACATCAGAGGAACTTTCGACGAATGCTGTTGAACTATCGGCTCAGGCAGAGCAGCTTCAGGAGATTATTTCATTCTTTAAGATTGGTCAGCCCGAGCATGATTTCCGCACGTGCCGAAAACAACCAAACAACCCACAAACCCAGTCGGGAATATTTCGCCTGATGTTAAAAGAGGTGTTGTTATTGAGCTGGATGAGCCAGATAGTTCGGACGATGAGTTTGAACGGTTTTAATCGATGATGCAGAAAGGAAAACAAATTCAGTGAGGTCAGAATTTATCGAAATATCAGACGAGTTATTCCTTCAGGTAGGGAAAATAATCACCGAAAAATATGGCATTAAAATGCCTCCTGAAAAGAAGATCATGTTTCAGTCCCGATTGCAACGTCGGTTGCATGAGCTTGATATTCATTCGTTTGATGAGTATGCAGTAAGGTTATTCAATGTTGACAGCGAAACTGCTGAAATTAATCTGCTGGCAGATTTCATTTCAACAAATAAAACTGAGTTTTTTCGTGAGAAAGAACATTTTCAATTTTTAGAAACTCACTTATTCCCTGAATATTTTAGACATACTGCTTCCAATCTATTCCCGCATTTGAAATTGTGGAGTGCCGGTTGTTCAAGCGGTCAGGAGGCTTATTCTATTGGAATTCAAATTGAAGAGTTTATGCGGATTTGCGGAGTTCGGTTCAATTATTCAATTCTGGCAACTGACATTTCGGGGCGTATGTTAAGAGTGGCAAAAGAAGCTGTTTATCCTATGTCTCAGGTCGGCGAAATGCCTGTTGAACTCAAACATCGCTATTTTCTGAAAAGTAAGAATACCAAAGATCCCAAAGTTCGGGTCGTAAATGAAATCAGGGAAAAAGTAACGGTTGCCCATATGAATTTGATGGATGGAAGGTATCCTTTCAAAGAGCAGTTTGATGTTGTATTTCTTCGAAATACACTGATATATTTTGAGCCAAAGGTTCAATTGCAAGTTTTGATAAAGGTGTTGGATTGTTTAAAACCAGGAGGTTATCTTTTTATTGGTCATTCAGAATCGCTGATTAATCTCCATTTGCCCATACGATCCGTTGCGCCAAGTGTTTACATTAAAACCAATACCGAAGGATTATGAATTTGAACAATGAAAATGATATGGAACAATGCAAACAGCATATTCTGCATCTCGAAAAGGAAAATGAAGAATTGGTTAAAAGCCTTTACGATGTAAATGAAAAATTACGCGATTCGGAGCGGCTAAAAGGCCATTTTATCAGCAATATAACAAACGAAATAGTCAATCCGTTTGCAAGTGTGCTCGCGTTGGCTCAAAATATTAAACAATTGAAAGAAGGCGAGATTTCAAAAGCTCATCACATGGCCGAACTCATATTTGAGGAGGCTTTTCATCTCGATTTTCAATTGAAAAATATATTTGCTGCGGCTCTTATCGAGGCCGGAAAAGAAGCAATTAAATGTTCGGCTATCGACATCAATGACCTCAATAATCATATCTGTAACTATTTCAAGCCGTTACTTGATAAAAAGAGGATTCAACTTTCGGTAAGTTTATCTAACTGAAGCGATTGGTGATGAGCCCGTTTTGTTTACTTCAGATCGGGAGAAGCTTGAGTTGATACTTAAAAATCTGATTAGCAATTCAATAAAATATAGTCCTGAAGATTCTTTCGTTGAAGTAAAATATCATCTTTCGGCAGGCGAACTTAAGCTGGAAGTTTCCGATCACGGAAAGGGCATTAATCCTGAGGACCGGAAGATTATTTTCGATCGGTTTAAGCAGCTCGATGAGAAAATAAATTCGATTAATACTGGACACGGGCTTGGACTTTCTATTGTTCAGGCTTATACCGAAATGCTGGGGTGGTAAAGTTAATCCGAATGCTAACAATGATAGTGGAACAAAAGTGATGGTTTTTATTCCTGAAAGTTCTGGCATAAGTGAATGGGATGATTTGGATAATTTTTTACTCGATTCAGAAGCCAGTTACTAATGAATACACCCACCCCAAATCATCATTTTCTCCATCCGTCAACTATTTGCGTTAGCGATACTGCGCAATGGGTAACAACGGTATTGGGATCGTGCGTGGCGATATGTTTTTTTGATCGGAAACGGAATATTGGAGGAATTAATCATTATATGATGCCCTATTGGAATGGGGATGGGTTAGAGTCTCCAAAGTACGGTAATGTGTCTATCTTGCAATTATTTCAGAAAGATGCTTGACTTTGGTGCAAAAAAAGAAGATATTGTATGTAAAATATTTGGAGGCGCCGAAGTCTTGAGCGAACAAAGTTCGGTGTTTAATGTAGGACAGAGAAATATCGAATTAGGCTATAAATTGGTCGCTGAATTAGGGATTTCGGTTATTAGTTCAAGCACCGGAGGGAAACATGGCCGGAAGATTCACTTTAATACAGGAACCGGTGAGGTGTTGCAAAAGTATCTGGTTAAAAGTAATTTAACTCCGAAACAAAATGATCAGAAAGATTAAAGTATTGATTGTTGATGATTCTGTTTCAGTACAAAATGTACTTCAGCAAATTCTGGACAGTGATCCGGAAATAGAAGTTATTGGTGTTGCATCAGATCCTTACGAAGCTGTTGCTAAAATTGCGGAGAACCTACCGGATGTCATCACTCTTGATATTGAGATGCCCCGGATGGATGGACTTACTTTCTTAAGTAAATTGATGAAGCAACATCCAATTCCTGTTGTTGTTATTTCGTCGGTTGCCGAGGAAGGTTCTGATAAAGGAATTAAAGCATTAAAATTGGGTGCCAGTGAAATCATTACTAAACCCAAATTATCAAATCCGGAACAGCTCGAAGAATATAGCATCCGCATTGTTGATGCCGTAAAAGCAACAGCAATATCTGAAAGGATACGCCCAAATTCGTTAAAGTCGCAAAGCAATGCACGAGTTCAGGTCAATCCCAAAGAATCATCAACCGAACATCCGAATCATTCCAGATTTTCCGAAGAAGTAATACTGATTGGCGCTTCAACCGGAGGTACTGAAGTTATTTCCAAGATATTGAAAGGTCTTCGGAGCGATTTGCCCGGAATACTAATCGTTCAACATATGCCCGGAGAATTTACCAAAGCATTCGCCAGCCGGCTTAATATGGAAAGCTATCTGTTTATAAAAGAAGCAGAACAGGGAGATGTTGTGAAACGAGGATGTGTATATATTGCCAATGGATTCAACCACCTTCAGCTGATTAAGGAAAATGGAATGTTTAAATGCAAGCTTGAAATGGGTGAATTGGTAAACCGTCATCGCCCTTCGGTTGACGTATTATTTAAATCAGCCAGCAAATTTCCGGGTAATAAAATATCAGCTGTTTTGCTTACCGGAATGGGAGCCGATGGGGCAAAAGGAATGTTCGAATTGCACCAGATCGGGGCAAATACTTTTGCTCAGGATGAAAAGTCATCGGTTGTATTTGGTATGCCTAAAGAGGCAATCAAGCTAAATGCAGCGAAGAAGATTGGGAATCCGGATGAACTAATAAATTGGATAAACATTACATTTTAGTCTAATGATGGATAAGGATCAAGTTTCGAAAATTCTGATAGTGGATGATGTTCAGTTAAATCTTGATCTGATGAAAGAGATTTTATCGGAAAAGGGATATCTGATTGCGACTGCAATTAATGGAAAATCCGCAATTGCCAAAGCAAAAGCTCATAAGTTTGACCTGATTCTGCTGGATGTTATTCTGCCTGATATCGATGGGTTTGAGGTGTGTTCTCACTTAAAATCAAGTTCGCAAACTCAGGATATTCCGATTATTTTTCTGACAGCAAAGAAAGAAAAAGACAACATTATAAAAGGTTTTAATCTGGGAGCCGTCGATTACATTCCGAAGCCATTCAGTAAGGAAGAGCTTCTGGCCCGCGTTAATCTTCACCTAACCTTACGTAAATACCAGGATGAACTTATTCGCTCCAAGGAAATGGCTGAAGCTTCGGCGAAGGCCAAAGCAATTTTTCTGGCCAATATTTCACATGAAATCAGGACTCCTATGAACGGAATTATAGGGATGATAGATATTTTAAAAAGAACTTCATTAACTGCCGAGCAGCTCGAATATATTGATATTATTGGTATTTCAGGAGAAAATCTTTTGATGATTATAAACGATGTTCTGGACTTCTCGAAGATTGAAGCCGGACAGATTACCTTTGAACACATTCGGTTTAATCTATGCGATGAAATTAATGAGGTTGTTAAAATTCTTCGATATAAAGCCATCCAAAAAAAACTTGATCTTTCATTCGAGGTTGCTCCAGATGTTCCACAATTACTCATTGGCGATCCATTGAGACTTAAACAGGTGCTAATAAATCTTTGCAATAATTCAATTAAATTTACTGAAGAAGGATTTGTGAATGTCTCGGTGAAACTTGTAGCTCGAAATGAATGTGCGGTTCGCCTGCAGTTTGATGTTAAAGATACTGGCATTGGTATTTCACCTGAAAATCAACTGAAACTGTTTAAATCCTTTTCACAGGCCGATGTTTCAACTACAAGGAAATTTGGAGGTACAGGCCTGGGTTTGGCTATTTCTAAAAATCTGGTTCATTTAATGGGTGGCGAAATAGGTATTATCAGCGAAGAAGGAAAAGGAGCGATTTTTCATTTCGATGGTGAATTTGGAATTGCAGGGGAGGATCTCTCGGAGACCGAAAATCAGGAATTAGAAGATTCTATTCATCGCGAACGAAAGTTAAAAATTTTACTGGCTGAGGATAACGTAATTAACCAAAAAGTTGCTATATTAAATCTACAGAAACTCGGGCATTCAGTAATCGTCGTTCCAGATGGTTTTCAGGCAGTTGAACGGTTTATTTCGGATTTACCTGATGTTGTTTTTATGGATGTGCATATGCCCGTGATGGATGGAGTTGAGGCGACAGGGAAAATACGTGAGTGGGAAAATATAAATAGTATTACGAATCGGGTTCCTATTGTAGCTATGACAGCCAATACGCTTAAAAGCGATAAGGATTTATTTGTAGCAGCAGGAATGGATGATTATTTGAGTAAACCTTTTAATGTGAGTGAGTTGGTGAGGCTTTTTGATCGGATTTACAAGCAGTTGGAAAGAAAAAATATATAACCTAATATATCACGTTATGGAATTTTCGGATAATACTTACTCATGGTCAGGCAAAACGATACTGGTTGTAGAGGACAATGAAACCAGTAATATCTATTTTGAGGCTGCATTGAGGAAGACCAATGCAAATTTGGTATGGGCAAAGAATGGTTTGGATGCTGTTGAAATGGTCAAAGAAAATAATCGGGTTGACTTGATTTTAATGGACATTAATATGCCCAAATTAGATGGAATTGAAGCTACACGGATTATCAAGAATCTTTATCCTGAAATTATTATTGTCGTTCAGACAGCGTTTATCCTTTCGGGGGAGGAACGTATGTGCCAGGATGCTGGCTGTGACGAGTTCATTACCAAGCCTATCCGTTTAAAATATTTGCTTGATACACTAAATCGTTACCTTGCCACACAGAGCGAAACGTAAGCTCCGAATTTTGATTTTTCGCTTGGTTCAACCAGGGGCAAGAAGCCGGAATAAAATAGTCCTTCCTTAAATATCGGACTATTCAATTGAGTCTGTTCAGTTGCAAAAGTGTTGAATTCACCCTCATTCCCATAAAAGAGTTCAAATTTCCCTTCCGATTCCGGATGGATTATTCTTTCCAGAAACATTGTTAAAACACCCATATTCATCCGACTGTTTATTTCAATGCATGGCTGCACCATCAGGTACTCCTCATTCCCAAAAATCAACGCATCAACTCCTATAAATCCTCGGTGTTCGATGGGATAAGCTGATGTTTCTAAAGCAGATTTGAGCACTTTAGCTGTTTCTTCAATCCTGAATTCCAATTCAGGAATATATTTTTCGTTTATAAATTTATTTAGCATGGGATGTGTAAATGTGCCGTTGTATTGACCATTAGAATTGGTCTCGAATATAGAATAGCCTAAATATTCAATTTCGGCGTTCTGCAGCACTTGAAACTGAAAAGACAAATCCATTAATTTTTCCAGATATGGCTCAGCAATCAGGTAATTTTGTTGTTTTTGCACTCCTGAAATCCATTGTCGGTTCGAGGTATTTAGGTGGGTTTTTCGGATAATCTGAATGCCGCGTCCAGAGGAACTCATAGGAGCTTTTAGAACCAAAGGAGAATGTTTTTTCAGAAGCAAATCAATTTCGTCACAACTGGTTACTTTTTTGCCAACCATTTCCTTACCAATAAACCAATCTGGCGGATTGTTATTAAGTATTCCGGTTAAAAAATCGAGAGATGTTGATCGTTCAAAGAGTAATTTATACTCAGCAGTCCAATTATAGACTGGACTTGCCTTAAACGATTCTGAGCACTTTTCTTTCAGGTTCTTTAGCTTAAAGTGAGCAGCCGGGCTCCATCCCCAAGGCGAAATGGCATCAAAAGAACCTTTTGGAAGTGATTCCAGATCAGCCAATCGACAAAATGTGGGCAAGTTGAACCCTGTATCCGCTAATATTTGTAAAAAATCGGTAGAAGGTGGGTTATCGGTCAAAACAAAATCATTTTCTGTGCAAAATACAAAAGGAAGAATGGATAAGTCGCGTTTCATTTCCTGAAGTAAAAGCGGAGGTTGGTAACTGAATGATCCATTGGCAACAGCCAGTTCGCAAGTCGGATTGAAATAGTAAATGTTCGCTGTTGCCATAGAATTTTGCTGAAACCGAAAGGCAAATATAGAACCCAATTTGTAGCATTTTCATTAATTAACGAAAAATAAACATCAATTTGTTTTGATTTGTAAAATTAGAATATACATTTGCAGTATAAAATAATTACAGACCGTTAAGTCTTTTTATTATGAATCAATATTCTTCTGAAATAGCAAAAATGAATTCCTCAATGTACATGTCAAATGTTATGGGTATGTGTATGTGTTTTCGTTCAACTTTTCAGAAGGTGGTCAGGATATAGGTGAATTTAACCAAGATATATTTAAACCCTTCTGGAATCCAGAGGGGTTTTTTTTTGAATTTAAATAATCTTTTTATGAGTGAAAAATCTTACCGAAGTATCGTAAAATCTGTTTCATGGCGGACTATCGGAACCATTGATACCATCGTTATTTCTTATATAATAACAGGAAAAGCAACTCTCGCCTTATCTATTGGAGGAGTTGAAGTTTTTACCAAGATGGCCCTTTATTTTTTTCATGAGCGCGCCTGGAACCGGATCAGTTTCGGTAGGATGAAGAAATCAGATTCTGACTATCAAATATAATTCAAAACATGGAACGAAGGTTTTTACCCATATCAATTGATATTTCAACCAGCAAGATACTGATCATCGGAGGCGGACAAAGCGCCCTGAAGAAAATCAGGATTTTACAGCGTTCAGGAGCGCACCTTGAAGTAGTTGCCGAGAATATCATCGACGAGATTTATGAAACAGGTGTCGTTTGTTTCCGGAAAAGCTACGAAAAAAGCGATTTAAATGGCTACCTGATGCTTTATTCGTGCACGAATAACGAATCGCTTGATCGCCAGATAGCGCAAGATGGGCGAGAGGCCGGAGTGCTGGTTAATATTCACGACAATCCGGCACTTTGTCAGTTCGTATCACCGGCCATTTATCAGGATGGAAATATCTCGGTTGCAGTGAGTTCAAATGCCGAAAATGTTTACGAAGCCATTCGTTTACGCAATCTGATACAGGAATATTTAGAAAATCTTAAAAACACAAAAATATGAGCATTCAGTTAAGTCTATTAAACGAACAACAGTTGAGCGCTTTAACCAGCCTGACTGGTGGCTTAAACCGGGAGCAGTTGCTCTGGATCAATGGATATTTCCAGGGTTTGCTGGCTTCTTCAGGAAGCAATCAGCCTGCAACTTTAAGTCAACCTAAAAGTAGTAAGCAGCTGAAAATACTTTATGGTACGCACACCGGTCGCAGTAAAGCCATTGCCGGTCAACTGGCGGCAAAACTTGCGGGCAGAGGTGTCGAAGCCGTTTCCGTTGCTTTGGACGATTACAAAACCCGACAGCTGACATCAGAAACCAATGTCGTTTTCATCGTAAGTACGCATGGCGAAGGCGAGCCGCCTGCCATGGCTGAAGATTTCCATGGATTCATTACCGGGAAACGCGCACCTCAATTGCCGAATCTGAATTATTCGGTTGTGGCATTAGGTGATAAAAGTTACAAGCTGTTCTGCAAAACCGGGATTGACATCGATCAGGCTTTAGCCAAATTAGGTGCAAAATCAATTTTGCCAATTTTGACGTTGGATGTTGATTTTGATGAAGAAGTAGATCGTTGGATTACCGATTTTACCGATGTTTTTGCTGATATACCAGCGGTTTCTGTTCCGGCAAATGTTTCCGGCAATACATTGAACAGTGAAACGTATTCGCGCAGAAATCCTTTCCATGCTACTGTAATTGATAAAGTGAAAATTACCGGACGCGATTCGGATAAAGAAGTTTACCACGTTGAACTTTCGTTGGATGGTTCAGGAATCGCTTATGAGCCGGGCGATTCGGTCGGTATTCTGGCAAATAATCCGCCAGAATTGGTCGATGCTATTTTAAAGCATTCAGGTTTCGGTGGAACGGAGTTGGTTACGATTAAAGAAGGAACTTTTTCGTTAAAAGATGCCCTTTCGGAACACCTTGAAATTACGGTTATCAACCGCGATGTTATTCAAAAATATCAGGAGAAGGCCGGGAACGATAAGCTTCAGGAGATTATTAAAAATGAAGAACGTTTAGATCAATACCTGTATGGACATGATATTCTTGATCTGCTGGAAGAATTTCCGTTTGCTCTTTCAGCGCAGGATTTGGCTGATCTGCTGAGAAGTTTCCCTGCACGTTTGTATTCCATTTCTTCTAGTCAGGACGCGGTGGGTGACGAGGTGCACATTACAGTGGCTACTGTGCGCTATTCCAATAAAGGACGGAGTCGGGGAGGAGCTTGTTCAACCTATTTGGCCGACCGCATTGAAGTTGACTCGCAGGTTTCAGTTTTTATTGAGAAAAATCCCGCATTTAAACTTCCTGAAAATGAAGAAACTCCGGTCATTCTGATTGGTGCAGGCACTGGCGTTGCGCCATACCGTTCATTTTTGCAACACCGCGAAGCCAACAATCAGAAAGGTAAAACATGGCTGTTTTTTGGAGAACGCCGTTTTCATTCCGACTTTTTATACCAGGTTGAATGGCAGAAATTGCTAAAGGATGGTTACCTGGAAAAGATTGATGTGGCTTTTTCGCGCGATCAGGAAGAAAAGGTTTACGTGCAAAACCGGTTGATTGAAAACCAGAAGGAAGTTTTTGAATGGTTGAAAGAAGGAGCCAATATTTATCTCTGTGGCGATATGAAGCAAATGGCCCGTGATGTACAGAAAACTTTACTGCAAATCTTCGAAACAGAAGGTGGCATGAGCGAAGAAAAGGCGCTGGAATACCTAAAAACGCTAAAGAAAGAAAAGCGGTTTCAAACGGATGTGTATTAATCGTTGTGCAATGTTAAAAGATTTAAATAATAGGAATTAATAGCAATAAAGAATGAACAATGTGAGTTTTGAACTGTATCTTAGTGGTATAAATACTTACTTGTTCGTACGCATATAAACTTATAAAAATGAGCGATTTTATAAACTGGGACGAACTTTCAGAATTAGAACGGATTAAGTACGAGAGTAATTATCTGAGAGGCACTTTGGTCGAGAGTTTGGCCGATCCGATTACCGGCTCGCTGGCTTTTGCTGATACACAACTTTCCAAATTTCACGGAATGTACCAGCAGGCCGACCGCGATCTGGAAAAGGAACGCAAGCGCCAAAAGCTGGAGCCTGCTTACTCTTTCCTGATTCGGGTCAGAGTGCCAGGTGGAGTAGTCACGCCAACGCAATGGCTTAAAATGGATTGGATTTCGGAAGAATACGCGAACCATACACTGAAACTAACTACCAGACAAGCGTTTCAGCTGCATGGAGTAATTAAAACCAATCTGAAGAAAACCATTCAGGCGATGAATACCGAACTGATGGATACGATTGCTGCCTGCGGCGATGTGAACCGCAATGTGATGTGTCATCCAAATCCGGCGGAATCAGAATTACATGCCGAAGTGGCTGAAACTGCCCGCAGGATTAGCGAACATTTATTGCCATCGACAACTGCCTACCACGAAATATGGCTCGATCAGAAATTGATTGCCGACAGTAAAAAAGACGTTGAACCAATTTACGGCGACCGTTATCTGCCGCGGAAATTCAAGATTGCGGTAGCTATTCCGCCATACAACGATTCCGATATTTTTTCTCAGGATTTGGGATTTATTGCTCATGTTGAAAACGACAAGATTACTGGCTATAATGTGATTGTTGGCGGCGGAATGGGAACTACTTTCGGAATGCCGGAAACATATCCGCGCCTGGCCGAGGTAATTGGTTTTTGCACTCCGGAACAAATTATTGATGTTGCCGAGAAAGTATTACTGGTGCAGCGCGACAATGGAAACCGCCAGAACCGTAAACTTTCCAGATTAAAATACACCATCGACCGATTAGGAATTGAAGCGTTCAGAGCAGAGTTGCACAAATACCTTGGATACGAACTTCAGGAATCGAAGCCTTTTGCTTTTACCCGTAATGGCGATCGTTTGGGCTGGAAGAAAGGTGCAGATGGGAAATGGAGCCTTTCGCTTTTTGTTGAAGGTGGCCGTGTAGCCGACCGGAACGGTTTTAATTTGAAATCGGCACTTCGGGAAGTGGCTCAACACATTAACGGGCAACTTATTTTGACCGGAAACCAGAACCTGGTAATTGCCAATGTTTCGGCTGAAGAAAAAAAGAAGATCAGCGAAATCCTGAAAAAGAATGGCGTACTGCCTGGTGAAATTTCAGGATTACGTCAGAACTCAATTGCTTGTGTGGCGCTCAATACCTGCGGATTGGCATTTGCCGAAGCCGAAAGGTATCTGCCATCGCTGGTCACTAAAATTGAATCGATTTTGGATCAGCACGGTTTGTTTAAAGAAGAAATTGTGATTCGAATGACCGGTTGTCCAAACGGCTGTGGTCGGCCTTACCTGGCCGAAATAGGCTTCGTAGGAAAATCGGAAGGACACTATAATCTCTATTTGGGTGGAAACTTCAACGGAACCCGCCTCAATGCACTCTACAAAGAAACGCTTACCGAAGATGAAATTCTGTCAGAATTAACGCCTATTGTTGCTGATTACGCTCAGAACCGCAGTGTTGGGGAAAGGTTTGGCGATTTTGTTATCCGGAAGCAATACGTAAAAGAAATAATAAAGGGAAGTGATTTCAGGCATTAAAAAATAATATCATGAAGACTCCAGTATTTTTTATCGGCGAAAAACTCTCAGCAGTTACCCGCCAGTGGTTACAAAAACAACATGTTCAGTACATCGAACAGCCATTTTTCCGCATCGAGTATAAAAAACCAAAACTGTCATTCTTCGAAACAATGACTAACACTCGCAAACAATGGGTTATTACAAGTGTTTATGCGGCCCATTGGCTGGCACGTTTCCAGTCGCAGGTTGGTTTAACCGAGTCTGACAGGTTATATTGCTGGTCGGAAAAACAGGCTGAAATTTTAAAAGAGCTCAATTTGCCAATCTTTATTTCGTCTTATTCCAGTATTTCAGAATTAGCTGAGAATGTGATCAGTCAAAATCAGGGCGATTCTGTTTTGTTTTTACATGGCGACAAATTGCATAGCGAAATTAATTCTGTATTTTCCAGTTTTGCAATTCAATATTCTGAAATTGAGGTTTATAAGAATACCCCAATCGAAAAAATTGTTAACGGAATGTTCGATGCGTATTTGTTTTTTAGTCCTTCCGGGATCGATAATTTTAAAGCGTCGGGCAATTTTACCGACCCAAGATCGCTCATTCTGGCCAACGAAAACTCGACAGCAAGGGCTGCCTGGCGTGTTTTCACCAATAAAGTGTATCTTTCTCCCGAACAGGAAGAGCTGTCGTTTGTTCAATATTCGATAGCACGTTGGAAGGAAGAAAACGAATAACAAAAGGATGAAGGCTGGAACAGTTTCAATTTTAGGATGCGGATGGCTCGGATTGCCATTAGGGAAATATTTACGGAACCATCGTTTTTCGGTTAAAGGATCGGTAACCAATCCCGAAAAGTTCGGGTTGCTTCGTACTTCAGGTGTTGTGCCATACCGAATTGTATTGGATGATTCTGATATCAAGGTAGATGATCCTGCTTTTTTTGAAACTGATGTGCTGATCATTTCAATCCCTCCGCGACGGATTGATGGAATTGAACGTGTGTTTCCTGCCCAAATAGCTCAACTGATTCCAATAATCCTGAAGGCTGGAATACAAAAAGTGATTTTCATTTCTTCAACGTCAGTCTATCCTGAAAATTTGCAGACTGCAAGCGAAAATGATGAACTTATCCCAGACAAAGCAAGTGGAAAAGCATGTCTGTACGCTGAAAATTTGTTTAAGAACCTGACTGATTTTAAAACTACGGTTATACGATTTGGTGGCTTGATTGGTGCCGATCGCAATCCGGCGCGTTTTCTCCTGAAATCGGACCGCGCAATAGCCAACATTCCGGTGAACCTGATTCATCAGGACGATTGTATTGGAATTATTTTGGCTATTCTTGAGCAGGATATTTGGGGCGAAACGCTGAATGCATGTTGTCCGGAACATCCACTCAAAAAGGATTTCTACGGGAAGGCCGCTCAAATTTCAGGCTTGCCTGAGCCTCGTATTTCCGATCATCAGGAAGCCTATAAGGTAATAGACAGCAGTAAATTACAACGTTTATTGAATTATGAGTTTAAATATCCAAGTCCGATGGATTACCTGGATAGCCTAATACCAAGGCAAAAGTAAAAAGGCAAAAGTATGTCTGAAAATCCAAATTTTTTTCATTCATCATTCATAACTAATAATTTATAACTCAGAATGAGTTCACTCATTTCCATAGTTGGCGCTGGTCCGGGCGATCCCGAATTGTTGACCATCAAAGCTCTGAAACGCATTCAGGAAGCTGACTGTATTTTGCATGATGCTTTGGTAAGTGAAGAAATTTTGAATCTCGCCAAGCCTGAAGCACAGCGTGTTTATGTTGGAAAAATTTACCAGGATGGGCAAGATCAAACCGATCGGCAGGAATGGATCAACCAGTTAATTATTGAACTTGCAGGGAAAGGACAAAAAGTCGTCAGATTGAAATCGGGCGATCCGATGATTTTTGGCCGTGGCGCCGAAGAAATCCGGTTTTGCATTGAAAACAGTCTGAATTACGAGGTTATTCCGGGAGTGACATCAGCCCTTGGAGCAGCCTCTTTGTATGGTATTCCGCTCACCGAACGCGGCAAAAACAGCATGGTTTTATTTGGTACCGGGCACTATTGCGAAGGCGATTTTTGCGATCTCGAATCTTTTGTTTCTGTGCTGAAATCGGGTTCGCCCATTATATTTTTTATGGGATTGAATAAGCTGGTAAAATTGGCTGGAAGATTGATGGATAAAGGCATTTCTCCGGATCTAAAAGTGCAGATACTAAGCAAAGTTTCTCAACCCGATGCCTGCACTTTGGAAGGGACATTGGGAAACATTGCTCAACTAATGGAAATGGAAAAGCCACCCATGCCTGCCTTGGTTATTATTGGCAAAAACGTTGAGCGGCTTACATAGTTGAATATGTCGCTTCACTATACTCCAAAAGTAAATTAAGCGACTTCTAAACTTCTTTTTGTTTTTCGGTACAGGTAAGTGTTGAAGATATTCCTTCTGGCAAAACGCATTAACTTATCGGTATTTACCATCTTGATATACATGTTTTTCGGAACACCGAAGTATTCATAAGTGGTTCCGTCCAGAAAAGTAACTTCAAGCAAGAGTCCTTTGTGTTTGAAATCGGCGATGTTCGATTCGGTTATTGTATTGTCATATTCCTCCTGATTTGCAGCGATTGTTTCGGGCGCAATGCTCACCAAAAAATGATACGCGTCAATGATTTGTCGGCTTTTATGTTCTGCTTCAGCTTTATCATCTTCCTCCTGAAATTTATCGGGATGCCACTCTTTTACCATATTCCGATAGGTCGATTTCAACGTTTTGAGGTCGGTGTCTGCTTCAACATTGAACAATTTCTTGTATTCATTAATACGCTTCATAGATACTTCTTTCTTAATTTCCTGATTTCAGGATCTTTAACGGTGTTATGGCATCATTGCCCTTTTTAAACGAGCCGCAAAATTACCCTTTTAAAACTCTTGAATGCTACGTAATTGTTAATTATCAGCTAATTCAGAAATGTCAATCAGGTTATGTTCTGATAGTGATTAATGAAAGCAATGATAAATGACCGGTCAGAAAGAAGCTATTTTTCAATATCTGGTTCAAAGAATACCCATTGAATGGCTGGATTTTGCTTTTTGAGTGCGGCTTCGCAACGGTTGATGTTGCCAATCACTTGGTCGATTGTTTCGACAGGGGCCATTTTAGCTTTTACCGCTACCATGATCTGAGCGCCCAATTGCAGCGTAATTAAATTCAGAACCGAATTTATTTCAGGCTGTGATTCCAGGAATGCTGAAATTTCGGCTCGCACCTCAGCATCAACACTTTGCCCAATGAGCAGGCCTTTAATTTTTATGGCCAGAAAGATGGAAATAACCACCAGTAAAACACCGATACCGATGCTACCAACTGCGTCGAACAGAGGATTGCCGGTTACCATCGACAAAACAACTGAAATAAGAGCAAAAGCCAGACCCAGCAAGGCGGCAACGTCTTCGCCCATTACCACAACCAATTCGCTTTGTCGACTGTTCCTGAACCATTTCCACAGACTTTCGCTGTGCTTTATTTTATTGATCTGCGTAATGCAGCCCCAAAGCGAAGCGCCTTCGAGCAGCATGCTTACCGATAATACCACGATGGCAATGTACGGATTGCTTATTTCTTCAGTAGAACTGAGTTTGTGAATTCCCTCGTAAATCGAAAACAGACCGCCCATGCTGAATAAAATGAGGGCCACAATAAACGACCAGAAAAAAATGGCTTTTCCGAACCCTAGCGGATGATCGGGAGTTGGTTCTTTCTTCGAGGCCTTTAATCCCAGAAACAAAAGTCCCTGGTTGCCGCAGTCGGCAAATGAATGGATCGATTCGGCCAGCATGGCGCCCGAGCCGGTTATAACTGCTGCTACTGTTTTGGTAATGGCGATTCCGAGGTTGGCTAGAAGGGCAAAAAATATTGATTTTACTGATGAACTGTGAGACATTCTTAACGTTTACAAGGTTATATTGAATTATAAGACGAAAGTAATAAAATGCTGACTCTTATTTTTCCAATATCAGTTTGCGGGCATGATTTTTACCGTCAATCTTAACAGTTATAATATAAATACCCGATGGCACAGAATTTAAGTCAAATTGATACGGATTCTCCCTTGTTTCGGCCTGGTAACGTCTGGTGCCGGTAATATCATGCACACTTATCCGCATTCCCTGTTGGATATTTTGTCCGGTTTCTATCTTGATTTGTCCTGAAAATGGTACTTGGGTAATTTTTAACCCTTCTAATTCATCGTTAGGATAGATTCCGGTAGATTGATCGCCAATGCGAAAAATCTTTCCGGAGGAGCGGCCCGCCAAATAAAGTTGCCCATTAACATCTTCGCCAAATGTGCTGAAATTATTCCCTGTAAATTGTCCAAAATCTTCTTTCACCCAATTGCCTGAAACTAGGTGCAAAGTCCAGATCCGGTCGGAACAATAATCGGCAAAAAAATAATAGCCATAGAAAGGTGATAACGTGGAGCCCCTGTAAACATATCCTCCGGTTACAGAGCATTCAGTTCCATGCGAATAGGTGTAAACGGGAAATGTCATCAGGGTTCCGGAAGAACATCCGGAGCTGTTATACACCTGATTCCCTTCGTAGCAACGCCACCCATAGTTTTCGCCTCCTTTGCTGTCAGCCCGTTGAAAATCAATTTCCTCATAAATATCTTGACCAACATCGCCAATCCAAAGATCGCCGGTCAGTCGATCGAAGCTGAATCGCCAGGGGTTGCGCAGTCCAAGCGCCCAGATTTCGCCTTTTGTTGTAGTGTTGTTGTAAAACGGATTTGTCGCCGGAACAGCATACCGACTTCCATGATCGACATCAATACGGAGCATTTTTCCCAATAATTCTTTCGGATTTTGGGCGCGGTTACCAGGATCACCACCTGAACCTCCATCGCCCATTCCGATGTATAAATAACCGTCAGGACCGAATTTGAGATCACCTCCATTGTGATTCTGGTAGGGCTGAAAGATCGTCATCAGTTTCAGTTCGCTTTGCGGATCGGCCACATTTACATTACCTGTACTGACTTTAAATCTTGAAATATGGGTGCTATCGCCATTACCAACGTAATTGACGTAAAAGTATCCATTTGTTTTATAATCCGGATGGAAAGCGATTCCCAATAAGCCTCTTTCTCCACCAGAAACAACCCGGTTAGTTATATCAAGAAAGGGCTGTGTACTGACAATTCCGGTAGAACTTATTATCCTGATATAGCCCCGTTGATCGGCAACAAACAAACGACTGTCGCCGGCATTTGCAATACAAACCGGATTCGACAGTCCGGAGGCAAAGGGAATTAGTATATTGGCACTTTGCCCCGTGGCATTATTAAGGGCCAGTATCAATGCCAGAAACAGAAACAGTGTATGAGTTAATTTCATGACTAAAATTTCTTATACGTTCTATTTCAGTAACAATGGAATAGAAAATTTGTTGGAAATTTACCCCCTGAGTTAATGTTTTCGCCACACGATTAGGTACCTGGGCTGCCCGAGTTACGTTTCTGGCCACACAAGTAACTTGGGTGGCTGTCCTGTTAAAGATTTCACCGTCCTGCTGAAGGTTCTCGTTTCCTTACGCGTGTTTCAGCGGTTTTTACTAATAATTCAGAAGAAATAAAACTCAACTTAGACTTTTGTACCAACTTTCGAAAATAATACCTTTGCGGCCTATTTGTTATAAGAAGGGAAAAGTATGCAAAAGAAAATAATGTTGCTGGGTTCGGGGGAGCTGGGCAAAGAGTTTGTAATTGCCGTCAAGCGTCTGGGACAAACAGTGATTGCCGTTGACAGTTATGTAGGCGCTCCGGCCATGCAGGTAGCCGATCTGTTTGAAGTGATTAATATGCTCGATGGCGCTGAACTTGACCGCATTGTAGAGAAACATCGTCCAGACCTGATTGTTCCTGAAATTGAAGCCATTCGCACCGAACGTTTCTACGACTACGAAAAGGATGGAATTCAGGTGGTACCGTCGGCTAAAGCTGCCAATTTTACTATGAACCGCAAGGCTATCCGAGATTTGGCATCCAAAGAATTGGGTCTGAAAACTGCTAATTACAGGTACGCTAAAACTTTCGGTGAACTGAAAGCTGCGGTTGCTGAGGTTGGGATTCCGTGTGTAGTGAAACCATTGATGTCGTCGTCGGGCAAAGGGCAATCGACCATTAAAAGCGAAGCCGATTGCGAAAAGGCATGGAATGCGGCTGTTGACAAGGGGCGTGGCGATTTAAATGAAGTGATTGTTGAAGCCTTTGTTCCTTTTTTAAGCGAAATTACATTACTAACCGTGACTCAGAAAAATGGCGAAACTTTGTTTTGTGCGCCAATCGGTCACCGGCAAGAGCGAGGCGATTACCAGGAAAGCTGGCAGCCGGCAATGCTTCCTGAAGGTTTTGAAGCGGAAGCACGCAACATGGCTTCACAGGTGACCAAGGCTTTGGGTGGTGCAGGTATTTGGGGTGTCGAGTTTTTTATTACTGCAGAAGGGGTTGTTTTTTCTGAATTGTCGCCACGTCCGCACGATACGGGCATGGTAACTTTAGCCGGTACGCAAAACCTCAGCGAATTCGAATTGCATTGCCGGGCTGTTCTGGGCTTGCCGATTCCTGAAATCAGGCAGGAAAAAGCAGGAGCCAGCGCGGTAATCCTTTCAGGTATCGAAACCATTTCTCCGGAATATTCTGGTATCGATCTAGTGTGTCAAAACCCACATGCTGATGTACGTATATTTGGGAAAGAGGCCGCCAGAGTTCATCGCCGCATGGGTGTAGTAGTGGTAAGTGCTGATTTGAGTGCCGATGTGCTTGAATTGCAGCAAACCGCAAGAAAATTGGCTGATCTGGTCGAAGTGAAACCTTCAAGATAAAGAGAAGTTGCTACAAACAAAAGAGGCTGCCTGGATTTGATTCCAGGCAGCCTCTTTTATGTTATTGGTAACATTTATTATGACTTTTGATTCCTGATTTTGCTCTTCCGAATTCCGTAGGTGAAGTAAATAGCAAAACCGATAGCCATCCAGATAATTAACCGCAACCAGGTGTCTAAAGGAAGTGAGGCCATTTGCAAAATACAAATACCAGCTCCCAGAATCGGAACCAGCGGAACGAATGGTGTTTTAAAAGTTCGTTCAATATCCGGCCGTTTCACTCTCAGAATAATAATCCCGATACACACAATGGCGAAAGCCAACAAAGTACCAATCGAAACAAGCTCACCAAGAATATTAATTGGCAGGAGACCGGCAACGATCATCGCTACGAATCCGGTTACTAAAGTACTTACATATGGAGTTTTAAACCGAGGATGAATTTTTGAAAATACAGGTGGCAACAGCCCGTCTTTCGACATGGAGAAGAAGATTCGTGGCTGGCCCAGTAACATTACAAGAATAACAGAGCTAAGTCCTGCAATTGCCGCAATTTTTATGATTGGACGTAACCAGAAAAGGCCTTCGCCCATGGCATTTACACCCACAGCAATTGGGTCGGCTACATTCAGGAAAGTATAACTTACAATACCGGTTAATACAATAGCTACCAAAATATAAAGAAGGGTAGAGATCCCAAGCGAACCCAGAATACCGATTGGCATATCGCGTTTCGGGTTTTTAGCTTCTTGTGCTGCAGTAGAAACGGCATCAAACCCAATATAAGCAAAGAAAATAACCGCTGCACCGCGGAAGATTCCGCTCCATCCATAATGCCCCCAAACGCCTGTATTTTTAGGAATGAAAGGGTGCCAGTTGGCTTTATGGACAAACATGAACCCAATTCCGATGAAGAGCATAATGACGAACACTTTTATCACTACCATAAAATTGTTGAATTTTGCCGATTCTTTTATTCCGATTAAGAGTAATATAGAGATTGCGGCCACAATAAACATGGCAGGTAAATTTAAAATTCCTGAAAGGTGAGGCAGGCTGTCAATGGAAATCCCAGTATTTGCCAGATTTTTCGTTAATTCAGGTGTTACCGATTTCCACCCAACTTCAGGGATGTCAACCATAACAGTTCCCATCGCTGTTGTAAATTGCGCCGGAATGTTAATCCCAAAGTCTTTCAGGAAGCTTACCACATATCCCGACCAGCCCACAGCAACCGTTGATGCTGCAAAAAGGTATTCCAAAATTAAGTCCCAGCCAATGATCCAGGCTACAAACTCGCCCATAGTTGCATAAGCGTAGGTATAAGCACTACCCGAAATCGGAATCATCGAGGCAAATTCGGCATAACACAAGCCTGCGAATAAACAAGCCATTCCGGAAATCAAAAATGATATAACTATTGCAGGACCAGCATATTGTGCAGCAGCCTGACCGGTTAATACAAATATTCCGGCACCAATAACTGCTCCGATTCCAAGCGTGGTAAGGTTGAATGCACTTAACGATTTCCGTAGTCCCTGATCGGATTTCGACTCGGCCATCAATAGGGACAAAGGCTTTGTAATAAATAACTTTGACATAGATGCTAATTTTGAATGATCAAAAATAGCTTTTTTGTTGAATAATCAAGCCTTTCAGGAGGAACCTATTCTTGCGGAATCTTTTTTCCGAAGAATAATGTTTTGATGGCGGCGTAGAAAAAGGGAATTAAGGTTACGATGATGAGTCCAAGGAAAATAATCTCGAAATTATCCTTGATCCAGGTGATTTCGCCCAGGAAATAGCCGGTAAGCGTGAAAAACGGAACCCAGATTGCCGAACCAATAACGGTATATTGTTTAAAAATCGGAAAGTCGAACGATACAGTACCGGCAAAAAATGGGATATAAGTGCGAATTACAGGAAAAAAGCGGCCAATGATAATCGATTTTTTACCATGGCGATGATAAAATTCCCGGGTTTTAACGATAGATGGAACCAGATATTTTTGGATTAGCTTTCGATGGCTCCGCTCAATTCGATGTCCAATAAGTGATCCGATCTTGTAATTGAAATGATTACCGATTATGGCAGCAAAAATTAGTAGTGGAACAAGTACCCAGATACTCATGTCGGAAGATGCAGCAATTACTCCTGCGGAGAAAAGCAGTCCGTCGCCTGGCAAAAAGGGGAAAACGATTAGTCCGGTTTCCAGAAAAATAATCAGAAACAAGACAAGATAGGCTTCCCAGACATTTTCGGAAACTAAGGCGAAAATTGCTTCGTTGGTGTGAAAAAGGATATGGTAAATTTGTTCCAGCATCTTATTTTATTGAATTGTTTTGGCTCGTGTTCGGTCGAATAAAAAAGCATGGTGTAATTTACAGAACGTATAAAATTACTGCAAATTACACCATCTAAACAAACTTAAGCCAAACTTGATGCGGATTCTACGATATATTTCAGTTAATTTTTCTAAATATCTGTTTATCCTTAAATTAGCTGTTATACTGAATTAAAAGCAATCAGTCAATAAACCACAAACTTTGGACAGAAACTCATTGTCTTCTCCGGTAAATGGGGCAGGCGAGTGGCTATCGATATCGAGTTCGGCAACAAATTGTCCATTCTTCAAAACCGGAACAACAATTTCCGACTGAACTTCCAATCCGCACGAAATGTAATTCTCGACTTGGGTAACATCCTGAACAACCATGGTCTGGCCGCTGGCTGCCACCTGTCCGCAAATGCCTTTCCCAACAGCAATGTGTGTGTGCTGCGTTGGTTTTCCGACAAATGGGCCCAAAACAAGTTCATTCTTCTCCTGATCTAAAATATAAAAGCCTACCCAGTCGTAATGGTAAACTTCCTGTTTCAAAAGGTCGCAAATCCGGAGCAAAAGGTCTTCCTGATTAATTTTTACCAATGCGGCAATCTTCTGATATACTTCTTCAAAATTTGGTTGTGTCATTCTATAATTCAATTTGTTTCAAACTATTTGATTACCATCTGGTCCTCGTGGGTAATCTTCTCACAATATTTACATTTCAAATCTAGCGGATTCTTTGAAATGACATTGAAATAGGTCGTAATTTCTTCGTTGTTGGTGATGCATTTCGGGTTAAAGCATTTTACAATTCCGATCACCTTATCCGGAACCTCTACAACCCGCTTTTCAACTACTTCGTAATCGCGAATGATGTTTAGCTTGGCATTCCGTGCAATCAGAGAAATTTTGTTGATCTCGTCATCTTCAAAAAATACATCAGAAAGCTTGATGATGGCTTTGCTGCCCAATTTTTCGCTTTCGAAATTGGCTCCAAAGGTAATTTGAGTTTTAACATTCTGAAGGCCCAAAATAGAAATAACCTTAAACAGATTTTCAGAAGGAATATGATCGATTACAGTGCCGTTGTTGATTGCACTCACTTTCAGTTTTAATTTCTTTTTTAAACTATCTGGCATGGCTGTAATTATTTAAGATTGAGAATATGTGCAATAATGGCCTGGCGGGTATAAACTCCGTTACGGGCCTGTTCAAAATAATATGCTTTTTCGTTGTTGTCAACATCTGGATGAATCTCGTTGACGCGTGGAAGCGGATGCAGAATACGCATATTGGGTTTTGTATTAGCAAGCATATTGTTCCGAAGAATGTAAACGTTTTTCACTTTTTCGTATTCAATCGGATCCATGAAACGCTCTTTTTGTACGCGAGTCATGTAAATAATATCGGCGTGATTGATGTTTTCGTTGATTTCGGTGTGCTCGAAATAGCGGATGCCTTTTTCTTTCAGGAACAATTTGTATTCTTCGGGCATCGCCAGTTCGTCAGGAGCAATGAAGTTGAAGATTGGGTTTTCGAATTCGGAAAGAGCCATGAGCAGGGAATGGACGGTGCGTCCGTATTTCAGGTCGCCAATCATGAAAATGTTGATGTTATCTAGCGTGCCCTGCGTTTTCAGGATCGAATACATGTCGAGCAGAGTTTGGGTTGGGTGCTGATTGGCTCCGTCGCCTGCGTTGATCACCGGAACATCGGCAACTTCTGCCGCATATCGCGAACTGCCTTCCAACGGATGGCGCATCACAATCAGATCGACATAATTGCTGACCATTCGAGTGGTGTCGTGCAAGGTTTCGCCTTTAGAAACACTGGATGACCCAGCATCCGAAAATCCAATAATTCGTCCGCCCAAGCGGTTGATAGCTGTTTCGAAGCTCAGTCGGGTTCGGGTCGAAGGTTCAAAAAACAAAGAAGCGACTACTTTCCCTTCAAGCAGTTTCTGGTTGGGGTTCTTCTCAAAATCAGCCGCGAGTTCCAAAATTCGCAGGTAGTCTTCTTTTGAATAATCGGTAATCGAAATTAAATCTTTCTTTTCCATTTTATGTAATGTTTTTTTAATGATGTTGAAGCAAAAAAAAGCCAACAGAAATGTTGTTTCTGTTGGCTTTTAAGTATTTCCGGTGATACCGGGTAAAAATAATGATGAGTTAAGCTATTATCATGATGGAAACAAAACAGGGAATTTGGGAAAATCTTTTCCAGATGAAGGGATTCATCAGAAAAGAAGGAATAATGTTTTATCAGGTGTTCCATCAAAATCCAAAATTAGGTTGTTTTTACGATCTATTATAAATTATCGTTTATTAGTTATGAAAAGGTTATTAACACCGTACTCCTTGCTATCATTGGCAAATTTAAGGCAATTCGGTAATTTTTAATCCTTCAATTTTATTTAATCCTTCTTCAATCCGGTTGACTTCACTTAACCGGATGTGTGTTCTGATCCGACATCTCAAATCGAATTGCGGATCAACCTGCGGCAGTTTTTCGTCTTTAAATAGTTTCATCACATCATTCATTACGCCATAGTCAAATTCAACCAAAAGCTTTTTCTCTACAAGCTTCTCCACAATTTCTGCCTGATTAATTGCATCCAAAGCTGCATTGCGGTAGGCATTAATTAAACCGCTCACGCCCAATAAAGTTCCGCCAAAATAGCGGACAACTACAATCAGGATGTTAGTCAGATCAAAACTCTGGATTTGTCCAAGAATGGGCTTTCCTGCAGTTGAAGAAGGTTCTCCATCGTCGTTGGCCCTGAAAAGCAATTTCTCATGTCCTAACCGCCAGGCATAGCAATGGTGCCGTGCCGAATAATGTTCTTTCTTTATCGCCTGAACGATTTCCCTGATCTGCTCTTCGGAAGTCACTGGATAGGCATAGGCAATAAATTTGCTGCCTTTATCCTTAAAAAGACCTTCTGCAGGATTCGATATGGTTTTGTAAGTATCTTCCATCAGAAATTCATTAAAATCAGGATAGCAATAACTGCCATCAATACTCCGGCAAAGTTAACTCTTGAAAACTTTTCTTTGAACAGGACAAAGCCAATCAGTATAGAAGATAAGACAATACATATGTTATTCAGTCCAAAAACAACGGAACTATCCAGTTTGCTGTTGTTTAGTGCCAATATAAAGAAGTACAATGATCCGAAATTCGCAATTCCCAGGATTGACCCACCAATCAGCTCGGCGATAGAGATGTTTTTTGAAATCGATTTTGGCTTTATCAGAATGAATATCAGGCCAATAATAAGAGCAGTCAGGAAAACTACAGCAGGGAACAGCAGGCTCATGCTGTTCGGAACATGGTAGCTTTGTGCATACTTTACAATCGAGTCGGTAATTCCGGAACCCAGAAAAATGGCCAACGGCAAAAGAATCAGTTTCAGGTTTTTTGCTTTATCAACCGGGCGGTAGCTGGTTAGTAAAACTGCGATTGTAGCCAGTATCAATCCTGCGATTTTAAGAACGGTAGTTTTCTCTGAGAAATACAGAATTGAAAACAGAATAGGGATAACCATCGACAATTTTCCGGCAATGGTAGTAACGGCTACTCCGGAAAGACGGGTTGAATAGCCGATCAGAAAAAACATCACGATAAATGAGAAGCCAATCAGCAAGGCATATGGAAGCCATTCGGAAGTTAAAGCACTCAGGATTGAAATCGGGTGGCGGTTGAAGCTAAAACCGAGTATGGCCGCCACCAGGTAATTGACCGTGATCAGCTTGATCAGGTTGGTTTTGAACCGCTCAGTAACTTTAAATGTGATGAAAATTACTGATGACGAAAGAATGCTCAGTAAAAGATAAATCATCTGATGTGATTTTTATGCAAGAAAAAAGCAGATCGAAATTGACCTGCTTTAGTTCTTTTACAATTTTAATTTCTTTTCAATCTCGTCGACACAAAGTTTAAATGCTTTGTCGGTTTCCTTGAGGTTATTCACTGTTTTGCAGGCATGTAGAACGGTTGCATGGTCTTTATGTCCAATTTGCGAACCAATGGATGCCAGCGACGATTTGGTCATATTTTTCGAGAAGTACATGGCCAGCTGACGGGCCTGAACCACCTCGCGTTTGCGGGTTTTTGCCTGAAGTGAATCGACCGGCATATTAAAATAATCGCAAACCACTTTGGCAATGTAATCGATCGACAGTTCACGTTTCGAATTCTTAACCAGTTTGTTGATCATTTCACTGGCCAGCTCAATGGTAATTTCTTTACGATTCAGTGTTGATTGTGCCAGAAGCGATACCAGTGCTCCTTCGAGTTCCCTTATATTGTTGGTAATATGTGAGGCAATGTATTCCAGTACTTCGTCTGAAATATCAATTCCGTCTTTGTATATTTTTCGTCTCAGGATATCCATCCTGGTTTCAAAGCTTGGCTGCTGCAAATCAGCAGTTAAACCCCATTTAAACCGGGAAAGCAATCTTTGCTCAAGTCCTTTCAGTTCAATTGGTGGCTTATCTGAAGTAAGAATCAGCTGCTTGCCACTTTGATGTAAGTGGTTGAAAATATGAAAGAACGTTTCCTGAGTTTTTTCTTTTCCTGCAAATTCCTGAACATCATCCAGAATCAATACATCAATCATCTGGTAAAAATTCAAAAAGTCGTTCCGGTTGTTATTCCGGGTAGCTTCAGTAAACTGTGTTTGAAATTTATTTGAGTTGACGTATAAAACGACCTTATCCGGATGGCGTTCCTTCACTTCAATACCAATGGCGTGTGCCAGGTGGGTTTTACCAAGGCCCGAATTGCCGTAGATCATCAGCGGGTTGAATGCAGTCCCTCCGGGATTCTGTGAAACAGCATATCCGGCGCTCCGGGCCAAACGGTTGCACTCGCCTTCAACAAAATTATCGAAAGTATTATCCAGTCTTAGTTGTGGATCAATCTGGATTTTTTGAATTCCGGGAATAATAAATGGATTCTTTATCGATGATTTTCCTTCAGTTTTCAAAGGAATACTCATCGGTTTGTTTTGAATCTTGCTGTTATTGTTAGTCGGATATTTAACGGTGTAAGGTTGCGAATTACTTTGATTGTTACCCATAACCACTACATATTCGAGCTTGGCTCCAACTCCAAGTTCTTTTCTTAGTGTTTTCCTAAGCAAATCAATGTACTGTTCTTCAAGGTATTCATAAAAGAAAGGACTTGGAACCTGTATTGTTAAGACTTCATCATCCAGATTTACCGGAACGATTGGTTCAAACCATGTCTTAAAACTTATGCCTGGAACATTGTCTCGAATAATTGACAGACAACGATCCCAAACCAAACGATGATCATTAATCATTTTGGAGCCGGATATTAAAAAATTTGACAAAACTATTTTTCCTGATTATTTTTCCCAGAAACAAATTTTGTGAAAAAAAATGTAGAAAAAAAATCGATTTCCACTTGACTTTTATGAAAATTAGCTAAGGTCTTTAAGACTCAGGCATTTAAAAAAATAAAATATTTTAATATTTTTTTAATGAGTCTAATGTGTTGATTGTGAGTGTGTTGATTGTTTTGTGCGTTTAAGTGCTTGCTGGTAAAGGGATGTAGGTAATTTAACAATAACAAAACACGCAAAATGATAATTAATTTGGCAATCTTTTGATTGCTTTTTCAAGTTTGATCTTTCGTCCATTCTTAAAAGCAACTAAAGTAGCATCCGGAAAGTTGATTCTGGCCGTTTCCAGGAGGGCTGAAATCTTTTCAAAATCTGAGGATTTTCCGGCCATATAATTGTACGTTTCACTAACCTTCATTTCCTCAATTTTTCCTAATCCTTTAAAAAATACAGACTCGGTCGATAATTTTGCCGGGCTTGAGATCAAATGAACCTTGTAAATGATTTGATTTTTTTCATCAGGTGTTGACGGTTTTGCTGTAATGTAAACGTCCTTCCCAATGTTGAAAGCTGAAAAATGAACATACCGTTTGGGATTATTTCGTACATCTTTTAACAACAGGTCGAGGCTACTCGACAGATTATTCAGATTTTGATACAAAACCGGATCATTAATCAGTAAACCGGCTGAACTGTCGGTAGTGTTCAGTTTCTGGATAATTTTGTTTATACCGGCAACAGATGAACTTATTTCAGCAAATACAGGGCTTACATTTAATTTCGAAAGCGAATCGGAGAGCGACGAGAAGTTTTTAATAATATTACTTATTTTACCTGAATTCTGATTGATTGACATGGTAATGCTGTCGAGGTTGGTTACAATCGAATTAACTTTTCCGCTACCAATAATTTTATTCAACTCAGCCGATGCCGATTCAATGTTGGCTACCGTGCGGTTAATATTCTCAAAACTCTGTGTCAGGTTATCTCTTGTTTCCTTATTAAAAACGTAAGTAACTATCGTTAATGCCGAATCCAGTGACGCAATTAATTCTTCGGCTTTTTTCTTTAATGGAAGAACCTGCATACTTACCTGTTCTTTTAAATCGCTTTCGGTCGCTCCCGGAATGGTATCGCCCGGTTGATAATATTCTCCGGAATGTACAATCTCCATTCTGATGGATTTTGTTCCCATGATATCGCTGGAAACAATTTTTGCGGTTGTTCCTTTTGCAATTTTATAATCTCCCTGAAGTGATAATGTAACAAAAAGGCGACCTGAGTAATCGTTCATTAATTTGATTTCAGAAACCTGCCCAACCTGATAGCCGTTGATTGTTACCGAACTTGACTCGAGTAGTCCGTCAATTTTCTCGTAAATAACGTAATAGCTGGTGTTTCGCTTCAATATGTCAATTCCTTTCAGAAAATTAATACCCCAAACAAGAATGGTCAAACAGGCTAAGACTAAAAAGCCCAATTTGGTATATTTCGATATCCTGATCATATTTCTGCGAGTTTCTGTTTTCCTGATACAAAGCTATGCAGCATTAATCAGGAAACCAAATCGTTTTTATTTAATTGTTTTTTTCGTGGCCGGTTAATTGGCATTAGTATTGATGATCGTTCGTTTCCCATCAATAAAATAGACAATAAATGCCTGTGAAAATTTCAACTTAATCTGTTGCAGGACTGTTGTTATGCTTTCAAGAGATGTTTCTTTCCCAATGTAGTAGCGGTAATATTTGTCGGTTTTTTCTCTCCTGACTTCTTTTAGCCCTTTAAAATTTGCTGAAGAAGGTTCTACCGGAGTTGTATTGGCTCCAATCTGAACACTATAATATGCATTTTCATTATTCTTTAATACTTCAGTGTTTGATAAAGTATCGCCCGAAGTAGTTGCTGTGCTTGCAGAACTGATCTTTAACGGTTCTGTAATTTTCTCCTCAACTACAGGTTTATTCTCTTCAGCCTGTATTTCAATCTTTTCTTCCGGCTTAATTTCTGGTTTCTTTTCAGGCACAACAGCAAGAGTTGAAGTGTCTGGTTTTACCGAAGAATTAGCTATTGAACGTTCAGGAGCGCTTGAACCAGAGCTCCTTGTTTTAAATTTTCGGAATGCATTTAATATTGAACTGGCAATAACATGCTGACCTTCATCGCTTTTAAGATAACTGGCTTCGGTTTGATTGCTTACAAAGCCGGTTTCAACTAAAACACTAGGCATTGATGATTGTCGAAGGACCAGGAACCCGGCTTGTTTTACACCACGGTTCGAGCTTTCCAGACGTGAACTGAATTGACGCTGAATGTCATCGGCAAACGATAAACTTTGATCCAGATAGGTGTCTTGTACCAATTCGAACATGATGTATGATTCGGATGAATTCGGATCAAATCCTTCATAGGTTTGTCGGTAATTGTCTTCCATAAGGATTACGGAGTTTTCTTTTTTTGCAACATCAAGGTTTTCACTCGATCGGTGAAGCCCAAGTACAAATGTTTCTGTTCCCCGAAGCGATGGTGTTCCGCAGGTATTTGCATGAAGTGAAATGAATAAATCGGCTTTGGCTTTGTTCGCTATTCTTGACCTGTCAATCAACGGAACGAAAACGTCAGTGTTTCGGGTGAAAACTACTTTTACATCCGGAAAACTTTCGGTTATATATTTACCCAGTTTAAGGCCAATTCCAAGCACAACATCCTTCTCCTGAATTCCTTTGTTCACTGCTCCCGGATCTTTTCCTCCATGACCAGGATCAATTACAACAACCATTTGTTTACCTATTTTATTAAAGGTTGTCGCAGAAAACGATTTTCCGGAGATAAAAATGCTGATAACTAGCAGCAGAATAATTCTGAAATGAGAATACTTCATCATAATCAAGTTGGTTTTCAATGCAAAAATATAAATATTAGAATTATTTTACATTTCTTGACGTTTAGGTATAGACCTTATTTATATTTTTGCAAACCGAACAGCAAATGTGTTCTTATCTTATAAACTGTGGTTTTGATAAAAAATCTGCTTACAAATATATTAT
This sequence comes from Prolixibacteraceae bacterium, assembly GCA_963676375.2. Taxonomy (GTDB): domain Bacteria; phylum Bacteroidota; class Bacteroidia; order Bacteroidales; family Prolixibacteraceae; genus Aquipluma. The sequence goes on from CAXXPT010000036.1 coordinate 101,311, forward strand.
TTTTAGTTGCCCTTTCTTCGTTTGGTCAGCTAAATCAGAAATCAGGCAAGATTACTGATGTTACTGTTCCTGCAACAGTTCTTGCCAAAGATTCAATCTCAATTCTTAATAACGACTCAGTATCTGTTTCTCCTGTAACCCAGTTGGCCGATTCGGTTGCCAAACCCGTACTCGAAGCTATTATTACTTATTCGGCAGCTGATTCGATTATTCCTGATTTCGAAAATCAGAAAATGTACATGTATAAAAATGGAGTAATTAATTATCAGAGCATTGAGCTCAAGGCAGATTATATTATGCTCGATTTGGCAAAGAAGGAAGTTTATGCCGAAGGATTACCTGACTCCACCGGAACGATAGTCGGAACCCCGATATTTAAAGACGGTGACGAAGAGTTTGAATCGAAGACTCTTCGTTATAATTTCGAGACTCAAAAAGGAATCATTGTTGACGTAAAAACTACTCAGGGTGATGGTTTTGTACATAGCGACCTGACCAAAAAGATTAGTAAAGATGAATTTGTTTTGGAAAAGGGAAAATACACAACCTGCGATGCCGAACATCCGCATTTTTATCTCCGGATGACCAAAGCAAAGGTTATTTCGAATAAAAAAATTATTACCGGTCCAGCTTACATGGTTTTGGAAGATTTTCCGATTTACTTTCCGATGATACCTTTCGGATACTTCCCTAATTCAACAACTTATACATCTGGTATTCTGATTCCTACCTATGGTGAAGAGCAAACCCGCGGGTTCTTTTTGCGGGAAGGTGGTTATTATTGGGCAGCGAACGACCATTTCGACCTTGCGCTTCGGGGCGATATTTATTCGAAGGGATCGTGGGCAACTAAGTTACATTCAAATTATAAAGTCAGGTATAAATACAGCGGAAGTTTAGATTTTAGCTATAACCTGAATAAATATTCAGAAAAACCATTGCCTGATGCCAAAACTACCCGGGGATTTAGTTTGGCCTGGTCGCATTCGCAAGATTCAAAAGCAAATCCGAACCGTACATTTTCGGCCAGTGTAAATTTATCGACAAGTTCATTTGACAAGGAAAACTCTTTCATGAATAACCGGGCTTCGGTTCAAACTTATTTGCAGACTCAAAAATCGTCGAGTATTTCATATACCAAAAAGTTTGAGAACAGCCCCTTTAATATGTCGCTAAACCTGCGCCATTCGCAGAATTCGCGCGATACAACTATTTCGTTGAGCTTACCTGAATTGACGTTCAATATGTCGAAAATCAATCCGTTTAAGGTTAAGAATAGGATAGGGCCGGTTAAATGGTACGAAAAGATTAGTTTCAGCTACTCGGGAAACATAAAGAACTCCATTTCGAATGTTAAAGAAAAGGAGATTATGAAGCAATCGTTGATTAAGGATTGGCAAAATGGCTGGCAACATTCGATCCCAATTTCGTTGCCGTCGTTTAATTTGTTGAAATACATTAATTTAAGCCCTAGTTTTAATTATTCTGAGCGTTGGTACACCAGCTACATTAACAAGCGGTACGATCCTGATAATTCATATGCATCGCCACGGACAGATCATGTGTTGATTGATACTGTTTACTCCTTCAGAAGAAATTACAATTACTCATACAGTATAAGTACTTCGACCAACATTTATGGGATGTACACCATGCGGAATCCAAATTCGCGGATCAAGGCAATCAGGCACAAAATAACGCCTTCGGCTAGTTTTAGCTATACTCCGGATTTTGGTCAGAAAAAGTTTGGATTCTGGGGAACTTATGTTGATGGAAGCGGAAAAGTAAATTATTATAATCATTTTGAGAATGGCGTTTTTGGTTCGGCCGGAATGGGCGAAAGTGGAGCAATTAGTTTTAATCTTAATAATAATCTGGAAGCCAAAGTTTTAGAGGTGAGTGATTCGATTGCTTCGAAGGATGAAAAGGCCAAATATAAGAAGGTCAAAATTATCGACGTAAGTATGAATACCTCATACAACATGATTGCCGACTCGTTTAAACTGAGTCCGATTGGTATTTCGGCCAGAACAACAATAAAAGGGATCAGTGTTAATATGGGCGCTAACTTAAACCCATATATGGTTAATGAAAAAGGCCGGGTTTACGATGAATATGTTTGGAGCCACAAAAGTGGATTGAATAAACTGGGAAGGCTTACCAATGCAAATATGTCATTCGGGATGAATTTCGAATCAAAAAAGGAAAAGCCGCAGGCCGAGGATAATAAAAATCAAAAGGACGAAGTGAGACCGGTTAAGAGAGATGAGGTCGAATACGTTGACTTTAATATGCCCTGGAGTTTCAGGTTCGATTATTCATTTTATTACAATAATTCGTACGTCCCTAACAGTAGTGGAAAAGTAAAACCAACGATCAATCAGAGTTTAAACTTTGGAGGCAGACTTAGTCTGACCGAAAAATGGAGTATGGATATGAATACCAATTTTGATGTTCAGGCAATGAAGTTTTCGTTTACTACGGTCAATATCAGCAGAACACTGCATTGTTGGACGATGGCATTCAATTTTGTTCCTTTTGGCGATCGTAAAAGTTACAGCTTTAACTTATCAGCCAGTTCGGCTATGTTGCGCGATTTAAAGATCTCAAAACAGAGCTCGTGGCGCGATAATTAGTCATTTTTTCTCCTGTCTGTTTTGCTTCAAACCTTTTAGTAGTTTGATAACTCTTTGTGCTTTTATTATTTAAGTACTTCTTCGAAGGTATACTTAAGATATGAAATAAAAAGAGGCTGAACACTTTCGCGACAGCCTCTTCACCCTTTTTGCTATGAACTTGTTTACACAATTACTCTTCTCTTGTAATTCCTGCCTTTTCAAGAAACCATTCCAGTGTTTGCGAGTTCGGACGTTCGATTGGAAGACCGTAGAAACGGTCGAATACTAACGATGCCATAACTCCTAACGAGCGCGATACCCCAAACAGAACGGTATAGAAACTTGATTCGGTAATACCGTAATGATTTAGCAATGCTCCACTGAATGCATCCACATTTGGCCATGGATTTTTAATTTTTCCGGTAGCTTCCAGAATTGGTGGAGCCACACGATAGATTGCGTTTACAGTATTAATTAGTTTGTCGTTTACAATGTATTTTTCAGCAAAGTGTTGCTGAACGGTAAAGCGTGGATCGGTAATACGAAGTACGGCATGTCCGTAACCCGGAACAACGCGACCTTGTATCAATGTTTTTTCGATATAAGCTGCAATCTGTGAATCGCTTGGTTCATCAGTTCCAATTTGTTCGAGCATTTCAGAAATCCAGTCCATCACTTCCTGATTGGCAAAACCATGTAAAGGCCCAGCTAAACCAACCATTCCGGCTGAATAGGCATAATATGCATTACTAAGCGCTGAGCCAACTAAATGGGTAGCGTGAGCCGAAACATTGCCTCCTTCGTGGTCGGCATGGATGACCATATACAAACGGAGTAAGCGTTTAACTTCAACCGAATCAAAGCCCATCATATGAGCCAGGTTGCCGGCCCAGTCCAGATTCGGATTGGGTTCAATGTGATTGCCGTTGTGATAAATACGGCGATAAATATAGGCTGCAATGCGCGGAAGACGGGCAATCAAGGTCATTACGTCTTCGTACATAAAATCCCAGTAGAACTTTTTATTGACACCTGCACGGTATGCTTTCTGGAAAACTGAATCATACGCCATCGAAAGAATAGCAGTGCTGAACTGAGTCATCGGGCGGCTATTTTTTGGCAACGCATCAATCACGTCGAATACATGTTGCGGTACGTGAGCACGTGTAGCCCAATCCTTCGAAATATTGATCACATCTTCTTTCTCAGGAATTTCACCAATCATCATCAGGTAAAATAATCCTTCAGGAAGAGGTTCTCCTGCGTCATCCAATTTGGGGAGTTTTTCCTGCAATTCAGGAAGAGAAAAGCCTCGGAACCGTATACCTTCATTGGCATCTAATTTAGATGTTTCGGTCAGAAGGGCAGGAATGCCTTTCATGCCCGAAAGCACCTGGTCGATGGTTACCTGACCAAGAACAACATCTCCATGTTCTTTTCTGAGCTTTTGAAGATCAGCCATGCTTTTCATGGCTTTTTCATAGAACCTGTTTTTTATGTATTCCATATATCTTTGGTATTAGTTTTTGTTCAGAATAACTTTCCTAATTTAATGAATATTTCGAATAATCTCATCTGCAAATTCTGAAGTTGACAGTAAGGTTGCCCCTTCCATCATACTAAACAAATCAGACGTTACTTTTCGTTTCGAAAAAGTATGTTCCATAGCATCATAAATGTGCTCAGCTGCCTCGTACCAGCCCAAATATTCGAGTAGCATGGCTCCTGAAAGAATCAATGATCCGGGATTAGCTTTACCTGTTCCTGCAATGTTTGGCGCTGTTCCGTGTGTGGCTTCAAAAATGGCGTATCCGCTGTTATAATTGATATTTGCTCCGGGTGAAATTCCGATACCGCCAACCATAGCCGCCAATTGATCCGAAATGTAGTCGCCGTTCAGGTTCATGGTTGCAATGACCGAATGATCAAACGGGTGCAATAAACTTTCCTGAAGGAATGCATCGGTAATCACATCTTTGATGATGACTTTACCCATTCCTTTAGCTTTAGACAGTGCATTTTTAGCGGATTCAGGTCCTTCTTCCTGTTCAATTTGTTTGTACTTTTTCCAGGTAAAAGTTTGATGCGGAAATTCAGCTTCAGCCAGTTCGTAGCCCCAGTTTTTGAATGCTCCTTCGGTAAATTTCATGATATTCCCTTTGTGAACGATGGTAACCGAAGGAAGTTCACGGGCAATGGCATACTGAATGGCGGCCCTGATCAGTCGGACAGAGCCTTCTTTAGAAACCGGTTTCACGCCAAACGAGCTGCTCTCCGGAAACCGTATTTTGTCGACCCCCATTTCATTGATCAGAAAATCGCGAAATTGTATCGCTTTGCTATCGCCTGTCATAAACTCGATACCAGCATAAATATCCTCGGTATTTTCCCTGAAGATATGCATATCTACCAGCTCCGGAAAGCGGACAGGCGAGGGGACACCTTTAAACCAACGGATTGGCCGTAGACAAACGTATAAATCTAACGTTTGCCGCAACGCTACATTCAGAGAGCGAATACCTTCGCCAACGGGAGTTTCAAGCGGTCCTTTAATGCCAACAAGGTATTTTTGAAAAGCTTTCAGCGTTTCATCGGGCATGTAATCTCCGGTTGCTTCAAAAGCTTTTTGACCAGCCAGTACTTCTTTCCATACCAGTTTCCGGGTATCCCGATACGCTTTTTTTACAGCGGCATTGATCACTCTTTGGCTTGGTTCTGTTATGTCTTTTCCAATGCCATCACCCTCGATGTAAGGTATAATTGGCTGGTCAGGAACTGTTAACTTACCGTGATGGTATTCAATAATTTGGTTCATATAAATCTTCTCTTTTTTTGATGTTATTGTTTGTCATTTATTATCCTTCATTGTAAGCAGATAAATGGCAATTATGAACTGAAATTGATACCCACCATCGACTGATCAATGCCGACTGTAATTATTACTTCAATTTTTTCTGAAGATTTTCATCCAAAGCATCCAGAAAACTTTCAGTTGTAAGGTAATGTTCGGGTTTCAGGTCGTTGCCATAAACAATCAAAGCTAAATCTTTGGTCATTTTGCCTTCTTCAACGGTTTCAACACAAACTTGTTCAAGAGCCTCTGCAAAATCGATTAATTTTTGAGTGCCATCCAGTTTTCCGCGGAAAGCCAGCCCACGTGTCCATGCATAAATCGATGCAATTGGATTGGTCGAAGTTGGTTTTCCCTGTTGGTGCATCCGGTAGTGGCGGGTAACTGTACCATGAGCAGCCTCGGCCTCCATGGTTTTGCCATCAGGAGTAACCAGCGTTGAAGTCATTAATCCGAGTGAACCAAATCCCTGAGCAACGGTGTCCGACTGAACGTCGCCATCGTAGTTTTTGCAGGCCCAAACAAATCCACCTTCCCATTTCATACAGGCAGCCACCATATCGTCGATTAAACGATGTTCGTAGGTAATTCCTGCTTCAGCAAAAGCTTCCTTGAATTCAGTATCGAAAATATCCTGAAAGATATCTTTGAACCGTCCGTCGTACTTTTTCAGGATGGTATTTTTTGTAGAAAGGTAAAGCGGCCATTTTTTTGTCAAAGCCTGATTCATACATGCACGTGCAAATCCGGTAATCGACTCGTCGGTATTGTACATGGCCATTGCCACGCCGTCGCCAGCGAAGTCATAAACCTCAAATGAAGTTTCTTTGCTGCCGTCTTCCGGAGTGAAAGTGATAGTCAGTTTGCCTTTTCCTTTGGTCACAAAATCAGTAGCTCGATACTGGTCGCCAAATGCGTGGCGGCCAATGCAGATTGGTTGTTTCCAGCCAGGTACCAGTCTTGGGATATTGCTGATGATGATTGGTTCGCGGAAAACCGTTCCGTCCAAAATGTTACGAATGGTTCCGTTTGGCGATTTCCACATTTTTTTGAGGCCAAATTCTTCTACACGGGCTTCGTCAGGAGTAATGGTGGCACATTTAATACCTACTCCATATTGTTTGATGGCGTTTGCTGCGTCAATGGTTACCTGATCGTTTGTTTCATCGCGGTATTCCATTCCCAAATCGAAGTATTTGATGTCGATATCCAGGTAAGGGAAAATCAGTTTTTCCTTAATTAACGACCAGATAATACGGGTCATTTCATCTCCGTCCAGTTCAACAACTGGATTTACAACTTTAATTTTTTCAGTCATTTTTGGTTCTTTTTTACCACACAGACACATAGAACACATCTTTTCATTTTTCCCATGTGTCCATGTGGTTATTTTATAATGGATTAATTTCTACTGGTTTTGTTTGCGAATTAAGTCTAATGCTGAACCGGCTTTAAACCAGTCGATTTGTTGTTGATTGTATGTGTGGTTCAATTTGATCGTATCTTGGGTGTGATCTGCATGAACGATTTCGAGCGTCAATTGCTTGCCAGGGGCGAACTCTTTCAGGTCGATAAAATTAAAGGTGTCGTCTTCCTGAATTTTGTCGTAATCGGCTTCGCTGGCGAAAGTCAGGCCGAGCATTCCCTGTTTCTTCAGGTTGGTTTCGTGGATACGCGCAAACGATTTAACGATGACCGCTTTCACGCCCAAATGACGAGGTTCCATAGCCGCATGTTCGCGTGATGAACCTTCACCATAATTCTGGTCGCCAACAACGATTGTTGCCACGCCGGCAGCCTTGTATGCCCGCTGAACAGCCGGTACTTCACTATATTCGCCAGTCAGTTGGTTTTTCACCTTGTTGGCTTGTTCGTTAAAGGCATTCACCGCTCCAATCAGCATGTTGTTCGAAATGTTGTCCAGATGGCCACGGAAACGCAACCATGGGCCAGCCATCGAAATGTGATCGGTTGTACATTTCCCTTTGGCTTTGATGAGCAGCTTGGCTCCTATAATATTATCGCCGTTCCATGCCTCGAAGGGCTGAAGCAACTGAAGTCTCGAAGAATCCGGAGCAACTTTAACTTCTACCGAAGAACCATTTTCGGCCGGAGACTGATATCCTGCATCTTCCACTGCAAAACCATTTGCCGGAAGTTCTTGTCCTGAAGGAATATCGAGTTTTACCTTTTCGCCGTTTTCATTGGTCAGGTAATCGGTTAGCGGGTTAAATGTCAGATCACCGGCAATGGCCAGCGCAGTAACTATTTCAGGAGAAGCCACGAAAGCATGCGTATTTGGATTGCCGTCGGCACGTTTCGAGAAATTGCGGTTAAACGAGTGAATAATGGTATTCTTTTCACCTTTTTCAGCACCGGGACGCGACCATTGGCCGATGCATGGTCCGCAGGCATTGGCAAAAACACTTGCACCAATTTTGTTGAACGTATCAATAAATCCATCTCTTTCGATGGTGTAACGCACCAATTCAGAACCGGGAGTGATGGTGAATTCAGCTTTCGACTTCAGCTTTTTATCGACAGCCTGTTGAGCCAGCGATGCCGAACGTGAAATATCTTCGTACGATGAATTGGTACACGAACCAATTAAACCTACTTCAATCTTAGTAGGCCAGCCATTTTCTTTGACAACTTCGCCAATTTTCGAAATCGGAGTTGCGCGGTCGGGAGTGAATGGCCCGTTAATATAGGGTTCCAGCTCGTTCAGGTTAATTTCAATCACCTGATCGAAGTATTTCTCCGGATTGGCATAAACTTCAGGATCGGCTGTTAAATGCTCTTTAACTCCATTGGCCAAATCGGCAACAGCAGCACGGCCAGTGGCACGCAGGTAACGTTCCATCGATTCGTCGTAACCAAAAGTTGAAGTGGTAGCGCCCACTTCGGCACCCATGTTACAGATGGTTCCTTTGCCGGTACACGAAATCGACTTTGCTCCTTCACCGAAATATTCAATAATAGCGCCCGTTCCGCCTTTTACGGTAAGGATTCCGGCCACTTTCAGGATAATGTCTTTTGGGGCAGCCCAACCACTCAGTTTGCCGGTCAATTTAATACCGATTAGCTTCGGAAATTTCAGTTCCCAGGCCATTCCGGCCATTACATCAACGGCATCGGCGCCGCCAACACCAATGGCAACCATGCCTAAACCTCCGGCATTTACGGTGTGCGAGTCGGTTCCAATCATCATTCCGCCCGGGAATGCGTAATTTTCGAGCACCACCTGATGGATGATTCCGGCACCCGGTTTCCAGAAGCCAATTCCGTATTTATTGGAAACCGATTCCAGAAAATCGTAAACTTCTTTGTTGACTTTAATCGCGTCATTCAAATCGGCCAATCCGTTTTTACTGGCCTGAATCAGGTGATCGCAATGCACCGTTGAAGGTACTGCCGTTTTGCTTTTTCCCGAGTTCATGAATTGCAGCAAAGCCATTTGTGCAGTGGCGTCCTGCATTGCAACGCGGTCGGGGGCAAAATCAACGTAGTCAACTCCACGTTTGAAATCGTTTACCGACTGATCCTGATACAAATGAGCGTAAAGAATTTTTTCGGATAAGGTTAACGGTCTGTTTAAGTGCTTTTTAGCTTTTTCAATTTTAGCGCTTAATTCCTGATAACTTTTTGTAATTAAATCCAGATCAAACATATTTTTTGGTTTTATTTTATCGTTCGCAATATAGAAAAATCAGAATACTAACAATACCACTTTTGTTTTGTTCTTTTAAATATTCCCAATATATCAAAAAAAGGAATAAAGTTAGTTTGTCGGGTTCGTAAGTCTCTGTCTTTATGAGCCGTTTGTCTACAATTTTTCTTCCTATTTGCCTGAAAATAAAAAAGCTGCCTGAATCCAGACAGCTTTTTTGTAGCTTAACAACTGATATATCTCAATATTCAAGCTGAATTATGGTATCAATTGGTTTTTTCTTCGAATTCGGAATGTTTAGGATTACACCAAACTCTGTTTCCTTGAACTTAACAACCGACTGGTCGTCGAAGAATTTAGCCGATTTTAGTTTCTTCGGAAGCGTTCCGATAAACAGGTTTTCTTCTTTGCATTTCAGAACATGCACATATACTTTGCCATCTTTTTGTGTTGATGCGCCCCAAACCGAAGGATTGATCGGCCCTTTGCGTGTTCCGTAGATGGTTTCACCGTATTTTTCGAGCCATTTGCCCATTACTGCCAGCGTGTCTACATTTTCAGGTTGAATTTTCCCGTTTGGCATCGGGCCGGTATTCAGTAGAAAGTTTGCACCGTAACCCGAAGCTTTAATCAGGGTTTGAAGCAATTGGGTGGTCGATTTGTAATCTTTGTCAACCAGGTTGAAACCCCATGAGCCATTCATCGTTTCGCACATTTCGAGCGGCAAATCAGACATGGCACCGGTGTGGTTAAATCCCATCGAGTTTTCGCCCGGAAGGTCGCGTTCGTACATCTGGAAATCTTCGCCCGGGATTGGGAATTTGTGGTGATTGCTGCCTATTAAAGCTCCCGGCTGAAGTTTGTGTATCAACGCATACGTTTCGTCCAAACGCCATGGGGCATCCCATTTGTCCCACATGCCATCGAACCAGATTCCGCCTACTTCGCCGTAGTTGGTTAGAAGTTCCGAAAGTTGTGCGTTCATGTAATCGATGTACTTGTTCCAGTCTCCCTTCTCCGGACGGCCTGTAAATCCCTGACCAGTGTTTCCTCTGGGGAAATAATCAGGATGATGCCAATCGAGCTGCGAATAATAGAAAAACAGTTTGATACCCTGTTTGTCGCATTCGTCTTTAAGTTGTTTGATGATGTCTTTACCGTATGGCGTGCGTTTCACCACGTTGTAGTCGCTCACTTTCGAGTCGTACATGGCAAAACCTTCGTGGTGCTTGCTGGTAATGGTGATGTATTTCATACCCGCTTTTTTAACCATCGACACCCATTCGGCCGGGTTAAACGCGATAGGATTGAAGAAGTTGGGCAGTTTTTCGTACTGGGCAATCGGGATTTTCCGGTCGTTCATAATCCATTCGGCGATGCCCTGGTTTCCGCCACCGGCCAGTTGGCAATACATTCCCCAATGGATAAACAATCCGAATTTCGCATTCTGGAACCATTCCCGGTTCTGCAAATTCTTTTCTGTTGGCTGATATCCCGTTTGAGCCATAAGGTTGCTGGTTAAGAAAATAAACAGGATAGCACCTGCAATCACATTTTTTAATTTCATGTTTTTTAGTTTAGGTTTGTTACTGTGCTGCATTGTGCTGACAAATATAAAAGAATTGGGAATAGAAAAGTTTGAAAAAGGGTATAAATGATTCTAAAATCGTTTAAAATGATAAAATATTTTAATAATCATTTTTTAAGCTTACTCGATCGGAACTTATTCTTTTGAGGCGATATTAATGTTTTTGTAGAGAATTTGTAGAGAAAATATTTTATTATGTTTTTTTTTTATTCTAAATTAGTTAAATTTGAGATCGGTCAAAATTATTCGATTTTTATAGAACCATAATTGTTCAATGAAATACGCTGAAGTTCATTAGAATTTAATGACAATAGTTTTTTCTTCACTGTTCATTACAAATTAATTGATGTTAGTAAGAAGAATATCTAGACGGACATAAAACATTTTGTATGATAAAGAATATCAAAAACAACTGGTCTTTAAAGTTTATCTTCATTCCATTTTTTTTATTCGGGTTTTTACCTCAGAATTTTGCACAATCTTTTGCAATCAATATGGGTGGCACCGAAATCTCTTTGCTTAATGCAAACCGAACAGTTCTGGTTGATGCTGGAAGTAATGGATATGCTGCAGGCTCTGTGCATCGGTATGATAATGTAATTACAGCTAATGGAATTACTGTCTATGCCATTCTAACTGTTAAGGCAACCGTAAATGCTAATATAGTAACTGATTATTTTGATGATGATACCCCTGGAACAGGTGATGCCAAAAGATTTCAGCCCCGGATTACAACTACAGCGGCTGGAGGCTATGTATTATATGAAATGGAATTTCATGAATTGTTAACCAAGGCTAATGTTTATATCTCTGATTATTATTTAACCGGAGTTGATGTTGATGGACGTGAGTTCTATGATATTGGAGGTTATCAAAGCTATGTGGTTGACGCCGCTTGTATTTTAACTATAGGCCCGTCTCCTGCTGATAACTCGCTTACTCGTTTTCAAGGAGCTTCCGGAGATCTTACAAATATTACTTTCGAAAATACATCAGCTTTTATTGCTAAATATCCAAATCCAAGCTCGAAAATTATATTTTCTGTGGGAAATGCAGGTACTGCTTCTAGTCGACAATTTTCTGCACAATTTGGATCCTTAGGGGGAACATTCTCTTCAGTTTATACCACATATAATCCAATTCCAAGCCTTACGATTACAAAATCAGCTACACCAACGTTATTTTCTCCGGGTGCAAATAGTCAGTATTCCATTGCAGTTAACAATTCTGGTAATACTGCCAGGAATGTTACACTATCAGATGTTCTTCCTGCAGGACTTACTTATGTGCCAAACAGTACAACAGTTTCAATACCTGCATCAACAACCAATAAGTCGTTTCTTGATAATTTTAACACGGTGTCGTACAACAACCAAAATGGTACCGATTACTGGAAATCACTCTGGTATGAAGTCGATGATAATAATGCCCCTGCATCCGGACAAATCTTGATATCTACAGGAAAGCTTCGTTTTAATAAAATTGATGCGCTGGATGAGATTGCCAGAAATTTTGATTTAAGTGCTGCGCAAAATGCAACTTTAACATTTAACTGGCAGACAACAAGCTTTGGAGCTGAATCTTTGGTGGTTCAATTGACAAGCGATGTTACTGCTGCTCTACCTGTTTACACAACAGTTGGAACTATTTCAGGAACTGGGTCTGGTAATTTCTCTTACATCATACCAAGTGCCTATTTTACTGCCAATGCAGCCATTCGGTTTATGAGTAGTAGTGGCAATTGGGCCACTGGCAATATAGCGGATATTGACAATGTACAAATTGCTTATTCGTACAGTAAACCAGATGTTGTACTTACGAATGCACCCGGAACGTTAGCTAATGGTGTACCTCCCAATTTAGTTACCGGAACTGATGCCATTGTTCTCGAGCCAAATGTTACTATGACTGTAACTTTTAATGTAGCGGTTGATTGTGGCGCAACCGGTACTTTTGCGAATACCGCAACCGCTAATTGTACTAATTTGCCATTGCCTGTTTCAGCTTCGCATATGGCCAATCTGGGACCAACAGCTAATGGCGGGATCGTTTGTTCGCCACCCGGATCTGCCATGCTTACGGCAAATGGCGCTACTGCCGGACAAGTTTATCGTTGGTATGATGCCGCGAGTGGTGGTAATTTATTATATACCGGGAATCCATTTGCAACACCGAGCATAAGTACAAATACAACTTATTGGGTGGCTATTTACACTTTAAGTTCTTCATGTGAAGGGGCTCGCGTACCAGTTATTGCTTCGGTAAGTGCACCAATAACTGGTACAGGTATTATTAATGAATTATCTACTAAAACAGGAACACCTTTTGGAACATATTCTGACGTACAGGGTAGTGTTGGTTTTTCTGTAAGTGGTCTTTCTGGTGCAACTTCGTATAATTGGACAATTGATTACACTGGAGCAACTTTTATTGGTTCTACTACATCATCGACAGTATATGTCAATTTTAATAATGGAGGAACAAATAATAATGTTCAGGTATGTGTAGTGCCATCGAATGACTGTGGAGCCGGAACTAAAATTTGTAAAACAATTTCGATTTCAAATGGAGTTAATTACGAGATTTCAGGTTTTTTTTATAACGATCCGGATGGTTCTGATGGTACAAATAAGGTTGATGGAGTTGGAATTGGATCGATTGGAGGACAGCAATTATATGCAATTTTGGTTGAAGGGGGAAAAACAGTTTTCTCGACACCAGTTGCAGCGGATGGAAGTTATAAATTTTCGTATCTTAAAAATACCGCAAATAATTATAGCGTTTGGATTTCGACTGGAGTGTATGGAACAGGCACAACACCCGTTGCTACTTTGCCTGCGGGAGCGCTGTTTAGTGGCGAAATAAATAATAACGCTACAAATGGGATTACCGGAAATGATGGCACAAAAGATGGCAAAGTTATCAATCTTACCGCAACAGATCCTGCGGAAACGAATGTAAACTTTGGAGTAAGTCTTACTAATCCAACGGCTGTTAATGATAATGTATCAACTAATGAGGATACTAATCGTTCTTTTTATATAACCTCTAACGATGTACCCTACACCGGAAGGTCGATTAGTAACACGACTGTTGATTTGGATCCGAATACAGCAGGAAGACAAACTACATTCTCTTCACCAGGACAAGGCGTATTTTCTGTTGATGACTCTGGATATGTTACATTTGTTCCTGTTGCTGATTATTTTGGAACTGCTGTTATGTATTACATTGTTAGTGATAATACTGGCATCGTTTCGAATTCAGCAGTTGTAACTGTAACAATTAATCCGGTGAACGATGCTCCTTCGTTTACCAAAGGGGCAAATCAAACTGTTTGTGCTGGAGCCGGAATACAATCAATAAGTTCGTGGGCTACAGCTTTGCATTCAGGCCCGGCAAACGAATCGGCACAGATTATTGACTTTATCGTTTCAAATGATAATAGCTCGATATTTAGTGTTCAGCCAGCAATCAATTCGTCAGGTACATTAACGTTTACACCACATGCTTCCAATTCCGGGACAGCCACAGTTACAGTAAGCATTCACGATGATGGAGGAACATTACTTGGTGGAGTGAATCAATCTGCGAATCAAACTTTCACTATAACAGTAAATCCGGATGCTGCGATTTCCCTGACATCTTCTGTGGTTACCAATCCAATGACCACTTGCTTGAATACAGCAATTAATAATATTACCTATTCAATTTCCGGAGGAGGAACCAGAGCCAGTATTACTTCTGGATCATTACCCGGAGGACTGATTGGTTCTTATAATTCAGGTGTATTTACAATTAGTGGGATACCAACATCTTCCGGAACATTTAACTATACAATTACTACAACAGGATCATGTACGCAGGCATCTGTTGATGGTGTAATTAATGTTCAGAGTACTCCTACTGCGGGACTATTGCAGGTACCCAATCCATTTGTAAGGATGGCGACCCGGTTGCATTTTCAAGCTCAGTTTCGGGGTCGGGTAGTGGTGCAATTTCATATAGGTGGGAAAGTTCGGTTAGTCCATTTACTACATGGTCGCCTATTGGCAGCGCTACTGCACCAACTTACGATCCACCGTCTGGCTTGGCTTTTACAACGCATTATCGACGAATTACCATTTCTACGCTTAATGGAATTAACTGCGAATCTATCCCGACCAACGAAATAGTTGTTACCGTAAATGCTCTGCCAATAGTATCATCACCTGCAACTTCAGTATGCGTAGGTAGTACTATAACGCTCTCTCCAACAACTGGGGGAACTTGGTCTAGCAGTAATACCCTAATTGCTACAGTCACCAATGCAGGAGTTGTTACAGGTGTTAGTGGCGGTAGCGTTAATTTTACTTATACCAATACGAGTACTGGTTGTAGTGCGACTACCTCGTCAATATTAGTGAATGCTTTACCTACTTTTTCTACCAGTTCAAATAATGTGACCTGTTTTAATGCCGGAGATGGATCGATTACGATCACCGTCTTGTCAGGTACTCCCCCTTATCAATTTTCAATCGATAACGGAGTTAGTTATACCGGATTTACTACCTCACCATATACAAAGAACCAATTATTGCCGGGAACATATAAAATTCGAGTTAAAGACAGCAATGGTTGCGAAACCCCTAACGTTTTGCCGTAACCATTCTCATTAAAGTATGTTGTAGTTCAGCTATAAGCTCGTATCTACTCAAAAATAAAAAAGCCTTGCAGGAACATGTCCGGCAAGGTTTTTTTATGATTGCAGATTTTGAAATTCGGTGTTTATTTCACCTCTGGCGTTTCAGTCTCTTTTTTTGTCTTCCGTGAGGCTGCATCAACAATAAACCGTGCATTTTTATAGGCTTTGAAAAAATCGGGTTCTTTGGTTTCCCAGGGTTTCATCAAAACATCAATGGTATCGTTCAGCAAATTATCAATTTGCGTAATGGCTTCGTCGAGGTTTGCAGTGGCAAGCGAGCTCTTTTAGGGGAGGTCAACATCTTCAAAAAAAGATTTCATTTCTTAACAATGAACCATTATTTCTTGATCTAAAACTGTCATCGCGTCACATTGAAACCTTATTCTTAAAAAAGAGATTTCATTTCTTAATGATTGACTTATGTTTCTTGATCATGAACTGTCATTGCGGCAGGTTGAATTATGATTTTTTGAAAAAAAGTAATGGCATACCATTTTGAAGTTTTATTGTTAGGTTTATTGTGGCTACCCCGCAAACAGATGGTACAAATCGTTTTTGAACACGTCTGTTCCCAATTTCGTCAATCGGCTACAATTATCTTTTGACAGACAAAGCAATTTCTGTATTGACATAAATAATGTGTTGCTTTTCAGTTATTTATTCAAAAAAAAGCTATAACTTTAATAGAGGTTCAGCATCCGGAATGTTGGCTGATTAGGTCGTAGGATTTGTTTAACATCTAAAATATAACCTATGAGCAAATTTATTTACTTAACTGCTACCCCCGAAGCGCTCATCGCTTCCATGTTACCCCCTAAAGAATTTGGAGAATACCTTTCAACAGGAACCAAAAAAATGAACAAAGGTCAGGCGATCTTTTTTGAAATTGATCTTGGTCAGATTGAAAAACTGATCGACATGGATAGCCTGAATCGCAGATGTGTGGCAAAACCTGATGGCAGTCCCAAAAGTTCAGTCTATCTTTCGGTTTACAAAGTGCTGGAAATGATTCCGCTATCGGCTCTAAAAAGTCTGTATCTAACCACTGACAATGGTCACACGCTGGAATTGAAAAAGACACCTTACGATCAGGTATCAGAAGAAAAGAACAGATTCTATCTATTTCAGGAATTATGTCCAGTTTCGCCCATGATTGCAAGTGATTTGGCTCCAGCTGCCTTTTTGAAACGGCTTACCGACGGATCGACTCCCATCGTATTACCCAAACTGTTTTTTGTTGAACTGAAACTGGGCGATTTGGCAACTAATCCGAAAAAAGGTTCAATTGATTATTTACCGTATGCCAATGTTGGACACCTAAGAGATTGTCTGGAGATTTTAAGCGGTGAATATGAAAAACGGATGAAAACCGTTCAGCGGGTTTTCTCGGGTAATCTGCTATACCGGACTATAGAAAGTGGGTTCTACATCGGGTCGAAAGATGAAATGTTTTTTTACCGCTATCCAACCTTAACTGAACTGGAGTATCTGAATTATGAATTTTTCAGGTCGATCTGATCATCGGAGTTCGTGGTAAGCACATGATATCTGTCCGTTGCCTAAAGGCAAACGGCAAAGGATAGTCCAACGAATAAGCAGTTTGCTTGATCAGAACAATATCCTTTGCCGTTACATTCATGTGACGGACAGTGATGTCCTCCATACCGGAGTGCCAAAAGCACGAAACTTGTTTAAATTTTATCCAATCGTAGCCACCATCACCGCTTTAATCGTATGTAAGCGGTTTTCAGCCTGATCAAAAACGATTGAAGCTTCGCTTTCGAAGACTTCCTCTGTTACTTCCAATCCGTCTAAACCAAATTTCCGGAATATCTCTTCGCCCATTTTGGTTTCTCGGTTGTGGAAAGCCGGTAAACAATGCAGGAATTTTACATCTGGATTCCCGGTTAGTTCCATCGCTTGTCGATTCACCTGGTAGGGTAGGAGCAGCTTTATCCGGTCGGTCCAAACTGAATCGGGTTCGCCCATCGAAACCCAAACGTCGGTGTACAGGAAGTCACAATCTTTTACGGCTTCGGCCAAATCTTCAGTAACTAATATTTTTGCTCCGGTTTCTTTAGCTATTTCGCGGCATATTTGCTGCAATTCTTCGGTTGGCTGGCAACTTTCGGGAGCAGCTGCACGGAAATCCATTCCGAGTTTGGCTGCGCCAACCATCAGCGAATTGCCCATGTTATTGCGTGCATCGCCCAAATAGCAGAATTTAATTTCGGAAAGTGGCTTGTCCGAGTGTTCTTTCATGGTTAGCATATCGGCCAGAATCTGGGTCGGGTGGAATTCGTTGGTTAGGCCATTCCAAACCGGAACTCCGGCATACTGGGCCAACTCTTCAACAATGCTTTGTCCGTAGCCGCGGTATTCAATTCCGTCGTACATACGTCCTAAAACACGGGCGGTATCTTTAATCGATTCCTTGTTGCCGATTTGCGAACCCGTTGGCCCCAGATAGGTAGCGTGGGCGCCCTGATCGAAAGCCGCCACCTCGAAAGCACAGCGTGTGCGGGTCGAAGCCTTTTCAAAGATCAGCGCGATGTTTTTCCCTCCCAGCATTTGCTCTTCCAAACCGTTATGCTTAGCCTTTTTTAGTCTCGCCGCCAGATTTATGAGGTATATAATTTCTTCGGTTGTAAAATCGAGCAAGGTCAAGAAACTTCTGTTTTTCAAATTGATTTCCATGATTCTATTTATTGAATTTGTTATTGATTGTCTGTGGTCTAAAGTTTAATGTTTAAAGCTAAGTTCCAAACATTGAACTTTTGACTTTAAACTTGTTATTGGTCGTATTCCATCGTAATCTTCGATCCGTACGATTTGTCTTCCAGCTTTTTCGCTTCGGTAATCACACTTTTATCTCCGCCGTTTTTGATAAAGTACAGGCAGGCCTTTATTTTTGGAGCCATCGTACCTTCCGAAAAAGTTCCGGCTTCCAGATATTTTAGGGTATCAGCATAATTCAGAAATTCAAGTTTTTCCTGCGTTGGCTGTCCGAAATCCTTGTAGATAAACGAAACATCGGTCAGGATATAAAATTCGTTGGCTTTAATTTTAGTTGCCAGCAGCGCCGATGCCAGATCTTTGTCGATAACTGCATCCAAGGTACGCAAATCATTGTTTTCGTCGTAATAAACCGGAATTCCGCCACCCCCGGCAGCAATAACGATGTTTCCGGCGCGAACCAGGTTTTCGATAATTTCACGATTGATAATGTCGATGGGCTGTGGTGAAGATACCATTCTTCGCCAGCCGCCATGAGCTTTCGACGAAGGTTTAAAAATCCAGCCTTTTTCTTCCTGAAGTTTTTTAGCTTCTTCTTCTGAATATATTTTGCCAATTCCTTTGGTCGGGTTCGAAAATGCCGGATCATCAGGATCAATCAAAGTCATCGAAACCAAAGTAATTACGTTTTTTTTAATTCCATGTTTCCGGAGAACATTCCTGATCATGCGTTCGATCATGTAACCAATGCCGCCCTGCGAATCGGCAACACATACATCTAAAGGCATTGGAGCGATATCATACAATTGCTGCCCAGCATCATTTCGCATCAGTATGTTCCCAACCTGCGGCCCGTTGCCGTGGGTAATAACCAGTTCAAAGCCTTCATTTAAAAGAAAGATCAAATTCTCGAGTGTGTCGGTTGTATTTGCTTCCTGCTGCTCAATGGTTCCAGCTTCGTTTTCACGAAGTAACGCATTCCCGCCTAATGCTACTACTGCTATTTTTTGCATATTCTGATTGTCATATTTTTTGAATTCAGTGTATCACGAACTACAATTATCAATCTTTTGGCAAAATCCTGATGGATATTAAGGTTTCAAAATCCCTTGAATCAGGAAAACTGATTTCAGGTAAACTTAAAAAAAGGAACGAGATCTAATCATGATCTATGTTGGAAGTGAAGATAGTAATCGATGCTTTTAAACAGCCGTCATCCCTGAGCGGAAAAAATAATATTCCAATAATTTTTTGTTTCATAATCAGTTGGCGATAAAATATACATAGCCAAAAATCGTTAACTTTGCGCACGAATTAACTATCGAATGGCAAAGAAAATCACGAAACCGGTAAAGAAACCAGTAAAGGCGGCAGGGCCTTCAAAAATTAAGAGCACAGTCAACTTTTTTAAGAGTAATCACTTTAAATACACCCTTGGTGCATTTTTATTGCTTTTCAGCGGATACCTGGCTGTCGCTTTTATTTCCTATATTTTTTCGGGAGCAGTAGATCAAAGTAAGCTCGATCAGTCGTTCATGGATTTCATCGATCCTTCGGTTCAGGTGCAGAATTTCGCCGGAAAAGGTGGCGCTTATCTGGCCGAGCAGTTCATTAACCTTGGCTTTGGTTTTCCATCCTTCTTCTTTATCCTGATTTTTGTTGTCGCTGCACTCAACCTGTTTGGCTACAAAGAAATACGGTTTCTGAAGACATTTTTCTTTTCATTTGTCTGGATGCTTTGGACCTCAGTTGCAATTGCCCTGTTGCTGAATATTACTTCAGGCGATAGCTTCTTGTATGTAGGTGGAATGTACGGATTCATTTTTTCCAGCCTGTTAACTTCATTTCTGGGTACGATTGGCGCCACTTTGATTTTAGTATTTCTCCTGTTTGTTTTGATGGTTGTTACATTCAGGCAATTTCTGCCTTGGTTCTCGAAGGTTATTGCCAAAAAGGACAAAGAACCGGCAACAGCAGAGCAATTGGCCGAAGAGGCTTTGGCAGTTGCCGAACAGGACGCTTTATTGCAAGTTGAAGACCCCGCTGTATCAAAAAGAATAACCGAAAAGGATAAAGTTAAAGTCATCGTTGATCCTGATTCGCATGATGGTGATGAACATGATGATATTGATGATGATTTTGAAATTGAAAATACGGTTTCGCAAAAAGATGTGGAACTGAGCATTGAGGATATGCTTTTTGATGAAAAGCCTGTTCCTGAGAAACCAAAGGCGAAAGTTGTTAAAGAGCCTGAATTGCATATCAATGAAAAGGTTGTTGATGAATTGGCCGATGATGAGGTTGTTGCGGCGATGGCTGATTACGACCCGACCCTCGATTTGTCTTCCTATAAATACCCAACGGTCGATTTGCTTGACGATCATGCCTCGGGTAATGCGGAAGTAAGTAATGAGGAGTTGATCTCGAATAAAAATAAGATTGTTGAAACCCTTCGTCACTATAAAATTGAGATTACCAAAATCAGGGCGACCATTGGGCCAACCATTACTTTATACGAAATTGTTCCGGCTCCCGGAATCCGGATTGCGAAGATCAAAAATCTGGAAGACGACATTGCATTGAGCCTTTCAGCCTTGGGAATCCGTATTATTGCGCCAATTCCAGGTCGTGGAACAATCGGTATTGAGGTTCCAAATCAGAAGCCCGAAATTGTTTCGATGCGTTCGATTATCGGTTCCAAAAAGTTTCAGGATTCAACGTATGAGTTGCCAATTGCATTGGGAAAAACAATCTCGAACGAAACATTCATGGTTGATTTGGCCAAGATGCCACACATTTTGGTGGCAGGGGCAACCGGACAGGGTAAATCGGTCGGATTGAACGCGATCATCACTTCGTTGCTTTACAAGAAACATCCTTCACAATTAAAATTTGTGCTGGTCGATCCAAAGAAAGTCGAGCTGAACCTTTATGCTTCGCTCGAAAAACACTTTCTGGCCAAAATGCCCGACGAGGAAGATGCAATTATTACCGACATTCAGAAAGTGAAGAATACACTGAATTCGGTCAATATCGAAATGGATTCGCGGTATGATCTGCTTAAAAAAGCACACGTCAGAAATATCATAGAATACAATACCAAATTTATTGGTCGCCGCTTAAATCCTGAAAAAGGTCACCGATACTTACCTTATATTGTAGTGGTGGTTGACGAATTTGCCGATTTAATTATGACTGCCGGAAAAGAAGTTGAATTGCCGATTGCCCGTATTGCCCAGCTGGCCCGTGCTGTTGGTATCCATATGATTATTGCAACTCAGCGGCCTTCAATTAATATTATTACGGGTGTAATTAAGGCGAACTTCCCAACCCGTATTGCCTTTAAAGTGGCTTCCATGATCGACTCGCGTACTATTTTGGATACTCCGGGAGCGAACCAGCTGATCGGAAAAGGCGACATGCTTGTTTCTACAGGAAGTACCATGACTCGCGTACAGTGTGCCTTTGTTGATACTCCTGAAGTTGAGCGCATTTGTGAGTTTATTGCCGACCAAAGAGGTTATCCGACTGCTTTGCTTTTGCCTGATTATGTTGGCGAAAATGATGGCGGACTAGCCGATGTTGACCTGAAAAACCGGGATGAAATGTTTGATGACGCTGCCCGGTTGATAGTAGCCAACCAGGTAGGATCGACTTCAATGATTCAACGTAAATTCTCTATTGGATATAACAGGGCTGGTCGTTTGATGGATCAATTGGAGGCTGCCGGAATAGTTGGCCCGAGCGAAGGAAGCAAGGCCAGGCAGGTATTAATTCAGGACGAATATAGTTTGGAACAATTATTGAATGGAATCAAATAGAACTATAATTTTAAATTAGAAAATGAAACAATTAATTTTAATCTCAATTCTTTCTGTTTTTGTTTTGGCAGGGTATTCGCAACAGGATGCAAAAGCGAAAGAGATTTTAGAGAAGGTTACAAAAACAACTCAGTCGCTGGCATCTCTCGATGCTAAATTCTCGTTCGAGATGAATAATAAAGCCGAAAATATCAAGGATAAAAGCACTGGCTCTATTGTTTTAAAGAACAAGAAATACAAGTTGAACATTCCACAAATGGGATTGCAGGTAACCTGTGATGGTAAAACAATCTGGACATACATGGTGAACTCGAACGAGGTTACCATCGCTAATCTGGATGAATCGACAGATGAATTAATGGATCCGGCAAAAATCTTCACGATTTATGAAAAAGGATTTAATTATAAATTTATCAGCGAAACTGTTGAAGCCGGAGTTCCTGTTTATAACATCGAACTTACACCTCAAAAACCTTCTGGCGATGTTCAGAAAATTAAGCTCATGATTAATAAGCAGAAGATGCTGATTCACGGAGCTGTAATGACAGGTAAAGATGGGAATACGATCATCGTAGCGGTAACACAACTCAAAACAGATGGAGTTTATCCTGATTCAGATTTTGTATTTGATTCGAAAAAATACAAAGGAATTGAAGTTGTTGATATGAGATAGAATAAACAAGAGATAATAAAAAAGGGCGCCAATCGGCGCCCTTTTTTATTATCGGTATTACTACCGGATATCTTCAGAATTAGTTCTTCATTTTTGCATGGGCCATTTGCTCAACCGAAGCGATCTCAATAAATGAGGTTCCACCGCCAACACCAAAGTTACCACCAACATAAACAACCGTATCTTTTTCGGTAATCAAATTCCGTTCAACTAAATCAAGCAGAGAAGTTTCAATCAATTTATGTTTGTTTTTCTTCGATTGGATCTCGCTTGGGAAAACGCCATATGAAAGGGCCAGTTCGCGTTTCACTCTTCCGTTGTGGCATTTTGCATAAACAGGCAGTGTTCCTCTGAAAGCTGCAATGTATCTGGCAATTTTTCCGGTAAGAGTATCAGTAACAATAGCATTTACTTTTAATTCTTTCGAGGCCAGTACGGCTGCTTCAGCAAGGAAAGCCGATGTTTCATTGTCAAGGCGCGGAACTGGTAAATCATTCCGTCTATCTTTGCTTGCCTCAACTTCGAGAGCAATTTTCGACATCACTTTAACCGATTCAACCGGATAGTTTCCGTAAGCAGTTTCTCCTGAAAGCATAATCGCATCAGTCCTATCGTAGATTGCTGTTGCTACGTCGCTCACTTCAGCTCGTGTTGGCCTTGGGTTGTCGATCATCGAGTGCAACATTTGGGTAGCAATTATTACCGGTTTTTTCTGTTGAACAGCTTTCCGGATTAGTTTACGTTGAATAGCAGGAATTTTTTCAGCAGAAATTTCGATGCCGAGGTCTCCGCGGGCAACCATAATTCCGTAGGCGTGTTCAAGAATCTCGTCAATATTATTTACGCCATCAAGATTTTCGATCTTGGCAATAATCTTAATTCGACTGTTGAAACGGTCAAGAATCTCCTGAACATCCAATACATCTTTTTTATTCCTCACAAATGAATGGGCAATAAAATCGACATCATTTTTTGCAGCAAATTCAATAAACTCGATATCTTTTTCACTGATAGATGGCAAATCAACACTAACTCCCGGAGTATTAACGCTCTTTTTATTTTTGATTTGTCCGCTGTTTCCAACCCGACAAACTAAACAATCTTCAGCCTGTTCAATTACTTCAAGGGCAAGGTCGCCATCATCAATTAATATGAGATTTCCGGCAGGTACATCACGGTGAATGTGTTCGTAACTGACATAAAAAACCTCCTGATTCGACTTGCCTTCGCCACCTTTAACCCGAATAATATCACCTTCTTTAACATTAATAGGTTCGTCGATGTATCTTGTCCGGATTTCAGGACCTTTAGTGTCAACCAGAATTCCAATTGAATCAGAAACTGCCCGAACGTTGTTGATCATGGTTAGTGCACTTTCAGTCGAAATGTGGGCTGTGTTCAATCTGGCCACATTCATTCCCGCATCAAACAATTGTTGGATAAACTCAACTTCACAACGCCGATCTGAAATAGTTGCTACTATTTTGGTGTACTTCATACGTAAATAATTTGTTTTTTAATTGTCTTATGTAACTGATATGTCTGCATTTTTGTTTTCTGCCAACATTTTCGTTTCATAAATTTCAAACTTTAATTTAGAGGGCGGCAAAAATATGCAATTTTTTATACTTAGGGTTACGAATGCCTTCCAATGACTCAATTGGTCATTTAGATTTAATATATTCTTTAATTGCTTCAATTCCAAGTCGGTACGAATCCAGTCCAAATCCCATGATACTTCCTATACAAACCGGACCAATAAGTGACTCGTGCCTGAAACTCTCTCTGGTTAAGATGTTTGAGATGTGAACCTCAATAACCGGAGCCTTCACGCCCGATATTGCATCTCTTATTGCAACCGAGGTATGAGTATATGCACCGGCATTAATAATGATACCATCGTATGTGAAACCTCTTTCATGGATTTTGTTGATCAATTCCCCTTCAACGTTCGATTGATAATATTCCATATCTATTTCAGGATAGCTTTTCTGTAAGGTATCGAAATAATTCTCAAACGATTTATTCCCATATATACTTTGCTCTCTAATACCTAATAAATTCAAATTTGGGCCATTTATTAACAAAATTTTCATGATTTGACATTTTATATAAAAAAAATAGTAACTTAACCGAATGTAAACTCGTAGTGAAAATTATGTAATCTTGGTGGATGGTCATAATTAATTTAAATGCTACAGTATCAGAGTTTACAGAACCAAAATTATTAATATTTGTTATAGAATTTTAAATTTAAAGTATTTAATTATGAAATGGGAAGATAGCAAAAAAGGATTTGAGTCTTTCTTACGTTTGGAGAAAGGTTTATCAGCAAACTCAATCGCAGCTTATATCAATGATATAAATAAGCTGATGGTGTTTGCAGATGAAGAAGTTAAGAAATTAGCTCCTGAGAAGGTGAAATTAAATCACTTAAAAAAATTCGTTGAATGGATTAACGACAAAGGAGTTTCGCCCAGAACACAAGCCAGAACAATTTCAGGTATCAAATCATTCTATAAGTATCTGCTTATGGAAGGAAAGGTTACCAACGATCCGACAACATTACTGGAATCTCCTAAAATTGGCAGAAAGCTTCCTGATGTACTTACCATTGAAGAGATTGATCTGATGATCGATACTGTTGAGTTAAACAAACCAGAAGGCCAGCGGAATAAGGCCATGCTTGAAACTTTATACAGTTGTGGACTTCGCGTTTCGGAACTGGTTAACCTGAAGATTTCGAACCTGGCCTTTGATCAGGGATTCATTAAAGTAGAAGGTAAATCAAACAAGGAAAGATTGGTTCCGGTTAGTGAAAAGGCGGTTGAAGAAATCAATAAGTATATGGATGTTTATCGGAAAACCTTGAAAGTTTCGAAAGACAGTGAAAATATTCTTTTCCTGAACCGAAGAGGTAAAAAGTTGAGCAGGGTAATGATCTTTACAATTATTAAAAATCTGGCGTTAAAGGCTGGATTTGATAAGAAAATCAGTCCTCATACTTTCCGTCATTCATTTGCTACCCACCTGATTAATGGTGGTGCAGATTTACGGGCAGTACAGGAAATGCTAGGTCATGAATCGATTCTGACTACTGAGATTTATACTCATCTTGACAGGGATTACCTTAAGACTACCTTAAATCAATTCCATCCAAGATCATAGCTGAGATAGTTATTCAGATTAAAAAGAATGTTAGGAAGTTAATAATTTCTTAACATTCTTTTTGTTTGTATATGCCTGATCTATTGTTGTATATCAGGTGATTAGCAAGTGAGGGATATGCCCTTAAACATATGGTTTCGAAATGATCTTAATTTAATATTTCGCGAATCTCCACGGCTTTAAAATTAGCTATTTTTGATGCCGAGAAAGTTTTTGTTTTGTTGAAACTATTAAATTATAAACACTTATCATGAAAAACACTGATCTATTAAAGTATGGTATTGATACCAATGCTGAAATTTTGCATAATCCAACTTACGAAGAATTATTTCAGGCAGAAATTGATCCTGCCAACGAAGGTTTTGAAAAAGGAGTGTTAACAAATTCTGGTGCTGTATCGGTTGATACCGGTAAATTTACCGGACGTTCTCCTAAAGATAAATATTTTGTAAAAGACGCTGTAACCGATGAGCATCTATGGTGGGATGGTACTATTAACCGGCCAACAACTCCAGAAGTATTCGAACATTGCAAAGGCTTGGTAACCAAACAACTTTCTACAGCAAAAAAACTGTATGTAGTTGATACATATTGCGGAACAAACGAAGATACCCGTTTGAAAGTACGTTTCATTATGGAAGTTGCATGGCAAGCTCACTTTGTGACAAACATGTTCATCCGTCCTTCTCACTTCGAATTGGCTAACTACGGCGAACCTGATTTCGTATGTTTGAATGGTTCAAAAACATCTAATCCAAACTGGAAAGAACAAGGTTTGAACTCTGAAGTATTCACCTTATTCAACCTGACAACCAAAATGCAGGTTATCGGTGGTACCTGGTACGGTGGCGAAATGAAAAAAGGAATTTTTGCTTTACAAAACTACTATTTACCATTGCGCGGCATTGCTTCAATGCACTGTTCTGCCAATGTTGGTAAAGATGGTGATGTTGCTATCTTCTTCGGTTTGTCAGGAACGGGTAAAACTACTTTATCTGCTGATCCAAAACGCTATTTAATTGGTGATGACGAGCACGGTTGGGACGATCAGGGTGTATTCAACTACGAAGGTGGTTGCTATGCTAAAGTAATTGATTTGGAAAAAGACAAAGAACCAGATATCTGGAGAGCTATCCGTCGTGATGCTTTGTTGGAAAACGTAACTGTATTGGAAGATGGTACTCCTGACTACTCTGCAGCTGCTTCAAAAACAGAAAATACCCGTGTTTCTTATCCAATCTATCATATCAACAAAATCGTTTCTCCTTCACGTGCAGGACACGCTTCAAAAATTATTTACCTGTCGGCTGATGCATTTGGTGTATTGCCTCCGGTATCTATTTTGGACGAACAATC
This sequence comes from Prolixibacteraceae bacterium, assembly GCA_963676375.2. Lineage (GTDB taxonomy): Bacteria > Bacteroidota > Bacteroidia > Bacteroidales > Prolixibacteraceae > Aquipluma. The sequence goes on from CAXXPT010000036.1 coordinate 128,476, forward strand.
AGCTCAATATCACTTCCTTTCAGGCTTTACTTCAAAATTAGCCGGAACAGAACGTGGTATCACTGAACCAGTTCCTTCATTCTCACCAGCTTTCGGTGAAGCATTCCTGACATTGCACCCAACCATGTATGCAAAAACATTGATTGGTAAAGCAAAAGAACACAATGCAAAAGTTTACTTGGTTAATACAGGTTGGAACGGTACTGGAAAACGTATTTCGTTGAAAAATACCCGTGCAATTATCGATGCAATTATCGATGGTTCAATTGAAAAAGCTGCAACAGTAAAAGTTCCAATTTTGAACCTGGTTGCTCCAACAGCTTTGAACAATGTTGATACTGAAATTCTTGACCCACGTAACACTTATGCTGACGTTGCTGAATGGGAAACCAAAGCAAAATCACTTGCTGCTAAATACATCAAGAACTTCGAGCAATACTGTGACAACGATGATGCAAAAGCATTGGTTGCTTCAGGACCACAACTGTAATCATTAGTTTTAATGAAAAATATGGAAGCCCTGTTGGAAACAACGGGGCTTTTTTATTGGGTAATTTCTTCAATCGTTGAGTGGATATCTGGAAACAAGAATTTGAAGCCTTCATTTATCAGCCGTTCAGGATAAACCTGCGGACTTTGCAAAAGCAGGCTGGAAGCTTCGCCCAGAATAAACTTCAGACTAAATGCCGGAACAGTAAAAATTGCAGGCCGGTTTAAGGATTCCGCCAAAGTCTTTGTGAACGTTTTGTTGTCGATGTTTTCAGGAGCCGCCAGATTGTAAATTCCCTTTGATTCCCTATTTTCTATGCTCCAAAGGATTGCATTTACAACATCCTGAATATGAATAAATGGAAACGATTGTTTTCCATTGCCAATTTTTCCTCCGAGTCCAAATTTAAAAAGAGGCAGCAGATTTTGAATGGTTTTTGCTTCTTTTCCCAAAATCAGTCCAATTCTGAAAATCACGCGCCGAACATACGGATTCAGGTCTTCTGAGGCATTTTCCCATTTTTCAACTACTTCTGCAACAAAATCTGTTGCGAAGGAAGTGCTTTCTTCGGTGTGTACCAAATTGGGTGTATATATTCCAATTGCCGAAGCCGAAATAAATAACCCAGGTCGGTGGTCAGTACTCAGTTGGTTAATGGCGTGTACAATATTTCGGGTTGAGTCTGTCCGGCTTCCGAGAATCTCATTTTTATTAGCCGTAGTCCATCGTTGCAGGATTGGAGCACCTGCAAGATTAATGACAACATCAGTATCTGAAAGTATTTTCGTCAATTGATCTGTAACTCCTAATTCTGATCTCTTAATAGTTATTACAGTATGATTGGATGCTTCCAGCAAAGGAATCAGGTTTTGGGCAACATATCCGCTTGATCCGCTAATAGCAATTTTCATGTGAGATCAGATTTTAATTATAGGTGGTTGAATGTAAAGAATATAACCAGCGAAGTTGAATTTTAGTTTAACTTTTCAGAAATAAAACCGGTATCAGTTCATTTTAGTGTAATTTTGTGGCGTTAAACTCGCCGGCTAAGTAAATTTACCTGAAAATTATTCAAAATGTTTAATGTTGAGATTCTGATTTTAGGGTTTTCACTTTATTTCATAATAAGTTTGAAATTTTTCAGTTAAGTTTGAGGTTAGTCCGCCATTGAATATTATTCATCGAAACAAGAAAATGAAAAAGAAAACACCCATATCTTCAGCAAAAAACAAAACATCCACCCGTAAGAAAAGTAGCTCTAACAAGAGTCTTGGTCGCCGGATCTTTTTCTTTTTATTAAAAGCTGGTATTGCATTATTAATGCTTGGTTTCTTGCTTTTCCTGATTGTTTATGTTGGCTTTACCGGGCCGGTTCCTTCAAGCGAAGAATTACAGAAAATTAAAAATCCGGTATCGACAGAAGTTTACGCCAATGATGGCCGGTTGCTTGGGCGTTATTACATCGAGAACCGCAGTAATGTGAGTTTTGACCAGATTTCGCCGAATGTGATTAACGCACTGATTGCTACCGAAGATTCACGCTTTTATAAACATCGCGGGATCGACGAAATCGCTTTGTTGCGGGTTTTTCTTAAATCGGTTTTGCTTCAGGATCATAGTTCAGGAGGGGGAAGTACGCTTAGCCAGCAGATTGCAAAAAACCTTTATCCACGTAAGTCTTTTGGGCCGCTGACCATGCCGGTCAATAAACTTCGTGAATCGATAATCGCTTACAGGTTAGAGAAGCTTTACACCAAAGATGAGATTTTAACCTTGTATTTAAATACCGTTCCATTTGCTGAAAACACTTACGGAATTGGTGTTGCCTCCGAGCGATTTTTCAGTAAACCACCCAAAAAACTAAAGGTTCACGAAGCTGCAACCCTTGTTGGAATGTTGAAAGCGAATAACAGCTACAATCCCCGGAAAAATCCGGAGCGTTCATTAGATCGCCGTAATGTGGTAATCGATCAGATGTTGAAATACAATTATATTTCGGTTGGAGAGGCTAAAATGTATAAGGCTGAACCTTTGGATCTTACTTACAACTTAATTACCTACAATGAAGGTCCGGCTCCTTATCTGATGGAGAAGCTCAGGCCATTTCTTCAGAATTGGTGCGACGATCATATGAAAGAAGATGAGACTCCATACAACCTGTTTACTGATGGGCTGAAAATACGGACAACCATTGATTTTGATATGCAGTTGGCAGCCGAAAATGCAGTGGCTGACCAGATGAAAAACCTACAATCTATATTTGATCAAACCTGGGGCAAGAAAAAACCGTGGGGAAATGATCAGTCAGTTGTAACCCGCGCTATGAAACGTTCTGACAGATACAGGACTCTAAAGAAGAATGGGGTTCCAGATGATCAGGCTAAAGCGATTTTTAATACCCCAACTTCTGTTTCATTATTTACCTGGGACGGGAAGAAACAGGTTGAAATGACTCCAATGGATTCCATTCAGTATTATCTGAGGATTCTGAATACCGGTTTCATGGCCATGGATCCTTTTTCCGGAGAACTAAAAGCATACATTGGCGGAAACGATTTTCGTTATTTCAAATATGACCATACCACCGCGAAACGTCAGGTTGGATCGACTTTTAAACCTATTGTGTATTTGGGTGCACTCGAAGCGGGTATAGCTCCTGATACCTATTTTGCAAACGAACGCAAGGTTTACGCAGAATACGATAACTGGTCGCCTGAAAATTCGCACGATGATTATACCGGTTTTTATTCGATGGAAGGAGCTTTGGCAAAATCAATTAATACTATTGCTGTTGAAGTGCTGATGCAGGCCGGCATATCCAATGTGGTCGACCTGGCCAAACGGATGGGAATCGATTCTGATTTGCCTCCATATCCATCACTGGCATTGGGTTCGGCTTCTGTTTCGTTGCAGGAAATGGTTTGTGCATATTCCGAATTGGTCAACGGCGGGCGAAAAGTTACTCCGTATTATTTAAAAGCTGTTGAATCGAATATCGGTAAGGTTCTCGAAGAATTCCAGAACATTCAGCCTGACGAACAGGTGGCATCGCCTGAAAATTGCCATATTATAACTCAAATGCTGAAATCGGTTGTGAATGATGGAACCGGAAGTAATATTCGCACGATTTGGGGAATCGACTCTGAATTTGCCGGAAAAACGGGTACAACACAGGATCAGGCCGACGGATGGTTTATCGGTATGACTCCGACTTTGGTCGCTGGTGCATGGGTTGGGGGAGAAGATCCTTCGATTCATTTCAGGTCGCTGGGCGAAGGCGCCGGAGGACGGACAGCGCTACCGATTGTTGGACAATTTTACAGCCAGATTTTGCATAAAAGCAAATACCAGAACATGAAGTTCGCTTCATTCCAGGCGCCTTCTGAAGAAAGTCTGGCAATGATGAATATTCCTCCATATCGTGAAATTCTTGAAGTTGGAGTAAGAGGATTTATCCATGATCTCTTTGGAAAGAAAGAAACGAATCCGAATTATGACCTGAAAAAACAAGGAAAAACTGCGGCTGAACCTGCTAAGGAAGAACCAAAGCCAGCAGCTGAAACTGAAAAGAAACCATTTTGGCAAAGTATGAAGGAGATCTTCAAAAAGAAAAGCAAATAGAATTAATGATCAGTAAACTTAAAAAATTCTTTTCAGAAACGAATGAAAAGAACAAGCTCTATATTTTAAGCCTTTTAGTTGGCCTTCTGAGTGGAACTGCAGCTTTTTTGCTGAAGAATTTCATTCACTATGTCAGTCATTTTCTGACCCGTCATTTTAAAGCTTCGACCGAAAGTTTCTTTTACCTGGCCTATCCGATGATTGGTATCCTGATCAGCGTATTGATTGTAAAATACCTGATCAACGACGATATTAGTCACGGGGTTTCCAAGATTTTAACGGCGATTTCCAAAAAAGGTAGCCAGATCAAGGCGCACAACATGTTTTCGTCGATGATTACCAGTGGATTTACTATCGGATTTGGAGGTTCCGTAGGAGCTGAATCCCCAATAGTATATACAGGGTCAGCTATTGGATCGTATATTTCCAGCGTGTTTAATCTGAATCAGAATCAGGTTCGCTTGCTGATTGGCTGTGGTGCTACCGGTGCCATTGCCGGAATTTTTAAGGCGCCAATAGCCGGGATCATGTTCACGTTGGAAGTGCTGATGCTCGACCTGACCATGGCGTCATTAATCCCCCTCCTGATTTCAGGAATTACGGCAGCAACATTGGCATATTACTTTATGGGCGATACTGTTTTGTTCCATTTTGCAATCACAAACCAGTTCAATTCAGCAAATCTTCCATATTACATTTTGCTAGGAGTTTTAAGTGGGTTTATTTCTCTTTATTTTACGAGAACCGGGATGTTTGTTGAAAGCCAGTTTAAACGGATCAAGAACAGTTATACCAAACTAATCATTGGCGGAAGTACTCTGGGATTGATGGTTTTTATCTTTCCTTCGTTGTGGGGCGAAGGATATGAATCGATTAATAAAATATTTTTGGGCGAAGGCGCCGATTTGCTGAATAATTCGGTGTTTTTTGATTGGAAGACCGAACCGATGGTATTACTGCTTATTTTGGTCATGATTCTTTTCCTGAAAGTGGTGGCCATGGCTATAACCACATCGAGTGGGGGAGTCGGAGGATTTTTGCACCAACCTTGTTTATGGGAGCAGTTGGCGGATATATTTTATCGCTTTCGTTGAATACTTTCTTTGGGCTGAATTTGCCACATGCCAACTTTGCTTTGGCCGGAATGGGCGCTTTAATGGCTGGAGTTATGCACGCCCCATTGCTTGGTATTTTCCTTATCGCTGAAATAACGGGTGGCTACCAATTGCTGATTCCGTTAATTATTTCAGCAACTGTTGCTTATGTTACCATTACCCGTTTTGAACCGCATTCGATCTATACAATCCGTTTGGCTGCAACGGGTGATCTGGTTACCCATCACAAGGACAAGGCAGCAATGCATTATATGAATACCAAGGAACTGATTGAAACTGATTTTGAAGTTTTATCTCCCGATTTGAGTTTGGGACAAATGATCTATTACATTGCCCGCTCAAAACGCGACCTCTTTCCGGTTGTTGACGAAAACGGTATTCTTGAGGGTATGATAAAAATGAATGACATCCGAAACTTGATGTTTGAACAAGACCTCTATGAAAAAATAAGTGTGCGCGACCTGATGTATATGCCCGAATTTTTCATATCACCAAACGATTCGATCGAAGTTATTGTTGATAAATTCAAGTCGTGCGGTCGTTACAATCTAGCCGTTTTGGACGAAGGCAAATATGTCGGTTTTATTTCCAGAGCGAGGGTATTTTCAGTTTACCGTGATACCATGGCTGATTTGTCGTATGAATAAAAGGTTCGGAGTGTCTAAAGTCGAGTCACACAATCGAAGGATCGTCACCCTGAACTTGTTTCAGGGTCTCATGAACGAAGAGATGCCGAAACAAGTTCGGAATGCATTTCTTCAATAAATCAACCCTCAGTAATTTGAAATTAAAAAGGTAGACCCCGGCAAATATTAGTGTGAAAATGGCATTGGTAGCCGAAAATGCGTTTGATCCCAACCAGAATATAGGTAAAAACATGATCAACGCCTGAGCCACCAGGTAAAAGTACAAACCAACTCGTTGCATTCTGTAAAGTTTGATGGCGCCCGCTAAAGACAGGCTAAATGCAGCCATTAGCATGGCAAAATAAACCGGACTTAGTTTTTCGGTTGCGGTAATGTTGGTAAACGAGGTAATTTTTTCAGTAACAATCCGGAAAAAGAAAGTAGATATGAACATGCTGAGAAAGCCAATGCTGCTTCCAGCAATACTGAAAATACAGACCGATTCGTATACTATAGGTTTCTTCTCCATCTTATCTAATGTTTAAATGTTCAAAAATACCTGATTTTTTGAATAACTTCATTTTTAAGGCATCTTGTTTTTGTTGTACCTTTACCACCTCAATTTTAACCAATATTTTACCGTAATGGAAAGAGATACCAAAGTATTTGAGATCATTGAAAAAGAACGTCAACGTCAGATAAGCGGAATCGAACTGATTGCTTCTGAAAATTTTGTCAGCGAACAGGTTCTTGAAGCAATGGGTTCAGTAATGACCAACAAGTATGCAGAAGGATATCCTGGAAACCGTTATTACGGCGGTTGTCAGTTTGTTGATATGACCGAGCAATTGGCCATCGATCGTATTAAGGAAATTTTTGGTGCAGTTTATGCCAATGTTCAGCCACATTCTGGTGCTCAGGCTAACGCGGCTGTTTTAGCAGTTATTCTGAATCCTGGCGATACCTTTTTAGGTTTGGATCTTGCTCATGGAGGTCACCTTTCTCACGGTTCACCGGTTAATTCATCAGGTGTATTGTATCGTCCGATTGCTTACCACGTGAAAGAAGAAACCGGAATGGTTGATTACGACGAAATGGAAGCTCTCGCCTTGGAACACAAACCAAAACTGATTATTGGTGGTGCTTCGGCTTACTCACGCGAATGGGATTATGCCGTATGCGTGCTATTGCTGACAAAATTGGCGCTATGCTGATGATCGACATGGCTCACCCAGCTGGTTTGATTGCTGCCGGATTACTGGACAACCCTGTAAAATATGCTCACATTGTAACATCAACAACTCATAAAACTTTACGTGGACCACGTGGTGGAATCATCCTGATGGGCGAAGATTTTGAAAATCCATTTCGGTTTCAAAACTCCCAAGGGTGTGATCAAAATGATGTCGCAGGTACTCGATTTCTCGGTATTCCCCGGACAACAGGGAGGACCTCTAGAGCATGTAATTGCATCGAAAGCTGTTGCATTTGCTGAAGCTTTGGATCCTTCATACAAAGTTTATCAGGCTCAGGTAAAGAAAAATGCTTCTGTTATGGCCGAAGCTTTTATGGCCAAAGGTTATAAAGTGATTTCAGGAGGAACCGACAATCATTCGATGTTGATTGACCTTCGTACCAAATTTCCTGAAGTTACCGGTAAACAGGCTGAAAATGCATTGGTTCGTGCTGATATAACTATTAACAAGAACATGGTTCCGTTCGATAGTCGTTCTCCATTTACAACATCTGGTCTTCGCGTTGGAACTCCTGCAATTACAACTCGTGGTGTAAAAGAAGATTTTATGCCTGTAATTGTTGATCTGATTGACGAAGTAATCAGCAACATCGATAATGAAGAAGTTATTCTTTCGGTTCGTAAACGTGTGAACGAAAAGATGAAAGATCTTCCGTTATTTGCCTGGTAAATTCAAGAAAATAGGATGAAAAAATCCGGAAGGTGATCTAAATGATCATTCTTCCGGATTTTTTTATTTGTTTCTATTGATAATCATTCGCTTTTATTTTGCTTCAGGAGTTTTTGATGTTTCCTCTTTCTGCTTCTGTTCTTCCTGAATTTTAGCTTTTTTCTCCGGATGTAATTGGTTTTGAAAAATCGAAGCAATTTCAAAAACCGGAAGTTCCCAAGAGCCGTTTCCAATGTTACAGGCAATGGCTATCACTAATTTATCTTCAGGATAAATCAAAAGCGCTGAACTTCCACCGCTTACCAAACCTTTCTGGCCCCAAAAGGTTTTTCCATCGTTGTCCTTGTTTACAATAAGCCCAAATCCAAACGATGAGGTTCTGCCGCCTTTCAAAACATAGGGTTTTGTTATCAAATCAATTGTTCCCTGTTTCAGAAACCCCGGATACAACAATGTATTTCCAGCTTAACCAGATCAAGAACAGAACTCAGGTATCCGGCAGAAGCTTCTTTACCCCGAAGGTCAATTGGTCCGGAAACAATAGGCTGTGCCAGATAATCGTAATCGTAGGTGTTGCTTTTATTCTCAATAATTAAATATGGATTGTCCGGAATGGTATTCGACAATTTAAGTGTGTCGGTAAGCGTTTTCTTGACGATTTTTATAAACGCATCATTATTTGCTTTTTCAATCGCATAGCCAATCAGGTCAAACCCAAGTTCGGTATGTGAAGCGAAATCACCGGGTTCGTACAACAGCGAATCGTTAATAAACGAAGGTATCAGCGTTTCATAATTAGTTGTGTTACCTTTTCCGGCTGCCGTTTTTTCTGCTCTTATTCCTGAAGCATGAACACCAAGTTGATAAATGGTATAATTCTTTGGTTTTTTTGATAATTCAGGTAAAAGTTCGCTTACAGGCGATCTATTTTTAACTTGCCATCTTCGTACAGTTTGCTTGCAGTTAATGTGGTTATTAATTCAGAAACCTGTCCAATGCGGAACTTATGGGTAGGAGAGGCTTTTGTTTTTAATTCGGAACTGGAATAGCCAAATCCATCGGCCCAAACCAATTGATTGTCAATTGAAACTGCAATTGTTAATCCGGGAACATAATTAATTGTGCAAAATAAACCAACTTTTTGATAGGCGTCAATCACGCTCTGTTTGTACTTCGAGGATCTGACTATTGATTTGTCAGCAGTTTTTTGAGTACATGAAATTGATGATCCGCAGATAGTAAGAAGGACCACTAAACTTTTAAATAAGGTTTGTGTTTTCATTTTTCTCGTTAATCGTTAAAGTTCTGATTGGTTTTCAACGCGCCGAAAATAATTAATTCCAAATTTTCAGAAAATAACATCAGAGAAATTATGCGATGAGAGAATGTTAAATTTTCTAAACGATCTCAGGATGATTGGTGCAGCCAGTTGATTGTAAACGCGCAGAAAGTAACTTCAGTGAAATTGTCTATTTGGTTATAGTTCATGTTAAAAGCGCTCAAATCATTTGATTTGAGCGCTTTTAATTAACGGGAATGTTCCCTATGCTTTGTTCAAAATATATTCTGATATTGGTTAATGAATTGCCAGTCCAATTGTTGAAACACCGGTTGAGAGATCGAGGAATATTCCAACCTTATTACTCAGGTGATATTCGGTTCCAATATGCAAATCCAGAAATAGCGGATTTCCATTGTTGTAATAATTTACATCACCATTGTATCCATTATCCCATGACGACTTTACTATGGCAAATCCCAATGAACCAGCCAGGTAAAAATCCCAATCGGAATTCGCATTTAATATTTGATCGAAATAATAGGTTCCCTTGAGGCCAATTGGAATAATTGTTTCGTGGTAGTAATAATTGTTGTTACTGTAGTAATAGCCATTTCGGTAAGACGAAAAACTAATAAAAGGTGCTAACGTGAAATTTCTGGCCACATCAAATTCATAATTGAGATGAAAAACCGGTAATGAGTGACCAACATACCCATAATACCCTGAATATCCGCCAATTCCTAATCCTAAGTTTAAAGTTCCACCATGGTTTTCCGAATAATTTTTATTCTGAGCCGATAGGTTGGTTCCGATAATCAGAAAGAGTGAAAGTAATGCAAGTGTAAAGATTTTTGTTTTCATTGAAGATTTTAAATTTGGTTATAAGTGTCTTATATCTAGTGTCTATTTTTTATTGCCATTTTCATGACCGCGACCCTTTTGTTTGTAGTTGTTCTTTCCACCACGGTCATTCTCGTTGTTATTTCTGTCAAACCTCTCATTTTTGTGACCTTTCGAATAGCTTCGCTCATTGTAGTTTCTTCTTTCAGGCCTTTCGCCTATGTTATGTTGCTCCTGACCACGATATCCTCTGGCATATTGCATTTTATGCTTGCGAAAATTAGAATAGGGTCTGTCACCACGATAGTCTGACATGGGTACTTTATATCCATTATACAGATCATAGTTTCGGTAACGAGTTGGAAGTGATGACCGGCGAACCCATGTGTATCCGTTGTAATAAACGAACATCGAAGAGGGAATATCATAATAAGCTTCTACGTCGGGCAGGTAGTAATATCTGACATCAGAATATCCAACCGGACCCCATTGTGGCGGTGTTCCAAGGTTTACATGCACTGATATTTGTGCCTGAACTGATCCTGCAAAAAACAGGAGCATTCCGATAACTAATAATTTTAAAGTTTTCATTTTATTGAAATTTGGTTTTGTTTTCATATTACAAATGTGAGCTCTTTTGCTCCGGAAAGTGTTATACAATTCCGGAGAAGAGTTACATTATTCACACTATTTAAGCTTATTGATCCAATAGCTTATAAAGTTCTTTCAAGTCCGGAGATAAAATGACCTCAGTTCTGCGGTTTGCAGCGCGACCTTCAACAGTATCGTTTGGTTTTACCGGATGAAATTCGCTTCTGCCGGTTGCTGTAATTCGCTTTGAATCAAACCCATTATCTGTGGTCAAAATGCGTACAATCGATGTAGCTCTGGCTGTGCTAAGATCCCAGTTATCTTGAAATTGTTTGGTCTTGATCGGGATATTGTCAGTGTGTCCTTCAATCAAAACGGTAATATCTTTTGTGTTGTTGAGTACCTGCGCCAACGATTTGAGCGCTTCTTTTCCTTTAGGGTCAACTACATCGCTGCCCGATTTGAACAACAATTTTTCCTGAAGCGAAACATATACATTTCCGTCCTTGGTGTAAATCGAAAGCTCGTCTGTTTTGTAATTCATCAGTGCATCAGCGATTGAATTCTTCAGTTTCGACATCACATCTTTTTGAGCCTGAATCATATCCTGGAGCAATTTTAAACGCTTTGCCTGATCTGCAATTGTCATTTTTGATTGAGAAGAAAGTGACTTTAGATCATTTTGAACTAAGGCATTCTCGTTCTGCAACGATGTTTTATCTTCATTAAGTTTTTTAACCTGCTCATTACAAGCATCCAACAGATTTTGTTTGTCGGCGTTAACTTTTTCTAAATGATCAACTTGTGCTCTTGAACTCACTAATTTTTTACCAGGGCCGCAGGATACGAATGATAAGCTTAGTATCAAGGCTAAAAAAGTAAGCGAGTGAAACGTTTTTTTCATTTTGTTTATTTATTAGTAAATGATGATTACACAAAATTGGTCAACTTTAAAGCCAGATGTGTTACACAACTCTGTTTATATGTTGCATAATTCACACATTTTCAAATAGTTTGTTGGCTGCCAGTTTAACTCGATGTAAAAAAAAGAGACCGCAATTGCAGCCTCTTTTAGGTCATTCAAAATGGCGGATCGAAAATCTTATTTTGCCGGAATAATGTCAATAATAACCGATCGGTTATAGAAACGTTCTTCCGGATATTTGTTGTCAAAAGGAGCTAAACTCTCGTCTTCCCCAAAGCCGCGAACATCAAATGTAACATCGGTTCTGTTTGATTTAGCCAAAGCTTTTTCCATGATGCCTTTTACGTCATTTGCACGTGCCAACGACAGTTTCAGGTTCGCATCTTCACCACCTATGATATCGGTATGTCCATGTATGATAACCGATCCGTTTTTAGGAATCTTTGGTGTGACCACTTCAGTAAGATATTTATCATACATTGCAATGGCATCAGAGTTGTTGAATTCATACAATACGCTGAATCTCATCATTTCTTCTGTTACCGGCGGTGTCCAAAGTACAAGGTGTGCAGTGGTTTCTTTCCTGATTACTTTACTGCTCTTTGTCTGACCAATCATGGTGATTTTGTAGTCACCTTCAGGACGGGTACCTAAAATGGTTTTACCCGGAATGCTGACATTCTCTTTTGAATAAGGTCCAAATTTCTGAACCTTACCCTGTTCATCAGCAATTTCAATGTTCCATGAAGTGAATGCCTGATCAGCACCCGTGTTGGCGAAAGAAACATAGCTGTCGAGCGGTGCTTCCTGAACGGTTTTGATGACCACTGGCTTCAGCGGTGAATCGTTGCCACTCTGGAATTCCATCAGTAATTCGGGAGAACCGCTTGTGACGGAAACCCTGCGGTCTCCTTCACGAAGAAGTGCCAATTCGAGTTGTCCACCTGGCTGTTCCGATGGGATGACTGGTTTTACTCGACCTACAGTTGTTATTCTTGCAGGAGCAATTCCAAATACATCAACCAAATACGTTTTGGTCGATTCAGCCATTGCTTTTCCATCAGCAGTACCTTCCATTGACGAACCCGTCATCGTAACAGTCGAAGTAGGATTTTTCATCATACGGTCGCCCATAATATTCAGAACGTTGTAATAGACTGTCATCTGGCGTTTTGAACGGCCATTCAAATCTTTGGGAGTGAATACTTCCAGTTGATCTTCCCTGAATTCTTTTACCTGATCCTTCCTAAGTAATACGTAACGACTTGGAATTTGGGAAGAGCCTTCGTTGAAGAATACATAGTTGCGAAGTGGAAATGTTTCACTTACCTGACGTTCAACCGGAACATTTTTTGGAGCGGAAACAACAAAGGTAACTTCAGGTTCAGCAACTGCAACAACAGCTTCAGGTACGATAACCTCTTCAGCTACTGCTGCTTTTTTACCACGGCCAAACTTAAGTGCGATACCAGCTCTTACAGTTGTCATGTTCCACGATTCGGTTGAACGGGGATTCTGACCAAAATAAGGATGATAAGCAATAAAGGGAGAAAGCACAACTTTTGTTTGCTTTGTCTCTGGTGTCAGCGAAATATCGTATCCGGCTCCAACTTGCATCGAAATTAGTGATTTATTTGTGTTACTGAATTCCCCATTTACTTCGGGATCAGCAATTTGTTCGGGGTAAGCAGGATTTGTACCTTGTTGATAGGTAAAGTTATTGTTCATATTAAAAGCAAGACGCGGCCCACCATAGATATAGAAATTCGATTTGAAGGGTGCAATGCGTATGCTTGGTTCAATAGTAATATAATCCAAATCCGTATTTAAATCTTCCGGACAATTACATGGAGATTTTACCTGATCGAACTTACCTTTCCGGCTGTCGTATCCGGCCTGAAGCATGAAACCCAATCTGGATTCCGGACGATGAAACTCCAGGAGTGGAAGGGCAAAGAATCCTACACCTTTACCGTCATGGAATGCTGTTGGAACAATGAAGTCTGTAGTTAATTGCTGAGTGGTACCCTGATAAAAATTAAAGTTTGCACCACCTGCTGCACCAAACCACCACGATGGCATAATGTACTTTGCAACAGGTTTTTCCTGTGCCTGAAGTGGCATTTGCATGCCCGTAAAAATTAATGCACCTGCGAAAAGGCTTTTCAGTGCCAGGCTGTAAGGGAACCGCGCAGTGTGCGTTCCCTTTTTAAATATTGTATTCGGTTTCATAGTTTTAGATAATTATGGTTTGGTTATCGTGCTTGAATCTAATGTTACTGCGGCAATGCGGGTTAAAGCTCTTCCGTATAAGGTTGCTCCGGTTGTCAATGTGATTGCCTGATCAGCCAAAATGTTGCCGTAGAAAATGGAGTTTGTTCCGAGCGTTGCTGAAGTACCTACTGACCAGTAGATGTTCTTCGCTTGTGCACCACCTGCCAAAACGATACTGGTTCCTGCATCTGTTACTAAAGTTGAACCTGTTTTGAAAATCCATACTGCATTCGCATCTCCACCTGCGTCAAGAGTTAAAATTCCGTTTGCTCCTGTTCCTGAAATTCCACTAGTCGATGAATTCACGTAAAGTCCGGGAGCTAGGGTAAGTCCGCCAAGTTGACCAGGCAGTGAGATTGCATTTAAAGATCTGGACTGAGCATCGTTATAAGCAGTTGTCAAAGCAGTTTTGGCAAGACCAACAATCGGATCGGCCGAAGTATATAGAATTCCGTCAACATTTCCGGCCAGAAGACCATTGATCGTGGCAGTTGGAAATGCTCCAACATCGCCGATAATATGAGTTGTGACGCCCGTATTTGAAACTCCTGATCCGGCAAGGACCGCAAAGTTACCTGCCGATCCCAGATTAATACCAGCCGGACTTCCCGGATTTGTACCATCAATTACGAAGTTTGCAGTGATATTTTTATCTGCATTCATAGTAACTGACAATGGACTTACTGTTCCTATAGCGTCGCCACTCCATGAAGTAAATTTATATCCTGAATTAGGCGTTGCAGTGAGTATTACAGAAGCTCCACTGTTGTAAGTTGACATGTCCGGATTTTTCAATACTGAACCATTGTTTGCGACAACATTTAACGTGAAACCACTGCCTGCCAGTACAAAGTTGGCAGTAATGTTTTTATTCGCCGTCATGGTCACATTAATTGGATTTACTGAACCTGTTACATCACCGCTCCATGAGGTAAATGTATAACCTGCGATTGGCGTTGCTGTTAACTGTACGGTTGCTCCACTGGCGTAAGTTGCCAGAACCGGATTTTTCAGGACTGAACCATTGTTTGCAACAACATTTAATATGAATCCAGTTGTCAATGCAAAATGTGCAACTAAGGTTTTGCTTGCATTTAAGGGTGAGGTATAAATTGCATCTGTTGATACAATGGTTGTCCCATCGGTCCAGTTCACAAAAGTGTATCCTGCATTCGGAGTTGCTGTTAATGTTACTGACGAACCTGGTGCAAATGAACCTGCTCCGGTAGTTGTTCCTCCAACAGAAGGATTGGACGATAAGGTTACCACTAAGTTAAGTGTAAAGTTTGCAACTAAAGCTTTGTTGCCAGCCATAGTCAGCTGATAGCTCGAACTTGTTGAAACGATAGTTCCATTTTCGGTCCAGTTAAGAAATGAATAACCTGCATTTGGTGTTGCAGTTAAAGTAACTGATGTGCCCTGATTAAAGGTTCCGGTTCCAGTAATAGTTCCACCTGCGATTGGCAACGAAGTTGACAGTACCTGAGGAATAGTTGTGAAAGTCCATACATAATCTGTTTGTAGTGAATTGTTCATTAAATCCTTAACTGTAGTTTTAATCCTACCGGTATAGGTTGCGAAAGGGACAAGCGGAATTGCAGGCGCAAAAGATGCGGTAACTCCACTGTAAGTGACTGTTCCTGCGACTGAGGAAGATTCTGTAGCCGACTTTAATGCTGCACTTTTCGTTGCGCCTTGTTCTAAAGTAAAAGATGTCTGAGTAAATGTTTCAGGGTTCATCTTTTCATTAAAGGTTGCAGAAACAATCTGGTTAAGCGGTACATCGATGGCCTTGTCTGCCGGGATTGTCGATACCACCAACGGGCATACTCCGATCTTTTCCTGGTACTCATCTTTTTTGCACCCGGTAATAAAAATAACCGATGCCAAGGCAAAGGTTGCTAATAGTTTTAGCTTTTCCATTTTCAGTTTTTTAAATTTATAGAAATGATTAGGGGCAAAGTTGAGCCTATAAATTGCGGGAAGTGTTACACAATTCAGGTGTAGAGTTACATCATTCACACTTTTAGAAATTTATAGAATATATTAGAAAAAAAGTCCATGCCAATTTCTTGACATGGACTTTAGCACTGAATGGATTGACTGATTATTTTGTTTTAATAACTTCGAATGTTACTCTGCGGTTCAGTGCACGACCTTCGGGAGTTTCGTTTGTGGCGGCAGGTTTTGTTTCTCCCAACGCCTTTTCTTTCGAAATACGGTTCTCTGGAATTCCGCTTGATTGGATGGTCTTGACCACCGAATCGATTCGTTTCTCTGTCAGCGCCATATTATATTCTGCGGTGCCTTTACTATCGGCATTCCCGGTTAAGTTTACTTTCAGTTTGTCGTCGGTCTTCAATATTTTAACCAATTGATCTATTTTCTTTTTTTCGCCTGAAATATAGTTTGCCTTGTCGTATCCAAAATAGACTGGTTCAACTTGCATTTCAGGAGTTGTAAGGATTACTTCAGTAGCTTCGATTACCGGACAACCTTTGTTTTCTTTAGGGCCGGCTACTGTTGGGCATCCGTCCAGGTAATCGGCTACTCCGTCACCATCGGTATCAACAGGGCAACCATTTTTGTCAACATCAATTCCTGCCGGAGTGTCCGGGCATTTGTCTATTGCATCTGCAACTCCATCTTCATCCTTGTCTAATGGGCATCCATTAATATCCACTTTCCATCCTTTAGGAGTGTCGGGGCACTTGTCGTTTTTATCGGCAACACCATCACCATCGGTGTCAGGGCAGCCATTAAGCGAAGTTAATCCGGCAACTGTAGGACAATCGTCAAGATAATCAGCAACACCATCGCCATCTGTATCAATTGGGCAGCCGTTTTTATCAACAGCAACTCCGGTAGGCGTGTCGGGACATTTGTCTTTGCTATCATAAATACCATCCATGTCGGCATCTTTAGCTTTTCCGAAGTCGAATTTTAAGCCAACTGTTGCTTTCCAAAGGTTTTCCCTATCAGTTATGCCGTTGGTAGCTGTTGACTCTAACCCCCGGAAATAAGCGGTTTCCATATAAAGTGCAGTGTTTTGACCAATATAATATTTTGCACCCAGACCCAAATCAAAGTTAACGGCCTCTCTATTATTGTTGTATAAATAGCCTGGTCCGGCAAAAACATATGATCGTAATTTCGCACTTTCATTTGAAAGCTTATACTTTAAATTAAGAAATGGATTAACCAAATCGAGCTTGCTTATTATTTTAGAGTTGTAAAGACCTACATCACCTTTTAATACGATGTCTAGCCGCGGACTTAAATATCGGCCAAAATAAAATTCCGGCATCAAGCCAATTCCTCCATTATTAAGAGTTCCGTAAGCACCGATTCCGGCACCGATTCCCCATTTGCGATCTGAGGTTTGAGCATTTATGGTTGAAGCAAAAGCAATAACTAATAAAAGTAGTAGTAGTTTCTTCATAATTTTTTGATTTTTATTTGAGTGGGTGTTTTATAATTCTGAAATGATTTTATGTAATTCTTCTTTTGTTTTGCCTAGTTTAACCTGAAGCCTTCCAAGCATTTCCTCATGTTTGCCTTCAAGCAGCAATACATCGTTATCAGTTAATACGGCAAACTTTTGTTTGAGCTTACCCTTAATTTCTTCCCAGTTTCCTTTTAATTCTGTAGTATTCATTTTCGTAGTTCTAGCGGTGAAAGAATTTTCACACAACAAAGATGATGGGTTCGACTGTTGAAAGTGTTACACAATTCCAAAGAAGAGTTACATGATTCACACTCTTTGAAATGTGTGAATCATGTAACTCTTCCCCAAAGTTGTGTAACTCCTGAATGGCTTTATGAGCCGATCTTTACACCGATAAAAATATGTGCTTATCCTTATGTGAGACCAGCAATGAGATCGCTGACAGGGAAGTTGCATTTCAGAAATAGTATCATAAAAAAGAAATTATGAAAAGTATTAAAATGAGTATGGTTGTAGTCCTAAGTTCCGTGCTGCTGTTTTCTAGTTGTGCCTCCTTAAACAAAACGCAAAAAGGTGGCGCGATAGGAGCTGTATCAGGTGGCGCAATGGGTGCTATTATTGGAAAGGTTGCCGGGAATACCGGATTGGGCGCCATTATTGGAGCTGCTGTTGGAGGCGCTACCGGCGCGGTGATAGGAAATAAAATGGACAAGCAGGCCAAAGAAATAGAGAAAACAGTTCCAGATGCGAAGGTTGAACGTGTTGGAGAAGGAATTGTGGTTGAATTCAGCAGCAATGTTCTGTTCGGATTTGACAGTTCAAACCTGTCAGCAGATGCAAAAACCAATTTGGATAAACTGGTCATTATCCTGAATACTTATCCTGATACGGATATTGAAGTCCAGGGACATACCGATAATAAAGGCAGCGATTCCTATAATCTAAATTTATCTCAAAACAGGGCCGGAGCAGTTTCAGCTTATCTGTATAACAAAGGTATAGCCAATAGCCGGATACGAACCAAAGGATTTGGCGAAAATGTACCTAAATACGACAACAATACCGATAATGGCCGTTCGCAAAATCGCAGGGTTGAGTTCCTTATTACTGCAAATGAAAAAATGAAGGCTGAAGCTGAAAAAGAAGCTGGAAAGTAAAGCCGGTGTTCAGTCTCAGTGTTCAGAAAAAAGTTGTATATCAGGCTGTCTGCTTGCCAAACATAGTTTCAGCCATTCAGCCATTAAACCATTTAAAAATTGAAAATGAAAAATAAACTATTATCAACAGTATTAATTCTTGTGCTTTCAGCATCGTTTGCAATTGCCCAGGAAAAATCAAAAATGTCATTTGGAGTATTGGGTGGAGTAAATTTCCAGAACCTGAACGGAAAACTCTCG
>CAXXPT010000037.1:0-78432 GCA_963676375.2 Prolixibacteraceae bacterium
CTCTCGCCAGATGATCCGTTAATCGTTTTTTTTTCATAATTTTGAAAAGATTTATAGTTTTAAATCAGTTAATTAAAGGTGATATTTCGTTTGGCGCGGGTATCACCTTTTTGTCTTTAATTATCTCATTTTTTGAGATTTAGTTTTACCGTTTTATTGTCTATTTCATAAGCAATAGGAATTGTGAGGTTTATAAATTGAAGTACTCTATTAATATTCAGGTTATCAATTGTGCCCGTATAATGGATTTTCCCGAAATCGTTTTTATCGTAAATAAAATTGACGGCATAGTACCTTTCCAACTTCGGGATTAAATCATTAAATGGCTCATTTTCAAAGTACAAAATACCTTGCCTCCACAAAATATCATTTTGTACCTTAACTTCATTTTTAGCAAGAAATCGTTTTTCAGCATTGTAAATCACCTTCTCTCCCGGATGAAGATCAATTGTTTCTCCATTCTCATCTAAGGAAATAGTAATCTTTCCTGACAGAAGGGAAGCCTCTGTAAATTTTGAACCGGGATAATGTGAGACATTAAACTTTGTTCCCAATACTTTTACTTTTGCCGTACCTGTTTCAACAATAAAAGGGATACTCGCTGAATGTGTTACTTCAAAATAAGCTTCACCCTCCAGACTAACTTTTCGTTCCTCCTTATCCGGATGATACCTCAGGACTGTTGAAGCATTTAGCCATACCAAACTACCATCAGGTAGTGTAACTTTACTTTGCTGACCAGCCAAAGTGGAAACTTCAACCCAATTGTTTTTGTAAAATAAATTCGTTTCTGAAGCGATGTAGATTGATAAACCAGCAACTGAAAAAATGAAAATTATTGCAGCAGCTATTCTTGATAAGAAATAGATGGGCGATTTTCCGGTTTGTTTTTTTTCTGCTGAGTTTATTCGGATAAGCAACCTTTTTCGAACGCTTTCCAACCGTGGAAATAGTTTTTCTTCCGTTGGAAGGTTCCAGTATGATTCCAGACTATTTGAGAATGAGGCATTCTTATCTGAAATATTCTTCCATTTTGAAATTGTATCTACTTCGTCCTGATTTGCTACTTTTAGTAAGATACGGGCCAATATTAAAGAAATATCTTTCATCCCAATTGATATGTTTTAATTCCTTTTGGTACAAGGACACATCATTTTCAAAATTTCCCCAAAAGAAATCGAATTATTTTTAAAAGTTTTGAAAAAAAAATTCTAATCAGGTTTATTCCCGTGCTAAAACGTGAGTAGAAAAGTCATTAATCCATGTGAATTTTTAGGATTGGTGAGATCAATATTAAGTTGTACTGCAATTTTATTTATTGCAATGGCCACTTGGTTGTCGACAGTTTTTACGGAAATATTGAGGACCTGTGCTACCTCATTCCTGTTCAACCCATCTTCCCTGATTAACTTGAAGATAATTTTGCATTTAGAGGGTAGCTGGATTACTGCTTCATTCAAAGCGCCAAACATTTCAGACTCAATAAGGTCACTATCTGCTGTTGGCTTATAATCAGCTAATTGAATATGTGAATCCTCCAACAAATCGAAGTGAAACTTTTGCTCCTTTTTAAGCGCATTAATCGATCTGTTTCGAACCGAGATAAATAAGTATGTTTCAATATTGATTATAGTATCCAATGTTTCTCGCTGTTCCCATATTTTTACAAATACATCCAATACAATTTCTTCGGCTAATAATTCAGACTTAACAATTGTAAGTGAAAATTGGGTCAACCGCGTAAAGTAATAATCAAAAAAATCGGTAAATGATTCTTGTGAAAGTTCTTTTCTAAACAAGTTAAATTTATATTTCCCTTTACTTTCCAAGTTCACAGGTTTTGTTGAAAATGATGAATGCAATTTTAAGAATTAATAAAGGATTTTTAACATCCTTAATTGAAATAGTAGAGGATCGGTCAATCTCGGCAATCATATTATTTTATCGTACTCTTCTATGTTCCGATTATAGTTGACAATCTTTCATGAAGGCTATTCATATCCGCTGAAATTTTTGAATCTAAAATCCTTGCATAGATTTGAGTTGTTTTCAATGAAGTATGCCCCAACATTTTTGACACGGTTTCAATTGGTACTCCATTGGTTAAGGTCACAGTAGTAGCAAAAGTATGCCGGGCAACGTGCATTGATAAATTCTTATTAATACCACAGATGCCAGCAAGTTCTTTGAGGTATTCATTCATTTTTTGGTTTGAGTGCACAGGTAGCAATTTTACTCTGTTCTGTGTTACAGGAAAATTCTCATATTTCTGCAATATCACAATTGCTTGGGGCAGCAATGGAACCCTGCACCTGATATCTGTCTTGGTTCTGTCTATGATGATCCATTTTCCGCCATCGTTTCCTATATGAATATGTGTACTGTTCAACTTTTTTAGTTCGGCATAGCCTAATCCAGTGTAACAAGCAAAAATGAATATGTCGCGAATGGTCTCCATTCTAAGTGTACTGACTTTCTTATTCCTGATTTGCTCCAGTTCCTGAATTGTCACGTAATCACGGTGGGTCTCGTTACGGGAAACTTTAAACGAGCTGTAAGGATTGTATGAAATCATATTCATGGACATGCCTGTGTTCAAAGCCTTTTTTAGATGTTTATGATAAGTTAAAGCCGTATTTGGTTTTAAATGGTATTCCGTTTTCAGGTAGATGTCCAATGAGTTCAGAAAACTGTAATCCACCAATGAAATACCAATGTCATTACGACCAAATCTCTTTTTCAGAAATTCGAATAGCCTTTCTCTTGTTGTTTTGTAATGCTTTAATGTCCCTTCGGAATAATCATTCCCGACTCGGGCTTCTATTCCTTTAATAATAATGTCAAGAATCTCCAGTACACCCTTTTCGTAGCTAACTCCGAGCAATTTATCTTTTACATTTAAGATAGAGAATGGTTCTCCTTTTGATTCCAGTTGGCTATAAACATCCGGTACCCTGTTGCTGATTTTATTCAACCGGTTATTCAGGATTTTGGCTTCTTCAGATCTCCCAACAATTTGCTGCCGTTCATCATCCCATGATTCAGGATAAATAAAGATGCTGGTAGATAATTCAAAACGTTGATTGTTCATGGTACACCGTACATAAACCGGGCATTTCCCATCAGCGCGGGATTTCGTTCTCTTTAGTGAAAAATTTACTGTTACTCTCATAATTAGACTCATTTTTTAGTTTAAAAAATGGTCTCGTTTTCATGCTTAAAACTAACCTGTTTGGGTCTCATTTCCAAGCGTCAAAACGAACCAGAATAAATCAAAATGAATTAATTATCAGAATCTTACATCGATTACCGAGACCTATTTGAAATTTTCCGAGAATAGGTCTCGATATAGTCTCGTTTATTTTGCGAATTGGTGCATATTTTGACACTTTGCCGAAAATAAAAAAGCGTTTAAACCTTTGATTTAAGCGCTTTTAGTGTCAATTGATGTCTTTTAGTGTGACCCAGCTGGGATTCGAACCCAGGACCCCATCCTTAAAAGGGATGTGCTCTACCTGCTGAGCTACTGAGTCCTCCTTATGTGCTTTTGTTTTTCAAAAGCGGTTGCAAAAATATGTTTTTTAATATTAAATACCAATAGTATTTGGAATTAAATTGATTATTTTTTATACTCTACTGAAATACAATAATTTAAAACAGTACAATAAACATTCAATCCCCAAACTTGTTTAGTTATCTTACAATAATCATCTGACTGAAGTGCACAAAACATTATCCGAAGAAACAAATTCGTATTTTTGCTCATTATAAATACAATGCTCTGGAGAAAAAGTAGCTTTGCAATAATTAGAAAAACACTGCGTTTTACCCAAAATACAATCTATGGATATCCAAATGGTTGACCTGTATGGTCAGTATCAAAAAATAAAAAATGAGATAGACCAAGCCATGCAAGACGTTATTCGTTCTTCGGTGTTTGTCAAAGGAGGGAAAGTCAACGAATTTGAAGACCACCTGAAGAAATATCTCGATGTAAAACATGTAATTTCATGTGGAAACGGTACTGATGCTCTTCAGATTGCGTTGATGGCTTTGGATTTGAATGAAGGAGATGAAGTGATCACTACCCCATTTACCTTCGTTTCAACACTTGAGGTTTTGGCTTTGATGAAATTAAAACCTGTTTTGGTTGACGTTGATCCCGGTAGTTTCAACATCCGTCCTGATCTGGTAAATAATCATATTGACCACCTGACAAAGGCGATTGTTCCTGTTCACTTGTATGGTCAATGCGCCGATATGGAATCGTTAAGCATGATTGCCAATGAGAATAATTTGTTCATTATTGAAGATGCCTGTCAGGCATTGGGAACCGAATATATTTTCAGGAATGGTTTAACAGCCAAAGCCGGAACCATTGGCGACATTGCCTGCAATTCGTTTTTTCCGACAAAAAATCTGGGTGCGTTTGGCGATGGTGGCGCTTTATATACCAACAACGACGATTTAGCCCGAAATATGCGTTCGATCGCTAATCACGGAATGAGCAAACGATATTATTATCAGCAAATTGGATTAAACTCACGATTGGACGCCATTCAGGCCGCCATACTCGATGTCAAATTAAAATACCTCGATCGGTTTGTAGCTGCACGCCAGATGGCGGCCGATTTTTACGACCAAAAATTATCAGGCATCCCCGGATTGATCATTCCGGCCAGAGTTTCATATAGTTCGCACACGTTCCACCAATATACCATTCAGGTGACCGAAAAGCGAGATGAACTGCAGAAATTCCTTGCTGATAAAGAAATTCCAAGTATGATTTACTATCCGAAGCCCCTGCATCTTCAGGAAGCTTATCAATACCTGGGTTACCGGGAAGGCGATTTTCCTGTCTCCGAAAAACTTTCGGAACAAGTGTTATCTTTGCCCATGCACACCGAATTGACCGATGAACAACTCGATTACATCACCTCAGCAATCCGTGAATTTTTCTGCTAATGGAAACATCTTTTTTCGCACACGAAACCGCTGTCATCGACGCAGGCTGCCAAATTGGTGAAGGAACCAAGATCTGGTATTTTTCGCACATCATGTCAAACTGCACCATTGGGCAACAGTGTTCAATTGGCCAAAATGTAGTTATTTCTCCTGAAGTCAGTATTGGCAATCGGGTGAAGATCCAGAACAATGTCTCGGTTTATACCGGAGTTATTTGCGAGGATGATGTTTTTCTGGGACCATCGGCCGTATTTACAAACGTGATTAACCCCAGAAGCGCCATTATTCGCAAAGATGAATACAAACCAACTTTAGTGCAAAAAGGTGCAACTATCGGCGCCAATGCCACCATCGTTTGCGGAATAACCCTCGGGAAATATGCATTTATTGGCGCCGGTGCTGTTGTCACCAAAAATGTTCCGGATTATGCTTTGGTCGTTGGCAATCCGGCGCGACAAACCGGATGGATGAGCGAATACGGGCACAAATTAAAATTCAATTCCGAAGGCTTGGCTGTTTGTCCTGAAAGTCAGGACCGGTACCGGCTCGAAAATGGTAAAGTCTCAAAAATATAAGATTTATATGTCATCAACTAAAAAAATACGGTTTGCCGTTGTCGGTCAGGGACACATTGGTAAACGCCACGCTGAAATGGTATTGCGAAATCCTCAGGCTGAATTAGCCGCAGTTTGCGATATTCGCACGCCGGAAGAGTGCAAAACTTCATACGAAGGAATTCCTTTTTACCGGTCGATTGACGACTTACTTGAAAAAGAAAACAATCTGGACGTATTAAATATCTGCACACCAAACGGGTTACATGCCGAAATGGCACTAAAAGGTTTGGATAAAGGCCTGCATATTGTGGTTGAAAAGCCAATGGCTTTGACCAAAAACGATGCTGAAAAAATCGTTTTCAAATCGCTGGAAAGAAGCCGTAGTGTTTTCTGCGTGATGCAAAACCGCTATTCGCCCCCATCGGTTTGGCTGAAGAATGTGATGAATCAGAAAGTTTTGGGCGAATTGTTTCATGTTCAGGTGAATTGCTACTGGAATCGCGACGATCGCTATTATACACACCAGAACTGGCATGGCGACGGTCAACTCGACGGCGGAACGCTGTTTACACAGTTTTCGCATTTTATCGACATCATGTATTGGTTGTTTGGCGACATCAAAAATATCAGCGGACAATTTAAAGACTTTAACCATCAGCAGCTGACTGATTTTGAAGATACCGGAATCGTTAATTTTGAGTTTGTAAACGAAGGCATCGGAACATTGAATTATTCAACCGCCATTTATCACGAAAACCTGGAAAGCAGCATGACCATCATTGGCGAAAAAGGAACCATCAAAGTCGCCGGCCAATATATGAACGAAGTGGTTTATTGCAACATCAAAGATTACCAAATGCCTGAACTCGAAGCCAGCGCTCCGCCAAACGATTACGGCCTGTACAAAGGTTCAGCTCAAAATCACCATCTGGTCATTCAAAATGTGGTTGATTCGTTAAACGGCCACGCACCCATCAGTACAAATGCTTTGGAAGGATTGAAAGTTGTTGACATTATCGAACGTATTTACGCTGTCAGGGATCAGGTATGGAAAAAGTAAACCCGACACATCTATACCATTGGTACGCAGTTTACATTAAATCCAGAGCCGAAAAAAAAGCGCAGACCGAACTTCAGCAGAAAGAAATTGAAAGCTTTTTGCCTTTGCAGCGCAAACTAAGGCAATGGAGCGACCGCAAAAAATGGGTTGAAATGCCCCTTATTCCAGGTTATTTATTTGTTAGAGTAAGCCGTAAGGAGTATGACACAGTGCTGCAATCCAGTTTCATTGTCAGCTACGTCAGATTCGAAGGAACTGCTGCAATTATTCCTGATAATCAGATTGAATATTTGCAACTGATGCTTAAACAAGACAATCTTGACATTGAAATTACCCAGGAAACCTTTGAACCAGGGCAAACGATTGAGATCATTGCCGGACCATTAATTGGATTACAAGGGAAACTGGTTCGGATCAACGGAAAAAACAAAGTGGCCATGGAACTGGAACAACTTGGTTATTCTGCGGTAATTGAAATCTTGACAGAAGACATAAAAATTCTGGAGAAATAAGCTTAAAAGATGGACGTAACGGAACTAGTTGATCGTGCTATAACTGCGGCTTTATTTGCCGGCCAGAAAATCAATGAGGTTTATACCACTTCTGATTTCAATATTCAAATGAAAGAAGACTATACGCCCGTTACGATTGCCGATCAGCTGGCTCACGATGAAATTCTGGAACGATTGAAATGCACCGGATTGCCGGTATTGAGCGAAGAAGGAATTCATTTAGACTATTCGGAACGCAAAAACTGGGAATTATTTTGGCTGGTCGATCCGCTCGATGGCACAAAAGAATTTATCAAACGCAACGACGAATTTACTGTAAACATTGCTCTTATTGAAGGAAACAAGTCGATTGCAGGAGTCATTTATGCTCCGGTTACTGGCGAATTTTATGTCGGAATTCAGGGAATCGGATCTTTCAAACTTTTCCATCCGAAAGAAGATTGCACCTTTCAATTCCTGCAGCTTTCAGGAACAAGACTTCCGGAGAAAAAAGCAACGAATGAATTTGTGGTGGCCATCAGCCGCTCCCACATCAATCGCGAAACTGAAGCATACATTGAAACCTTCCGAAAAGAGCATTCCGTAGTTAAAATCGTCAACAAAGGCAGTTCGCTGAAAATATGCATGGTAGCCGAAGGAACTGCCGATATTTACCTCAAGATTGGAACAACCATGGAATGGGATACTGCTGCCGGACACGCCATTGTTCGGGCTGCCGGAAAAAACATCACTTGTCCCGACACGAATGCCGAACTCACTTACAATAAGGAAGATCTCCGCAACCCCAACTTTATGGTCGGGTAACCCATTCCAGCGAATTTATTTTGTACCCGCAAAAACTAAATAAACTTTAAATCTGTTCATATTTTGTTGCAGTCAGTATTAATACCGAGCAATAAAAGAGTGGAAAGTATTATTTTAGGCCCATCAAAATAACCCGAATATAAAACGTATGACAGAATACAGTCTTTCGCATCTCAAAGAACTGGAAGCAGAAGCGATCCACATTATCCGCGAAGTTGCCGCCGAATTCGAAAATCCGGTGATGCTTTATTCCATCGGAAAAGATTCATCAGTAATGGTTCGTTTGGCCGAAAAAGCCTTTTACCCCGGAAAAGTTCCATTCCCGTTGATGCACATCGATTCGAAATGGAAATTCAAGGAAATGGTTGAATTCCGCGATAACTACGCCAAAGAGAATGGTTGGAACCTAATTGTTCATTACAACAAGGCCGCCTACGAAGCTGGTGTTGGCCCGTTTACCCACGGCAGCAAAGTGCATACCGATGTAATGAAAACCCAGGCATTACTCGAAGGACTAAACAAATACAAGTTCGACGCTGCTTTTGGTGGAGCCCGCCGCGACGAAGAAAAATCGCGTGCTAAAGAACGTATTTTTTCGTTCCGCGATAAATTTCACCAATGGGATCCTAAAAATCAGCGACCCGAATTGTGGGACATTTACAATGCCCGCGTTCACAAAGGTGAATCCATCCGTGTATTCCCGATTTCGAACTGGACTGAATTAGATATCTGGCAATACATCCGTCTTGAAAAAATTCCGATTGTACCACTTTATTTTGCCAAAGAACGCCCTGTGGTGAATCAGGACGGAAACCTGATTATGGTTGACGACGAGCGTATGCCTAAAGAAATTGCTGAAAAAGCTGAAATGAAAATGGTCCGTTTCCGAACACTGGGCTGTTACCCGCTGACTGGCGCTGTTGAATCGGAAGCTGATACGATTGAAAAAATCGTAGAGGAAATGATGACCGTGACCGTTTCAGAACGCACTACCCGTGTAATCGACTTCGATCAAGACGGCTCGATGGAGCAGAAAAAACGGGAAGGTTATTTTTAATGTTTGGCCTTCTTAAATCAGTTTTCAATCAGAAGAAAAATTATCATGACAGAAAAAATTCAAAATAGTTCGACCGAAAATTCTCCTTTCGGAGAAGCACGGGGAACACTCGACATTAACGCGTACCTCGATCAGGACGAAAAAAAAGACCTGCTTCGCTTGCTAACAGCCGGTTCGGTTGACGATGGAAAATCGACATTGATTGGCCGTTTGTTATTCGACAGCAAGAAGATTTATGAAGATCAGCTTTCGGCATTGGAGCGCGACAGCAAACGTGTTGGGCATGCCGGTGAGGAAATCGACTACGCCCTTCTGCTCGACGGTTTAAAAGCCGAACGCGAACAGGGAATCACGATCGATGTGGCTTACCGCTATTTCTCGACCAACAAACGGAAATTCATCATTGCTGACACGCCCGGACACACCCAATATACCCGTAACATGGTTACTGGCGCATCAACCGCTAATCTGGCAATTATCTTGATCGACGCTACCAAAGGGGTGATTACGCAAACCCGCCGTCATACTTTTTTGGTTTCGTTGCTGGGCATCAAACACGTTGTGCTGGCCGTTAACAAAATGGATTTGGTGAATTACGACCAGAAAGTGTTCGATGAAATTGTGGCCGAATATAAATCATTCATCACCCAACTCGATGTTCCTGATGTGAACTTCATACCAATTGCTGCATTGAAGGGTGAAAACGTGGTTGAACCTACTACCCAGATGCCTTGGTATCACGGTCCGAGTATGTTGGAATTCCTTGAATCGGTGCACATCAGCAGCGACCGAAATTTCGAAGATATGCGTTTCCCGGTTCAGTATGTGCTCCGTCCCGACCTCGATTTCCGTGGATTCTCGGCTCGCGTGGCTTCAGGAATTATCCGGAAAGGCGAAGAAATTATGGTTCTGCCATCGCGCAAAACCTCGAAAATAAAAGAGATTATTACTTACGACGGAAACCTTGAAGAAGCATTTCCGCCGCAATCGGTTACCATTACGCTGGAAGACGAAATTGACATTTCCAGAGGCGACATGATCGTTTATCCGGATAATCTGCCGCGAGTGGAGCGCCATTTCGAATCGATGCTCGTTTGGATGGACGAAAAGCCGATGGACCCGAATGTGCAGTTGTTTATTAAACACGCCAACAATACTACCCGCGTAAAATTCGATCAGATTAAATACAAAATCGATGTCAATACGCTTCAGAAATCGGCCATCGACCATTTCGAACTGAATGAAATTGGCCGCGTGGTGATGACCACCAACAAAGCCATTTTCTTCGATCCGTATAAAAAGAACCGCAGTACTGGTTCATTTATTCTGATCGATCCGATATCGCACAATACTGTGGCTGTAGGCATGATTATCGACAAACTGAATGCAGAATACCTGCCGTCGAAAATTGTGGACGAGAAAACGCTGGAGGCCAACAAAAGCCGCATCCACCGGGGCGAATGCCTGGTTTCGGATGCACAGCGCGAAAAAAGATACAACCAGAAAGGAACAACAATCTGGATTACCGGACTGCACGGTTCAGGGAAAAATGAACTGGCCTTTACACTCGAAAAAGAACTATTCGATGCCGGTGCAACCGTGGTTTTGCTCGACGGAAGTTCGATCCGCTCGGGTCTTTCGAATGAACTCGACTTTTCGCCTGCCGACCGCGCCGAACATTTGCGCCGCGTGGCCTACATCAGCAAATTGTTGAACGATCAGGGAATTATTACCATTTGCTCGTTTATTTCTCCGGATGAAAACATACGCAAACAGGTGATTCAGATCATTGGCGAAGACCGCTTTAAGCTGATTCACATGGATGCCAGTCTTGAATTCTGCAAACAGAACAAACCTGAGTTGTACCAACGATTCGAAGAAGGACTGGTTGCAAATCTTCCGGGAGCCGACCTTCAGTTTGTTGAGCCTAAAGATCCAACACTGATTTTGAAACCCGAAAACCGGGCGACCAACACCAAAACCATCATGGAATACCTGGCCGACCACAAGATTTTCCCATTGATTTAGGAAGAAAATTTCAGATATACAGACAAAAGACTCAGCGATGGGTCTTTTGTTGTTTTTAAGAATAGCCTTGTAAACCGAACAATTATCAGACCTGTAGCGTTACGGACTATACCGCCAACATTAGCTGGCCGACCATGATTTGACCAATGATTTAAACGAGACAGTATGAGAAAGATAATTGCAGCAATCAATATGACGATTGACGGGTTTTGCGACCATACCGCAGGAATTCCGGATGAAGAAATACATCAGCATTACGCCGACTTGCTAAATAATGCAGGCGCTATTCTATATGGGCGGATAACCTATCAGTTGATGCAATTCTGGCAAACGCTGATCAATAATCCTTCAGGCGAAAAATCGATGGACGACTTTGCGGTGGCCATCGATAAGGTTCCGAAAATTGTCTTTTCGCATACGCTGAAGAACACCGGATGGGACAGCGCGAGATTGTCGGATCAATCGCTTGAAGAAGAAGCTTTGGAGCTTAAACGGCTACCGGGGAAAGACATTTTTGTTGGCAGCCGGAGTTTAATTATCCAGCTCATGAAACTCAATTTGATTGACGAGTACCAACTTTGTGTTCACCCGGTTGTTGCCGGAAGCGGGTTGCCTTTGTTCGAAAATGTAAACGACCGGACTGTTTTCAAACTTATAAAGACGAAGACCTTTAGTGGTGGTGCGGTAACGCTTTACTATGAACCCACAAAATAGCAGGAGGCGAAATGCGATGAGAAAAATAACTGTTTTATCGATGATCACCCTGGACGGAGTCATTCAGGGGCCCGGCGGACCTGGGGAAGATCCGTCAGGCGGTTTCGAATATGGCGGTTGGGTGGCACCGTATGACGACGACGTTTACAACACGGTGGTGCAAAACGAACTGAGCGGGCCCGCTGATTATCTTCTGGGCCGAAAAACATTTGAGATTTGGGCCAACTACTGGCCCGAACACGGCGACTTTTGGCCGGGGATTAACGAAGGAACCAAATACGTGTTTTCCGGAAACCTGAAAAGCTCTGATCCGTTGGTTGCCGGATGGAAAAACTCGGTAGTAATAAGCAGTCAGAAAGAGATCAAAAAGCTGAAAAATTCGGAAGGCGCCAACATCCAGGTTTGGGGTAGCGGCGAACTCATTCAGGTGCTGTTTAAGAACGACCTGGTGGACGAACTCCGGCTTAAAATTCACCCCCTGACGTTAGGCCAAGGCAAAAAGCTTTTTGGCAACGGAACCATTCCGGCAGCGTTTACCTTGACAGAAAGTATAGTTACCACAACCGGAGTAATCATCGCCAATTACAAGCGAGCCGGGGAAGTTAAGACCGGTACTGTTGGGCTGTAACTGACTGATGGAAGCTCTCTATCCGATGCCTGAAGGCAACGGCAAAGGATAGTATTACCAAAATGCAGTTTAGCTGATTAGAGCATTATCCTTTGCCGTCACATTCATGTGACGGATAGTAATCTCACCTCGCTGGTACCCCGCATCCATTCTTACAGGCCGTACGTTTCTTTTATAATTCTCAACACTTCTTCTGTTATACTGTCCGGTTTGTTTTTAGTCAGCATCTTTTTTTCTGACTGGTGTCACGGCATTTCTACGATATTTCACATCATTTCTGCAACGCTTACCACCTGTTCGCGGACGATTTACATACATGTTATTAGCTTGCGATAAGATGCATATCATTGGAGAAACTAAGTTATTTAACAGCGAAATAGCGCTTATTACTCGGAAAATAGCGTTAATCATTAGCGAAGTACCGTGATTAACTAAAAGATAGACGTTAATTATTCGCTAACTAAAAACAAACTTTTGAGAAATAATCTATTTCGTTAGCGAATAAGTTGAAATTCAGGTAAACGTTACGTTTCCCCTCTTGACTTTTGTGTTTTGTTTTTGTAACTTGTCGTACATAAATCACTTAAAGCCTTTTCTATGGGTAAAATTCCTTCACGCCGATTTAAAGGACCATTCAAGAGTGTAATCGCCAAGGCACAATCGATGCAGCCTCAATTTGAAACCGATCTCCCGCGGTTTACTGACTTCAATCCCTGGTTTACTGAAACTGAAAACACCCGGTTACAGGTGGAAATAGCAGCAGTAATCCGTGATTTTTCGGAAAGCAGCCACACCGCCAAAATTGAGATTCAAACCGAAACCATCGCTCAACTGCTTACCGAATCAGGCAAAAAATACCACAAGTTGATCTACTATGTTGAATCTGGACTTGGAAATACCAAAGCCATGAACGATACCTTTGGCCGGTCGCGCTACAAAAAAGCCCGCCAGTCGAAAAAGGAAATGATTTCCCTGCTAAACCACGCTGTAACCGCGATCGGCCAGGAAAACTATCTGACTGCATTGACAGCATCGGGTATGCCTCCAACCTTGCCCGATGAATTGACCCGCATGGCTACCGACCTGTCAACCGCCGACGGGAAACATGAAATGCTGAAGAAACAACGACTATTGGTTACCAGCCAGCGGATTGAACTATTTAACTCGATTTGGGACAAGTTAAGCCGGATCAGTTCGGCCTCCAAAATCCTGTTTGCCGACGACCCGGCCCGTTTGGCCATTTACCGGTTGTACGATGGCAAACGCCGGAATCCCAAAGAACCGGAAAACCCTGAGTAGTTGCACAAACAGCTAACCGATTGAAAAAAGACTCAGCAATGGGTCTTTTTTGTTGTTTTTTAAAAAGAAGCAATGCTAAATCAGACAAATATTTAATTGTAGCAAAAAACAACAAAAAGAACATTTATTTTGTTTTAGTTCATATATTTGTAAAAATATTTCAATTTTAAGGCATAAAACAATGATTCAAGAAATTTCGGTTCAAAATTTCCTGTCGATTCGGGATGAACAAACTATTTCGTTTGTTGCCTCAAAAGATAATAGTTCACAGGAAATACTTACTTGTGAGATAAAGCCTAATCTTCGGCTTTTAAAACTTGTCGTACTTTATGGGGCAAATGCTTCTGGTAAAACAAATCTACTTTTAGCATTAGAGGAACTTTGGAGATTGCTCTTTATTCCCAAAGTAAGGAAAGAAGAATTAATAAGATTTTTGCCTTTTAGACTTGACGGCCATAGTCAAACTTCGCCTACTAAATTTTCTGCGGTCTTTTATATCAATTCAATAAGATATCAATATTCCATTTCATACAATAAAGAATCAATTCTTTCTGAGAAGATGGAATATTCTCCCAATGGAATTCGCTCATTATTCTACGAACGTAAGTACAATGAACAGACAGGTAATCCCCAAATTAAATTTGGAGATTTATTGGGACTTTCTCCTGACGCAAAGAAAGTAATCATTGCAAACACATTAAACAATCATACCGTATTATCGACCTATGCGAAAGTATCAGTTGAAGCCGCTCCATTTAATACGGTTTATTTGTGGCTAAAAGATTCGGTGCATGAGATAAATGATCGAGAATCAATACTTGATATATCAAAGTCGGCTCTATCAAATCCAGATAAAAAAGACTTTTTGCTTGAATCACTTCGAAATGCGGACTTTAATATTTCTAATTTTGATGTACTAGACAAACCAAACACGGTGTCTAGCTCTCTAAGAGAAGCGGTAAACAATGATGAAGATATTCCAGTGTCGGTTAAAGACAAGATTTTGAGTCCAACTAGAGAAGTGCTTGAATTTTTACATCTTACCAAGGACGGTGAATTTCCAATTGAAGAGGGAATGCAATCACGGGGGACATTGGAGTACTATCGAATGTTAACAAAACTCTATGAAATGAAAAGCTCCAATCACATCTACATGATTGATGAGATGGAACATCATCTTCATTACGATCTGGTCATTCATTTTTTAAATTCATTTTTGTTGAATTCAGATCAGTCGCAGCTTATTATAACAACTCATGATCAGTTATTGCTGGATGAAGATTTTATTCGTCGGGACATGGTTTGGTTCTCGGAAAAAAATAGGGAGACCGCAGCAACAGAATTCTATTGTGCAAACGATTTTAGCTTGCATAAAAATTTGTCGCTCTATAAAGCTTATAGGTCAGGGCGTTTAGGAGCTAGGCCCTCAACCGGTTCTGTTTACTTTGAAAAATAGATTATGGCAAAGCCTCGCAAATCACAAACTCAAAGAAATTCAATTGCAGTCATTGGCGAAGGTATTACCGAGCAATACTATTTGCAATCTATTAAGTCTTATATTGAAATAAACATCGAACCCAAACTACCAAAGCATTCAACTGGAACTAAATATTTGGAAGACAAGATTAAAGAGTGCATTACAGCTGGTTATCCACATATACTTTGTATTATCGACATGGATAATAAAGAGGTGGGGAAGGAAAAAATAGAATACGAAAAACTAAAAGCAAAATACCACAACAAGACAATTGAAAAAGAATCAAAGGGATTAAGTAGTTCTGTTGTTTTTTATGAAAATGAACGCTGTCTGGAGCTTTGGTTTCTTTATCATTTTCAATATACAACAAGAAAATTCAATAATTATTCAGAACTGGAGGATCATCTGCATGATTACATTCCCAACTACCAGAAGACAGGACGTTATTTTTTAGGTACAAGAGGTTTACACCGTTTGATTACAAAGGATTTCGATGGTGACTTTGATAAGGCCAAGATGAATGCTAAGAACTCGACAGAATCAAAGGAAAGAGACAGAAGGAACTATACTTATAGTGAAATGAAAGACTTCTTTGATTATCTCGATAAAAATTATCCAAGAAAGTGATTCGCTTATATGAAATCTGTGCTACCACTGCCCCTCGTTTAAGCATTAGCGGAAACGAGGGATTGTTGGTTTTGCGTTTGTGACGCAGTATTTTTGGGTGATAAACATGGAATTGAGTTAGAAACTCAGCAGCATTTACACCTTGCTTGCACCATTGTTCAGTCCTGACAGGTTTCGAAAACCTGTCAGGACTTGCGGCAAATCAAAAGACTCATCATCGGGTCTTTTGCTGTTTTATACCACACGCTTTTACCGGAATTTTATTCGGGCTCATGTGTTTCTATTTTGGTCTTAAACAAAACATGATGAGCGAACTGATAAACAAATCCAGAAAAGAAAAACAAAACTGAAAGAGCTGATTTTAAAGCTCCATTCCGGGGAATCGCAAGAGAATGTTATTTCCTCAGAATCACTTCCAGCGCTTCTTTTACATGTTTCTCTGGCGAGAGCTGCGATTTAAATTCACGGATTAAACGACCTTCAGGATCGAAAACATAGGTAACACGGCCAGGCAACAGTCCAAATAAATCAGACGGAACGCCAAGGAGTTTACGCAACTCACCAGCAGTGTCAGACAATAGAGAAAAAGGCAAGCGGTATTTGGCTTTAAACTGGGCATGGGTATCGGGCCGGTCGCTGCTCACACCATAAACCAAGGCTCCGGCATCGACCAAATCCTGAAACGAATCACGGAAACTGCAAGCTTCCTTAACGCATCCGGGAGTGTCGTCTTTCGGGTAAAAATAGATAATCAGGAACTGGCCTTTCAGTGAAGAAATATCAATTGGATGGTGATTTTCGTCGTTCAGGATAAAATGAGGAAGTTGCTCCCCAATTTGAAGTTTGCGTTCTGCCATTTGCTGTTAAGTTCGGTTTAATTCTTGTTTACAGGATATCTCTCAATGCAAAGGAGATGTCGTCAGCCTGCTGAACTCCAACGCCACTCCAATGTATTTTTCCATCCTGAAACAACACAACCGATGGAATGTTCTGAACCTTACAACTTGAAGCTATATCGGGATAATGATCGACGTTTACTTTTATGATGCGCACATGCTTCCGAAATTCATCTTTAACTTCTTTCAGTATTGGTGGCATCAACCGGCAAGGCACGCACCAATCTGCATAAAAATCGACCAATACCGGTCGCGAAGAATTTACTATTCGATTAAACCTCCTTATCATTATCAGTCCCCCTTTTTATCTTACGCAGTCTGTTTGGCTAATGAAACACTATGTTTTCGGATATGTTCGAAGCCGGAGAATAAATAATGAATATCAGCCATAGATATTTTTGATGGCATGGAAAGGACTTTCAGACCTGAATACGCCTGAAAATTGAATGATCCCCAAATAATAAATGATTTTAGCGAATGAATTCCTGTCGGATAGGATTAAAACTATCGATGAGACGGGCCGTTGCAGACAGAATTTTCACCGTATGTTTTTTGCCTGAGGCCACTGCAAACATGTCGCCCGTGCGAAGATGTTGTTCGGTTTCGCCTTCGCAATAAAAAATAATCTCTCCTGAAGCTACATAGCTGGTTTGCTCGTGTGGATGCGAATGAAATGGCTCGGCTTCGGCCCATGGACCATCGGTAAAATCGACAATAACAGTCATTAAATTTGAAGTGTAGATATTGCGACGCTCTAGACCTTCGCGAACAATTTCCGGAGTACTTTCTGAGAATTTTAGAACTGACATATCTAAATTGGTTAAATTGTTGTCATTAAGTCATTCAATAGTCATTTATTGTCTTTTAGATTCGAGTTACAGCTGCTTTACTACGAATGACGCGAAGCAATTGACCACAAATGACTACATATTTTTTTAAATGAACTACTGCGACTGATCACTGTTTTACCGCTTTCCTGATCTGTTTCTGGCTCATGCTATCCTGATAAACAAACAGTGAATATTTCAGAATCAAAGGCTGATCGAA
This sequence comes from Prolixibacteraceae bacterium, assembly GCA_963676375.2. Lineage (GTDB taxonomy): Bacteria > Bacteroidota > Bacteroidia > Bacteroidales > Prolixibacteraceae > Aquipluma. The sequence goes on from CAXXPT010000037.1 coordinate 17,672, forward strand.
CGGAATTGCAACTGGGTTTCGCCCCGGGAACGCGGCATTTTGCATACTGGCAGCTTTCCGGATAATCCAACTGGTTGATGGCTTTGGATTTGATGGGTCGCTCCAGATAACAACACCACCACGTTTTCCAACCTTCAGAAAAGATCCAGTCATATTCATTGAGTTCCCGGCTTCGACAGCTGTATTTACAGGTTCAATTGCACCGTTTTCTCCTGCAAACATTACATCTGCGGGTAATTTTAGCCGGGTTGAAAATCCGCTGTACCCTTTTTCATCATCTGAACCTCCAATACTTAAATGGTCGGTTAATGCTTTCAGGCGTATTTCGAAATCGATTCGCCTGAAATTTCCGGTTTTAGGATGAATGGTTATTTTGGTATCTTCCTTCAGATAAGCTTTTGTTCCATTTTCCCACAAAGGCGATTTCCATTCGGCAGTTGCGTTCATTAAACCAACTCCTTTTTGAAGCCTAAACTCAAAATTGGTTACTTTTTGATTAAAATTTTTCAATTCCCATCCGTCTGAAACCGGTTTATTATCAATTAAAATCTGATGCCATGCCCAGAAAACGCCGCGATGATGCGGGTGATCGACCGGAAAATCTTCGGTAAGCCTTGAGCCATCGGGGCCATATAATGGGTGGATATAGTTACAGCGCACATATTCTCCGTTTTTATCTTTCGGGCTCCGCTGATAATAAAAAATGCTGTCTTTTCCTTCCATAAAAAGAAAACCACCTTGTTTTACTACCATATTAATTTGAGCCTTTCCGGATAACGAAAAGAATATCAATAAAATAACCGGCATCAGTTTAAGCATTTGTATAGTTTTAGTTTTTTAGCATCACGAAAATACAAAAAAAGAAAACTCCCCGACTGAATCAGGGAGTTTATACTATCGTCAATTAAACTGATTACCTTTTACAACTTCGGTTCCCAGCCTTTCTGGTATTCGCGATCCCAAAGTTTCATTCCATCTTTATCCAGAATATGACCGTTTTCGGTATTCACCTTATACGATTTATTAATCCGGTACGAAATATTGGCATAATGGCACATCATTTGACTGATTGCACCTTCTTCAATCGGTGAGTTCAATCTATTTTCTGTTCCGCGGATAACGTTGAAAAAGTTAGCTACATGCGAGTCGGTCATATCACCACCGCCACCAAGAGCAGTTCCGGCTTCGTTACCAGCCGATTTGCTGTCTTTCACCTTCTTGCCCATCCGGTCAAAAAGCGTGTAACCTTCGCGGTTTACGAAAACTGTTCCTTCACTTCCGTAGATAATTGTTCCGCGATCGGCGCCATAAGTCTTGTGCCCGTTGCGGCTCTTGCCATCCCATTTAATGATTTTATTTCCGGGGAAACGGAAAGTAGCGTCCATGGTGTCGTACATCACCCAACCATCGTTCAGAAAATGGCGTTTGGCAGCTTCCACATCTACCTGTTCAGGATATTTCACCTGTAGCGCCCAACGGGCAATATCCAGCTCATGAGTGGCATTATTCCCAGTTTCGGCAGTTCCCCAATTCCAGCCATACCAATGCCAGTTGTAATCCCAAATGTCGTGCATGTATTCCTGATGTGGCGCTGGTCCTTGCCAGATTTCCCAGTCCAGACCTTCAGGAACCGGGGCCTTCTTGGCAACCGGAGATTCGCCGCGGTTATTGGCATAAAAAGCAACTGCTTTGTACACGTCGCCAATGGCACCTTTATGTATTTCGGAGATAATTTCCTGCGATTCTTTGGCCGACCGCTGCTGGTTTCCCATTTGGATTACCTTGCCGTATTTTTTCTGAAAAGCTACCAGCAATTCACCTTCGCGCGGATTGTGACTGCATGGTTTTTCAATGTAAACGTGTTTCCCTGCCTGCATGGCCATCCAGGTACCCGGAGCGTGCCAGTGGTCGGGGGTTGCGTTGAAAATGGCATCAACACTTTGGTCGTTCCAAACTTCATGAATATCGTTAACCAATGTGGCTTTTCCTGAAACTTTTCCGTTCAGGTCTTTCCCTACTTTTTCGCGCTGCTTTTTCATTACATCGCAGATATAGGCCACATCTACGTTATTTTTCTTATCCTGAAGTGCGGCATAATATGCGCCAACCCGGCGGCCACAGCCCATCAATGCTACGTTCAGGCGATCGTTTGCCCCAACAATACGCGAATAGCTTTTTGCGCTAAAACCTGAAGCCATTCCTCCAATGCTAATTCCGGCTGCGCCAACGGCGACATTGCGTATAAATTCCCTACGATTAGTACTCATTTTCTTATTGATTTAGGTTATAATTTTCTGATTTTCAAACTCCTGAATTTGACCTGATCGTTATGGTATTGCAGTAAGATTGGTGTTTCTTTTACCATACCAAAATCTTTAAATTCAGCATATTTACTGCGGGCAACCAAAGCTTTGTAGATGTTCGATCCACGAACATAGTCAACCACTTTCATTCCATTCAACCAATGTTCTACATGATTGTCAGGATAAACAACAAGGCGGCCAATGTTCCATTCGTTGGCGCCTTTTGTAAAACGCTCCTGTTTATCGGCTGGGATTAAATCGTATAATGATCCCATGGTGCGGTTTCCAACAACACCAGCTTTAGCATCAGGATGCCTTTTATCATCTAAAACCTGGTATTCTAGACCAATGCCCGGGCCGCCATTTCCTACGAAATATTTCACGCCGCTATTTGCACCTTCAGCAAAATTAAACTCGAACTGAAGTTCGAAAGCTGAAAATTTATCAACCGATACAATATCAGTACCTTTTACAGGTGTTTCAGGGCGGTTTGCGACAGCCATCAATGTTCCGTCGGTTACTTTCCAACCTTCAGAAGGGAATTGATCCTGATTGACAGCTTTCCATCCGTTGCTGGTTTTTCCGTCGAAAAGCAAGGTCCAGCCTTGTGCTTTTTCGGCCGAACTCAAATTATTTGGCAACAAATTAACCACAAAAACATCGGGTGTTTCTGTTGCTTTCAGATCGGTTGTTTTGATGCGGATATTTTTCCAGCGGATTTGTTTTCCGGGCTGATCGTCTTTACCGATTGCATGAACCTGCAGGGCAATTAATCCGCTTGGAGTCATATCGTCGAGCACATAAGCTACCGGAGTTCCATTGAGCCAGGTGCGGATGCTATTACCCACGCATTCAATGCGGTAATGGTTCCATTGTTCCAGTTTAAAAGCCGGTTTGGCTGCAGGATTCAGTTCGCCTGTGTAAAGCCAGCCACGACGGGCTTCATCGTAAATGCCTCCACTCCATGCGCGGGTTGAAGGGTCAACCTCGCACTGGTAACCGTGTACACGGCCATTCATAACTTCTGGCTTACTAATACTGCGGAACTGGATGCCCGAATTCATATCGTTGGCAACCAGTAAATCGAGTTCAAGAATAAAATCGCCGTAATCTTTGTCGGTAGCAAGAAAGGAATTTGGGGTATTTGAAACGGTAGTTCCAACAATTTCGCCTTTTTCAACGTGGTACTTGGCCTGACCGTTCAGTTGATGCCATCCGGTTAAATCTTTTCCATTAAAAAGCGAAACCCAGCCATCATTATTTTTTGCAGAAACCACTGACATTAACAGTAATAACACAAAAAGAATTTGAATCTTTCTCATACGATTTTTTTGGTTTAAGTTTGAAAATTAATTTCCGTGTACGATAACGGAACAAAATTAAAAATTTTAACGATTGTTGATGCAATGTTTTTGAACACAAGGTGAAATTACATTATTCAGAAAAATCTCTATATGGAGAAGTTTCTTTTATACGGCTAAAAATTTACAACTTTACGGCAATTCAATTTGATTCATATTTTGTATCGGTCTCCATGAAGTCTATTATACTGATTGTTTACGCATTAATTTTATTCGGGATTGGAATATACTCTTTCCTGAAAGTCAAAACTCCGTCGGATTATTTTCTGGCAGGGAAAAAACCGGGTGTTTGGCAAATTTCGGGTAGTCTGCTTGCTACTATTCTTGGCGGATCGGCCATTCTGGGAACTATCGGGCTGGCAGAAGTTCAGTCATGGGCATCGGCATGGTATATTTTAGCTGCCAGTTTGGGACTATTCGGACTGCTCCCGATCGTTAAAAAAGTATATTCGAAAGGAAAATTTACATTACCCGAACTGATTGGCCAGTATTACGGCGAATCGGCGCGGAAAGTCACATCCTTAATTATTCCGGTTGCCTGGCTGGGTGTCGTGGCCGCCCAAATTATTGCCGGAGCCCAAATTCTGGTCAGCTTTTTCAACTTGTCGTATCCTACGGGAGTTTTATTGACCGGAATCATTTTCATCGTTTACACCTACATTGGCGGACAAGTATCGATCATGAAAACCGATTTGTTTCAGTCGTTTTTTATTCTAGGTGGAGTGATACTGACTGCCATCATGATACCGACCAGCAAATTACCCGAATTGCCACCATTCTCCAGAGTTTTTCCTTTTAACAGCCACTTTTCGCCTTTCGATTTGTTTATTCTGATCCTGACATTTTCAAGTACATTCGTAGTTGGACCAGATATTTATTCGCGTGTTTTTTGCGCCAAAGATTCGAAAACAGCTTTCCGAAGTGTTTTGGTCGTTGCTTTGATATTGGTTCCGTTTGGTTTTGTGCTTTCGTATGTCGGAATTTATGCGGCTACCTTTCATTCAGGAGTGCAAAACAGCTCCAGTTTAGTCAATCTTGCCAATAGCATTTTACCCGAATGGGCTACCGGCATTCTGGTATCGGCATTGATTTCAGCGGTTTTATCGACTGCGGCCACTACCCTTTTGACTGCTTCGATGATTTTGAGCGAACTCTTCCATAAAGACATCAATAACCAAAAATCATTCAGGCAAACCAAATTTTTCATCATTGGGGTTGGCATTCTGAGTATGATTATCTCTTTAAAAATTACATCCATCGTTTCGTCGCTTTTATTGGCGCTTTCGTTCTATTCCGGCGCATTTATAATCCCGATGGTGGCCGCCCTTTTCAATCTGCGATACAACAAACAATTTGGAATAGCAGCAATGCTCTCGGGCGGTATTCTTGCTCTTTCAGGCAAATTGCTGATGACTTTTAATCATCATGAAATTGGTTCCGCAATTCTTATTTCAGGATTCGCATTGAATGCTTTGTTGATTTTTTTACCTTTCAGCAAGAATTTGAAAATGGCAAAATAGAATTAAAATTAAACCGCATAACATTCTAACTATATACACTTTAACCGAAACCAATGAAAGCACTTGTTCTTGAAAAATATAATGAATTTGTCCTCCGCGATACCGACATTCCGGAGTTAAAACCCGGTTGGGTACTAATTCAGGTTAAAGCTTGCGGCATTTGTGGAAGCGATGTTCATGGTATGGATGGAAGTACCGGACGCCGTCAGCCGCCGGTTATTATGGGGCACGAAGCCTCGGGAATTATCCACCAGATTGCTTCGGATGTGATCGGTTGGATTGTTGGCGATCGCGTCACTTTTGACTCGACCATTTCGTGTGGCGAATGCTTTTACTGCCAGCGAGGCGACATTAATTTATGCGATAACCGCCGTGTTTTAGGTGTATCGTGCAACGAATACCGACAAAACGGAGCTTTTGCCGAATATGTTGCCGTTCCGGCCCACATCCTGTATACCATTCCTGAAAACATCAGTTTTGAGCAAGCTGCTATGATTGAAGCCGTTTCGGTTGCTGTGCATGCCGCTGCAATCAGTTTGGTTCAGGTAAATGATACTGCAGTAGTTATTGGCTGCGGAATGATTGGATTACTTTGCATTCAGGCATTAAAAGCTGCAGGATGCGGAAAAGTAATCGCGATTGACCAGATTGACGAAAAACTGGAAATGGCTGTTCAGTTGGGTGCTGACCTTATTCTGAAATCAAATAATCCGGAGGTAATCAATCTGATATTGAGCGAAACCGAAAATCGGGGTGCCGATCTGGTTCTGGAAGTTGTCGGAATTGAACCGACGGTAAATCTGGCCATTGATTGTGCCCGTAAAGGTGGAACAGTAACCTTGGTTGGCAATTTGTCCCCTGAAGTTAAATTTCCACTTCAAAAAGTGGTGACACGACAGATCAAAGTGCAGGGATCGTGTGCCTCGGCAGGTGAATACCCGCTTTGTTTGGAATTAATTGCCGCAGGAAAGATAAAAGTTGACCCTCTTATTAGCAAAGTTGCCGCGCTTGAGGACGGAAATGATTGGTTCCATCGACTTTACAACAAAGAAGCCGGACTGATGAAGGTGATTTTAAAACCCTAATTAAAAGTGATCGGTATTCAGTCGCAGTGTTCAGTAATTAACGCATTTTGAAACTTGGAACCTTAAACTTGGAACTTTAAACTATATAAACCATGCCTATCAACGTTGCCATTATCGGCTGTGCAAAAATTGCACATTTGCATGCCAAAGCCATTCTCCAAATTCCTGATCTGAGTTTTAAAGCAGTTTGGAGCCGGACACCCGAATCGGCCCAGAAATTTGTTGACGAATACGGAGTAAAATCCTATGTTTCAATCCCCGAGATGATTAAAGCAGAAAATATCCAGATGGCAGTCATCTGCACAGCTCATCCGTACCATGCAGATCCGGCCATTCAGGCAATGGAAGCCGGGGCGCATGTGCTGATTGAAAAGCCACTTGCATCAACCTTGCAGGATTGCGACCGGATTATTGAAGCTTCGCACCGAACCGGGCGAAAAACAGGGGTAATCAGTCAGCGACGCTATTACCAGCCCATTGTGCGCATGAAAAAAGCGATTGACGAAGGCAAGATCGGAACTCCGGCTTTGGGAACTATTCAGATGTTAGGATGGCGCGACCGTTCGTACTTCGAAAGCGATGCATGGCGCGGTTCCTGGGCGATGGAAGGCGGCGGCGTAATGGTCAATCAGGCACCTCACCCACTCGACTTGTTGCAATGGCTAATGGGCGACATCGACGAAGTTTTTGGTTATTGGAGCAATCTGAACCATCCGTATATTGAAGTGGAAGATACTGCTGTTGCAGTGATCCGGTTTAAAAATGGCGGACTAGGAAATATTCTGGTCAGCAATTCGCAGAAGCCTGGTATTTACGGAAAAGTACATATTCATGGTAGCAATGGCGCTACTGTTGGTGCTCAACCTGAAGGTGGCGCCATGTTTATCGCCGGAAAAACGACTATTGCAGAACCTCCGAAACTAGATTTATGGACCGTTCCGGGCGAGGAACACCTGATGGAAGTATGGAACAAAGCCGATAGTGATGAATTTTTCTCGGTTGACTCAATGACCTGGTATTTCAAGCAGCAGTTGGTCGATTTTACCGAGGCTATCCTAACTGATCGCCAACCAATGGTAACTGCTGAAGAAGGCCGTAAAACGGTTGAACTATTCACTGCCATTTATCGCTCGCAGCGGGACGGAAAACCTATTAAATTTCCTCTGCAGCCTGAATATGACAGGGATGATATGGATGGAAGATTGTCATAAAATACTGAGCAGGTGACTGCAAGTCACCTGCTCAGTAAAACTCTTTGATGTTATTCAATCAAACTTCAGTTTAAAAACCACCACTTCCGGTCGGTTTCCAACACGTACCGATGGACCCCAACTTCCGTATCCAGAAGACACATAAAAGTTCGTATTTCCTTTTTTCAGATAACCCCAGCTGAGTTCAAACATGGTTTGGGTAATGTAGTTTACCGGCCACAACTGACCATGATGGGTGTGTCCGGAAAGATGAAGGTCGACATTTAAATCAGCTGCTTCCTGCAAATTAAATGGCTGATGATTCATCACAATCACTGGCTTAGTCGGATCGATTCCGGAGAGAAGTTCAGCTAGTGGTTTTCGCGGATTAGCTCCTCTTTCAGATGAACGATCGTTCCTTCCAACGAGTTGAATACCATCAGGCAAAGTGACTGTTTCATCAATTAATACTTTAATGTTTATGCTTTTCAGATAAGGTAAATTTTTTTCGATTCCGCCAATGTATTCGTGGTTTCCCAAAATGGCATAAACTCCTAGCGGAGTTCTGATTTCCTGAATATGTCGTCCAAGATTTTTTCGCAAAACAGGAGCGATTTCACCGTCGACCAAATCGCCGCAAAGCAAAACCAAATCAGGCTTTTGCTCCTGAACGATTTCAAGCAGTCTTTTTTCGCGCCGTTCGCCTATTAATGCGCCCAAATGAATATCGGAAGCCATCAGAATTTTAACTTCCGGAGAGCCTGTAACCTTTTTATGTATTGTTAATGGTATTTCTTTTACATTGATCCACAATGCATTGATATGACCAGCAATGACAATGAGCGAGACTATTGATAAAACGATGAGCCCTAAACGAAATTTCAGGATTTGCGAAAAGGCTGGCAAAAAATGGAAGAAATAATTCAACATCCTCACCAAATCAATCAGCACAACCGCAATTGTCAGGTAAAGCATCATCGCAAGCCAAAAAGATCCGATTCGGTATATCCATTCGCCTGCTGCTGAAGAAAGCGTTCGCTCCAGGATGGAACCAACAATAAAAGAGGCGGCAATTGTCCAGAAAATAGGAATGTACCACCGTTTCATCGTCTGGTTCAGCGAAAAAGCCTGAAGTCCGCGAACGAAAAGGTAATAATTAACCGAGGAATAGATCAGCAAAACGATGCTGAAGAATATTAGAAAGGTAATGCTACGCATGTTTCAAAGTAATAAACAGAAATGGACAAAAACTGAAAACCTGGTGGTTCTTTGTTTTGGGAGACGAATAAGTCAACTTATTATTTTAGACAAAACGAAAAAAAAGTGATAACAACCTTTACGTTGTCATATTCTCCTTCTGTTAGTGGGGTTTATATATTGATTATTCCTCAGATTCAATTTCATCCTCTTCCGGTTCTTCAATTTCAATCACTTCCTGAACGTTCATAAAAGCATCAGCAAAACGCTCGATCCATTCATTGGTTTGAGTAGCAAAAACCACCCGCTGGGCTTTGGGCATACTTTCCGACAAGCGGTCGATCTGGGTATAATTGATGCTTCGGATTACCAATTCAGCATTGTCGATAGCGAAAATTTTTACAACTCCAAGATTAAGAGCGTACAACGAATAAACCTGGTTCAGACGTTTCGCTGTTCCGATCACCACGTCAGAACCCATATAAATTTTATCCTTCTGATCGTTGATCTTTTCATCATCGCAAGCTGTTTGAACACGCAAATCGGTGTATTCGCCCAAACGTTCGAATTCGGCCTTCATTTCCAATGCACGATCCTTGTTCTGAACCACGATGATTGCCCGTGGATTATCGTCGAGCGAAGCTTTTAGCCGCTGAAGAACGCTAACCACAATGGTGGTTGTTTTACCACTGCCATCAGGAGCAATGCATAAAAGGTCGCGACCGCTCTTTATTTTGGGGATGCAAATCTGCTGTAATTGGGTCGATTCGGCGAAGCCATTTTCCTTTAGGACTTCAATAAGCTCAATATCTAATTTTTCGTTAATCATCTGTATGTATATATTTTATAATATTTTATTAAAGTATCGATTCTATTGTTGAGGAGCGAAAATCATTGAAAAAAAGAAATAAGGAAAAGGGAAATATCTCGTACTGCAAGATTACTTTTTTCTCTTTTTTTCTTTTTTCTACTGACTAATGACTCTTTTCTGAATCTCTGAACACTACCCGATCTCAACCACGGTAATTCCGGCGCCACCAAATTGAACATGCTCGTCGCGGAATGACTTTATTGCGGGTTCCGTTTTCAGGTAATTCCGGATCATTTCTTTCAGGATACCATTTCCTTTTCCGTGCAAAATACGCAATTCACTAAAATCGAGCATAATGGCATCGTCAATCCAGGACCGGATAAGCTGCAAAGCTTCTTCGGCACGTTGCCCGCGTACGTCAACTTCGGTTTTAAAGGTAAGTCGTTTTTCGCTCATTCCTTTATTTATATTCGGCATGGTCTGATTGTAGGTCCGGTGTATCTTTTTTGCTTCATTATTTGTGATTTTCTGCAATTTTTCTCGGCTCACCGAAGTGCGGATATGTCCAAAAGCTACGACCGCATTTTTTTCATTCAGTTCCAGAATTTCACCCACATTTGTATTTCCTGCCATCAGCACTTTATCGCCAGCTTTCCAGACATCTGGCTCAACAACCTTCTCTTTTTCTTTCTGTTCTGCAGGTTTCTTTTCAGCCCGCTTTTGGTTCCGGTTCGATTCCTTTTCCTTCAGTTTCTGAATCTTCTGATTAATCAGGTCATCCTGATTGTTGGCCGAATCTTCAACTTCCTGTTTAAATTCAACCAGTTTGGCCCGAATTTGTTTGGTCTTTTCTTTATCGGCCTGACTCTCACGAATTTCACGGATCGTATTTTCGATGCGTTTATTGGCTTCAGCCAAGACCTGATCTGCTTCCTGACGGGCTTTCAGGATGATTTCCTTGCGCTGTTTATCCAACTGACTCAGATCAGCTTCGTATTTTTCGGCCAGATCGTCGAGCGACTTTTCTACCTTGCGGATTTTCTGTCGCTTGGTTTCCCAGTATCGTTTGTCGCGGACAATGTCGCGAAGGTGCTTGTCGAAATTGATATGATCTTTCCCGATCTTCTCAGTGGCATCCAAAAGAATATTTTCCGGAAGTCCAATCTTTCGTGCAATTTCGAAGGCAAAAGAGCTGCCCGGTTTGCCAATATCCAGCTGAAACAACGGTTCCATTTTGGATGAATCGTACATCATGGCAGCATTTTCAATGCCTTCAGATGACGATGCAAAGTGCTTCAGGTTGGTATAATGGGTAGTAATAACTCCAAAGGTTTTCATCTCATTCAACTGAGAAAGAATCGCTTCTGCTATCGCGCCACCCAACATAGGCTCTGTTCCTGTCCCAAATTCGTCAATCAAAACCAAAGTCTTATCATTCGAATTCTTCAGGAAAAATTTCATGTTCATCAAATGCGAACTATAGGTACTCAAGTCGTTTTCAATCGATTGTTCGTCGCCGATATCAATAAACAACTTATCGAAAATTCCGGTTGAACTGGTTTGACGAACAGGGATCAACAAACCGCATTGAAGCATGTATTGAAGCAAACCAACCGTTTTCAGGCAAACCGATTTTCCACCGGCATTGGGGCCCGATATCAGGAGAATGTGTTTATTTTCCGTTAAGGTAATGTTGAGCGGAACCACTTTCCGGTTTTCACGCCTCAAAGCGAGCATCAACAAAGGGTGGACAGCACCCTCCCACTCCAGCTGGCATTTGTTTTCGAGATATGGTTTTATGCCATCAATATCGATTGCATAAATGGCTTTGGCGCGAATGAAATCAATTTTGCCCAAAAACTCATAGGCCAGCAACAAATCGGGCAAATACGGACGAATATCGTTGGAGAAAACAGTCAGAATCTTTACAATCTCACGCATTTCGGCATATTCCAGCTCACGAATCTGGTTGTTCAGTTCAACCACCTCGGCAGGTTCGATGTACGAGGTTTTTCCAGTCGAAGACTCATCGTGCACGATTCCACTCAACTTACGCTTAAATGCTGAGGAAACCGGGATAACCGCACGTCCGTCGCGCATGGCAACCGAAGCATCTTCCTCCACCAAACCATCGTCTTGTGCTTTTTTCAGGATAACCTGAAGTCGTTTAGAAACTCCTGATTGCTTGCTGAGCAATTCTTTCCTGATTCTGGACAATTCCGGAGAAGCATTATCCTTAATCTTGCCGTATTTATTCAGTATATTGTCTATTCGTTCAATGACATACAGATAAACCTGGACTCCGGAAAGCAATCGCTTTAAACAAGGAAGTTGGTCTTCTTTTGTTTGTTTCAGGAAACGGACAATTCCCGAAATTGTTTCGAGCGAACGTTTGAGGTCGAAAAGTTCCTCGACTTCGAGAAAACGGCCCTCAATCCGGATTTTGGCCAGTGCTTCGCGAAGGTCGAAGTAATAACTGGTCGGAAAATTCTCCATTTCCTGAATTATGGATACAAATTCACTGACCAGAGAAAGATCTTCGGTCAGTTGATCGAACTCGCTGCGAAAACGAATTTCGTCAACCAATTCCTTTCCCAGCGTGCTTAAACATCGTCCTTTGAGTAATTCGCGGATTTTATCAAAACCTATTTTCGCTTCAAAATTTTCAGGATATACCAGAGTCATACCAAATGATTAGAGGCACAAAAGTACAAAGAAGGATTCAGCTTACAAATTCCTGATTTCAGGATAGAAAGCACAAAGTTCAAATTTACCAGGTTTATCTCAATGAGTTGAAAAGGTTATTGATTTGTTAAAGCCTGAAAATAGGTAAGATTTCGTGTGTGAAATTCCCTTTTTTATCTAAATTTGTTTCAAACATTCACCAAACAGAAAATTATGCTACCAAAATTTTTGCTTGCCGACAATTCTCAGGATATGCCTGATATGCTTTATGTTGTGCACAACGAGACTCCACGCTTTATCGTTGGAAGCGACATCGAAGATTTTTCAGTAAATCAGACCATTTACTGGATCGACGAAAAACCAAAAGACAAAGATCTTATCGCTCAATTACTTGAAGAAGCTGAAGAGTTTCTTGAAGCCGAATTAGAAAATCAGGACAGTTACTTCGAAGACGGGGAGGACGAATAATATGGCAAAGAGACTTACACGATCAAGAGAAAAAATGGTTGCCGGAGTTTGCGGCGGTCTTGCAAACTATTTCGACATCGATCCTACTATCATTCGGATTTTATTTGTTGTTATTGCTTTTGCCGGAGGAGCTTCGTTACTGGCTTACCTGATTATGTGGGTCATTGTTCCTTTAGAAAACTAGTAATAGAAAACATTCGGATTAAAAAAGCATATTGCAGCAAACTTTAAACGGTTGTTGCGATATGCTTTTTCTGTTTTATGAATATCTGGTTGTATTCAAGTATTGGGGCTTTGCCCCAAACCCTAATTACTTTTTTGTCTTAACACAAAAAAGTAATCAAAAAAAGTCAAGGCTACGCCCGCTTCGCACGAAAAACCAGCGCTCGACGGCTAAAATCTTTTAAACTCGCCTAACGGCTCAGACAGAAAAGATTTTTTAACGCCGACTTCACTTGTTTTTCGGCTCACCGGCCGAGGCCGATCACCGTTGGGAAAGGACTGCTGCTCATTTTAAGTATGAGGATCGATCATATTTTATTATCCTTGCTGCACTTGGTTCAGGCTTAACTGAATTCGTTTACGCTGTAAATCGAGTTCAATTACTTTCACCTGAACATGCTGATGAAGCTTAACGATTTCGGAAGGATCGCTGATGTACTTATCAGCCATTTGCGATACATGTACCAATCCATCCTGCTTGACACCAACATCGACAAAAGCCCCGAATTTAGTGATGTTGGTTACAATACCAGGCAACACCATTCCGATCTGCAAATCCTCTACTTTATAAATATTTGGCGCAAATTCGAACACTTTAAGTGCACTTCGCGGATCGCGTCCCGGTTTGGCCAATTCTTTTTTGATGTCTTCTAGTGTTGGCAATCCAATTTTGTCGGTCACATAATTCGTCCAAACAATTTGCTTCTGAAGCTCTTCACTTGAAATTAACTCATGAATACTGCATTTCAGATCTTTGGCGATTTTCTGAACCACAAAATACGATTCGGGGTGAACGGCTGAATTGTCCAACGGATTGTTGGCATCGGGAATACGCAGGAATCCGGCAGCCTGTTCAAAGGCTTTGGCACCCATGCGGGCTACTTTCTGAATTTCTGTGCGCGAATTAAACGGGCCATTTTCTTTTCGGTAATCAACAATATTCTGGGCAAGCTGTGGCCCCAATCCTGAAATATAGGTCAGTAAATGTTGTGATGCGGTATTTACATTCACGCCAACCAGGTTTACGCTCGATTCAACCACTTTATCCAGACTGCTTTTTAGTTTCTTCTGATCAACATCGTGCTGGTACTGCCCCACTCCAATTGATTTCGGATCAATCTTCACCAGTTCGGCCAGCGGATCGAGCAAGCGGCGGCCAATTGAAATGGCGCCTCGTACCGTTACGTCATATTGCGGGAATTCGTCGCGTGCAATTTTCGAAGCCGAATAAATAGAAGCGCCATCTTCAGAAACAACAAAAACCTTCAATTCCCGGTCGTATTGCAGCTTTTTAACAAAGGCTTCGGTTTCGCGGCTTGCGGTTCCGTTGCCAATGGCTATGGCTTCAATCTGATAAGTGCTTACCAAAGTTGTTATCTTTTTGGCCGACTGGGCGACTTCACCTTGTGGCGGATGCGGGTAAATGGTTTCGTTAATCAACAAATTTCCCTGAGCATCGAGGCATACTACTTTACAGCCTGTTCTGAAACCAGGGTCAAGCGCCAGAACGCGCTTTTGACCCAGCGGCGCAGCTAAAAGAAGCTGACGCAAGTTATCAGCAAACACGCGAATCGCTTCTTCGTCGGCTTTTTCTTTCGACAAATTCGCAAACTCGGTTTCGATAGATGGCTCCAATAGTCGTTTGTAAGCATCGACAACGGCCAGTTCCATCTGGTCGGTGCAGGCATTGTTGCTTTTAATAAAGAAGCGTTTTAACCGCTGGATGGGTTCTTCACTATCGGGAGTTACCGAAACCCGCAAAAATCCTTCATTCTCTCCACGACGCATGGCCATTAACCGATGCGACGGACATTTTTTCAAAGGCTCATTCCAATCGAAATAATCACTGAATTTGGCGCCATCTTCCTCTTTGCCTTTAACAACCTTACTAATGATAAAAGCTCCATGTTCAAATTCACGCCTGACGATTCCACGGGCACGCTCGTTCTCGTTGATCCATTCGGCAATAATATCGCGCGCTCCGGCCAAAGCATCTTCAACCGACTCCACTTTATCGTTAACGAACGATTGTGCCTTGTATTTCAGGTTCGATTCGTATTGTTTCATGATCAGCGAAGCCAAAGGTTCCAACCCTTTTTCGCGGGCAATCATCGCACGGGTGCGGCGTTTGGGCTTATAAGGCAGGTAAATATCTTCCAGTTCGGTCGGATCGAAACAGGCTTCGATGCGTTTTGCCAATTCAGGTGTCAATAATTCCTGTTCCTGAATAGTTTTCAGGATAGTTTCCTTGCGTTTCAGCAATTCTTCCATCTTTTCCTTGGCATCTTTAATCGCTTCAATCTGAACTTCATCCAGACTTCCGGTACGCTCTTTCCGATATCTTGAAATGAAAGGAACAGTTCCGCCTTCATCAAGTAATTGAATGGTATTTGAAACCTGTATAAATTGTATTCCAACTTGTTGCGCTACAATCTGTATAATTTTCTGATCCATGTTGTGTCTGTAAAATTGAGGCCCGAAGGTAGCTTTTTTTGAAGGATTTTTAAATTCAGGATTGGAGTTTGACTTCAATATTGTTGGACGATTTTAGCTCGTCATTGCGAACGAAGTGACACAATCCATCGATTTACAGATTGCTTCCTTCCTCGCAATGACGGCCTTAATCGAACAACATTAATTTTGAACTGATGTATCTTATAGGTTAAATAAATTCTTTTCTTTATTTTTAAGGCATAACCACAAAACAATTACATTATGAAAAAATTGATCGGATCGCTATTACTGTTTGCCTTAATTTTCATGATTTCAGGCCATCAGCTTCAGGCCGAAGTAAAGAAAAAGCCATTACTTGGCGAATGGATTTATGAAGTAAGCGACGCGCCTTACGGGTACGAAAAAGGAACTTTGATCTTTACCGAAAAAGAAGGACAAACCACTTGTGTTGTAAAGCTTGAAGCTGGTGAATTAGCTACCAGTAATCTGAAAGTTGAGAACAATAAAGTAACATTCACGACTACCGTTGACGGAAACTCAATCAATGTTGAACTTACACTGGAAAAGAATAAACTTTCGGGCAAAGTTGACAGTCCGGAAGGCCCCAAAACAATTACAGCGCTAAAGAAATAAATCGTTTGGTTTTATCGACCTGCAAGCCGGATTTCAGAAAAGAGATTCGGCTTGTTATTTTTAGGGTAAAGGCATAATGATGGAGAAACTATTTCAATTATTATATCTCCAATTTAAGATCGAACTCAGGTTAATATTAAGCAATCGGAACAATTTATTGTCGTATTTTAAAGGTACTCACCCCAACCTCCGTAAAACGGAGATTCTTCCCCTCTTTCGCTAGAGTGGGGAAAGTCATGAGCACTCGGGGTGTGGGATGAGTCAGTATAAAAATGCAACATTATTTCATTCCTATTATTTACTTTTAATGAATGATGCATTCCTCGAAAGTAATGCTAAATTGTTGTTACGACAACCCGCTTTTTATACAAGTATTGCTTCATTATTGGTACGATTACTTCCAAATCGTGCCAGTAATGAAGCGTTTTACGCCCACATTGCATTCTTTCGGTTAAATAAATCGAATAATAAGGCCAGAAAAACAATAATACTTTTAAGGAATATAATATTCTTTTCAAGGAGTATTGTTATATGTTACTGTTTTACTTATACTTATACCTACAATAAAGCTTTAAACAGCCTCAATTGTTTTAAGGCGCTATTGATTGGGAATAAGCAATTCCGCTTTTTGGGTATTTTCAATCCTGAATGCGTTCGATAGTATCTTAATGTCGTTCAACAACATCTTACATGCGTTCAACATCATCTTCGACATGTTCAACACCATCTTGCAGGTGTTCGATGACATCTTGCATCCATTCGAAAACATCTTGCAGGCATTCAACACGATCTTACACCCGTTCAACGACATCTTAACGCTGTTCAAAACAATCTTACCGGTATTCAATTGAATCTTGCAGGCGTTCATAATCCGCTTGCAGTTATTCAGTAAAAACTGATTAAATCATTTAACATTTTTAAAGAAAACAATAATATATAATTATTTTACACTATACATATTGACTTTTATTCTAGCTTGTTGTAAATTAGCTGAAGCCAAATTAAATCAATTATTCACCCTAAAAACAAATTAAATTAACAGCTATGACAAACGGACAAGAAAACCATTTAAACATGCAACTGACTACTGCCTTATTTTGCAACGACAATTTGAGCGTTGTGAATACGCTACCGTCATTCGTGACCAACCTGCAAATACTTGCCGACACGAATACCCAAATTCAGACAAGTGCCGAGTTGCAGGGAACCGGAACCAGCGGGATAACCTGGAACAAAAAGCAACTGCGCTTAAATGTAAATGCACTGGCTTCGGATTCGTCCCGAAAATTAACTTCGTTTGCGAAATTAAACGACAACCTCACTTTGTTGGGCGAAGTAAACTACACCGAATCTGACTTCAAGCGCTTCTCTGACATCGAAGCACGTGACCATGCACAGATTGTGTACAATAAAGCCAACGACAATTTGTCTTTGCTAATCGACTATAGCATTAACCCGGCGACACAAACAGCATTGCAAAACGCCATCAATACGTTCAGTAGCGTAATAACTGCCCCGCGCATTGGCGCAACCGCAAAAAGCCAGGCCACCAAACAATTGGTTAACCTGTTTAAAACGGCAGAAACAGCACTCGGCAAAATGGACGCCGCCGTTGAATTGTTAAGACTTACCGACTCCAACTTTTACAATGGCTATAAATCGGCCCGAAAAATACTGAATAAAGGAAACGGGAAACTGGCAATTAAAGGTTCGGTTTCGGATTCGAAAAACGGCGAACCCATTAAAGGCGTTACCGTTGCGTTTATGCCCAATGGCGAACCGGTTGCCGCAATGCAGGCGACCAACGGGAAAACAATACTCTCTAAAGTAACTGCCGACAAAGGCGGGTTTAACATTAAGTCGATACCGGCAGGAACTTACCACGTAAGCTTTAAAAAAGCGGGCTACGCCGAACAAATGGTTACCGTAAATGTGAACGACGGCGAAATGACCCTGGTGGATGTTACGCTGGAAAAGGTTTAAGTAAAAGGCCTGAATACATCAGCACGGAGACCAGTCCGGCGAAGCGCTTTCGCCGGACTGGCTTTTTTTTGGAAGCTGGTGGTATAAACGAAAGATTTATTGGTTGGGCACAAATTATAAAACTGCTCCAGCAAGTTATTGACAATACAAAATACGCCGATGAAAAACAACAATTTATAAATCATCGAATACTAAAAACCAAATACTTACCATTGGTTATTATCAATAATCTCTTTATTGAATAATATTATTAAATTTGGGGAGTATTGCGTATATTATATAGTTATGTGTCATTATAAGTGCGCCTTGACGGTTTAGTGCTTTATTAAATTAGATTACAAACTCTAAAAAACTGACAGATGTTTAATTTTTTGAAAAAAACTGATCAAAAGAGTCGTGCTGAGACCATTGCAAAGCAGGCAAAAATAGATACCGTTTATGATGAAGGAAAGATTAGTGGTTTCTTTATTATTTTACAAAAAGACGGCAAAAAATTCGTTAGTAAAATGAAAGATCCTACCACACTTTCAACTTTCGTTGAAGTAATTGAGGAACGCATCAAAAGCAATGATTATGAGGATGCTGCAGCCCGAGTATTGGAATATGATTTACTTAAAGATTCAAGAAAAGACAATGTTTCAAAAGTGACAAGGGTTGTTTCAGAAGCAAATTATACTCCAATTTTTCATTGGACACCGCCAACTTAGAAATTAGAGTTGAAAATTATCTGAATCTGACATAAATTTAATTGGATAAATATGGAATATCAAGATTTTGTAACTGCAGAGAAAAATGGAAAAATATTGGTCGGTATTGAACCCGCAATTGCACGGCGATTTTTTACCGAAACTAATTATAAGGAAGCCATCGAATTAACAGATAATAATTTGTTTTTGGAACGACTTTCAATTAGATTGTTTATGATTCTTGAGTTTGCCTTTGCAATTATAACTGTTATATTATCAGCACTTTCATTAAAATGGTATAGCTTGTTATTTATTCCTATCTTTTTGATTTTTTGGTTTAAATATAAATTAGGATCGTCATTAGCAAATCAAAATATTAGCGGTATCGTATTTATTACTTTTTTGGTTATCGCATCGTCATTGTACTTTTTCAAGGACAATTTGTTGACAGTTCTTCTATGTATAAGCACACCTCTGACTTTCTTATTTAGTAAACTAATTTATAAAGCATCTACTGTCTTTTTAAGGAATCTGGCAATTAACAACCACAAAATATATGGACTTCTTCTTGACAAAGGAATTTTCATTAAACATATATGATGGCTTCAGAAAAACAAATAACGCCACATAACTTCAGCTACCCGGCAAGTCCGGCAGCAGTGATTTTCGGTGGGCATCTTTCCGCTCAGGCCGTCTTTCGGCTTGACAGGAATTGAAAATCGGCGAAGCCAAATCGCCCGCTTGCGCGGATTTACAATCGTGCTTATGTTGTTTGGTTTGAGGCACGGATTACAAAACCGCGTTAGCCTTTGGGCTAAAGCCCAAAGTAGAATTCAACCTATTCAACGACATAAATGTCGTTGCTATTGAAAGCAACCCAAATAACCGATAATTCCAAAAAGTGAAATCGCAGCTTCATGAAGAAAAAGGAAAAGAAAAAAAGTGCGCAGCAACTTAAACAGGAGGAATTGCACCAAAAAAATTGCTATCTGAAACGGATAAAGGCAATGATGGGAATCATGGGCGATGAATCGGCCTATGAGCTTTTGAACCCGAAGGGAGTTGAATGGCTTTATTTTTTGCGTCTGCGGCCGGTAAAACTAATAAGTCTGGACGACCCGAAGCAAAAGGTAAATAAGCATGATTTAGATATCCTGAACCATCAGTTAAACCTACTTCTCAAAAAGTCGTTTGTTGGCCTGGGTCCTAAAAAAATACAGGTAAATCTGTGTGACTTTTTCTGCTTTACCGAAACGTTATATCTGATTTTTCGGAATATCGATAAAGATTATTGTTTCAATCCCCTAGCTTTTCAGGAAAAACTACCATCGTTTGATGAAAGTTATCAGGAAATCAGGGTTGAAGCATTTGCGATGCTGCAAAATACTTTTGATAATTTGTCGTGGATATACTCCAACACCATTCGTCACAGCATCAGGATTGAAGCGGAGCCGCGAAAAGAAGCCAAATCTCCGTTCGACCGCTCGGCATTTTATAATAACTACATCGTCTATTTCGAAAAACCTGAAACTGAATTGTGTGAAATTGATGGTCACAAACGAACCATTTTTCAGGTTGGGGTTTTCAAGAACAACACTTTAATCAGAATAGCTTTGACACCCGAACAGCTTGGAATGACAGGGATACTTCAGAAATTACCACTAAACGTTTTTATTCAGGCACATGCCATTGATCGAATAAAAGAGCGGATCGGCGATTACTTTATGGGTACGAGTTATGTTGATATATTCACTGCTATCCTGTCGAAAAAACCATTTCGATCAGACGATGGTGGTTTTCTGTTTCCCTATTCGTACTCCGATAAAAGATTAGGATACCTGAAAGCAAACCTGGTTGGAGACAAAATAATCATTCGGACGTTCCTGTTTTTAACCAACAATGGCACTCCGGAAGGGAAAAAGCTGACAATCCAGCTGGGAGTCCAAAAAGAAGATAAAAAATATCTTGGCATTGATAAATTAAGCACGTTTATCAATTCGGATATTGAAGAAAATGAAAATTTAAAACAAGTATTTATTCAGGCTGGATGCGGCAGTTTATTCGAGATGAAAAAACATCTGAGGGAAAAGCCTGATCATTCCATCCATTGCGCCAACTATTTGTCTCAATATCTGGGACTAACAAAGAAAGAAGAGATATTAGAACAAATGAGCCATTTATAAAAAGGTAACCTCACAGATCCACATTAGTGCGATAGCATTAACAGTCTGGCCCCCACTTCCGCGGATTTACAATCCGTTCTTATGTTGTTTGGTATGAGGCATGGTTTACAAAAAAGCGTTAGCCTTTGGTAAAGACAATTCACATCAGCAACCAACTCCAATCTTTCAGAAACAAAAGCAGGTAATTGCCAATTATCAATCCTGTTTTCTTATTTTTGTTTCCAATAAATAAAGCCTAAATGGCTTTATTTTGGCTTATTTTAATCTGAGTTCGATATAATCGACATTTAATACTTTGGAAATAAGGAATAAGGTTATCGTTTGGGGGAATTGAATCTCTACTAAGGTTCAAAAGTGTACGATAAGGTTTTAAAACCTTATTTTTTGAATGAAACCTTCGTAGAAATTTTAGCTACTAGTCTGTATAACCTTATTAACTTGTAGTTTTTCTAGGATTATCTATTCATTTTCACATCGAACTCAGGTTATTTGAAGCAGATAAACAAGAACCATTAATTGATAAGATGAGTTTCCTATTTCCGGCTTTTCTGTTTGCGCTATTGGCACTGGCAATACCTGTGATTATACATCTGTTTAATTTTAAACGATATAAAACAGTCTATTTTAGCAATGTACCGCTGTTAAAAAGAATCAAGCAGGAATCGCGAAAGAAATCGCAGCTTAAACAACTGCTCATTATGCTGGCCCGGATTATGGCCATCGCTTCACTTGTTTTTGCATTTAGCCGTCCCTATATTCCTTCGGGCAACCGAACTAAAATTGCAGCTCAGCAGGTTGTCGAAATATACATCGACAATTCATTCAGTATGAAGGCTGAAGGCGAAAAAGGACAAATCCTGGAACAGACTAAAATAAAGGCTATTGAAATCGCCAATTCCTATCCGGCTGGTACACAGTTTCTGATTCTGACCAACGATTTCATGCCGGGAAATCAATTTCCGCTCAACAAAGAGCAATTTATAAAGCAAGTTGCTGAAATAAAAGATTGTCCACGCTCACCGAAATTATCCGATGTTTATTCTCAGGCCATCGGCAATATTTCGAGCTCGGCAAAAAAGACACAAAAGACGCTTTATATCTTGTCCGATTTTCAAAAGAACAGCACAAACATTGAAACGATTAAATCCGACTCTTCCGTCTGGACGTATTTATATCCGTTTGTTGCCGGAAAAACCAACAATTTATTGATCGACTCCTGCTGGTTTGAAACTCCGGGCCGAAAAATTGGTCAGGCAGAAAAACTATTTGTCCGGATTAAAAATCTGTCAGGACAGGCCTATCAGAATATACCCATCAGACTGACTATAAACGACTCTCTGAAAGCGATTTCGAACATCAACATTGCTGCGCAGGAAGAATCGGTTCAGGAACTAAACTACACCAACAATTCGCAGGGAATACAGCTTTGCAAAGTTGAACTCGACGACTATCCGATCATCTTCGACAATTCTTATTTCATGAGTTACCAGGTTCGGGGAAAACTACGGGCCCTTGGCATTTCGAATCCACAGAATAACGGTTCCGAATACCTGAAAGCTTTATTCGCCGAAGATGAACTAATAAGCTACGATGAAGTTCCGGAAAATAATGTCCAGATTTCGCAGTTCAAGAACTATCAATGCATCTTCCTTATTAATAATCAAAATATTAGCTCAGGCTTAAAAAGTGAGTTGACTTCGTTTGTTGAACGTGGCGGGACCTTGGTTATTTTTCCGAATAAGATGAAGATTTACGAGGAATACAATGCGTTGCTCAGTGCCCTGAATGGCAAAACCATTGGCGGATTCGATACGGTTTCGATGGCTATTTCTGAAATAAATTACAGTCACGAATTGTACCGCGAAGTATTCAAGAAGCAGGAAAACGAAGCCGATTTACCGGTAATTAAAGGATTTGCGAGTTATGCCGATCAAATGCAAAAACAGGAAACATCGCTCCTGAAATTTCGCAATGGGAAAAATGCCCTGAGTACTCATTCGTTTGGCGACGGAACAGTTTATATGTTTGCTTTTCCATTGAATCCGACAAATTTCAATTTTGTCAGGCACATTATTTTTGTTCCAACCGTTTACAATATGGTTCTGAACAGTGGTGAGCCTCAGAAATACGCCTACTCCACTGAAAATGATGATGCAGTTATTCTGAACCAGAACCCAAATTCAGATGAATTAAAAATAGTGAACGTACTGACGAAAGATGAATTTAAAACTTCGGTGAGAAGCCACGGAACCGAAAAGAAACAACTTATCGTGGATGATCTGCCCAAAGAAGCCGGACATTACCTGATTAAGGATGGAGACAAGACGATTCAATCGATTTCCTACAATTTTCCACGGAAAGAGTCGGTTCCTGAATTTTATACTGAAGATGAGCTCCGGAAGCAAATCGATTCGAAAGAATTCAGGCAATTTCAGGTGATTGAATCGACGAATGCAAGTTTTAGTGAAACGGTTCAGAATTTAAATAATGGCAAACAGCTTTGGAAGTATTTTATCGTTTTGGCTATCCTTTTTCTTGCTTGTGAAATGGCAATTATCCGATTCTGGAAAAACTAGAAAGGATTCGAACCGAATTACTATGCTTTTCCTTTCGGTTCGGTTCCTACAGGAAGGAAAAAAGAAAATACAGAGCCTTTTCTCAATTTGCTTTCGACCCAGATCTGACCATCGTTTTTCTCAATAAATTCTTTGCAAAGCACCAAACCAAGACCACTGCCCGTTTCACCTTCAGTACCTTGAGTCATCGTATTTTTATCAATAACAAAAAGCTTTTTGAGATTTTCTTCAGGTATACCAATTCCCGAATCGATAACATCAACCCTCACGTTTAATCCGGTGCGATTGGCTTTTACGTAAATATCAGAGCCTTTAGGCGAAAATTTAATCGCATTAAAAACCAGATTCCGCATCACAACGGCAATCATATCTTTATCGGCATAAACAACCAGATTCGGATCAACGTCCATCGACAGATTCTGTTTTTTATCAATCAGATTTAATTCGGCCAAAGCTTTTACTTCCTTAAAAATGGTCTCTAAAACGAAATTACTTTTAAGAACATGAATACGATTTGTTTGTGAACGGGTCCAGAGTAATAAATTCTGAAGCAAATTGTAGCCGTTTTCTGAAGCCTCGTTTAAATCTGAAATAATTTGTTTTAATTGTTCCGGAGAAAACAGCTCTAGATCAGTTTTTAATAATCCAGTATAGCTTACCAGCACATTGAACGGGTTTTTCAAATCGTGTGCGATGATGGAGAAAAATTTATCTTTCGAGGCATTCAGTTCATGCAACTCAGTGGTTTTATTTTTTAATTCGCTGGCCAGGTTCTTCTCTTTGAACAACAGATAAAAAGTGGCAATCATCAGAACGATCACCAAAATAGTAATTGCCACCAGATATATCTGAATTGATTTAGCTGAATCGATTGCATCAAGCTGCGATTGACTCTTTAATTTCAGCGCTTCAAGCTCACGCGTATTTTTTCCCAACTTATATTTGGCCTGAATCTGGTAGATCATTTTATCCTTCTTTTCTCCAGCCAGACTATCGTAAATAATATTAAACCGGTCGTAGCAATAAAATGCATTCTTATAGTCTTTTAACTGCTTGTAATAGATCGTCAGGTTGCTGTAAATGTCACCAACAAAGTCGTGCATTTTTAATTCGGTTGCCAGAGCTAATGCTTTCTTAAAATAGTCGATTGACTTCTCGTATTCACTTTTATCCAGATAAACCAATCCGATATTGTTGTAAGCCATGGCAACACCCTTCCGATCGTTGATTGCCTTATATAAATCCAAGGCTTTCTCATAGTAGTTCAGGCTCTTGGCTAAATCCTTTTGTTCATAGGCAATTGTTCCAAAGTTATTGGTTACATCAATAATCATGGTTGTATCTTTTTTTAGAACAGCCAACTGATTTGCCTTTTCGTTATATTCCAGAGCTTTAGCCAAGTCTTTCTTATTCTGAAACCCAATTGCAATATTTTGATAGGTTCTGGCAATAATGCTGGTATCTTTAATTGCCTGACTAATTGTTATGGCTTTCTGAAAAAAGGCTATAGCTTCATCGTAATCTTCCAACACATCATATACCATTCCTAAATTAAGTTCCACTCTGGCCAGCAAGATTGAGTCTTTAGACTGTTCCGCCTGATCAAGCGCTTTGTAATAAAAGTCAATGGCACCTTCGTAATTACTTGAATAATATTCGTTCTGTCCCTTTAAAATCAAAACATAGGTGGATTGATGCAGATTATTCGAAGCTATGGCCAATAGATCGGCATCTTCAAGCAGGCTGGCTACACTATCATGATTAGTAGCTATTTGAACTAACCTGGTAACCTTTTTAATCAGCAAATCAAATTGGGAATCAGTACCCGAGACAGGATCAGTTTGATCAGAATATCCTGAAGAAACTGAACCCAATAAAATCATTAAAGTAAAAACAACGATATAATGCCTCATGGTAAATTCAATCTTTTATCAGGTAATGACTGCAAATATAACACATTTGGAGTACTAATGTTTCCGATTTGGAAGCACTTGTAACAGCTAAAAATGGAATTGATACTACCAGATTATATCGTCAGATTGTTCTCCTATTTTATAGCAGACAAAAATCATTTGAAATCGATTAAAATATGTCTAATTCTGTATCTCATAAACTAAAAAACTTAAACAAATGAATAAATTAAGTGCAAAGGATTATATGGACCGGGAAGCCCGATACGGTGCTCATAATTATCACCCGATACCGGTAGTTTTAGAACGTGGTGAAGGAATTTTTGTATGGGATGTCGAGGGCAAGAAATACTTCGACTTCCTATCTGCTTATTCTGCAGTAAATCAAGGTCATTGCCATCCAAAAATTGTTAAGGCATTAACCGATCAGGCCCAGAAACTGGCATTGACTTCCAGGGCCTTTTACAACGATGTTTTGGGTGAATGGGAAGAATACATGACCAAATTATTTGGTTACGACAAAATGCTGCCAATGAATTCGGGCGCTGAAGCCGATGAAACAGCACTTAAATTGATTCGCAAATGGGCCTATAAAGTAAAAGGAGTGCCAAAAGGAGAAGCTAAAATTATTGTTTGTAACGGCAACTTCCATGGCCGCACAATCACCATCATTTCCATGTCGTCTGACCCGGATGCCTATAACGATTATGGCCCTTATACGCCAGGGTTTATCAATATTCCATATAACGATGTTAAGGCTTTGGAACGGGCATTGGAAGATCCCAATGTTGCCGGATTCCTGGTTGAACCGATTCAGGCTGAAGCCGGAGTTTATGTTCCTGAAGATGGGTTTCTGAAAGAAGCCTTCAAATTGTGCCAGAAGCATCGTGTACTTTTTGCTGCCGACGAAGTTCAGACAGGACTTGCGCGAACCGGAAAAATGCTGGCCTGCGATCATGAAGATGTGAGACCGGATATTCTGATTCTGGGGAAAGCCATTTCAGGAGGTATGCTGCCTGTTTCGTGCGTTTTAGCCGACAATGAAATTATGCTGTGTATTAAGCCCGGAGAACATGGTTCCACTTATGGCGGAAACCCGATTGCCGCAAAAGTCGCCATTGCTGCGCTTGATGTTTTGAGAGAAGAAAATCTGGCGGATAATGCCGAACGGATGGGTAAAATATTTAGGAAACGATTAAAAGCAATTGACTCAGACCTGATTGAAATTGTGCGTGGCAAGGGGCTACTGAATGCAGTGGTTATTAATTCGGTAAACGGCATAACAGCTTGGGATGTTTGTATCGCACTAAAAAACAATGGGCTACTTGCAAAACCCACACACGAACACATTATCCGCTTTACACCACCACTCATTATTAACGAAGAACAATTAACCAAAGCGCTCGATATTATTGAACAAACATTTGCTGAACTAAACGTTTAAAAGCATTTCGTATAGGTAGTTTGAAAGAATAACTACAACTTTACTGAAGGCGATAAAAGACATCTGAATAAAAACAGTTGACTTTTATTGCCTTCAATTGTTTTAGATCAAAAATCTGCCGTCCGATAAATACTTAATTTTTGTCGGAAAGCAACTTTTTTACGGTTTTATGATCTATATTAACGATTCGAATTCTGAAAACAATTTGAAATCAATTTAGTGTGATACAACAGGGCCAATGCCGATGACAAACCTTAGGCAAAAAATATTAAAAATCTCCACAGTTATGCTTTCAGTACTCATACTGATTGCATTAGCAGGATTTGCCCTGATCTATTTTGGAGCCCAGAACTACCTGAATAAAAACCTGTCAGAACTTATTGAGAAAAAGTCGAAGGGAAAATATGAGCTGACCTTTGAGAATCTGGAAATAAACTTTAGCCGTTGGGGCATTGAAATCAACCAGGTTTCCTTTCATCCCTCCGATTCTATCATCAACACCCTTAAACAATCTGATGTCAGCAAGCAATTCTATTCTTTTTCATCGCCCAATATAAGTTTTAGCGGCATTAAACTGATTCAATTGATATTCAGGAAAAAACTTGAAATTGGTGAGATACTGATTAGTCAACCAGAGTTAAACATTCGTGGAAAGCAAACCGGTCCGGAGAATAAAAAGAATAACATAAACTCTATGTTGCAGGAGCTGAAACCGCTGGTAACCAAAACATTCAAATCGATAAAAATTGATAAGATTGAACTTGCAAATGCAAGTTATGATTTCTACAACCTGTTGGGCGACACAAAGAAACTGGCAAATGCCGAAAACATTACCATCGGAATCCTGAATTTTTACACCGATTCGGTGCTTCTACCCGATCAAAACCGATTGTTTGATACAAGCGACATATACCTGAGAATGCAGAAATATCAGAATAAACTGGCGGACAGTATCCACGCGATAAGCGCTGAAAGCGTTACCTATTCACTGAAACGATCGGTTATTGAAGCAAAAAACATTGAATTAAAGCCTGTCAGTCAAAACATTTCAGCCAAAAGCCGATATTACTTTTTTGTTCCGGAGGTCCGAATTACAACTACACATATCAAGGAATTCTATCGGAATAATTCGATTCCCATTGATTCGCTGATTTTAACCAATGCCCGGATTAAATACTGGCCCGGTCAAAAGAAAGTAAAGGCCGACATTCAACCAATTGACGAGTTTAACCTGAATGATTTAATCAAAAATGAGTTTTCAGGCATAACCATTCAGGACTTTAAGCTGGAAAACGCACAGGTTAGGCTTTTCAGGTCGCAAACCGATTCAACCAATCAGCAGGAACTGAAAAATATTACGCTAAACCTGAATGATTTCCGACTAGATTCAATTTCGCAAAATGACACCAGCAGAGTATTTTATGCAAAAAACATCGACTTTTCAGCCTCCGAATACGAATTGACACTTGGCGACAATATCCACCGGATTAGAGCCGGAAACCTTAAACTTTCGACCAAAGAGAAATCAGTTCTGGTAAAGAAAATTCAGATTTATCCGCTAAATATTGGCAATATCGATCAAAAAAATACCATCGAAGGCAATTGCGACAGTGTCAGGCTCGATCAGTTTAACTTTAAGAAAGCGTTCCACCAAAAGCGGTTTGCCTTCCAGCGAATTAATATTTTTAATCCAGAAGTCAAACTGACTCAGAATACAGCGTCAAAAGAAAAATCGGACGACGAAAATGCAAGTTTCGTTTATAAGTTGATTTCGGGTTATATCAAGGGAGTTTACTCGAACCAAGTGGTGGTTCAGAAAGGGAAAATACAGTTAGTTAATAAAACGGGAGTGATTCAAACCGGTAATATTGAATCGGATATCAAGCTGCAATTGAGTGGATTTGCTTTGGATGAAATCAGTGTCAGACGCACTGACCGTTTGTTTTTTGCCAACCAGATCGAACTGGACTTCAGTAATTATCAAATGCACCTTGCCGATCAACTACACAAACTCACTATCGACAATCTGTCTATTTCAACACGAAAAAAACTGGCTCAACTTCAAAACCTGCATCTTTTCCCGATTTCGAAAGAAAACATGGAAGAATTGCTCAAAAAATATAGCCGATCTGAATTATATGAATTTACTATTCCTGAATTGACCCTTTCGAACGCCGATTTCCACGATGCCTTTTTCAATAAAAAATTGTCGATCGATACTTTGAATATCAAAACGCCCCAGATTTATTACGAAAATTTCGCAGTACTAAAACAACTAAAGCCAAAACCCGATTTCGAGGACTTATTTCGATTGATCTCCAATTACCTGGATGACATACACATAAATACTGTAGAAATTCCTGATGGAACAATCCGCTTGATTAATCACAGTAAAAAGGACAAAACAATTTCGTTGGACAATCATTTCAGTTTGAAACTGGAAAACATGCAGATTAACGAGGATCAGTTCAACCAGAAGAGGCTTCTTTTTTCGGAATATGTCGATTTCACGGTACGCGACCACCTGATTCGCCTTTCCGACAATGTACACGTATTAAAAGCTGGCGAAATTGGCTTTTCAACCCGGCGTAAAGAAATTTTTGTCGTTAACGCAAAACTCTATCCTGAGACCACAAGCAAAGATTTTTCTGCGATTGCATGGAATATCCAATTGGCTATTCCTGAAATCAGGATAAAAGGAATAAATATGGAAGCATTTTATTTCGACCACACGATTGATGCTGACAATCTGCTAATTACATCTCCCGACATAAAGCTTTACCAGAAACTTAAAAAAGCGGATAGCAAAGAGATTAAAGAAATCACATTCCCTCTACCAAAAGAAATTGAATCGATTGCTGTCCGCAAATTTACCTTGAACGATGGCTCACTGAAAGTTTTTTCGGAGATCGGAACCAAGCCTTATCTGATGGTTCAATCAGATATTAAAATGGCCGCTCAGAATATTCTCATTCAAAAAAATGGAAGCGCTGGCAAACCCGAATTTAAGACTGGCGAGTACACCGGAAATCTGATTCAGTTTAAATTTACACCAAAGGATAAAAATCAGCAGTTTAGCATCGACGAGCTCACTTTTTCAACCGCTGATAGGCGAATTCTGGCCAAAAACCTGGTAGTAAAACCAAAGACCAAGAGCAACAAGGATGATCAGTTTGAACTCCAGATTCCAACCCTGGCCATGAATGGGTTCGATATGGATAACGCTTACAAAAACGATCAGTTCTCCTTTGAGTCAATTGTTGTTGATAAACCTACTTTTCAACTCTACAACAATGCGAAGGATTCGCTGACATTTAACCCATTCAAGGTTAATTTATATCCTCATTTTGAGAGTTTTGCCGATGTATTTTCGTCTAAATCGCTGAATGTGAACGACGCCAACATCACCGTCTTTAAAAGCGGACAAAAAAAACTACAGGAGAAAATAAGCCTGAATTTGACTAAAGTTCGAATTGAGAACAAACCATCACAAGGATTTATGCACTCTTCCGACTTTTCATTCCGAATTCCAAACCTGAAAAGGCAAGAGAAATTGTACCAGTTTACCATTGGCGAAACCTCCTATTCATCTGGAAATAATCGGGTCACGGCTAAAGACATTCGTATCGTTCCAAATTTCAGCAGAGACAAACATCAAAAGCAGGTGGGCTTTCAATCCGATTATTTCTCAGGAAAAATAGATTCGATATCCATTTCGCAACCGAACATTAAACGGTGGTTCGACAAAGAAGAACTGGCTGGCAAATACCTGTTGGTGAATGGATTAAATTTGGATATTTACCGCGACAAACAAATGCCTTTTGATGAATCGAGACGGCCTAAAATGCTACAAGACCTGATCAAATCATTGAAATTTCCAGTCTTGGTTGACTCACTTATTTTGGCTAATTCGCAAGTTTCTTATTCTGAAAAAAAGGCGACGGATGATCTGGAAGGGAAAATTCGATTCACGAACATCCATACGCGCTTAATGCCGTTTACCAATATGAAGGCTTCAAATGGAGCAATTCCTGATTTCAATCTGGAGGGAAGTGCAACAATTCAGGATTCGTGTCAGCTAAAAGTCAGCATGAATTACCTGATGAATCATCCGGAGAATAAGTTCACTGCAAAAGGAAGTGTCAGTCCGTTTAACATGCATATCCTGAATCCGGTATTAGAACCATTGGCCTTAATCTCTATCCGTTCAGGAAAAGTTAACCGGTTTCAATTCGACTTTTCAGCCGACCAAACGAGTGCCAATGGGCAGTTGTTTTTTGGGTATGATAATCTTAAAATCGCAGTCCTTGAAATGAAAGATGGAAATACCAAAGATTCCAGATTTGCCAGCTTTTTAGCCAACAGTCTTCTTCTGCGGGCGAAAAATCCGAGAGGTAAAGAACTGCTTCCTGATCAGATTGCGTTTCATCGGGATCAAAAACGTTCAGTTTTAAACTATTGGTGGAAATCAGTATTCAGTGGAGTAAAAAATACCTTGGGCATCAAGGAAAACAAGCCTGAAGAGAAGTAATAGGAAAGCTATTTCCTGGCTAGATTTATTACATAGGAAAGTTTAATTGCCTGATATTTCCAATCGCGAATTCCATATACATATTGCAGGCGGATAGCATTCTTTTTCAGTTTACGATTCACGTCAAAAGTATAAACCATAGGCTTGTCGCGTTCGTGCTTATAGCCTGTATATCCCGAAATTGAGTTAGAAAATGTCCAGCCGGAATATTTTAAATCGGCTCCTGCCCCATACATAAAAGCATCGTTTTGCAGATTCAATTCATCGTTCGTTTGCCAGGAATAAAACCCGAAAGAAGCAAATGGCATAAACGATGTATTTTCGTTTCTGCAGGCATATTCTTTCGAGAAACTGAAATCAAAAAAATAGCCGGGACTATCAGCGTGCCTGGCAGCATCCAGATGGCCCCCGGAAGCAGTCCGTCCAGCCATCCGAACCATGGTGTCCGGAAATCTCCGTCCCTTTACCAATTGAATAAGCGTTGAAAAATATAAATCACCAATGGCAATTCCTTTACCATCGAAATCGCGGGCTATTCGCTCATCGCGCACCGAGTCGGTCATCGCATAATGTTCGGCAATAACGCCATACAACTCAATGGCAATTTTACCATCAGCAAACGAACGATAATATTTACCTGAGATATCCTGTGTCGGGTCACCTTTCTCGAAGTAAAAATCCAATCCAAATTCAAGGTTCGAACCCAAAGGAACAATACCTTTCTTCACTTCAGGTACCGGAAGCGCATTGGGACCAAGATAACCAGGTGTAATGTGTAACATATTTCGCCACCCGGGCATCCCAAGTTTCCATCCGTGAATGATATTCCACCACATAAAGTCTTCTCCGGAAAAAGAAAGCAAAGGGATAAAACAAAAGAAGATCAGGTATATTTTTTTCACTCGAAAATATTTATTTTAAGAAATTGGATGTTGATTTAATGCGCCAAATATACAAAAGCACGTTAATACACCTGACTATTTAAAATAAAAAAACCTCGCCGGTTGACGAGGTTTATATTTTAAAGATTCAATTTCTTTCGGATATTCTTCGGAATGGCATCTTTGTGCACCATAATCGACATGGTTTTAAAAGCTACATAAGGTTTTGAAGCATAGAAAAAACCATGATAATCGTTATAATCGCCCCACGAATTTTTCACTTTATAATACAAGTTACCAGCCTGATCTTTAGCTGTTCCTACGATAAGCATTCCATGATCGTCAGTAGTTTGATAGTCATCAAAGTCAATCTGGCGCATTTCCTGGGTAATTAATTTTTCAGTTCCAGGCTTATCCAGTTTATAAAGTTCTTCATTTTTTTCTTTCTCGTTAAGCTTTTCCCATTTGGTAATTTCAGCGTCGGTCATGTTCGCTTTATTAACTACAGGAATAACGGCAACACCCTTTTGTGAAGTTGAAAATCCTTTTTCGCTTACATCGGCCGCCCAGGCAACGGTATAACCACTGTTAACAGCATTATCAACGATCTCGGTCAATTCGTTCAGTGGCACATTGTAAACTTCGTCCCACGACCAGTTATCCGGAACCTCAATAATAAATTTTGAATAGAAAGGATGATGAGTATAGGAAGTAATCTCAACATAGTCATCCAGATTCAGGCCTACAAATTCCTGAGCAAAGCTCTGCGGGGTATATTCTTTTCCCTGGTATTGAAATTTCTCAGGAAGTTTACCAAGGTAAGTTTCCAAAGTTCCATCCAATGCATCGTGCCAGGCA
Source organism: Prolixibacteraceae bacterium (assembly GCA_963676375.2). GTDB lineage: Bacteria > Bacteroidota > Bacteroidia > Bacteroidales > Prolixibacteraceae > Aquipluma. The sequence goes on from CAXXPT010000037.1 coordinate 50,653, forward strand.
GTGGTTAATTTTTTATTCGGATTATCAACAACGGCTTTTACATTGTCGAGTAATAAACGGTCGAATTCTCCATGAACGTGTTTTTCTTCACCGTAATTCAATCCATTATAAACCTCTTCAGGAACAATACCGTACTTTTTAATCACATTTGTCACATCGTGGAAGGCTCCACCAGCGCCAAAATTTAAACCTCCATGCAACCTGACATATTTTTCGGCTTTATCGGAATATGCATGATTAACAACAAACATTTCTGACAAGTCAACGGTAGGTTTTCCAAGCCTGAGCATTTCTGCTTCCAAAAAGCCCAATCCGGAGAACGACCAGCAGGTTCCGGAACGATATTGATCTTTAACTGGAGTACAAGGAATTTCCTTAATTGCAGTAAACTGATAACCTTTTTCTTTTTCCTCTTCTTTTTTCTCCTGAGCCGAAACGATGAACGAAGTCAGCAACAACCCTGCAAGGAAAAGATTTCTTAATTTATGCATACGAATTAATTAACATTAAACATCCCCTTAAAATCGGTCTCAAAGATACAAATTATAAGAGGTGACAATAGGTTTAACATCAATTATTCAGGCAGATACAAATTACTCACACCAAGATATGAGCGCTTCATGAAAACGTCTTTCTCGTTGACTCAGAATACGTTCAGTTAACAAATGGAGCACAAATTTAAGATTGAATTAACAAAAACATGTTATACAACAACTTTGCAAGTACTGTTTTATCTGCCTGATTAAGTCGAAAAACAAATCTTAGCACCGATTCCGTAAGGATTTCGCAAACTTTTCTAACTTTATCAACCAGTATAAAATCGTAAGTATGAAAAGGAAATTCGGGATGCTGGTTCTAATTTTTTCAATGGTTCAGACGAGTATGAGCGTACATGCTCAGTTGAACCTGAAAGAGTGCATTTTTCAACCAGAAGACAAACAAATCGCTGAAGATAAACTAAATGTCTTTTCAGAAGACGTCAATCTACCCATTTCAGACCTTGTCGTTAAAATCGGCATGTCATTTCTGGAAACGCCATATGTTGCAGCAACACTCGAAAACGGACTGGAAGAAAAACTCGTCATTAATCTCCGGCAACTGGATTGCACCACATTTGCTGAAAGTGTTCTGGCTTTGGCCCGAACGGTTAAAATGAAAAAGACTGACTTTGTATCGTTTGCAACTGAATTGGAAAAGATCAGGTATCGTGATGACTTTAGAAACCAATATCCTTCGCGGTTGCATTATTTCAGCGAATGGATACTGAATAATGAGAAAAAAGGTATCGTCAGCGGAAAGGCCAACCAAAATGGAGTAAAATGCGATAAAGTTATCAATTACATGAGTACTCATCCTTCAGACTATCCTGTCCTGAAAGAACATCCGGAGTTGATTCCGGCAATTGCTAAGCAGGAAAAAGAACTTTCAGAAAAGGGATTTATGTTTTTTCCCAAAAGCGACATACCAAATTTGTACCGAAACCTAAAGCATGGCGACATCATTGCACTCACCAGTTCCATTGATGGTGTGGACGTTAATCATGTTGGAATTATTATCAGAAAAGGCAATGAATTTCATCTCCTTCATGCCCCTTTAAGCGGGAAAAAAGTGTTGGTTTCCGAAGGTCCAATCACTGACTTCATCAAGCCAGCTTCAAAAAACAATGGAATTATAATCGCACGTCCTGTATTTTAATTTCATCGGCCATTTCCAATGCAGCAAAGTCGTTTTTGTTAAATTTGCAGCTTTCAATCTATAAATCAAATTATTTTCGAGTGAATAACTTTCTTGATCGTTTTGTTGTAGTCCTGTGTAAATTAACTGCACGCCTGCCATTTTGGGTAATTTTTGGTCTTGCCGATATTTTTTATGTATTTCTATATTACATCGTTGGCTATCGTCGTAAAGTGGTTCACGAAAACCTCGTTCGGTCGTTTCCCGAAAAAAGCCCGGAAGAAATCCGGAAGATTACTAAGAAGTTCTATCATCACCTCAGCGATATTGGACTGGAAACCATCAAGTTTAGCCGGATGACCGAAAAGCAAATTGATTCCCGGTTAAAAGTTCATGGACTGGAGATTTACGAAGAATATTACAACCAGGGTAAGAGTATTATTGTGCTTGGAATGCACCACAACAACTGGGAATGGAGCGGATCGATGCAACGGTTTATCAAAGCTCAGTTTCTGGTAGTTTATAATCCGGTAAGGACAAACAAAAATTTTGAAAAATTCCTGCTTCAAACCCGTGAACGTTTTGGTGCGCTATCCATACCCGTCAATCATTCGGTGAGAACAGCGCTATCGTTTAATAATGCTGAACGCCCTGGCGGGTTAATGTTAGCAGCCGACCAAACACCACCGGCTAACTCTCAGTTCTGGACCACATTTCTCAATCAGGAAACCGCCTTTTTTGCCGGCCCTATGAAAATTGCCATAAAAACGAATCAGCCGGTAATTATGCATCACACGCGAAAGGTTGGCCGCAGTCGCTACGAAGTTTTTCATTACAAGCTGGTTGAAAATCCTGCAACGGTTAAGCCTGAAGATATCATGATGGCCTATGTCACTAAACTGGAAGAGATTATCAAGACTGAACCCGAATATTGGCTGTGGTCCCACCGCCGTTGGAAACACAAACGCCCGGCAAATATTGAGATGTACGAAAGAAAGGCTGAAGACCTTCGACAATAGATTTGACCAATGAAGAAATTGCTGGCCCGAATTGGAATATTCCTCCTGAAACTGCTCGGATTTACTCCGTTCTGGCTTCTTTACCTCTGGGCTGATCTCATTTATTTCGTTTGTTATCATGTTATCGGTTATCGAAAAAAAACGGTTGTCCAAAATCTAAAAAACTCGTTTCCTGAAAAAACAGATCAGGAAATAAAAGAAATAACCCACCAGTTTTATCGTCATTTTGCTGATTTAGTGGTTGAAACGATCAAAGCTTTTCAAATATCAGAAACGGAATTAAGAAAACGATTCCATTATAAAAATCCTGAAATTCTGAATGATTTGTACGCCGAGGGGAAAAGCGTGGCCTTGCTTTCTGGCCATTACGGAAACTGGGAATGGACCATTGCCTTGCCCAAAATCATCCGGCATCAGGTAAATGTAATTTACCGCCCCATTCAGGACGAAACTTTTGATCAATACATGAAGCAAGTCCGGTCGAGATTTGGCATGACGATGATGATGGCCCGCATTTCGGGACGCACCATGCTCGAACTCGAAAAATCGGGACAATTATCGGCTACTTATTACCTGACTGATCAAACCGCGTTGAAGGATACCGATTACTGGATGATGTTTTTGAACCAGGAAACAGCGGTTTTTCCGGGAGCCGAAATAATGGCTACAAAATTCAGACAAGCTGTTGTTTTCATGGACATCCAAAAAGTTAGGAGAGGCTATTACGAAGTTGAATTCACCCAGCTTTTTGACGATGCCTCAACGACCGAAAAGTACGAAGTAACCAAAGCACACACCAGATTTCTCGAAGAAATCATCCGAAAACGACCCGAATTATGGTTGTGGTCGCACAAGCGATGGAAACACACCCGTCCCGAAAATATTCCTTTGAAATGAAAATGCGTTTGTAGAGACGTTGCATGCAACGTCTCTACAAATGCCTACATCGGATCAACATCTGCATAAATAATTAACTGGCTGTTATTGGGTTGTGATTTGGTGTGACTGATAATTGCCATGATCTTGGATTTTGCTTCCTGAATTTTGCCATCGCGAGGTAATTTAATCAGTATTTCTTTCTGAAACCACATTTGAATTCGTCCTACAACCGGATATTCTGGTCCCAATACATTTTTGTTGAAGATGCTTCGGAAAGCCGTTGCCAGATTCATGGCAGCTAAATCGAGCCGCTCTTTGTTCTGATGTTTCACCACAATTTTAATGAGCCGGTAATACGGCGGATACCGAAACATTTTTCGCTCGGCCATTTGCCTGCTGAAAAGTTTATAATAATCATTCGCAATCACATCCTGAATGACCGGATGATTGGGTTGCGTGGTTTGTACAATCACCCTACCCTGTTTATTTTTGCGACCGGCCCGGCCACTCACCTGCATAATCAACTGATAGCTTCGTTCGTACGACCGAAAATCGGGATAATTCAACAGATTATCGGCGTTCAGCACTCCAACCACGCGCACATGATCAAAATCTAATCCTTTGGTTACCATCTGCGTTCCGACCAGAATATCGATTTTGCCGGTTTCGAATTGCCAGATTAGTTGTTCGTAAGCTCGTTTGGCCCGCGTGGTATCCAGATCCATCCGTGCAACCCTTGCCTCAGGAAACAAAAGCTTGATTTCGTCTTCAATTTTTTCGGTACCAAAACCGCGCGATTTAATATCGTCAGAACCACATTCTTCGCATTTGGAAACTAACGAAGTGGTATGGCCGCAATAATGGCAAATCAGGCTCGAACGGTTTTTATGGTAGGTTTTGCTAACATCGCAATATTTACATTTTGGGATCCAGCCGCAACTTCCACACTGCACAAACGGCGCAAACCCTCTCCTGTTCTGGAAAAGGATAACCTGTTCTTTATTTGCCAATGCCGAAGTTATCTCGTCGTAAAGTTCAGGAGTGAAAACCGAGCGCATTTGCTTGCGCTTGTAGGCTTCCTGCGTATTGGCCGGAATAAGCTCGGGCATTTCAATCCCCTGAAAACGCTCGGTCAGGTTAACCAGTCCGTACTTGTTACTGCGGGCGTTGAAATAGGTTTCGTACGATGGCGTTGCTGAACCCAACAGCACTTTGGCGCCATGGATATTCCCCATCAGAATGGCCATATCGCGGGCATTGTAGCGTGGCGCCGGATCGTATTGTTTGTACGAATTTTCGTGTTCTTCGTCAACAATGATCAATCCCAAATTTTTAAACGGAAGAAAAATTGCAGAACGTGCCCCCAGAATAACCTTGTACTGCGGACCTGTTTGTGCCGATTTTTCGTTCAGCACATTAAACCAGATTTCAACCCGTTCGGCATCATTAAATTTTGAGTGATAAATGCCGGCCAAATCGCCAAAGGCAGTTTTCAGTCGGGTAATAATCTGTGTGGTCAGCCCAATTTCAGGAACAAGGTACAAAACCTGCTTGCCCTGCTTGAGCTGTTCTTCAATCAGACGAATATAAATTTCGGTTTTACCGCTTGATGTTACACCATTGAGCAAAACCGTTTGTTGAGTTTCGAACTGAGACAATATTTCGTCGTGCGCTTTTTGCTGCGGCTCCGAAAGTTCTTTGATCAACAATTCGGCATTATGAATCCGATCAATACGCCCAATTTCTTTCTGAAACACATCCAGCACTTGCTTTTCTTCCAGACCTTTTAGTGCGGCATCCGATGCATCGGCCATTTCAAGTAAATCTTTTTTAGCGATTTCAGTCAGATTCAAATCGCCAAGCAGAGTTTCAGCCAGAAAAACCTTCAGGAGTTGTTCCTGCTTTTTTGCTTTTCGGGAGAGCAAATCGAGCATCGAATTAAGTTTTTCTTCTGAGTCAAATTCAGGATTTAACCTGACCATGGAAACCACCTTTGGCTTGTAGCTTTCGCGCAACTGTTCTTCAACAATCACAGCATTTTTTTCCAGTAATAGTTTCAGAATGGCGAACGATGATTGTTGCCCCAAAAATTGGTTCAAATCCTGAATGCTCGCCGTTTTCCGGCTTTCGAGCAAAAGCACAACCGCATTTTCTTTATCAGTTAATCCTTCAGTTATTATAGCATCAGGATTGAGGCTGATTTTGGTCTGGCTTTCCAGCTTCAGGCCCGAAGGCAGCGCAGCTTTAAAAACCTCGCCAAGAGTGCAGCAATAATAGTTGGCAATCCATTCCCAAATCTGCAATTGTTTTTCGCCAATGATGGGTTCATCGTCCAAAATGGCATCAATATCCTTGATATCAAACTCGCCATTTGGTTCGTTTTTGTGAAGTTTATAAACTAAAGCTGAGAAAAATTTCCGCTTACCGAATTGCACAATGACACGCACCCCGGTTTTTATGCGAAACTGGAAGGCCGAGGGCACCCGATAAGTAAAGTGATAATCAAGTGGTAAAGGCAAAATAACATCGGCAAAAAGCGGATCGTTGATCATAGGTGCAAAATACCGAAAAAAGTTTAGAGTGCCTAAAACCCGAAGCTCTTAAAGTGGATAAAAGAAAGTTTGTTCTGCAAAATCGCTCCTTAGAAATTAGATTATCACTTAATATTCCGGGTTTGTGCGAAGGGAAGTTACAAAGCTTTTTTGAAATCAAATTATTAATTCTACCTTAGTCAAACTTCATGAAGTGTTATGATGAAGAACCGATATTGAGCCGTCTATTCAATTCTAATTATCCAAATTATGAGCCGGGGAAGATTTAATCTGAAACTGAAGCTGAATGTTTATATTCTCAGTTCAGCAACTTTAATATACTGTTTGACAATTGGCTACATCAGCTACCGATTAAAAGAAATTACCTACATAAACTCTGTTGAAATAGTAAAAGGCTCGACACGCGAATATCAGAATAAGATTTCGGCAGAACTGAACGTGATGATGGAATCGGCACGTACGATGAAAAATGCTTTTGAAGGTTACCAAAAGCTGAAACCGGAAAATCGTGATGCATTTTACGATCATTTGTTAACCAATAATTTCGCAAAACATCCGGAATATTTATCGGTTGGAGTTTACTGGGAACTAAAAGCTCTTGACAAAACATACAAAAAACGGAACGGTCGTTTCTGGAACGGTTTTTTTCGTGAAGGAAATCAGATTGCCAACCAAAAAGCGATAGAAGATACCACAAATCTGGAACTGACCAGCACTTATTATCAGGTTCGCCGAATGAATAAGGAAACCATTGTCAATCCTTATTACGACCTGACTACCAAAGAAATGAAGGGAATTCTGATGACCAGTTTTCTTACACCCATCCAGGATGAAACCGGACAATTCATTGGTATGGTAGGAATCGACGTTTCGCTTTCGCACATGAACCAGCTGATTTCCAGCATTAAACCTTATAAAGAAGCCATATCCTACATCATTTCAGAGAATAAAATTATTGTTGCTCACACCAATACACAACTTACCGGTAAAAATTTCATTAGTACACTTGCAGCTGACTCGTCGGTATTTAAAACTGAGGTTTTTGGCCATAAGTTAGATTCGAATAAAACATTTACCTACACAAACCCGACGAATGGCGAAGAATATTTTGTTTCATTTGAACCGATAATGATTGGTAACAACGACACTAACTGGATTATTGGTGTTGAAGTTCCGACCAAAGTCATTTTAAGTGAAGCAAACAAAGTGTTGACCAGAACAATTATTGCAGGCATACTTGGGTTATTCCTTCTGTATATTGTTATTTATCTCATTGCAGCAAGAATTAGTGACACGATTGTGAAGGGTGTTGAATTTGCAAAATCAATTTCGGCCGGAAATCTGAATGCGCAACTTGCTATTGAGCAAAACGATGAAATTGGAGATCTGGCCGAGTCGTTATCGATTATGGCTGCACGACTTACCAAAATTATAAGCGAAGTCATTCAAAGTTCTGATACTATTGCCGACAGCAGCCTGGACATGCTTAATTCATCGGTAAAACTTGCCGATGGAGCCAATAATCAGGCTGCCTCGTCAGAAGAAATTTCGACTTCGATGGAACAGGTATTGAGCCGGATTCAGCAAAACACCCAAAATGCACAGGAAACAGAGAAGATAGCCTTGCAGGCTGCCAAAGGAATTCAGGTTGGAAATGAATCGACAAAAGCGCTGATACAGTCGATGAACAACATTGCACAAAAGATTTCGATTGTAGGCGAGATTGCCAAACAAACGAACTTGCTGGCTATTAATGCCGCCATAGAAGCCTCTCGCTACGGAATTCAGGGAAAAGGGTTTGCGGTGGTAGCCGCCGAAATTAAAAAATTAGCTGAGCGGTCGCAACTCGCAGCAAAAGAGATCAATGAGCTATCTAGTCATGGGTTGTTTCAGGCGAAAGAAACAGGTAATATTTTGCTTGAAATTATTCCGGATATTGAGCACACGGCTGTATTAGTGAAGCAAATTGCAGCTTCGAGTCTCGAACAAAAAATAAGTTCCGAAGAAATAAATGCCGGAATTCAGCAACTGAACCGAGTTACCCAACAGAATGCGGGAGCTTCATTTGAACTGTCGATTAACTCAAAAAACATTTCGAAACAAGCTGAAAACCTAAAGAATCTGATTGCTTATTTCAAGATTGATGGGATAAGTTGAAAGTGCCTAAAGTACATAAAATTCGAAGTGCCTAAAGTTGTTGCCTATCGAAATTAACTTTAGGCATTTTAGGCACTCCAAACTCCAGGCACTATGTATTTAAAAGCTTCTGAATGTCCAGCAAATTGGTATCAATGCTGTGATTTAATTTCACAGCCTTATTGAACGGAACGTGTACAATCTTCTCATTATCAAGTCCAATCATGATGCTTTTCTGATCATCGAGCAATGCGTCAATGGCAGCAACTCCCATCTTGGTAGCATTCACGCGGTCTTTGGCTGTTGGGCTTCCACCCCGTTGTATATGGCCAAGAATTGAAACGCGCACATCCAAATCTGGATGTTCTTTGCGAACCTTTTCGGCAATCTGAAGAGCGCCACCGGCTTCATCACCTTCGGCCACCATCACAATTCCACTGGTTTCCTTTTGTTTGTATCCTTTATTGATGAATTTTTTCAATTCTTCGTGCTGAGAATTCGCTTCCGGAATGAGGATAACCTCGGCGCCACAGGCAATTCCGCTGTTCAATGCCAATAAACCTGCCTCACGGCCCATCACTTCAACGAAGAAAATACGACCATGTGAACGCGCTGTATCCTTAATTTTGTCAACCGCTTCAACCACCGTATTCAGGGCCGTATCGTAACCAATTGTATAATCGGTACCATACATATCATTGTCAATGGTTCCGGGAATTCCAACAAACGACATATCATATTCCTGCGACATAACCAGCGCTCCAGTAAAAGAACCATCGCCACCAATCACCACCACCGCATCGATTTCGGCTTTTTTTAACTGCTGATACGCTTTTTCTCGACCTTCCGGAGTTCTGAACTCGGCGCTGCGGGCAGTTTTCAGCATAGTTCCGCCCAATTGCAGAATTCCACTAACATCCGATGATTTCAGCGGTATAAAATCGCCTTCAATCATTCCCTGATACCCGCGACGGATACCAACTACCTTTAATTTATTGGCCAGCGCGGCACGGGTTACCGCGCGAATTGCGGCGTTCATACCCGGAGCATCGCCTCCTGATGTAAAAACACCTATTTTCTGTAATTTCTTTCTTTTCAGAGTTGGCTCTGTGCTAATATCTTTCATTGTCATAGTCATTGCATTTAGCTGATGAATAAAATCAAACTAAAGGTAACTGAAGTATTCGGATTAAAGTCGAAGGTTGTTAAATAGCAGCTTAAGGTTAATGAATCCTTAAAACTGATTAATCCTTTCGGCCACCTTTTCCATGAGCCACTGGGGAGTTGAAGTAGCACCACAAATACCAACTTTTTCGATTCCTGAAAACCATCCGGGCTGCAAATCTTCCGGAGAAGACACAAAATAACTTCGTTCGTTATGCTTCTTGCAAACCTCGAAAAGGACTTGGGCATTGGAACTGCGAAGGCCTCCAACAAAAACAACCACATCAAACCGAACAGCAAATTGTTCGAGATGCGGAACTCGGTTCGACACCTGGCGGCAAATTGTATCGTGCGATTCCACCCGTCCCTGTTTGGCCTGCTCCTGAATGTTTTGTGTCAGTTTTCTGAAATCGCCGACCGATTTGGTGGTTTGCGAAAAAACGACAACAGGTCGCGAAGGATCGACCTTTTTGAAATCATCCGGATGCTCAATAACAATAGCCTGATTGTTGGTCTGGCCTGATAATCCGTCAACTTCGGCATGGCCCTGATGGCCAAAAATAACCACCTGACCATTTTCCTCCCGCATGGTTTCAGCCGCCTTTTTTACCCTCTGCTGAAGTTTCAGAACTACAGGGCAAGTCGCATCAATCAGGGTAATGTTGTTTTGCCGGGCATATTCGTAAGTCGATGGAGGTTCGCCATGGGCACGAATCAGAACTTTGCAATCTTTTAGTTTAAAAAACTCGTCGTGATCGATTGTTTGCAGGCCAATTTCCTGAAGCCGACTGACTTCTAAATCGTTGTGCACGATATGACCCAAAGAATAAAGCATACCTTCAGTATTCAGCGTTTCTTCTGCTTTTCCGATGGCGTTCAGTACCCCGAAACAAAATCCGGATTTTTGATCAATCTCGACGATCATTTGTTTAGTTTGATTTTTACAAATGTCCGTTCGCTAAAGCCGAACGGCAAAAGATATTTCTATTTATCTGGAATTCGGCTCTTCAAAATTCAATGTTTCTTCAACTTTTCCGATCACCCATTCCAGTTGTTCGTCACGAGTCATGTGGCTGTTATCCAAAACCAGGGCATCATCGGCTTTTCGCAGCGGACTAGCTTCGCGGGTCGAATCAATGTGATCGCGTTCCAGAACATTCTGCAAAATTTCTTCATACGAAACTGTTTCACCTTTGGCTGTCAGTTCATCAAAACGGCGCTGTGCGCGTATTTCGGCCGATGCAGTCACAAATAATTTCAACTCGGCATCCGGAAAAACAACCGTTCCAATGTCGCGGCCGTCCATCACGATACCTTTATTTTTACCCATTTCCTGCTGCAAACGAACCATGGCGGCGCGCACTTCGGCAATCGTGGCTACTGGACTTACATTTTGAGAAACAGGCAATTGCCTGATCTCGTCTTCCACATTTTCCCCGTTCAGGTAGGTGTCACTCTTTTGTTTTTCAGGATTATAACGAAACTCAATTTGAATTTCAGGGAGCAAGCCAATCAGTTCGCGCACCTTTACCGAACCTTCAGTAATTAAATTACGGCGAAGTGCAAACAGGGTAACAGCGCGGTACATGGCCCCACTGTCGATAAAAATGTATCCGAATTGGGCGGCTACTGCTTTGGCAATTGTACTCTTTCCACAAGACGAATGCCCATCGATAGCAACAACTATTTTGTGTTTGGTCATTTATTTCAAAGTTTGTGGCAAATATAAATGGATTTAACCACAAAGGACACGAAGAAATAGCCAAGTTTAATGAATCTTAAAAATTGTATGCTTAATATATCTGTAATTTCTCATAGCTGTTTTATATCCCTTTTTGTAATTTCCGGCGCATCATTGTAACCTATTCTCGCAGAAACATTTTTTACTTAAATCAAGATACTATGCTAAAAAATTCATTCAAAGTATTGGCTTTGATTCTAATGTGGCTCAGTTTTATTCAGAAAACAAATGCACAAAACGATGCCCGGTTGATGCGTTACCCTGACATCAATAAAAACCTGATTGCTTTTGTTTACGCCGGAGATATCTGGTCGGTTGATGCCACTGGTGGCGAGGCACGCCGGTTGACTTCGCACTCCGGAATGGAACTTTTTCCGAAGATTTCGCCCGATGGAAAATGGATTGCTTTTTCGGCCGAATACTCCGGAAGCCGCCAGATTTTTGTGATGCCTTCGGATGGTGGAACGCCGCGTCAGTTAACATTCTATAATTCTGTGGGCGTAATGCCTCCGCGTGGTGGCTTCGACGATGTGCCTCTCGACTGGACTTCCGACAGCAAAAACATTCTGTTCCGCGCAAACCGCACACCATTTGGCGATCGTAACGGCAAGTATTACACCATTAGTCTCGATGGTGGAATGGAAAAACCACTACCCATTGTAAATGGTGGTTTTGCCACGCTTTCGCCTGATAACAAGAAAATTTGCTTTACTCCGGTTGATCGCGAATTCCGTACATGGAAACGCTACAAAGGCGGCCGTGCTTCAGATCTATGGGTTTACGATCTTGACAAGAATACTTCGGAACAAATTACTGATTTCAAAGGAACGGACCAACTTCCGGTTTGGTTTGGCGATAACATTTATTTCGCGTCAGACCGCGACCTGAAACTAAATATTTACCAATACAACACCACAACCAAAGACCTGAAAGAACTGACCAAACACGCCGATTTCGATTGCATGTGGCCTTCAGGAGAAAACGGGCAAATGGTTTTTGAAAATGGTGGGTTCCTTTATAAACTTGACCTGCAAACAGGTAAAGAGGAAAAAGTAACCGTTAATATTCATTTCGACAATCCGAACATTTTGCCGTATTACAAGAACGTGAAGGATTTTGTTCAGGCTTATGAAATTTCGCCTACCGGTAAACGTGCACTGATTTCGGCCCGTGGCGATATTTTCTCAATTCCTGCTGAAAATGGCCCAACTTACAACCTGACCAATACGCAGGGTGTTCGCGAGATTTATCCGCGCTGGTCACCCGATGGAAAATACATTTCGTACTATTCTGATGCTTCGGGCGAATATGAAATTTACCTGGTCGAAAATAAAAAAGGGGCAACTCCACGCCAGTTAACCAGCGGTTCGTCGGCTTGGAAATACGACTCGGAATGGTCGCCAAACAGTAAATACCTGCTTTATTTCGACCGTACGCTTCAGCTTAAGCTGGTGGATGTGGGGACCGGAAAAACTACGGTGGTGACTCATGCCGACCGCGACGAAATTCATTCGTATTCCTTCTCATCCGATTCGAAATGGATTACCTACGACAAAGAAGGCGCCAACGGACTGGGCGCTGTTTGGGTTTACAATGTCGAAAAAGCTGAAAACAAACAGTTAACTGATGATCGTTTCAATGATGGCGCCCCGGTTTTCTCGGTTGATGGCAAATACATTTATTTCATTTCCGACCGCGATTTCAACCTCGATTTCAGCAGCTTTGAGTTTAATTACGTGTACAATAAATCGGCAAAAATCTATGCGGTTGCTCTTTGCGCTGATTGCCCGAAACTGTTCAAGGAAAAAAATGATGTTGAACCGGTAAAAGAAGCTGAAAAACCAACAGTAGAACCCAAGAAGGATAAAAAGAGCAAAGTTGAAGAAAAACCGGCTGTTGCCTTACCCAAAACAATCCAGATCGATTTCGACGGAATCAATTCGAGAATTACCGCTTTCCCTTTAAAATCGGGAGAATACCGCAATCTGGTGGCTGTTGATGGTGGAATTCTTTACATCAGCGAAGGTTCGTTACATAAATATACCATCGATGACAAAAAGGACGAAGAAGTAATGGATGGCGTAAGTCAGGCAGTCGTAAGCGCCGAAGGAAAAATGATGATTTACCGCGCAGGCAAAGACTTTGGGATTACCAAACTGACAACCGGACAAAAATCGGGTGCAGGCAGACTGAACCTCGACGATATGGTGATGAAAATTGATCCGAAAAAGGAATGGGCCCAGATTTATTCCGACGGATGGCGCATTTTCCGCGACTATTTCTATGTGAGCAACATGCACGGCGTAGATTGGAAAGGCATAAAAGAACGCTACAGTCCGCTGGTACAAAACGTAAGCCATCGTGCGGATTTAGACTACATTTTAGGCGAGATTATCTCAGAAACAAATACCGGTCACTCCTATGTGGATTGGGGCGATTTTGAAAAAGTAAAACGCGTGGATACCGGTTTGCTTGGCGCCGAGCTGGTTGCTGATCCGACTTCAGGAAAATACCGGATTGCCAAAATTTACGCCGGAGAAAACTGGAACGAAGCCCGTCGTTCTCCGCTGACCGAGCAAGGCGTAAACGTAAAAGAAGGCGATTACCTGCTGGCGATCAATGGTACTGCAGTGAATATAAACATGAACCCTTATGAATTGCTCGAAAATACCTTGGGCAAAACCGTTGAGATTACGGTCAATTCGATTCCTGATGCTGCCGGAGCAAGGACATCAACCATTAAGCCAATCAGCAGCGAACTTGAATTGCTGAACCTGAATTGGGTAAACGAACGCCGCGCCATGGTTGACAAACTTTCGGGCGGAAAAATCGGGTACATTTATGTGCCAAATACATCGACCGATGGAAACCGAGAATTGTTCCGCGGTATGTATGCCTATGCCGAAAAAGAAGCCCTGATTATTGACGACCGTTACAACGGTGGTGGTTTTATTCCTGATGTGATGACCGGACTGCTCGAACGCAAAACGCTCAGCTACTGGCAGCGTAACGGTTTATCGCCAATGAAGACCCCGGGAGTAGCACACAACGGACCAAAAGTGATGCTGACCAACGGTTACTCGTCGTCGGGTGGCGATGCGTTCCCATATTATTTCAGAAAAGTAGGATTAGGTAAACTGATCGGAACCCGCACGTGGGGCGGATTAGTTGGCATGTCGGGCAATGCCGGACTGGTTGATGGCGGCTACATTGCCGTTCCGCGATTTGGTATTTACGACGAAAACGAACAGTGGATCATCGAAGGTACCGGCGTTTCTCCGGATATTGAGGTGGTTGACCGCCCCGAACAACTGGCTAAAGGCATTGATCCCTGCATCGAAAAGGCAGTGGAAGTGCTGCTGAAACAATTGCAGGATAACCCGGTTAAAAAGGTGAATGCCCCTGCTCTACCCGATCGTTCAGGATGGAATGAACAAATGAAATAAATCGATAGATAATGAAAACCACATAGGCTCATAGAACACATAGAAAAAAAATAATTTTAAATTCTATGTGAACTATGTGGCTATGTGGTTCAATTTCAATTGCCGCTTATCAGCTCCAAACCCTTCTCGAAATTCCGTTTCCCTTTCTGGGCATTCAGGTGGCTAACCGGCCCGGCAATGCAACCACCTTCGCAAGCCATCACCTCAATGAACTGAGCAGGCGCCTTTCCCTTCGAAAATGCCTTCAGCAAATTGATCGATTTTTTATTCAGGCCATCCACCGACAAGCTTTTGACATCTATCTGCAGATTTTGCGCCTTAATGGCTGCGATTACTCCTCCAGAAAGCGCAAAACCACGGGCTTCGCTATCTATTTTTTCGAGCACAATATCTTCACAATCAGAAGGCTTAATTTCCATTGCTTCAAGTATTGTATCAAGTTCCGAAAAGCTCAGCGCAAAATCCACCAATTCGTTGTCAATTCCTTCTTTTCGCTTGGCAATACAGGGCCCAATGAATACCGTTTTTGCTTCCGGATTTTGCTTTTTCACCATTTCAGCGGTATAATGCATGGGCGATCCGGTGTCGGAAACAAAGGGTTTCAATCCTTCGATATGCTTGCGTGTAAGTTCAACATACGAAGGGCAGCAAGAGGTAGTCATAAACGGAGCACCTTCACCTAAGCGATGAACCAACTCTTCGGCCTCATTTCGCGTCGTGATTTCGGCGCCCCGGGCTACTTCAACCACTTTGCTGAACCCGATTTTTTCGATGGCTTTCATCACTTTGGCAGGATGCATATCGTACTGGCCAAACAACGCCGGAGCAACCAGGGCTATGGTTTCTTCTTCCTGCCGAATACTTTTCAGTACATCAACCAGGTTTGAAATCTCATAGATGGAACCGAACGGGCAGGCATTCTGGCAACGTCCGCAATAAATACATTTGCTTTCGTCGATGTATTCAACTCCTTGTTCATTCTTCGAAATAGCATTCACCGGGCAAACTTCCTCGCACGGAACCGGCACATAAACAATGGCGTGGTATGGGCATGCTTCCTTGCAGAGTCCGCAGTTTACGCATTTATCCGACTTAATCTGGGCCGCACCCGAATCATTGAACCGAATGGCATTTTTCGGGCAATTCATGATGCACGGACTGGCCACACAACCACGGCAAATATTGGTAACGATGTAGCTAACTTTCACACACGAAGTACAGGCTTCATCAACCACGGTCAGTATTTTTTTCGAAGGTTCTTTCCGTTCAAGAGCCATCCGGGCAAACTCCGACAACGGCGTCAGCTCATCCTGCTCCTCTTCGATACCGAGCCCCAGAATAGGCATCAGTTTGTACCTTACCACCGCACGTTCTTTGTAAATGCAGCAGCGGCGCTGTGCCGGAATTTCACGAGGCGACATTTCCAACGGAATACGGTCGATGCCTTCAATCAGTTTTCCTTCATTAAAAAGCCGGACAACATTTCGAACCAGTTGCCGGCGAATGATCATGGTATTATTTAAATAAGCCATTCGTGATTTTTAGTAGGACGGCAAAGATAGACAGGCATATTTAGTTGACAGAATGCTTTACATAGATTTCAGATAAACTTAATTTTCCGGTGAATTTGGCTTCATGTTGCGATCGATATCCTGTAATTTTTCAGAATATCCTGATACTCTTAAAGGGAAAACATAAACCACACAACACATAGGAAGAAGTAAAAAGAAAAAAAAACGATGCGCCTATGTGTTTGAAATAAAATTTAACCAATGAAGAATCTACTGATCATCCTGTTAGCCGTATTGTTTTTTGCGTTTACCAAGAAAGAAGAACCTGTGAGCGAATGGCGCGGCCCCAACCGAAGCGGGGTTTATGCCGAAACCGGGCTACTCACCCAATGGCCTGCTGAAGGCCCCAAGTTGCTTTGGGCAATTGATTCAATCGGACATGGTTATGGCTCGCCTGTTATTGCCGGCGATCAGCTCTTTATTA
This sequence comes from Prolixibacteraceae bacterium, assembly GCA_963676375.2. Taxonomy (GTDB): domain Bacteria; phylum Bacteroidota; class Bacteroidia; order Bacteroidales; family Prolixibacteraceae; genus Aquipluma. The sequence continues at coordinate 67,259 of CAXXPT010000037.1, forward strand.
CCGGAGAAACCGACAGCACCAGCTTTTTATATGCTTATAACCTGAACGGGAAACAGCTTTGGAAAGTGGCTTGTGGTCAGGAGTGGGTGAAGAACTTCCCCGGATCGCGATCTACTCCTACCGTGGTTGGCGATTTGATTTATGTTTGCTCCGGAAAAGGCGACATTGCCTGTTTCAACAAAAAAGATGGTTCGAAAAAGTGGGGACTGAATATGATTTCTGATTTGCAGGGAACGATCAACATGTTTGGCTATTCGCAGTCGCTGCTCGTAAATGGCGATTTGGTGTATTGCCAGCCAGGCGGTCCTGAAAACAATGTGGTGGCCTTAAACCGGTTTACCGGACAAAAAGTATGGTCGCAAAAAGCCAAAGGTGAAGTTGAAGCCTACGGTTCGCCAATCGTGGTAAAAAGAGGTAATCGCGATTTACTCCTAACATTTTCTGAAATGGCGTTTCTCGGATTGGATGGCAAATCGGGTGAATTGCTGTTTACTCACAAAATGGACACTGCCGGAAACCTGCACGGGAACATCCCGATTATCGATGGCGATGAATTGATTTACACCGAAGGCGATGGAAACCGCACCGTTAAACTGAAACTTGCTGAAGATGGAAGTGCCATTTCAGAAGTTTGGCGAAATAAATCGTTCGACAATATTATGGGCGGAGTGGTTCGGTTGGGCGATAAAATCTACGGAACGGCCCATCGGCAAATGTACCTGAAATGCCTCGACATGAAAACCGGACAGGTAACCGACTCGGTGAAAATGTTCAGAGGAAGCACCATTGCAGCCGATGGAATGCTGTATGTATATACAGAAAAAGGATTGGTTAACCTGGTCAATCCCAAGCCGGAAGGAATGCAAATCGTCAGTTCGTTTAAAGTGACCAAAGGAACCAAAGAGTTCTTTACCCATCCTGTTATTCACGATGGTGTGCTCTACATCAGGCATGGAGAAGCACTGATGGCGTATTCGATCAGAAAGGATAGTTAACATTCTTATGTCCGTCGGTTAAAACCGACGGCAAAGGATATCCTCGCTATGATTAACATTATCTCTTATTCAAAGCATTATCCTTTGCCGTTTGCCTTCAGGCAACGGACATATCATCCCAATTAAAAGCAAAATCCTCCATAGTCGCAGAAACTTTGGAGGATTTTTTGTTTAAAACAGATTTGTTTAACAGAAGGGAAAGATCGGGAAAAGTGCTAAGTTTAGGGTGGAATTTGCAAGTTATGCCCAAGTTAAACTAACACGCTGAAAAAAAATGAACATTTTCTTTTCTTGGCAAAGTGATACAGATTTAAAGAACAATAAAAACTTCATCGAAAGCTGTATTAAAACCGCAATAAAAGAATTTAATAAAGAGAATAAGTTCTTAGTAAATTTCAATTTAGATAAAGATACTAGCGGAGAGCCAGGAAACCCTGAGATTATAAATCTAATTCTTAATAAAATTGATAATTCCAGAATTTTCATCTGTGATTTGTCAATAATAAATCAAGATTACGTAGGTAGAAAAACACCTAATCCAAATGTTGTTTTTGAATTAGGTTATGCGATAAAATCTTTAGGATGGGAAAAAATAATTTGCATTGTTAACGAGGAGCATGGTGAATCTGAAGTATTACCATTCGACATTAAACATCGTAGAATATTAAGGTACAATTTACAGACTAAAGAAAAATCAAAGGAAAAGCGCAAGATTGTAGAAGCAATTAAATCAAACATTAATATTTTAAAGGAAAGAGGACTTCTGTTTGATGAAGTGGAAGATTACTTTAAAAGAGATATAGATACAGAATTTCTAACGATAATAAACCATATTAGAAAAATCATTTTTAGTGAGTTTGATAAAAACTTGCTAATTGACACGAGTAAGCTTTTAAATTTAGAAAAAGAAGAATTAGTTGCAAATATTAGAAGCAGGGATATTCTAGGATTTCACATATTTAAAAATTTTGAATTAAATTCAAAATCCCTCAAAAGACAGATTGAGAGCATCACAGCAGTACCTAATTTTAAGAAAGAAAAAATTGTAACGTTAGTAAAATTTAAGGAATGGTTAGATTGGTACAATGCATTTACAAATGGAAGAACTTTCGATGATTTATTTTTACAAAAAAACAGGGCAGAATATTTTGAACTGCTGTTGTCTAAAGATCAAAAATTACCCAATAGAATTATTTTAGGCAAGATACTTCCAGACAAACAAATGTTAGTTTCTGATTTTGGCGACATTGTATTAAAAGATAGAATAAAAACAGCAACTTATTACTTTAGAGTCAATGAAATCCATTTGGATAAATATTCAAATCTTCTATTTACTTTTATTGAAATCACTAACGAATGGTTAGATAAGACTGGTGGACAGTTCATAATTGATACTTTTAATCAGTTTGAAATGAAATAATCTCTGCATAATTAGTAGACGGCTGACGGGGTTGTAGTCCCTCCAATGTGCAGTTCTTAAAAACCTTATTTTCACAGAAAAACCTCAGTAGAAAATAAATAAACAACAGGATCAAACCTTATTACCTTATTTATGAAAGTAGAATACAACAACCTATACACCCATTTTGTGTTCACTACTTTACACCGGTTGCCTTTGATCGTTGAGTTGCATAGGGAGCGTATCGAAAAATACCTTACCGGAATAGTTAAAAACAATGAATGTCATCTCTACGCCATCTATGCGAATCCGGAACACGTACACTTTTTGATCTCCCGGTCACCATCCATTTCTGAAGAAACAATTGCTTCTATCGTGGCAAACAGTTCGGAACGGTTTGTCAATGAAAATAAACTTTGTCAGGGCAGATTTAAATGGCAAGATACCTGTTCTGCTTTTTCGGTATCAAAAGGTGATGTTCGGAAAGTATGCAACTACATTCTTAACCAGCCAGAACATCATCGAAAGGTAAGTTTCATGGAAGAATATGAGACATTTATCACATTCTATCAGAAGACAATAAACCCCCAAATAAGGTAATAAGGTTGTAGGCTGTGAGTATAGCTTTTCTACTGAGGTAGCCTTATAAAATAAGGTTTAAAGAAGAGTAATCAATGTTATTTGCTCCAGTCACCCTGTGAGTATTTTGCACTCATTTTTTCAATCTGAGAGGTGGAGGGGGGTACCTCAGAGGTACCCCCCTCCACCTCTCAGATGCAATTTTTGTTCTAAAAGCAGCAATATTTATTCAATAAGCAACAATACTTATTATATAAACAACAATTATTGTTCTAAAAGAATATATTCTGATTCTATTCAAATTAAATTTGATTAATTAAGAACATATATTTGTTCTATAAACACTACATATTATTCTAAAAGAATACTATATGATGTTTTTTAAATAAATATTACTATTTTTAGAATATCATTTTTGAGTCAGCTCATAAAAGTATGAGTTCATCGATTTTCAACTTCTTTACCCCTGACCCCTAAAGCGGAATTCGTTGAAAATCGATGAACTCTTCAAAGTCCCCTTCAGGCTTCGGCGTGAGCTCAGTCGAACGGGGATTTAAGGGTTTTGACTTTTCAGAGTATAATCACCTTTTTGATTTTTCACGATAAAACCCAATTCAATGGAACAACTGCCAATACTTTCGATGATTAAACGCGAAATGGCACGCAAACGAATCAATGCAACCGACTTATCGCGCGGGCTAAAGATGAACCACTCGTCGGCAGTGGGTATGTTAAAACGCCCTACCCTTCAGGTGCAGCGACTAGCCGAGCTCTCCGAATTCCTGAATTACAATTTTTTCAGGGAAATAGCAGCCAAACTCCTCTGCTCCGAACCCGATTATTCGATTGCTGAAGATCGGACAGAAGTAGATGGGTTGCAAAACCGCATTAAGGAACTCGAAATGGAAGTGAGCATCCTGCGGCAAACTCTGAAAGATCTGGTCAGCCGATAGAGTAAAAAATGTCTCATGTCCGTTCGCTAAAGCGGAACGGCAAAGGATATGACTCCTCATTAATTGTATAAATGTCATTTAAAGCGCTATCCTTTGCCGTCAGTTTTAACTGACGGACACAGTTCTATTAAAAAATTTCATTTCATTTAAAATATTCTTTAACCTCATTCGTCAACCTCACTATAAGCTGCACAATTGAGTTTGAATGATTATCCGATCGGTATACAGATCAGTCGTTTTCATATCAGAGCCAGTTGGCGTTCAACCAAAACAATATGAGTGGAATTGAGGTTTTAGAGTTGTCGATAGACGAACAGTCGGTCGCGCTGATAAAAACTACTGTGAAGGAAAGACAACATATATCTGACATCATCAAAAACTATGGTGGCCGCTTAGAGGGGTTTATCCGTAAGAGGGTGCGCACCATTGAAGATGCCGATGATATTTTGCAGGATGTTTATTTTCAGCTTGCCGATGCCGACCGCCTTTTGAAACCAATCGATCAGATGGCTGCATGGCTGTTCACCGTGGCCCGCAACCGGATTACCGATCTCTACCGCAAAAAAAAGACCGAATCGATGCCGGAATTTTTCGCTGAAACTGAAGATGAAGGCTCATTCAAGGAACTTCGACATATAATGTTCGACAACGGAAGTACGCCCGAAGACGATTATTTGCGGTCGCTGGTTTGGATTGAATTGGAAAAAGCATTGGAAGAGCTTCCGGAAGAACAACGGCTGGTGTTTGAATTGACTGAATTGAAAGGCCTTTCATTTAAGGAAATCTCACAACAAACAGGTGTAACGGTGAATACACTCATTTCGAGAAAACGCTATGCCGTATTGGTTTTGCGCGAACGACTTCAGCTTATTTACGACGAATTAATAAACTTTTAAAAAATATAAAATGAAAACAATGTTTAAAAAAAGATGGTATCTCTTTATCCCCCTGATACTGGCTGCCTTTGTGGCTTTCGGGTTTATCACCATGTACTTGTGGAATTGGCTGATGCCTTTGCTGTTCCACTTACCTGAAATTACCTTCTGGCAAACCATTGGGCTACTGATTCTGTCGCGCCTTCTTTTGGGTGGCTTCAAAGGGCATCACAAACGTGGTCACGGTCATTGCAGACAACACATGCACGAAAAATGGGAAACTATGACTCCCGAAGAGCGCGAAAAGTTTCGCGAGCACATGCACTCACACCGTCCGCCTTGGGCCAATCGTTTCTGTAAAGAAGAGGAAAAAGAAAAGTAAGCCTAAGATTGAAGGCACTAAAGTATTTTGCCACAAAAGTGCAAAGACAAGGACGTCATTGCGAACGAAGTGAAGCAATCTTTTATTCAAAGGATTGCTTCATTCGCTTCGCTACTTCGCAATGACGGGTTGAAAATGTCTCATACTTTTAACCTTAGTGGCTTTGTGGCATTTTTCTTTCTATAAATCTAAACTTTTAGGCTCTTTTAGAGTTTCTTTGTAGTCTGTATTTTCAAGCATAATCCTGGAATGAGTAATTCAAAACAACCGGTTAACGGTAAGAAGGAATCAAAACCAAACGTATTTAGTTTACTGAAACCATATCGGGGAATGGTCACTTTTCTGGTGTTATTTGCCCTGCTCAGTAACGGAGTTAATTTACTACTGCCCAAAATAATATCAAGAGCCATTGATTCATTTTCGGCAGGAAATTTCAATTTCAAAACAGTAGTTCTGGAGTTTCTGGTGGCAGCATTTGTCATCTTTTTCTTCACCTATCTGCAAAGTATCGTACAGACGTTTGCATCGGAGCGGGTTGCCCGCGACCTGCGCACACGCCTGTCCGACAAAATCTCTCGGCAAAGTTATTCTTATATCCTGAAGACCAATCCGTCCAAGCTGTTAACCAACCTCACCTCCGATATCGACTCCATCAAGATGTTTGTGTCAATGGCTGTGGTCACTATTTTTTCTTCGGTCTTTATGATTATCGGCACCTGTGTGCTGCTGCTCATGATCAACTATAAACTGGCTGTGCCCATCATTGCCATCATTCCACTGATTGGCGGCACCTTTTTTATTGTTCTCCGGAAAGTCAGGGTTTTATTCCGTCGAAGCCGCGAAATTATCGACTGGCTGAACAAGGTCATCAACGAAAGCATCATGGGTTCGGCCATAATCCGGGTACTGAACTCGCAGCAGTCCGAATACCATAAATTCATGGAGGCCAACACCGACTCACGCAATGTTGGATTGGGCATACTTCGGCTGTTTGCAGCCATGATACCCATCATCACCTTTATTTCCAACCTCGGAATGATCACCATCCTGATGTTGGGCGGGCATTTTGTGATTACCGGAGAAATGTCACTGGGCGATTTCGCGGCATTCAACAGTTACCTGGCCTTACTTATTTTCCCGATCATCATGATTGGTTTCATGAGCAACATTATGGCACAGGCATCTGCTTCTTACGCACGAATCAACGAAGTTCTGGAAGCTCCTGAAATTGCTGAACCTGGCACAACAAAAGCCACACTAAAGGGCGACATTCAACTCCAAAACATTCAACTTTCATACGGCGATAAACCAGTTCTGAAAGACATTTCTTTTTCAGTAAAGGGTGGAACTCAGGTCGCTATTATCGGTCCAACGGCTGCAGGGAAAAGCCAATTGCTCAATTTGCTGACTGATTTGGTAAAACCCGACAGCGGAACCATTCTGTTTGATGGAAAAGACATTGAAAGCTACGACAAGGAATCGTTCCGAAGTCAGGTTGGATTTGTACTTCAGGACAGTGTGATTTTTAACATGAGCTTGCGCGAAAACATTGCATTCAGCGATCAGGTAACCGACGAATCGCTCGAAAAAGCCATACAAACCGCCGAATTAAAAGACTTTGTCGATTCGCTTCCGGAGAAACTCAACACCATTGTTTCTGAACGTGGAACCAGCCTTTCGGGAGGACAAAAACAGCGAATTATGCTCGCACGTGCGTTGGCCATCAACCCAAAAATACTTTTGCTCGACGATTTCACAGCCCGTGTTGATAATGAAACAGAGAAAAAAATCCTTTCGAACCTTGAACGGAACTATCCTGATCTGACTTTGCTGTCGATTACCCAGAAAGTGTCATCCGTAAAGCATTTTGAGCAGATTATTCTGTTGATGGAAGGCGAGGTTATTGCCACCGGAACGCACCATGAGTTAATGGAAACCTGTACCGAGTATGTACAGATCGAAAATTCACAACGAAGTACAAGTCATTATGAAGTGTAATGAAAAAGATATTGTAACCGATAATATAGACGTATTAAATCGTTCACTCACCCCAAGTCGCCTGTAGGCGACTTCTCCCCTCTCTACATGTAGAGAGGGGCAAAGCGAGCAGTGCGAGCTTGGGGTGAGTCAAAAAAAAAATCAATAATGCAGAATCTAAATCAGAATATTTGTCAGAATGAACTATAACCTCAATCAAACCGCTACGGCAGCAGAGCAGAAAAAATCGACACTGGCAGCGCTCCGGAAATTGCTCGATTTGATCCGGGAGGAAAAGCGGACACTGATCATTGCCTTCATCATCATTTTCATCAATGCTGGCTTGAGTTTGCTGGGACCTTACCTCATTGGCCACACCATCGACACCTATATTCAATCGAAACAATTCGACGGAGTGATCCGGTATTCGGCCATTTTGCTGGTCATGTACATGGTGGCATTTGCAACCAATTACCTCCAAATGATCCTAATGGGCGGCGTTGGAATACGCATGTTGTATAGCCTCCGCAACGCGGTTTTTACGAAACTGCAGGAATTACCGGTCGATTTTTTCAACCAGAATAAAGCAGGCGATTTGATTTCGCGAATCAACAACGATACCGACAAGCTCAACCAGTTTTTCTCGCAATCGCTGATGCAGTTTATCAGCAGCATATTTACGATGCTTGGCGCTGGTATTTTTCTGCTGAGTATTAATCCTGAATTGGGTGCCGCCGCATTGTTACCCGCATTGATCATCTGGATTTTCACCAGAGCCATTTCTCCATGGGTGAAACGAAAAAATGCGGCCAACCTGAAAAGCACTGGCGGATTGAGCGCCGAAATTCAGGAAAGCCTGAACAACTTTAAGGTCATCATCGCTTTTAACCGTCGCGATTATTTCAGGAAACGCTTTAACGAAGCAAACCAGAAGAATTATTCAACCGCGGTTAGCGCCGGGTTGGCCAACAATATTTTCACTCCTGTTTTCGGATTTTCTGCCAATTTAGGTCAACTCGTTGTGCTGGCATTTGGTATTTACCTGATTATGACCGGGAAATTCACCATTGGTTTGCTGATCGGTTTTTTGGCCTATGTGAACAGCTTTTACCACCCGTTGCGCCAATTGGCCGGACTTTGGGCCAGTTTCCAGGTAGCCATGGCAGGTTGGGACCGCATTTCGCAAATACTTTCGCTCGATACTAATTTGGAAGTCATTGAGAATACAACTGTTGAATCCACGTCTTCCTATCTTTCGTTCCGGAATGTTTCATTTACATATCCAAATGGCAAGGAAGTTTTGCATCACGTCAATTTCAACCTGGAACGCGGAAAAACTTATGCCTTTGTAGGTCCAACCGGTGGTGGAAAAACAACCACTGCCTCGTTGATCGCCCGGCTGTACGATGCCACCACTGGGACAGTATTGCTCGATGGAAAAGATATTCGCACTTATCAGCCCGAAGAACGAACCAGCAAAATCGGATTTATTCTTCAGGAACCATTCCTGTTCACCGGAACCGTGCGCGACAATATTCTCTATGGAAATCCGGAATACAAAAACCTGTCGAACGACGATCTGGCAGAAGTCATTAAAGAATCAGGCCTTGAAAGTCTGTTGAGCCGTTTCGATTCTGGATTGGATTCGAAAGTTCAGACCACAGGCGATGGCATCAGCCTGGGTCAAAAACAGCTGATCGCTTTTATGCGCTCGGTGCTGCGTAAACCCGAACTGCTTATTCTCGACGAAGCCACGGCCAATATCGATACCATTACTGAACAATTGCTCGAAAATATACTTCAAAAATTACCAGCAAGCACTACTCGCGTAATCATTGCTCACCGCCTGAATACCATCGAAAATGCCGATGAAATTTTCTTCGTAAACTCTGGAGAAGTTATTCCTGCAGGTTCGCTGGCCGATGCAGTTAATCTGTTGCTGCACGGGAAAAGGGAGAGTTAGACTACTCGATCTCCGGACGAACGAACTAAGAAGTGTTTTTTTTTGCCGTTGGGTTATCGCGATTCAGAAAACGACTGGTTAGAGAAAATGAAGAAAGTAAGAAAACCGAAAGAAGATTTTGTGATCAATTACAAATGAACTTAACACCTGCTTTCATAATCAGAATATGAGCAAACTGGAAAGGGAGAGTTGAAATTCATTCAGCTCTCCCTTTTCTATTGTTCGCAATGAAATAACAACCAGATATGGACAGATGTGTTATCTGCAGTGAACTCTTCAGCCTTTTGCTTCACTGCTGGAGTGGCTTGAAATCTCCCTGACAAGACTTCCTAATGCTCAAATACATTTCCTTTTTTATCTGTGGCAATCACCCAGCGAAAGGCATCAATGATGAGTTTGTTTTGGGTTGCATCAGTAAAAATCTGTGATCCATGACCCATGTTCAGGTAAATCATGCGGTAATTGGTGTTGGTCCAAACTACCGGAAAATCGCCATCAGGAACAATATCTTTCAGACCAAACGGATAATTATCCGGAGAAAGCGAAACCAGAACTTTGATGTTTTTGCGTTCGCGCGGACTTGGTTTCCACTGATACCATTCGTTGATTGGTGCAATAAAAGAGGCCGGCAATCCTTTGGTAACCTCATGTTTGGGATCATCAACTACCAGTTTGGCGGGCATTGGCGGCCAGTTATTGCGGTAAAAAATACCACCACCCAGAAAATCAAGTCCCCAGGGCCAGTTGGTATCCCGATCGTTGTAGGCAGCCACATGAAACCCATACCAGCCTCCGCCGTTTTCCATGTATCTTCGGAAAGCTTCGCGTTGCTCCGTATTGTGCGGAAAATCGTTGATCATCATCACCAGCTGGTAATTTTTCAGCTTGGCATCGTTTAAATCGGCCATGGTGCTGGTCGTGTCGAACACAAAGCCACCGCCGCTTGTCAAATCCTTAAAAAATCGGATCGCATCGTTTGCAAACAAAACATGGTCGCCTTCAACCTGTTTGCTGTAAAAAGCCAACACTTTAAATCGTGGAAATTGCGCCTGAGATGTCAGGCTAAGCACCAGGGCAAAAGCTATAAGTACAGTATTTCTCAGTTGGTTTTTCATTCGTTTCATAATTCTGATTAATTGGTTAGTGGATCATTATTCACCTGCTGCCCACAAAATGGCATTTCCGAACATCGTTTTGAAATCGCTGGATTTAAACAGGTTGGCATGGTGCCCCATCAGGAAATAAACATTGCGGGCTTTCATTTTTTCGTTTACCCAAATGGCCGGATGATCACCCATTTTGATGTCGGAAGCTGGTTGATAACTCGATTCATCAACATTGGCGAGCACGTGCACATTGGGCCGCGGATTTTTGTCAAATGTGTACCATTCGTCATCCGGAAGAACAAATGATGCAGAAACGCCTTTCATTACCGGATGCCTGGCATCTTCAACATTCACTTTTGCTGAAGCTGTTGCTGCGATGTAATTTTCGAAACGGATGCCGCCCATAAAATCGGAAAACCAGTTCCACATTGGGTAGCCATCAAACTCGCCCAACAAAGTGGCATGATGAAAACCGACCCAACCACCACGTCCTTCTTCAATATATTTGATAAACGCCTCTTCGGCTTCTTTGCTCCAGGTATAGGTAATTCCTGAGGATAATTCAACTGAATAAATACCTTGTAATTGGCCAGCATTGTTTCGTTGATTTCTTTGGCATGATTGATTACCGTGATTTCGAAGTTTTTTTCGGCAGAATACGTTTTCAGCCAATCGAGTGCCGCAACCACAAAGCCTTCGTGCTGTCCGCCGCGTTCGGTAAGCACCAGCACTTTAAATTTAGACGGTTTGGCAAACAAATCGGAACCTCCGGAAAGCAGCAGTAAAATCAATCCGGAAATTGCCAGGATTTTAAAAATCTGATTTTTCATATTAGTTAGTTATAGGTTTTCTACATCAATCCGTCAGCTAAAGCAGACGGCAAAGGATAAATGGATTGCCATTTATTTTGACGACATTGCCGTAACAGCCTGTAAAAACCAACCG
>CAXXPT010000038.1:0-199668 GCA_963676375.2 Prolixibacteraceae bacterium
CGTTATACGACAATAGAGTAAGAAAGCTTGTGAAAAAGACGATTGGCGGAAAACTGACGAGTAAAATAAAGGCGCCATATGCAAAAAACGAGAGAGCCACTATTATAGCACCTTTCAGACTTATTTTTCCGGAAGGAATAGGCCTGTTTTTGGTTCTAGGCATCAATGCGTCCGTTTTGTACTCCTGAATGTGATTGATTGCTCCAGAACTGCACGACATCAGGAAAACACCAGCCATCAGCATCCATGCATCGCCGTTGAATAAATTGGTTTGCATGGCATAACCAACCAAAGCAGATAAAGCAATGGGCAAAGAAATACGTACTTTGCCCAGCTCCGAAACTATTTTAATCCAGGATGAAATATTTGTTTTGGTCATTGATGAAAGGTATAAATTTCTTTCAATTTGAATATTTCAAAGGGTTCACTTTGTTACACCCTTTGCTTTTACTAGTCGTCCTTTCAGGACTTACCTATAATTTTATAATACCTTAGAGGGGCAAAGCCCCGTAATGTATAAGCATAGGATGAAGTGAAACGAAATCCTATGTAATCGAACAATTATTTCAGCGTTTTCAGGTATTCGGTAATCTGTTTCACATCGTCTTCCGAAAGCTGACCGGTGTACGACAACATCAATCCTTTGTTAAACCCTTTTACCACATCTGCATTCGGATCGTAAATCGACTTTTTGATGTATTCGTCATCAACCGTAACTTGGCGCTCGCTTCCACCGGTTATAACGGTAGCCGTATGACCATAAATTCCTTTAAATGAAGGGCCAACCAGTTTGTTCCCGTCAACCGTATGACAGGCAAAAACAACCTATATTTTTCATGATTCGCTTTCCGTTTGCAACAGGAGAGTCGATTACTGCGGCATCCACTCGTTTGGTTGTATCAACATACCATGAATTAAATTTTTGTTCAGGCATAACCTTAACGTAATTAAGCATGTAAGAGTGGTTTAATCCACAATACTCGGAGCAGAATAATTCAAACAGTCCTTCTCGTTGTGCAATAAACCAAGCCATTTTTTCTCTGCCCGGAACAACGTCTTCTTTTATCCTGAAAGCCGGAATATAAAAACCATGTATCACATCCATCGAAATCAGTTTCATTTTTACGGCTTTATTCATAGGAACAAAAAGGGTATCCGATTTTTTGCCGTTTTCGTATTCAAAAGTGAAATTCCACATCCGTCCGGTAACCGTAATATTAAAACTGTCTTTCGGAGCATTACGCATAGGCGCCCAGCCTGCCCAGCCATAATAAAACATGACCAAAACCAGAATGGTTGGAATTACTGTCCAGATAACTTCGAGTTTTGTACTTCCTTCAATTTGTGTGGCCACCGGATTTTTTTTCCTGTTGTATTTATATATAAAATACAGCATAGTAAATGTCAATCCAATCAGGAATACGAAGGATATACCCAAGATTAAGAAAAAGGCTTTATCGACCCCTGTCACAAAATTGGATGCATTAGTGGTAGTTGATAAGATATACATAGCTTTTATCTGAAATAGTAATCTAAAAATGTAATGAATGTGATCGCAAAGAACAACAGTGCAACAAAGCCAACCATAAATCGCAAAAGGGGTTGATCAAATTTAAGGTGCATAAACCAGGTTAAAACCAAAATTGATTTAATGGTCGAAAAGATCATTGCGCCTAAAACAGAGTACTCTCCGAGATTAATTTGGGTAATTCCGATCGACATAAATGTAAGAGTGACCAATGCAATCAGAATATAGAAATAGACCTTGTAGGGTACGATATGGTGTTTTTCTTTTTCCATCTTGAAAAGCTTTTTCTTAGTGAATTAAATAGAATAAAGGAAACAGGAATATCCAGATTAAGTCGACCAAATGCCAGTATAATCCGGCATTATCGAGCAGCGATGGCCTGTCGGCATGTACGGTTCCTTTTTGCACCTTATTCAATGCTACAATAATCAGAATCATTCCAACAACAATGTGCAGGGCATGCAATCCGGTCATTACAAAATATAGTCCGAAGAACAAAATCTCGCCTTTACCCATATCATTAAGTAAATGCTGCGATCCGGGCCAAATGCCATGATCAAACTTAACTCCCCATTCAAAATATTTATTGATCAGGAATATAAGAGCAAGTATGATGGTTACCTCAAGCAAAAATACAGTAAGTCCTTTATTGTTTTTTTGAAGTGCCGAAGTCGACATGGCAATCGTCATACTGCTCACCAGCAAAATGATTGTGTTAATGGCGCCAATGGTCAGGTTCAGCTCATGACCTGCCATCTGGAAGGCTTCCGGATTTAGAAACCGGTAGATCGAGTAAACTAAAAACAGGCCTCCAAAAAGAAGCAGTTCAGTGAATATAAAAAGCCACATCCCCAATTTAGATCCTTCCCGATCATAATGTGGATCGGAATGTTGTGTTACATGTTCCATAGAGTGGTATCCAATGATTAGTAATTGTAAGGTCCGTCTTTTTCGCCGTAAACTGGTATTTCTTCAAAATTTTCAACCGGAGGTGGCGATGGTACTGTCCATTCCAGCGTTTTTCCATGCCATGGGTTTATTTCGGCAACAGGTCCATTTTTAGCCGACCGAAATAAGTTGATGATAATGATTATCAGGCCAAAAGTCATGACCCAGGAACCCAATGACGACAGTATGTTTGCTGCATGAAATTCGGGCAAATAATCGTAATAACGGCGCGGCATTCCCATCATTCCAAGGTAGAACATTGGAGAGTACAGCGTAAGAAATCCAATCGTAAAGAAAGCCCATCCCATTTTTGCCCATGCTTTATCGTACATACGGCCAAACATTTTAGGATACCAATAGTGAATGGCACCAAAGAATGCAAAAACCAACACCGCCAAAAACGATGAAGTGAAAGTGCGCCACAACAAATGCCGTATCGTGTACATGAACATTGGTAGCCAATGCGCCAAGAACCAATCCGGAAAAACCGCCGATCATGAAAACAAAAATAAAGGTTACCGCCCAAAGGAAAGGAATATCAGGATTGATAGAACCCTTATGCATGGTCGAAATCCAGTTAAATACCTTGATGGCACTAGGAATTGCAACGATAAATGTCAGGATTGAAAAGGTGTATTGTGCAGTTCCACTCATTCCTGAAGTAAACATGTGGTGTCCCCATACGAAGTAACCAACAAATGCAATGGCTAGTGTTGATGCTATGATTGCTTTATAACCAAATATATGTTTTTGTGAGAATGTTGGTATAATTTCAGAAATGGCACCCATCGCCGGAAGGATCATCACATAAACTGCCGGATGTGAATAAATCCAGAACAGATGCTGATACAAAACAGGGTCGCCGCCTAATGCAGGATCAAAAACGCCGATCCCGAAAATACGCTCAAGGGCAACCAAAACCAGGGTAATACCAACTACTGGTGTGGCCAATAGCTGAATCCATGCCGTTCCGTATAACGACCAGGGGAAAAGTGGCATTTTAAACCAGGTCATTCCCGGAGCACGCATCCGGTGAATGGTGACAATAAAGTTAAGTCCGGTTAAAATCGATGAAAATCCAAGCACAAATGCCCCGAATATCGCAGGCAGTAAGTTCGTTCCCGTTTTAAAGCTATAAGGTGCGTAAAATGTCCATCCGGTATCCGGTATTCCGTTGCCAAATAAAACTGATGCGATTACCAGCACAGCTCCCAACACATAAAAATACCATGAGAGTAGATTCACTTTCGGAAATGCTACGTCTTTAGCCCCAATCATAATGGGAAGCATAAAGTTTCCGAATACTGCCGGAAGACCGGGTATTACAATCATGAAGATCATAATTACACCATGAACAGTAAATACCGCATTATATGTTTGCGGATCCATAATGGTTTTTCCCGGTGCAATTAGTTCAAGTTTCATGGCCAGTCCCAATGCAACACCAACAAAAAACATCGTCATCATGGAGTATAGGTACAATAATGCGATACGTTTGTGGTCGGTCGAGAATATCCAGGCGAATATTCCCTTGTATTTCCCCTTATAATCGAGGTAACTTACATCGTGTGGAATTTGAGTTGCTGTTTGCATAAATCAAAACTATTTATTTAATTTTCTTTTAGGCTTGAAAATCAGGATCAGGAAGAAGACCAACGCAAAAAATAGTATCAATGTCCCTGATATTTTGGTCACGTTAAGTACATAGGCCTGACCAACCGGATCATACGAAAAGCAATACTGCATAATTTTATTGATCGTGGGTGCGGACATGCCTTTTGATGATTCTATGACGGCCATTTTAAAATCGAAAGGTAGAAAATAGATACCATTCAGGTAACGAGTGATTTTGCCTTTAGGGCTAACCACGCAAACCGAGGCTGCATGTGCAAAATCAGTCCCCGTACGTTTGTATTTAAAACCTGTGGCATTGGTTCCTTTAACAATGCTGGCACTGTCGGAAACGAAAAATTTCCATCCTTTGCTAATGATATCCTTCTTATTAACCAGATTCAGGTAGTTGTTCTTTTTCCGAAGACCCAAATCAATGGTTTCTCTAGGATCAAAGCTAATGGTCAGCACCTGGTAATCAACTCCTGGAACCATATCGGATTCGTCCATTACCTTGGCAAGTCCTTCCATTAGCGGACTGCAAATGCCCGGGCATCGGAAATAAACCCAATTGATAATGGTTGGTTTGTCAATTAAGTCGGTGAGTAAAACACGCTGATTGTTTTCATCAATCAGGTATATATCGGTTGGAATAAACTCGTCCAAATGCTCGACAATACCGATTTCAGGATCTTTGGTTTTGTCGTCAAATACTTTTTGTGCAAATAAATTTATTCCGGAGAAAAGAAAAAAGAAAGCCAGTGATAATAGCGGTTTCCCAAAAAACAGATGAAAAACAAAACCAAATGATTTAGAAAGTGAAACACGTATATTAAAATTCTGAGCCATAATGAAACTTTGCTTTTGGTTCATCTTGATTTTTGGTTTTCAATAATGCTTTTCTAAGTTACAACTGATTATCAGGATTGGATTTGATAGAACAAACAGGCCCATTTTATCATTTCTATCCAGTTTCCATATTTTGTTTTGCCTAAGAAACCCCAAACAGTATTGAATGTTTAATAAAATCGCAATAATCCTGTCTTTTTTCGAACTTTTTTCAAATGCAGATCAGGATATATTTCGGATTTAACATCAATAAAACGTTCAATTTACTTTATTTCAGCAGTTTAATGTTATAAGTCCGAAATTTCCTCCGGTTAGTCTAAATTGTACAATAGATCTGAGATTAAACTGTTTCAATTTACTACATATTTTTGTTTAACTGCTCAATTATCAATCAGTTTTTTGAGGCATACCATTATTTACAGCAACTTCCTTTTTCGATCGTTGTTTTAGGGGCAAGTTTTTCTGAAGTGGGACTTACAAAAGGAATCCCAAGCGACATTCCCCTTAGAATAAAAAGGACTCCAAGCATAAATACAAAATAAGGAACCACGCGCTGCATTTTCGAGCGTACCCGCTGACCAATCGCATCGCTTGCCAGGGTTGCCAGCATCAGTAAAGGAATGGTTCCGAGTCCGAAAAACATCATAAAAAGAGCGCCAGTTATAACTGTTCCCGAGCTGATTGCTCCCGCAACAGCCACATACACCAATCCGCAAGGAAGCAAGCCGTTTAGAATTCCGATCATCAGGAGAGAAGAATATGAACGATCAGTAAATAGTTTCTTTAGCCTGCCGATTAGACGTGCAGCGAAACCACTAAACAGGGTGCCAATGGTAATTTTTTCGCGAAAGAAAAAAGGAAATATAACACTGACAATCATTGCAATACCGAGCAAAACTGATGTCCATTGCTGAAACCCGGCCAGACTGATTCCACGGCCAAGCAACCCGAATAAAATACCGATCACGCTGTAAGTAAATACACGGCCCGAGTTGTACAGAATTGTTCCGGTAATTTTTGAAGTCAGGTTATGCTTTTTTAGTGGAAGAGCAACAACAATTGGTCCGCACATTCCAATGCAATGAAAGCTACCGATTAAGCCAATGGTTAAAGGAGTAATGAAGTCCATTTCATGAGTTTAAAGTTTAAAGCCTAATGTTGAACGTTTCGGGTTACGGGTTACGGGTTGATTGTCCCGAGACTCGTATCTCGCAACTCGTAACATTTTTGATATTTATTGAGACTGATCACTGCTTACTACAATATCCTCTTCCTGATAATACGAAACCTTGTTTACTGACCAGTCAATTTTAACAGTATATCTTCCGCTTTTCAGGCTTTTCAAGCTAATCGACTGTGAAAAACTTTCATTCAGTTTCAATTTGACGGTTTCATCTCGTTTTTCTTCAACCGGGCTGTAAAAATGAATTTCACCAGAATATTCTTTGGCATTTCCCAAATTTGGAAAGGTGATTTTTAAAGTATCGGCCGATTGGTCAAACTTAATTTTTTCAGCCAAAGCCTCTGTATTTTTCACTTCTTCAATGTGTTGCTGATAATTCACCGATTTCTGGTAATAATCGTTATCCACCAAATCGTAATCCTGCCTAACGGCGATCGAAACCAAATAGATCATTCCGCTGATCATTACAACCAATGCAATTACAATACCTGTTCCCCAATTGATTTTCATAAATGTATCTCTTTTAACCTCCCCCTTCCCCTCCAAACGGAGAGGTGAAAGAACCGGCATTCGTTTGTTTTTAATTTAATTAGCTTTCGATATCTATGGTATTAATAAATTGGACTTGCACCACTCATGCTCCCTTCCCTATTTTGGGGAAGGGTTGGGGATGGGGCTATCCAGCGAATTTGGCCCTACAAAGGTTGACGAAATCTTGTCGATCAGTTTTCCGGCCTGGTAAACACCAATCTCCAAATGATTGTTCGACGATTTGACTTCCGTTTTCTTCAGAACGATAAGTAGGTTTCGTTGTGCCACTTCGCCTTTCCCGGCCTTCAACGAATCTCCCATCACTATAACTTCGCCTTCAGGTGATAATAATTTCAACGCAACTTTAATTTCAGAATTCGTTTTATTAACCAATTCCAGATTATAAAGATTACTGTAAGAATCCGGGCCATATTCCTGGAACATAGTTCCTTGTGAGCGAATAATGTTTGTTTCAAAACTTCCACGAACGGTAAACAGATAAGTGATTAGAACAAGCAAGGAAAATAGTACCGCAGAATAAGCAATAACTCGGGCGTTAAATCTGACCTTTTGCCCTTCTGAAATTGATTTTTCGGAAGCAAAACGGATTAGTCCTGAGGGTTTATTCACAACACTCATCACTGAATTACAGGCATCTATACAAGCAGTACAGTTAATACATTCCAATTGGGTGCCGTTGCGAATATCGATACCGGTTGGGCAAACAGCCACACATTTTCGACAATTGATACAATCGCCATAATGACCATTCCCTCCTTTACCACGAGGTTCTCCGCGTTTATAATCGTATGCCACCAAAATGGTATTTACATCGAGCATAACTCCCTGCAGACGTCCGTACGGACAAATCATGGTGCAAACCTGCTCGCGAAACCAGGCAAACACAAAATAATGAGCGCCCGTAAAAGCCAAAACACCCATCAAAATTCCAAAACCTTCGATTGGCCATCCTTTCAGCATTTGACCGACTTCGCCTGTACCAACTACATAAGCCATAAATGTCAGGATGGAAAAAAACGAAATGATCAGGTAAATCACATGTTTCAGGATGCGCTTCAAAGCTTTTGTTGCGTCCATTTCCTGATTAGCCATCTTTTTTTGCTGACTTGAGTCACCATCGATGAGGTACTCAATGGGGCGATACAAAAACTCCAGAAAAACGGTTTGCGGACAAACCCAACCGCAAAAAATACGTCCGTAAACTACAGTAAATAATACAATAAAAACAACGAGTGCAATAATAGCCACCACAAGTAAATGGAAATCCTGTGGGTAAAATGTATTGCCAAACAATACAAATTTTCGTTCCAGAAAATTAAGAAAAATCAGTGGTTCGCCCCTGAATTTAAGGAAAGGTGCCACATAGAAAAATACAAGCAATGTCCAGGCAATGATCCTCCGGATATTGTACAATTTTCCTTTCGGCATTTTGGGAAAAAGCCAAACCCTTTTACCCTCCTTGCTAAAAGTGG
This sequence comes from Prolixibacteraceae bacterium, assembly GCA_963676375.2. GTDB lineage: Bacteria > Bacteroidota > Bacteroidia > Bacteroidales > Prolixibacteraceae > Aquipluma. Next base: position 8,144 of record CAXXPT010000038.1, read on the forward strand.
TTGGACGGTCTCTGAATGTTGATTCCTGGTAATTTTCAGGGTTTTCCATGCATATCTAGTTATAAATATTAAGCTTAACTTAAAGGAAAAAGTCAATGGCCATTCTCGTCATATTGCCAGTTTCATTTTATAGTCAAGTTCTGATCTTGATTGGTAATGAACGACTGCAACTGATCACTTTCATCTTCTGCAAATCTTGTTATATGGGCAATAGCTACATTTTTGCGAATCTTTGGTTTGTTCATAACTACCTCCAACAGTAAATATTTCTGAAAGTACTTCTGCAAAGACAGACCTAAAATCGTTAACAATACGCTGAAAAATTAGCTTCTCTCCCTGAAAAATCACATTAGGAACAAATTCTTCCTGAAAAAGATCATCCAATTTATAAATAATCGGAAAGATCGGATCTTCAATTCCTGAACGGTCTAAAATGTCGGAATAAATCAGAGTCTGGAATATTTCTTTCCGTCGGTCGTAATAATTGCGGTCTACCAGTTGCGACCATTCTTTAAAATCGAGCTTTAAATTGCGGCCGGTCTTATAATCGATTATCCGCAAGCCATCTGCAGTTCGGTCAATCCGATCGACTACCCCGCCAACGCGGATCTGAATTGTTTTATCTCCTGAAATAACCTCATATTCCATTGAATATTTCGCTTCGAGACTAACCAGATCGAAAGGAGCAAACTGAATGTCGTTCGCGAGCAACTGAAGGATGTAGTCGCGGATGTGCGAAGCGATTAAAATGCTCTGTCCGCTTAATTTAATGCGCGACGAATCTTCCGGCTTCATCTGGAAATACTGCACAGCAACCGACTGCAAAACAACCTCTTCAATCTTTCGCTTGTCGGCATAAAGCATTTGTAAAGCGCCCGCGTCAACAGTTTTATTTTCAAACGGACGGTACAGCAACTCGATGGCGTAATGGAACAAATTACCGAATAAAACGGCATCAATCTCTTCCTTCAGCTCGTCTTTTTCCTTAATTCCGGAAATGTATTTAAAATAGAATTTCAACCGGCACTCCAGCCAGGTATTGATGGCGCTCGGACTCAGATTCCGCTCCGAATACATGTCGGTTAATTTCTGAATATGCCCTTCATTGGCTTCAACCAGAATGGGTTCATTGTTTGTTCCTTTGAAGTTGAAGCTCAGGTTCAATTCTTCAATCTGAAACTCTGAATCGTAAATGAGCTGATATAAAAACCTACTTTTTTCGGACGACGAAATGCCTTCGGTTATTGAATTATAAACGATTACCGTATTTTCAGTTCGCTGAATCAACCGGTAAAAATAATAGGCGTACATCGCATCGCGGTCTTCGTAGGTTGGCATCCCGAAACCTTTCCTGAGATGATAAGGAACAAACGAATGGCCGGCTGCAATTCGCGGCAAAAAACCTTCATTGGCCGAAAACAGAACCAGATTTTCGAAATCGAGACAGCGTGTTTCGAGCAAACCCATGACCTGCAAGCCAGTGAGCGGTTCTCCTTCAAACGGAATAGAAATTCGCCTTAAACTTTGGTCGAGCAATCTGTAAAGTATTTTAACCGGAAAATCGGGAACATTCAATCCCAGCAAAGTATCTTTCAAACGCTGAGTGGCCAGGTAGGCCTGATAAAGATATTCCGATTCGAGCCTTAACTTTTCATTTTCAGCCTGATCAAATTTGGGTGAAAGTTCTTTCAACACATCCAAGAAATAGTCCAGAATTTGGGTCCAGTTTTCAGGATACGAGAAAATCTTCGCCACAAACGGGCTAAAATTGAGCTCTCCGGCTTCAATATAAACCTTATTCTTTTTATGGATTCCGGAGACAAATAGTTTGATTTCAGGATTGACGACAAACTGGTGATTTAAAAGCGCGATGACCGGTTTATAATAAAATACCGGCGACTTTTGCGATTTGCGTATATTTTTCTGAAGACTGATCAGTTGCGAAATAAATCCGTAAACCGGCGTATTGGTAAACGGATAACCCATGGTAATGTTGATATCGGTGAAACTTGTTCCAACCGAGGAAATAACCGGGATAAGGAGGTTCTCATCGGCCAAAACAAAGGCCGTATTGTCGAAACGGTTGCTGAGTTTGAAACTATCCAAAACCTGCGGAAGGTTGATCGCTTGCGCCTGGGTAATGTTTCCGGGAACAGATACGAGTGTAATCTTGCGTTCGCTGGCCTGAACCTGATTCTCAGGAATAAAGCTTTTGGGAGCTGGAAACTGAATAAGGTTTGTTCGAAGGAAGCGTCCGGCTTCATTTTCGGCGTCTTTCAGGTAAAGATCGTCGTAATCCCAAAAGAACATGGCACGTTTCTGGTTTTCAAGTTTTTTAAAAATCGCCTTTTCGCAATTATTCAAAGCATTAAACCCAATGAAAATGTATTTTTTAGAACTAAGTATTTCAACTAACGGTTCGTCCAAACCCTCTGCAACTTCGCGATAAATCATTCCTGAATAAGCAATATTGTTTTGCTTCAGCGTAACACGGAAACGACGATAAATTTCAGCCAGTTTGACCCAGATGCCAATGAACTTATCTTTATTGAACGAACTTGGTACTTTTTCCATATTGCCCCAGAACTCTTCGATGGCACGCTTTTGCTCTTCGGTCAGGTAGTCAAACTGATTCTCCAGTTCTTTCAGATCAGAGATGTTGCGGAATAAATCGTCGGCATTCAGCAGGTATTTGTCAATGTCGTCGAAGTCAGCCAGAAGTATTTCGCCCCAAAAGAAAAATTCGTCCAGCGGTTCCTGATGCCCGGTTACTTTACTGTAAATTTCCTGAAGTTTCAATACCAACGACACCTGATCGGCTTGCTGCAAGCCGGTTAGCGACGAAATCAATTCGTTAATGGTAATAATTTCGGGCGAAAGAATAGGTTTTTCGACCAAGTCGTTGAGGTAAGCCGTAAAAAAAACACCCGCTCTCCTACCTGGAAAAACAAGGCAATATTCGCTTAATTCTGAACAGTGATTGGTATATAAATAGTTAGCAACCTGCTTTAAAAATGGATTCATCAGAAATGTGATCTTTGATTCAATTTGTATCTGCCTTCTAGGATTATCAGCCTTAAAGGTAAATTAAATATCTTTACTTGAGAAACACAATGACTGCTCAGGCAAAGCAACCAAAAGAACATTTACATCATCTAAAGAACAATTAATATTAAAAGGACATGAAAACCAGAATTTTATTGACATTATTAGCGTTCCTCCCTTTTGTTTCGATGAGTCAGGAACCAGCTCAGGTTAAAGAGACACCTTACATTGAGGTGGTTGGAAATGGTGAAATGGAAATTATTCCTGACCAGATTTACATTTCGTTTACGCTGAAAGAACGATTTGAAGGAAAGAAAAAGATCGAAATTGAAGATCAGGAAAAAGAACTGAAGAAACGGTTAATGAAGCTGGAAATCGATTTGGCCGATTTGCAATTGGCTGATGCCAACTCAGATTTCATTAAAATCAAGCGTAAAAAGAATGATGTAATTGCATCAAAAGACTATTTACTAAAAATCTCATCAACAGGAACTTTGGCTAAAGTATTCGATTTATTGGACGAGATTGATGCCTTCAATGCCGAAATTCAGCGTGTTGACCATTCGGAAATGACTAAATTTCGAAAAGAAGTAAAAATATTGGCTATTCAGGCTGCCAAAGAAAAAGCTACTTACCTGCTTGCAGGCATTGGTGAGACCATTGGAAGACCATTATTTATTCAGGAACGCGAATCTTATGACGAATTTCAACCCTTGATGCGTAAGGCTGGAATGGTGAACATGGCAATGGATGCAGCTCCCGCAGAAGAAGCATTGCCCGAATTATCCTTCCAGAAAATAAAACTGAAATACGCTGTTTTTGCAAGGTTTGCAATCAAATAAACAAGGCAAAGGTTAAAAGTAAAAAGGCAAAAGTAGAAATTCCACTTTTGCCTTTTTACTTTATACTTTTCCCTTGAAGTTATTTTCCGCTTCTGACTTTTTTGACCATTTCAGGCGTTACCGGCTCAAAATTATTTCCGAAACTTGACCGAATATACGACAACACATCAGCAAGTTCCTCATCTGTAAGTTGAGCATGCGAAGGCATAAAATTCTTATACACCTGGCCATCCACTTCAATTTTCCCACTTAGTCCTTTCATCATAATGGCAATCAATTCTCTGGGTTCATTTCCCACCCAACTTCCCGGGGTAAGCGGCGGATGCATATTTAGAACCCCTGATCCATCGGCCTGATGACAAGTTAAACAATATCGAGTATATACTGCTTTTCCGGGATGATCCTTTCCTGCAGGTTCCGATGGCAAATTTTTGTTTATCTCAGTTGCAAGTTTTTCTGCACTAACAGGAGTTACTTTTTTGTTTTCTGAAGCATTCTGACAGGAAAGAAAAAAAACACCCATCAAAACGCAATAAATCAATTGTTTAAATTTTATCTTCATTGAATTTGGTTAAAATTTCAAGTTCAAGATAGTGGAAATTCTTGATTTAAGCATAAATTTTGAAATCAAATTTGGTTGCTGCTATTTGTTTGATGTATTTTCGCGCCTAATTTTTAAATACATACATCGATGAAAGGAGTATTCACAATTATCCTGCTGGTTTTGTCGAATTCGTTTATGACACTGGCCTGGTACGGGCACCTTAAATTCGCCGAACTGAAATGGTTTAATAAGTTAGGTATTGTATCCATCATACTGATTAGTTGGGGAATTGCCCTTTTCGAATACATGTTTCAGGTTCCGGCAAACCGCATGGGATACAAAGAAAATGGCGGTCCGTTTTCTTTAATCGAACTGAAAGTGATTCAGGAAGTAATTACATTACTGGTTTTTACCGTGTTCTCTATCATACTTTTCAAGAACGAGAACTTCAGATACAACCACCTGATTGGCTTTGTTTTCCTGATTCTGGCTGTTTATTTTATTTTCAAAAAATAACTATTTCCCATTCTTCAGTTTACGTGATTGAAACTGCTGAAGAATGGAACTATCATTGGCTTCCTTCGATAAGGACTCGATGGTATTGGGTGGAATATCGCACAAATCGAGCGCAATTAACCCATCCAGACAATTATTGAACTTTGGATCGACATTGAACCCGATAATTTTCGCATTCAGTTTAATGTATTTCTTCAAAAGCACCGGCAATCCTGAATTCAACTCATCCACATCGCCAATGAATTTATCGAGCGAATTGATGTCGTTGTCCATCGTTTGCATAATAATGGTCAGGTTCTGATCCTCTGTTTTAAACTTGTACGAGTTTCGGGGCGTAATACTTTTAGCCAGTTTCCAGTCGAAATGATGTGCCATGATAAACTTGATAATCATCTCTTTCGAAGTGGTCGAATAGTCATCCGAAACGCTCACCGGCCCCATCAGATAGCGGTATTCAGGGTTTTTCAGCGTGAAATACAAAATACCTTTCCACAATAAAAACAAAGGCATCGGTTTGCGCTGGTATTCCTTCACAACAAACGAACGCCCCAACTCCATGGTCTGTTTCAACATATCCTGAAGGTCGTCTTTGATCTTAAACAAGCTTTGAATATAGAATCCACGAACGCCATACTGATGCAAGATATCTGCGCCTTTCCCGATCCGATATGCCCCGGCAATCATTTCAGTATCTTCGTCCCAGATAAACATTTGGTTGTAATACAAATCAAATTCGTCGAGGTCAATGCTCCGGTTTGTTCCTTCACCTACTTGCCTGAAAGTAATCTCCCGAAGCCGCCCGATTTCAAGAAGAACATTCGGTATCCGCTTTGACGGTGCACAATAAACCACATAATTTTTTAGCCTGAATAACAAAAACTCTGAATTCAGATTCTTTAATTCGTTGAGAATCTTTTCGTGTGGAACCGGCTCTGCAACAGGCTCAATACGCTGCTGACGCTTGAGCGAGTAATTGAAAAACCGCTTTACCTCAATCTTTGAACAAAGCAAATAAGTCTTTGCACGCAAATACCTTCCATACTGATAAATGTCGGTAAATTTATCCTGCTCCGGAACCAGAATTGGGTTTCCAATCCTGATTTTAACCGGTTTTTTATGCTGATACAAAATCTCAGTAGGAAGTTTCATATTCTTCAGCGATGGAAGAATATTTCCCATCAGGTAAAACAAACGGCTGTTGTTACCCTGAAAATGGATTGGTACAACTGGCACTTTCTGTTGCTTGATAAATTTGAGCGTATTGTATTGCCATTGTTTATCTGAAAGAACCCGGTATGCATCGAACTGCGAAACTTCACCTGCAGGGAAAAGGCAAAGAATTCCACCATTTTCAAGGTGAGCCGATGCTTTTTCTGTTCCTGAATTTAATCCGCTTTTCTTCTGAAAAGAATCCTCTTCCAAAAAGAATTCGCAGATCGGGTCAATTTTCTGAAGTAATTGGGTCGACATAATTTGTACATCGGAACGCACCTGACTCAGAATTTTTATCAGCAAAATGCTCTCTAGCCCTCCAAACGGATGATTACTGACCACAATTGCCGCCCCGGTTTTAGGAACCCGCTTTTGCAGTTCCTCAACGTCGTACAAAAAATTTATATTCAGGATTTTAATAAGCTCGTCTATAAAATCAAGTCCCTTTTTGTCGCCAATCTGATCGTAAACCCGGTTTAATTTATCAAATCGCAGCAGCAACATCAGGAATCTGGCAAAATGCTCGCCACCAATAAAACTAAGCTTTGGATTTGCTTTCAGTATGTCTTTCGGTTTGAAAAGTTCCATGTTTAGTCAGTAAAGATTTAAGAATGTTTACTATAATAACCCATGATGATTATTGCAAAAGAATTCATAAAAATGAACATTTTTTTTATTCAATTGTAAAAGGATTAGCTTAATTCGCATAAAAATTTTCGAAATTGAACATACTATATCAAAAATACGACATCAATCAGTGGTTGCCTACCACAAAAAAAGAGGTAGAAGCCAGAGGTTGGGACAGTGTAGATGTAATTTTCTTTACGGGTGATGCCTATGTTGATCATCCATCGTTTGGAGCAGCCGTAATTGGCCGAATACTTGAAGCTGAGGGAATTCGGGTTGCCATCGTTCCGCAGCCCAACTGGCAGGACGATTTGCGCGACTTCAAAAAACTGGGCAAACCGAACCTGTATTTTGCTGTAACAGCCGGAAACATGGACTCGATGGTGAACCATTACACGGCCAATAAGCGAAAACGCTCGAACGACGCTTACACGCCGGGAGGCCGCCAAGGTCAACGTCCGGATTATGCAACAACGGTTTATTGCAATATCCTGAAAGATTTATTTCCGGATGTTCCATTGGTTATTGGTGGAATTGAAGCCTCATTGCGCCGGGTTACCCATTACGATTACTGGAGTGACAAGCTAAAACCTTCCATTCTGGTTGAATCCAGAGCAGACATGCTTTTCTACGGAATGGGCGAAAAATCAATTCTGGAATATACCGAATTGATTAAAAAAGGTGTTGATTATAAAAAACTGACGAATATTCCTCAAACAGCCTTTCTGGTTCAGAAGAACGAAGAGTATCCTACCAATAAGAAGTGGAACAGCATCGATTTGTTTTCTTATGAAGAATGCCTGGATGACAAAAAAAAGTACGCAAAAAACTTCATGCACATCGAAGAGGAATCGAACAAGGTTGAAGCAAACGTGCTAAAACAAGGAGTTGGCAATCAGCAGGTAATTATAAACCCGCCCTGGCCGCCACTTGAAGAAAAAGAAATCGACCGTTTTTACGATCTGCCGTTTACCCGTCTGCCCCACCCCCGTTACAAAAACAAGGAAGAAATTCCGGCTTACAATATGATTCGTCATTCGGTTAATATTCACCGTGGATGCTTTGGGGGTTGTACGTTTTGTACAATTTCGGCTCACCAGGGAAAATTCATTGCCAGCCGTTCCGAAGAATCAATATTGAAGGAAGTTGACAAGCTGGTGCTGATGCCCGATTTTAAAGGATATATTTCGGATTTGGGCGGACCGTCGGCTAACATGTACAAAATGAAAGGCATTCACCAGGAAATTTGCAACAAATGCAAGCGGCCTTCGTGTGTGTTTCCTGATGTCTGCAAAAACCTGAATATCGACCACAAACCAATGTTGGATCTCTACAAAAAAGTACGCCAGCATCCCGATGTGAAGAAGGCTTTTATTGGCAGCGGAATTCGATACGACATGATTTTAAAGGAAACCAGCGATCCGCAGGTAAATAAAAACAACATGGAATACCTGCGCGAAGTAATCAAGCACCATGTTTCGGGCCGATTAAAAGTGGCTCCTGAACACACTTCCGATCAGGTTCTCGATTTAATGCGCAAACCTTCCTTTAAACTTTTTCATAAGCTGAACAAAGTCTTTCAGGAGATTAACAAAGAGGAAGGACTCAACCAGCAGTTGATTCCGTATTTCATTTCGAGCCATCCCGGATGCGAAAACACCGACATGGCTAATCTGGCGGTCGAAACCAAACAGCTCGATTTTAAACTCGAACAAGTTCAGGATTTTACGCCAACTCCAATGACGCTGGCTACTGTAATTTACTATACCGGGTATCATCCATACACCATGCAGCCAGTATTTACAGCCAAAAGCCAGAAAGAAAAGCTGGCTCAGCGCAAATATTTTTTCTGGTACCAGCGCGAATACCATCAGGAAATAAAAAATGAACTGCTCCGTTTAAACCGCAGAGATTTACTCGACGGATTGTTTGGATCACCCAAGAAAGAAGAAAAACCGACCCGTAGAAAATAGTCTCCAATTTTAAACATTCAACCCACTAGTCCTTCAATCCAACAAAATGCGAACAATAAAAATTACCGTTCTCCTATTAACTACATTTTTCCTGAATTCGTGTGCCGAACTGACACAAATCGCCCAGACAGCAGCCAGTCAAAATTTACCATTAACGAATGTTGAAATTGTCGGTGGACTGAAAGATGCGCTTTTAGTCGGAACCGACAGTACAGTTGCACATTTATCGGCCATCGATGGTTATTTGAAAGATCAAGCCATCAAAATATTGCTTCCTCCTGAAGCCAAAACCATTACCGATCACCTTTCGAAACTTCCCGGAGGTGCAAAACTGGTTGATGATGTGATTGTCAGGATTAATCGGGCCGCTGAGGATGCAGCCAAAGGTGCAAAACCTATTTTTGTGAACAGCGTGAAAGAAATGACTTTTACCGATGCCCTTCAGATTTTGAAAGGCCCTGACAATGCAGCAACCCAATACTTCAGACAAAAAACCGCGGCACAATTGGGCGAATTGTATCGACCAAAAATCCGTGAATCGCTGAATAAAAATTTGGTTGCAGGTATTTCAACACAACAATCGTGGAACGAACTGACCGTGCAATGGAACAAGCTGGCTGGCTCTGCCATTGGCAAAATTGGAGGACTGAAAACGGTTGATGTAAAGCTGGAAGACTACATTTTACAACAAGCCCTCAACGGTATGTTTCTGAAAATTGCTGAACGGGAAAAAGACATCCGCACCAATGCCAATGCCCGTGTGACTGGCCTCCTGAAACGAGTATTTGGGAATCAAAAATAAAAGCCTCCCCTAACCCCTCCAAATGGAGGGGAATGAGCCGGTATTAGAATGTTTTTTGGATTCCTCTCATAATTCTTGGATGCGATGAAGATCAGAATCTATACAGCCTAACTCCCTTCCCTTTCGGGGAAGGGCTGGGGATGGGGCTTCTTTGTTTACTCAAAACAACCGCCCTTGCCAAGTCTGTCTCTCCTCTAGCAGCTTTTCGAGTTTGGCGGTAAACTCAAAGTTTTTCAGGCCCCATCGTGGAGCAACCAAAAGATTATCAGGAGCTTCGCTAACAAATCGTTCAACGATAATTTTGGGATTCAGTAATTCAAGGTATTTCACCGTCAAATCCAGATATTCATCAACGGTAAACATTGGAAATGCTTCCGGATTTTGCTGATAATTACGATGCATCCTGGTTCCTTTGTGTATTTGCAATTGATGTAATTTCAGGTTTTCAACCGGCAATTGAGAAATCACTTTGGCCTGATCGAGCCAATCTTCTTCCTTTTCGCCGGGCAATCCCAAGATCAGGTGAGCGCAGTTATGAATATTCCGTTTTCCGGTTTCATTGAGCGCCCACACCGATTCTTCAAAACTATGTCCGCGATTCAGGCGTTCCAGGCTTGCATTTCGGTGCGATTCGATTCCAAATTCGACCATGATGTAATACTTTTCTGACAAAAGCTTTAGGTAATCCAAAATCTCCGGTGTAACACAATCGGGGCGGGTGGCAATCACCAGACCAATAACCTCGGGATGAGCCAAAGCCTCTTCATAAAGTGACTTCAGGTTTTCGAGCGGCGCATAGGTATTGCTGTAAGATTGAAAATAAGCCAGATACTGCATCGACTTGTACTTTCTGGAAAAGAACGTAATCCCTTCTGTGAGTTGTAGCGAAACACTTTTCTTCAGGTCGCAATACCCTGGAGAGAAAGTCTGGTTGTTGCAATATGTGCAGCCGCCAACACCTTTCCAGCCATCGCGATTGGGACAGGTAAACCCGGCATCAATCGAAATCTTTTGAACCCGGCCATTAAATTTTTTTCGGAAATGACCAGAAAAATCGTTGTATCTTTTATCGCTCCCCCACTGAAATTGGCTCATCACAATCGTTTTAGCTGAAGCCTCAAAAGTATCTCAATTTATTGGGTTTCAAAATCAATTTACTGTGATCCATCGCAGCAAAAAAGGACTTCAGTACACTTACAAAATGAGGTATCTTTTCTGAGATTCCAGTGCTTACAATAATAAAAGATCAAAATAACGACATAACAAATTGAATTACTGCACATTAAAAACATCAAATAAAAGAAAAATTGTTAAAAAATAGGTTTATAACTTTCGGGCTGAATGAGCGAATCAAGTCCAATTTCTCCACTTGATTTTTTAAATTTATAAAACGATAATTCACTGCTATGTTTAAACCCGAAGATATCAGTCAAATTAAGGCTCGTGGAAGTCAACCGGATGTAATTGAACAGCAGATTGAAAATTTTAAGGCTGGCTTTCCTTTCCTCATACTGACCGAAGCAGCAAGTAATTATCACGGAATCATCCAGCTTTCGGAAAGTGAAATTCAGAAATACATATCCATTTTTGAAGATGAAAATCGGAAGGAATTGAATCTTCTCAAGTTTGTTCCTGCCTCGGGTGCAGCAACCCGAATGTTCAAGTCGTTATTTTCAGCACTGGGCGATTTACTCCAAGGGAAAACGATCGCTGAAGTTATGACTGACAAAGAGGTGGCTGTATTCTTTGAAAGGCTTGATCAGTTTGCATTTTACGACGATCTGCAGAAACTGGCCGCCAACGAAAACAGTTCAATTCAAGACATTTCGGCTCAAAAGATACTGGAATGGGTGCTTCTTGGTCAAGGACTGAATTACGGGAACCTACCCAAAGCACTGTTAAAATTTCATCGATATCCTGGCAGAAGCCGCACTTCGATGGAGGAACATTTTGTTGAAGGAGCGATGTATGCAAAAAATAATTCAGGAACCGTTAATCTTCATTTTACCGTTTCGACCGAATATCAGCAGGCCATCGAGAAACTGGTAGCTGAAATTCAGCCTGAATACGAAAAATTACTTGGAGTGAGTTTTCAGGTGAGTTTTTCGAATCAAAAATTATCAACTGACACCGTCGCTGTGACCCTCGAAAATGAACTCTTTCGTGATAAAGATAACAACCTGCTTTTCAGGCCAGCCGGACATGGCGCATTGCTCGAAAACCTGAATGATCTCGATGCCGACATCATATTCATCAAAAATATCGACAATGTTGTTCCCGATCAACTTAAAAAGCCAACTGTTGATTCGAAAAAAGCGCTAGCCGGAATACTATTAAGCCTTCAGGAGGAGATTTTTAATTATCAGAAAATACTTAAAGAGCGCCGACCAGACGATTTGGAAAGTGGAATATATGCTGAATTATCTAATTTTCTGGAAAATGTGCTGAATATCACACCTCCGAAAAATCAGTACTTACAAGATAAAGAAGAATTGTATCAATATTTCTGCAAAAAAATTAACCGTCCGATAAGGGTTTGCGGAATGGTAAAAAACCTTGGTGAACCTGGTGGTGGTCCATTCTTTGCACGAAACAACGATGGTTCCATTTCACCGCAAATTGTTGAAAGTTCGCAAATCGATTTTAATGATGCGAAACAAGCCGCTATTGCACAAAAGGCAACTCATTTTAACCCGGTTGATTTGGTTTGTAGTGTCAGAAATCGGGAAGGCAAAAAATACAATCTGTTGGAATTTACCGATCCAAGAACCGGATTAATTACGATAAAATCGAGCGATGGCAAAGAATTGAAAGCGCAAGAACTACCAGGACTGTGGAACGGATCAATGTCGGATTGGAACACGCTCTTTGTAGAGGTTCCGATCGAAACATTCAATCCGGTGAAAACAGTTAATGATCTGTTAAGAAAAGAGCATCAGTCAAAATGACTCTATTCGAAAAGTATTCTTAAATTTGCAACCTTTAATGAGAATATATGAACGAGGACGCCAGAGATAATTTTGAAGAGGATGATTTTCAGGAGGCGGTAGCACGTTTCAAAAAAATGGTAAAAAGCAATACTTCAAAATACTTTGATGTATTTGAAGTAGAGGGAATTGTAGACCATTTCCTTGAAGATGGGAGAATTAAGCTTGCAAAAAAAGCAGTCGAGGCCGGGCTCAGGCTTCATCCAGCTTCAGTTTCCATTAAAATCCGTCAGGCACAGGTACTTATGCACGAAGGCAAACTTGAAGAATGCCTTGAATTGCTAAACATGGCCGAGAAAATCGAAACCAACAATGCGGAGCTTTTTTTAACTAAAGGTGGAGCATTAAACTTATTAGGCGATGTTGGCAAAGCTGTGGAAGCCTTCGAGATGGCTCTTACCATGCCTATAGATGAACCTGATGAAACACTTTATAATATTGGTATCTCATTTGGTCAGGCAGGAGAAACAGCCCTTGCCATTAAGTACCTCGAAAAAGCCTATAATGATAATCCCCAAAACGAAATTGTATTATACGAATTGGGATATTATTGCGACAAAGATTCGCGATTTGAGGACAGCATTGCTTATTACGACAAATACCTGAACATTGATCCGTTTAATCATTCGGTGTGGTACAACATCGGAATTACCTATAACCGGATGGGAATGTTCGAAAAGGCCATTGAAGCTTACGATTATTCACTTGTCCTGAACGAAGATTTTCTTCATGCGCATTTTAACAAAGCCAATGCATTAGCCAATAACAATCAGTTTGAAGAAGCAATTAAATGCTATCATGAATATTTGCTGCTTGATCATGAAAATGACGATGCCTACTGCTATCTGGCTGAATGTTATTTAAATACAGACAAATACGCCGAAGCGCTTACCAACTACCAGAAAGCCATCCTGCTGAATGACTCCAACTCCAGTGCCTGGTATGGTTCAGGACTAATCATGTGGTCGGAAGGAGAACTTAGCGAAGCTCAGGTATTTATAAAAAAAGCCATCAGCCTCGAAGAAGACAACTCCGATTTCTGGGCCATGGCAGCTAAGATTCATGCTGAACTCAATGAAAATAAGGAAGCCATTGATGCATTCGAAATGGCCACCTCGCTTGAGCCTGAAAATATTGACAATTGGCTCGCCTATTCAGAAATGTTCTATGATTTGGACGATACCGACCGGGCTATTGAGGTATTGAAAACGGCAAATAAAATCAATAAATCCAATGCGTTTTTGAATTACAGGTTAACAGCTTATTTACTTGACAAAAATGAAGAACTGGAAGCTGTTTGCCATTTCGAAAAAGCCTTGAAAATAGATTACAGCAAACAAAACGAATTGTTTGAATTTTATCCTGAAGCATCAAAAATCGAATCGATCAAGAAACTTATTTCACAATACCAAACAACGAAATTATAAAACGATGAACTTTCGATTGCCACACATGCCTGAGCGACCAGCACAGCCACGCAACAGCGGACTGACCATGGTTATGGATAAGGGTTTGAGCTTGCGCGAAGCAGAAGACTTATGCGATATTTCAGCGCCATATTGCGACCTGATTAAATTGGGTTTTGGAACATCTATCATCACCAATCGCCTGCTTGATAAAATAAAACTATACAAATCAGCCGGATTAAAACCATATTTCGGAGGTACACTTTTCGAAGCATTTGCGGTTCGTAATATGCTCGATGAATATCGACGCTTTTTGGACGAATACGAAATGGAAATGGTTGAAGTATCTGACGGTGTAATGGAACTGGACCACGACCTGAAGTGCAAATACATTTCTGATTTCAGTAAAGATTATACCGTTTTATCTGAAGTTGGAACCAAGTTAAAAGGCAAAGAGATTTCGAATGAGAAGTGGATTTCGTATATGCAAACCGAATTAGAAGCTGGTGCCTGGAAAGTGATTGCCGAAGCCCGCGAAAGTGGCAATATGGGAATTTACAACGATGATGGATCGGCCAACTACGAGTTAATATTAGGCATCAAAAAAGCTGTCGATCACGATGTTATTCTCTGGGAGGCTCCTCTGAAAAACCAACAGGTTTGGTTCATCAAACTTCTTGGTCCTAATGTAAATCTGGGGAATATTGCTACTAACGAAATTATACCTCTTGAAACATTGCGACTTGGTCTTCGGGGCGATACGCTGCTCACCTTTTTGCCATGCATACATAATTGGGATATATAAAAAAGGTGGTCAGCAATGGCCACCTTTTTTCATTAAAAAAATTAGAGACATGAAACCAATTCTTTTGATTATCGACATTCAGAATGATTACTTTGAGGGTGGCAAAATGGAGCTTGTCAATATGAACGAGGCAACCGGAAATGCAAAAAAGCTCCTCTCCCATTTCAGAATTAATAATTTGCCCATAATTTTTATTCAGCATTTGGCGATCAAACCCAATGCAAGCTTTTTTATTCCAGGCACTTCCGGGGCCGAGATTCATGAATCGATTTGTCCTCTGGCAAATGAGACAGTAATCATTAAAAATTTTCCAAACAGTTTCAGAGATACCAATTTGCATCAATATTTGCAGACCTTAGGTTCTACAGATTTGGTTATTTGCGGGGCAATGAGCCACATGTGCATTGATACTACGACAAGAGCTGCAGCAGATCTGGGTTATTCGTGCACGCTTATTTCAGATGCCTGCGCTACGCGCGATCTGGTTTTTAATAATCGGAAAGTAATGGCTGCCGATGTGCAAACAGCCTATATGGCTGCCTTAAACGGCACTTTTGCACAGGTTGTCTCAACCGACCAATTTCTGTGTTCACCTCAGTCCGTATAGAAGAAAGGCAATAAAAAACCCGCCGGGTAAGGTGTGAGGTAATTTTCCGGCGGGGGTTAATAAATAATTGATATCAATTATAAAAATTTAGCCAGACTTAAGTATTTAAAACTCATTTCTATACTTTCATATGGATCGAGTTCTTTGAAGCTGTCTTGCTCAACAAAGAAATACTTCATCCCGGCAGCTTGCTTTTCAGCAAATATACCAGCAAAATCAATACGACCTGAACCTACTGGTGCAAAAAACATATCGTCAGTTTTTACCATGTCTTTCACGTGCCACAACTGAAAACGGCCCGGATATTTTTTAAAATAATCAACCGGATTATACCCAGCTTTGGTCACCCAATACAAGTCCATTTCAAAAGTTACCAGCGAGGGATCGGTCTGTGAAAGCAACAAATCGTATGGTATCTGATTTTCCATCTTATCGAATTCGAATGCATGATTGTGATATCCGAATTGGATTCCATTCTTTTTGGCTATCTCACCCATTTTATTGAATTTCTCTGCAGTAACTTTCCATCCATCTAAATTGGAGCGAAACTTATCGGATAAAAAGGGATATATGATAAATTTGGCACCTGTTGATGCAGCGTCAGCAATTACTTTTTCAGCAGTATCAAGTTCAAAAACGGTATGTGAACTAGTTAATGGCATTCCCAGACTGTTTAGCAATTCAGAAAAAGCTTTTGGAGCCATTCCGTAGAAAGTGCCATCCGAAACATTATATCCTGCCGCTTCGGCCGAATTATATCCAATTTTAGCCACTTTCTCCAAAGTAGATTTTAAATCCTGCTTGATTTTATCGCGCACAGTGTACAACTGTAACCCGATAGTTTTCTTCTCCGAAGCGAAAGCAAACGTTGGTGTAATCATTGTGGCAGCCGCAAATGCCGCTGTAGTTCTCAAAAAATCTCTTCGATTGGTCATAGCTATTAGTTTTAGTATCTGAAGAATTAATTCGTGTGATTTATTACTACACAAGTACACGAAATTAAATACCTTAACAACCAATGGTTTTGGAAGGTTCTGACAAACTGATAGAAAAGAAATTTTTCAGGATAAAAGAAATAATTACACTTTTGAGTATCTTTGGATTAAACAGCAAGCTTTAAATACTAAAACAATGAAATTCAGAATTGTAACATCGATCCTAATCTTCTTGATTTGTTCTTCTATTTTGAGTATTGCGCAGGAAGAAACAACACTTGTGAAACTTACAGAGGCTGTTCCGAACTTTGAGTTTGAAAAGAGTCCCGGAAAAATTACAAATATCTCGGAACTGAAAGGAAAGACTGTACTAATCACTTTTTTTGCAACATGGTGCGGACCATGCAAAAAGGAACTTCCTATTATTCAGTCAGATATATACAACAAATACAAAAAAAATCCGAATTTCGAGATAATTGTTTTAGGACGCGAACACAGTTGGGACGAAGTCACCAAATTTAAAGAAGCAAATAAATTTTCTATGCCTTTCTATCCCGATCCTGACCGCAAGATTTATTCAAAATTTGCAGGCCAATACATTCCTCGCAATTTTCTGGTTTCACCTGAAGGAAAAGTACTTTATAGCTCAATTGGCTTCGATGAAAAAGATTTCAAAATATTAAAAGAAACCATCGAAAGTCAGCTCAAAAAGAATTGATTAACTTTTACAAACGAAAAAAGGCCAAAGCGATAAACACTTTGGCCTTTTTTATTGTAACAAAAAGATCTACTTTGCAGCAATGGTCTCAATTTCAATAAGAACACCCAATGGTAATTCTTTAACGGCAAAAGCAGCCCTGGCTGGTGGACTAACGGAATAATAGGTGGCATAAACTTCATTCATTGCTTTAAAATTAGCCATATCGCTCAGCAAACAGGTCGATTTTACAACATCGGTATAGTCGTATCCGGCTTCATTCAAAATAGCTCCAATATTTTTAAGCACCTGAGTGGTTTGTTCCTGAATTCCTCCCTCAACAACTTTCATGGTTGCCGGATCAAGAGGAATTTGGCCAGAGATATAAAGAGTTTCGCCAATTTCAACGGCCTGACTGTATGGGCCAATAGCTGCCGGGGCATTATTTGTTTGAATAATTCGTTTCATATCGATTAAATTGATAAAAAATATTATGGTTTCTGTTTATCCGTGTTTTTCAGAAAGATATCGCTCTGCATCGATAGCAGCCATACAGCCCGATCCGGCAGCAGTTACTGCCTGACGATAAATGGAGTCCTGAACATCGCCACAGGCAAAAACGCCCGGAACATTGGTTTTGGAGCTGCCCGGAATTGTCTTTATGTATCCAACTTCATCAGTATCAATATATTCTTTCACAAAATCAGAGTTCGGCTTGTGTCCGATTGCCAGAAAAAACCCATCAATTTTAATTGTAACTTCCTCTTCTTCAGGAGTTCCTTTCTTTTTCCATAGGGTTGCACCTTCTACTACCCCATCACCAAATAAGCCTTTGGTCTGATGTTCCCATAAAACCTCAATATTCTTTGTCCGGAATACCCTATCCTGCATCACTTTAGAGGCACGAAGTTCATGTCGCCTTACAATCAAATATACTTTATTGACCAAGCCCGCCAGGTAAATAGCTTCTTCGGCCGCTGTATCACCACCGCCAACAACAGCGATATCTCTTCCACGGTAAAAGAAACCATCGCAAGTTGCACAGGCTGAAACTCCACCTCCGGCATATTTTTTCTCGTCATCGAGTCCCAGATATTTTGCAGTTGCACCGGTTGCAATGATAACTACCTCCGATTCAACAATCTTCTTTTCATCAATCCATACCTTATGAACAGGTCCAGTGAAATCGACTTTAGTTGCCAATCCCCAGCGAACATCTGTTCCGAACCGAATAGCCTGCGCTTTCAGATCGTCCATCAAAACCGGACCGGTAATCCCGTTTGGATAGCCCGGAAAATTTTCGACTTCGGTCGTAGTTGTTAACTGTCCGCCAGGTTGAAGACCTTCGTACATGACAGGACTAAGATTAGCTCGGGCTGCATAGATTGCCGCGGTATATCCGGCAGGACCTGATCCAATAATTAAACATTTAACTCTTTCAGTATCTGTAACCTGATTGGTACTATTACTGCTTGTATCGTCAAGATTCATCGCTTTAAACATATCTAGTTTTTTTGTCTTCCAAAGGTATAAAACCTGAATATACGAACAACAAGCACATAATCAATAATTGTGATGTATTCATAGATAAAACCAAACATGCTTTCTAAAATAAAAAAATTGTACTACCCATTGAACTTAAAATCACTCAATTTCAATAGCAAAATTCAAATGTTAGAAGAAGGATATTCAAACCCGGCTAAAACCATAACATATTAATTATTAATAATATATTAATAGAAACAGTAAGATATTTTAACAATTTTTAGGAAACTTTAGTCTGGCTCATAGAGTATAAAAAATTGATCTAACATTAGTAATCATGAAAGCGAGAAAACAGGTCTTAGACATTAGGAAGCGTTCGAGGATTGCTTCTTCTAATGAAAATTTATGGTTTTTTAGTGAGGATAGTGCTGATAGTCAATCCATAGTTCCAAAAAGAAAATCGCTAAGAAATGATCGTTTAAGCATTTTAAATGAAGATTATAATCGGACCTTACGTGAAGGCTCAGATAGTCAGATGGACAAAAAAGAATGTCATTTTATTGTAGATTGGCAAATGTCAGATACTTTCTAACGAAATTAAAAACCATTTCAATCACTTCACCAACCAAACAATCAACCCTATTTTTTGCCTTGCTGTTTAATGCTTTTGTTTCAGGGATACAAAAAATTAAATGGTAATTTTTAGATCGCAACATTTAAAGAAGAAGAAGGATATAAGTGTGCATTAAAAATACCAGAAGCAATGAATGTACTCATGTTCGGTTGGGAATTTCCACCAAACATATCAGGTGGTTTGGGTACTGCCTGTTATGGTATTGTAAAAGGACTGTCTGAATGTGAAGATATTCATATTCAGTTTGTAATTCCAAAATCTAAAGGTAATGAACTTTCGGCCAATAACCTGCAATTAATTAGCGCTGATCAAATATCAATTGGCGGCGAAACCAAATTAAGCAGCAAGTGGAGCAAGGTCCGTTTTCTTCAGGTGGAATCAAAACTAAGCCCTTATCTTACCCCCGAAAGCTATTCAGAAGCTATACAGAAGTTCCACGAGAAAGAAGAGATCACCTCAAATACATCGAAAGGCACCCGAATACAATTTTCAGGCAAGTATGGACCTGACCTCTTTGATGAAATAAATAAATATGCACTTGTTGCACAAACAATCGCAAAGGATAACCGTTTTGAATTGATTCACGCTCACGACTGGCTTACTTTTCCGGCGGCAGTTGCAGCAAAAAAAATCTCAGGCAAACCTCTTATTCTCCACGTTCATTCTACCGACTTCGATCGCAGCGGCGGGGCAATTAATCCTGAAATTTTTAATATCGAAAAACAAGGATTTGATCAGGCCAACAAAATTATTGTTGTTAGCAACTTGATTAAAAACAGGTTAACTGAACAATACCACATTCCTTCAGAAAAAATAATCACCATTTATAACGGTATTGACGCCAAGGATTATAAGCCTGAAGAATGGAAACGCCTGACCCGGAAAGAAAAAATTGTAACTTTTTTAGGTCGTATAACCATTCAAAAAGGTCCCGAATACTTTGTTGATGTAGCCCGAATGGTAATCCAACGGATGAAGAATGTACATTTTGTAATGGCCGGAAATGGTGAACTAAGAGACCGGATCGTTGAGTTGAGTGTAAAATATGGGATTAGCGGCAGGTTTCATTTTACCGGATTCCTGAATGGATCAGAAGTTACCGATATGCTTCACCGAAGCGACGTGTTTATTATGCCTTCGGTATCCGAACCTTTTGGTATTGTTCCACTTGAAGCTATGCAGGCCGATGTTCCTGTCATTATTTCGTTACAATCAGGCGTTTCAGAGCTAATACAGAATGTTGTAAAAACCGACTTTTGGGATGTGCACGCTATGGCCGATGCTGTTCATGGAATTCTCAAACATAAAAAATTATCCAGAGTGCTAATTACTGAAGGGAAACAGGAAGTCAGTAAACTTAACTGGAAACAACCGGCTAGTCAAATTAAACAAGTTTACCTGGATGCACTCTTAAATAAAGCTTCCTGAAATGAAAAATGTTTGTCTCTATTTTCAAATTCATCACCCTTTTAGTCACCAGATTTTTCGATTCTTCGATATTGGAGAAGGGAAATCATATTATGACGATTTAAGAATTGAAAGGGAAATTCAGGAGGCCGCAATAAACGACTATTTGCCTACGAACGATTATTTGCTTAAACTTCTATCTCAGCATAAAGGAAATTTAAAACTAACGTTCAATATCTCTGACACGGCCTTAGATCAGTTTCTGATTTATGTACCAGAATTATTCACCAGTTTCAGGAAACTCGCCGATACCGGATATGTTGAATTTACCGGCAATACAGCATCGCATTCCATTGTCTCACTTGCCGATAAAAAGAAAGAATTCATCGAAAGCATTAAATTGAATGAGCAACGAACCGAGTATTATTTCGGACAAAAACCTATATTGTTTATAAACACTGATTTACTATTTAATAATCTGATTTCCAAGACAGCTATCAAAGCCGGATATCGGTCAATTCTGACCAATGGGATAAAGAGAATATTACAATGGAGAAGTCCTAATTACCTTTATTGTTCTGATGATCCGGAACAAATCAGGATATTATTCCGGAATGAAAAAATAAGCAATGAACTATCAGATATTCTTTTCAATGCGAATAAAGTAGAAGCCAGAAAACAATTTGAGTACCTTTTTCAGTATATAAACACACTCCCTCACGACGAACCACTACTAAATATATATTTCAACTATAAGCTATTGGGCGGATCGAATCTACAGGATAAGCAGCGATTATTCAGATCATTTGTATCTAAAATTATTAAAAGCGAATCGTATTGCTTCAACCTGCCCTCGCAAATTATAGAACAATATGCCCCCATCTCAAAGATTGGGACTGAAGAACCAATTTGCTGGAATGGAAATTTTCATCCGGCCTATTACCCCGGAAATGAATTGCAAAAAGACGCTATCAGACAATTATTTAAGCTTAGCAATAAAGTAAAAGCCACAAACAACAGTAATCTGAAAGTGGACTGGCGGTACCTTCAGTCGTCAGATCATTTTCACTTAATGGATGAGAACCACCCCGATTACCGCAATAATCCTCATGAATCAGTGATATTTAAATCAAAGTATGAGGCCTATATTAATTACATGAATATACTGGCTGATTTTAAGATACGTTTGAAGAATGATCTGAAAGCTGACAAAAAGAAAGCTTATCCGGAAGTCATTTCGACAACAAAATATCGGTAAATCCTAAAACTTTGACAGGTAAAAAATCAATCTTTTTTTTGCATAAGAAAAGAAGATGGCTACTTTTGCAACCATAAAGTTCGGGGTGTAGCGCAGCCTGGTAGCGTATCCGTCTGGGGGGCGGGGGGTCGCAAGTTCAAATCTTGTCACCCCGACAAGCGGGATTTAATCCCAAGAAAAAGGCCACAAATCATTGATTCTGTGGTCTTTTTATTTTACCCAATGTCTTATAACCCAAGCATCAGAAAGTACTTTTTCCTCCTGATTGTTTTTTTTGCACGTAAATTTTTCTATTTATCACTTTAACATCATAATTTTATCATAAATAAAATGAGTTAAACGTAAATTCGAAATCACAAATAGATTACTGTTATACCCTAAAAGCACCCCCTACGCGTGTAAATGAAACAAAAAACCTACACGCAATGAGTATTTCAGGCTGTTTGAGTGTAATAACCGGTAAAAACAATCACATGAAGCACTCTCTTATTCTATTGTTACTGTTTTTCTCTGCAGGCATTTATTCCTGTTCACTTCTGGCAAATGAACCCGAGCAAAAACCAATTGAATCAAAAGTCCCTTTTGGCGACCCGTTTATCATGCTTTGGCAAGGAAAATACTATGCCTATGGAACACTTTCCCCCGATGGAATTGCAGTGTATGTTTCCAATGATCTGACAACCTGGACAACTCCTGAAGGTACCACAAATGGTTTGGTACTGAACAAAGCTGACGTTTGGGCCGATCGCTGGTTTTGGGCTCCGGAAGTGTATGCCATCAACGGCAAATTTTACATGTATTTTTCGGCCGACGAGCATATTTGTGTGGCAACAAGCAATTCTCCGTTAGGTCCTTTCAAACAGGAAGTTCAGAAGCCTATGCTCGAAACTGAAAAATCAATTGATAACTCGCTTTTTATCGACGACGACGGAACTCCCTACCTGTTCTGGGTCAGGTTTAACGACGGGAATAATGTTTGGATGGCGCAGCTGGAAAAAAATCTGACCGACCTGAAACCGGGAACCATGCGCCATTGCATTTCTGTTTCTCAGCCTTGGGAAGAAATCTGGCCCCGAGTGAATGAAGGTCCATTTGTGATCAAGCGAAACGGCGTTTATTACATGACCTATTCGGCCAACAGTTACGAAAGCCAAATGTATGGGGTTGGACTAGCCACTGCTACAAATATCGTGGGTCCGTGGACCAAATACGAAAACAATCCCATTCTGCAAAAACCCGGTAATCTGGTTGGCGTAGGGCATCACGCCATTTTTACTGATAAGGAAGGAAAAATGCGAATCGTTTTTCATGCCCACAACGGCACTACTAAAATTCATCCCCGAAACATGTATATCAGTACCGTGAATTTCGAAATGAAAGACGGAAAAGAAGTAATGACAATCGATAAAAACTACACAACTCCAATCTTGAAGAAACAATGACAAAACTGAAAACTCTAATCTTTGCAATGTTGGTATTCGTATCTTTCGGAAGATGTCGAGAGAAAGAACCCGTTCAGGATATTACAGCAAAAACAACTTTTACCAACCCTGTTTGGGATGGCGCCGATCCCTGGATGGTAAAACACAACAAAAATTACATCTATTGCTGGTCGGCCAACAATTCGATCAACATTTCCCGTTCGGTGAAAATGACCAAACGCGGTGAAGCAAAAAAAATATGGCAGGCACCGGCTACCGGTTGGAACCGTTCGTGCGTTTGGGCTCCTGAAATTCATTTTATTCAAGGGCGTTGGTATGTGTATTACGCTGCCGGGGAATCGGGGCCACCGTTTATTCACCAACGCACCGGCGTGCTGCGTTCGGCAACTGAAGATGTGTTCAGCAATTACGAAGACATGGGCGTTTTATACACCGGCGATAATCCATCCGATCCCGCATCGAATGTCTGGGCAATTGACATGACTACCCTCGAACACAAAGGAAAATTGTACTGTATCTGGTCGGGTTGGATCAAACAGGAAACCACCGATGCCACCCAGCAACACCTGTACATTTGCGAAATGGAAAATCCGTGGACGATGAAAGGCAAGCGCGTGAAACTTTCATCGCCTGTTGAAAGCTGGGAAACCGGCGGCCCGCTTAACCTGAATGAAGGCCCGGAAATCCTGAAAAATGGAGAAAAAGTGTTTGTGATCTATTCGTGCCGCGAATCGTGGTTGGTTGAATACCGCCAGGGAATGCTTCAGCTGATTAATCCTGATGGAGACTTGCTCAATCCGGCCAACTGGAAGAAAACCGGACCGGTATTCCAGGGAAATTCACAGGTTTATGGCGTTGGTCACTGTTCGTTTGTGAAATCGCCCGACGATACCGAAGACTGGATTATTTACCACTCGAAAAAAAGTACCACTTCTGGATGGGAACGCGATGTTCGGATGCAGCCTTTCAAATGGAACACTGACGGAACGCCAAATTTTGGAGAAGCAATTCCTGCCGGAAAATCCATTAATCTGCCTTCAGGAGAAAAATAACCCGATATTTGAATTCAAACTATAAAACCAATTTCAGATGAGAAAAAACCTTTTTACATTACTGGCTATCGTGCTGGTGGCTTTTGTAGCCTGTCAACCGCAACAAAAGAAAGAAGAGAAAAAAGAACCGGTTTCCACCCGCTGGACCGACGAACAAGCCCAGCAATGGAGTACCGAAAACGGTTGGCTTCGTGGAAGTAATTTCAACCCAAGTACAGCCATCAACCAGCTGGAAACCTGGCAGGCAGAGTCGTTCGACACCACAACCATCAACCGCGAACTCGGCTGGGCACAAGGCATTGGCATGAATGTGATGCGCGTGTACCTGCACCACGTGGTCTGGGAAGTGGATAAGGAAGGATTCAAAAGCCGCATGAATACTTACCTGACCATTGCCAGTAAACACGGCATTAAAACCGTCTTCTGCATTTTCGACGACTGCTGGAATCCAACGTATAAAGCCGGCAAACAGCCGGAACCGAAAGTTGGCGTTCACAACTCGGGCTGGGTACGTGACCCGGGCGAATTGCTTTACACCGACACCACGCTGATCAAAACTTTGGAAGCTTACGTGAAAGATGTACTGACCACTTTCAAAGACGACAAACGCATTGCCATCTGGGATTTGTACAACGAGCCCGGCAACTCTGGCTACGGCAACAAATCGCTTCCACTGCTGAAAAAAGTATTCGAATGGGGCTGGGAAGTTCGTCCGTCGCAACCACTTTCTTCCGGAGTCTGGAGCTTGGCTTTATCAGATTTGAACAAGTTCCAGGTTGAAAATTCTGACATCATCACGTACCACAACTACGAAAGTCCCGAAAAACATCAGGCTGCCATCGATACCCTGAAAAAATACAACCGCCCGATGGTTTGCACCGAATACATGGCACGCCGCAACAACAGCCTGTTCACCAACATTATGCCTATGCTGAAAGCTCAGAACATTGGCGCCATCAACTGGGGATTGGTTGCCGGGAAATCGAATACCAAATATGCCTGGGACGAACCTATCGCCGACGGATCGGAACCTAAACTTTGGTTCCACGAAATTTTCCATCCGGATGGAACTCCATACAAACAAGAGGAAGTTGATTTAATTAAGAGTTTAACCCTAACAAAATAATGATGAACCGAATTACTTTATTTTCAATGATTATAGGTTCAGCAATCGCGTTTAGCAGTTGTACGCCAAAACCTCAGGCCAAACCTGAAAACTGCTTTACATTAAAAGCTGAAGATTTCCAAAAGACCATAGATGGAAAAACCACCAACCTGTATTTCCTGAAAAACGGAAACATTCAGGCAGCAATTACCAATTATGGCGGACGCATTGTCGGTCTTTGCACGCCGGATAAAACCGGAAAAATGGGCGATGTAGTTCTTGGGTTCAGCAGCATCGACGGTTACCTGAAAGCCAAAGAAGTGTTTCACGGAGCATTGATTGGCCGCGTTGGAAACCGTATTGCCAAAGGAAAATTCACCCTCGACGGACAGGAATATACACTTCCGTGTAACAACGGAGTCAACCACCTGCATGGTGGTCCCGGCGGATTTCACAACGTAATCTGGGATGTAAAAGCTGCCAATGATTCATCGATTGTGTTGACTTACCTGTCGAAAGATGGCGAAATGGGATATCCCGGAAACCTGAATGTTGAAGTTCAGTATTTGCTGAATTCGAAAAACGAAGTGGTGATGAGCTATAAAGCCACCACCGACAAAAGCACCCCGGTTAACCTCACCAACCACGCTTTCTGGAACCTGGCCGGCGAAGCAAACGGAACCATCAATGATCATATATTGACCATCAATGCTGATGCTTATACGCCGGTTGATTCAACCCTGATCCCGCTGGCCGGAAACGAACCGGTTGAAGGAACGCCTTTTGATTTCAGGGCAGGGAAAGCCATCGGAACCGATTTGGCTCAACAAGCTGAAAACGTACAATTAAAAAACGGATTGGGTTACGATCACAACTTCGCGTTGAACAAACCTGCAGTGGGAGAAATGTCGCTCGCAGCCACCGTTATTGAACCGGTTAGCGGACGCAAAATGGAAATTTTCACTCAGGAACCTGCTTTGCAGTTTTACGGCGGAAACTTTATGGATGGCAGTGATACCGGCAAAAGCGGAAAAACGTTTAAATACCGCGAATCGCTTGCATTGGAAACCCAGCATTTCCCCGATTCACCAAACAACACCAACTTCCCGACCATTATCCTGAAACCCGGAGAAACCTACCAAACTCAAAGCATTTACCGCTTTAGCGTGGTGAAATAGTTTTAATAAATCCAGTGAACGGGTGATTTAAAGTCACCCGATCACTTACAATAAAAGGCCGTTTTGTGAAATCCACAGAACGGCCTTTTCAGTTTAAAAATCGTAAATTTGAGTATTCAGTAATAAACAACTCTTTGAAATGACAACAGCCGAAATCATTCAGGAAATCAGATCGTATTGCATCGCAAATGCCAATGCCGAGCGATTGAAAACATCGCAGCGATTTTTTAAAGAAGAATTTATCGGATACGGGCTGACTGCACCTCAGGTTTATTCGAAGGTGAAAGAAATGCTAAAAAGTGGTGGTTTTGACTTGAAGATCATTCAGGAAGCCGCACCGATATTGATGAAAGGGGGCATGTATGAAGAAATTTCGATAGGCTTGTTGTTGCTCGACGGACTTTGGAAACAGTTTACTCCGGAAACCTTTAAAACTATCGGTAGCTGGTTTTCGTTAAGCATCAACAACTGGGCGCATGCCGACACATTAGGGATGTTAACTTTACCCAGGTTTCTGGATAAAAAGATTCTTGAAATGAGTGATTTCCGTTCGTGGCTCGATTCGCCGTATAAATTTCAGCGAAGATGTGTGCCCGTCACTCTGATCAAACACATGAAGAAAACCCGACAGGTGAAGCCTTCCATCCTTTTTGTTGAAAAACTAATGAGCGATCCGGAGCGGGAAGTTCATCAGGGAATGGGTTGGTTTCTGCGCGAAGCATGGAAAATAAGTCCTGCAGAAACAGAATCATTCCTTGAAAAATACAAGAATACCGCGCCGCGACTGATTATTCAATACGCCTGCGAAAAAATGACTGCCGAAAATAAACTGCGATTTAAAAAGGCAAAGTAAAAAAGTGACCGGATGAACTCTAGTCATCCGGTCACTTCGTTTTATTCTTTATTCTTCCAACGATTTGCAAATCTTTTGGTTGATTTCACGAACCCGTTGTTCTTCCATCTTAATAACTTTACGATCGTAGGTCATCAAGCCATTAATTTCACCCTCCACGTCAGTAGTTTGTGTATAAACTCCGGCAGAGAAGCCTGCTTTAATGAATTTCAGCAACGATTCTCCATATTTTACATACTCGTCGGTTACTTCTTTCGAATTTTTAAACTGAACATATCCCCAGTTTTTGTCGGTGGCCCAAAGGTGACCTTCTAATGCCAATCCAATTCCGCCATACTCGCCCAATACGGTTGGCCGTTGGGCATCATACAAATACATATCTGGTCCCGGATAGTTGTGTAAATCGAGCATGTCGCCCACCGGATAATGGTTTCCGCCACTGGCAGGGTTCACCAAACGACTTGGATCGTATGTTTTCGTCCATTCCACAATTTCAGGAACTTTAAATTGTCCCCAGGCTTCGTTGAAAGGTACCCAGGTTACTACACATGGATTGGAATACAGGTAATCCATGATTTCTTTCCATTCTTTGCGATAATTAGTTTCCGATTCGGAACTGCGTTTGAGTTCATTTCCATTGAAATAATTGCGAGGTTGCCATTGTGGTGAGTGGTCGCCGCTAGGCATATCCTGCCAAACCAAAATTCCGAGCTGATCGCAATGTGTGTACCAGCGGGCGGGCTCTACTTTCACGTGTTTACGTATCATGTTGAAACCAAGATCTTTGGTTTTCTGAATGTCGTATTTTAACGCTTCGTCGGTTGGAGCAGTGTATAAACCATCGGGCCACCAACCCTGATCGAGCGGACCAAACTGAAAATAGGCTTTGTTATTCAGTTCCAACCGAACGATACCGTTTTCGTCGCGTTTGGTCGATACCTTACGCATCGCAAAATAGCTGTTCACCTGATCGACCACTACCCCACTGCTGATCAAAATCACTTTCATCGTGTAAAGGAATGGAGTTTCGGGGCTCCACAATTTGGCTTCAGGAACCGAAATCTCTAATTTTTCGGTTGATGCAGCTTTGGCTGTAGCAATTTCTTTTGTGCCATCGAAGATTTTCACTTCAACCACATCGCCCATTGTGCTGGCGCTGTTTGCAACATGAACCGAAACCATATTTTTATCGATGTTTGGAATGGTACGAATATTTTCGATGTGTTTAGCGGCAACGGGTTCGAGCCAAACGGTCTGCCAGATTCCGGTTACCGGAGTGTACCATATACCGTTTGGTTTGCTGACTTGTTTTCCGCGTGGCTGAAATCCATTATCAGTTCCATCCCAAACACGAACAACCAGTTTCTGCGCGCCCACTTTATTCAGGAACGGAGTTACATCGAACGAAAACGGAGTATAGCCGCCGGTATGAGATCCGATTTTAATGTCGTTAACCCAGATGTCGGCCTTCCAGTCAACGGCTCCGAAATTCAGCAATAAGTTTTTGCCTTTCCATTTGGCAGGCACTTCAAAAGTACGTTTATACCAAACTTCATTTTCGCCGCCAACAGTTTTCATCACTCCTGAAAGGCTTGATTCTACTGGAAAAGGGACCAGAATCTGGCCATCGAAAGTGGTAGGTTCTGCCAATCCGGCTTTCAGGATGGAATAATCCCACAAACCATTCAGGTTCATCCAGTCGGGACGTTCCATAATTGGACGAGGATATTCAGGAAGAACATTTGTGACATCGATTTTTTCGGCCCACAAAGTTTTGATTTTCTCGCCAGCCGGTTTCCACTGGGCGAAGGTTTGAAGCATACAAATGCTCAATAAAAATAAGAAAGCAGTCTTCTTCATTCTTTTGTAGTTGTTATAGGTTATTGAAAATTCTGAATTTAATCATCTTCCCTGTTAATACACTTTGATTGTTGTAAATGCTCACAGGAAAATTAATGTTTTCTGAAATAAAAGTAATCGCTGCATGAGTAATCCGTGATATTTGATTGTATTTTAAAGTAGTTGATGCAAAAGGCAAACATTAAAATTCAGCTTCAGTTATAAATCTTAATCTGAAAATATTGCATACGATCATTACAAGAATATAATTCGCTATAATATAACCAGTTAAATCATCAGCCCGTTTAGCAGCAGTTCCAGTCCGAAAGGAAAAGTCTGTCCAACGGGCTATTTGATTAGAATAATACAGGCTAATGAATATCTGATTTCTGTAAACCTTGACATTTGTGTTGTTTAAGTCTGATCCATCAAAAGTGGATTTTAAAATCTATATTTAGCCCCTTAAAACTAAACCATCTTTCAAAGCAGAATCAACTTGACGAGAATTGAAGAAAACATTGACAATAAAGTAATTGCAAGGTTTAAAAATGGCGACATGGAGGCTTTTCGGAAGATCTACGAATCTTTCTGTGAGCCTTTGTATCGCTTTGCCTACTCGTACC
This sequence comes from Prolixibacteraceae bacterium, assembly GCA_963676375.2. Lineage (GTDB taxonomy): Bacteria > Bacteroidota > Bacteroidia > Bacteroidales > Prolixibacteraceae > Aquipluma. The sequence goes on from CAXXPT010000038.1 coordinate 38,018, forward strand.
TGAAAGATTCATTTGAAGCTGAAGAGATCGTTCAGGATGTTTTTCTTAAAGTTTGGGAAAAACGTGCCGAAGTGGACGAACAAAAGTCTTTCAAAAGTTACCTTTACCGCATCACGGTAAATAAAATTTTCAACGAGTTAAAGCACCGAGTGGTCAAACAGAAATACGAGCAACATTTGCAGAATTTCGACCAGACTTCGATTGAAACTCCAGAATCGTCCATCCAATTTCAGGAATTGAATAAAAAAGTAGAACATCTTCTCACCCGATTACCAGAACAACAGCGCAATATATTTATCATGAGTCGCTGGAAAGGACTATCGAATGCCGAAATTGCCGAGAACCTCGACCTATCAATCCGTACGGTTGAAAACCAAATCTACCGCGCTGCCAAATTCATTAAACTTCACCTAAACGACGACTATCCAATTGGTATACTGCTAATTGTATTCGGATACCAGTGGATCTAAAACTACCTATTTCCACCTCTTCAAAAAAAATCAACTTTCGTGTGAGTATTGTATTATCCAATCTTGTATTACCCTTGAAATGAAAAATACCGAATTTTCAAATATTGAATTTAAAGGCCTGTTGGAAAAGTTTCAATCAGGTAATTGTGATCCTGATGAACTCAGTCAGCTAGAAGAAATGTTTATTGATGCTGAAGGTTCGGAAGGGATAAAAAGCGCCATGCTGAATGAAATTAAAGACTTTGAAACAGCCGGTTCGGAAACAGACACCGATTACGACCGCCTGTTCCAAACGATTCAAAAAATCATTTCAGATCACCAGTCAAATACCCGCAGTCTCAATTTACGATTAAACTTCATGCGCGTTGCCGCCATTATTGTTATGGCCTTTGTCTTTGGCGGAACCTTATCGTATTTCATTTTCAACTCCGACAAAAAAACATCGAGTTCGTTTTGTGAAGTGACGGCTCCATTGGGTTCAACCTCAGAGATTGTACTTCCCGACAGTTCCCGGGTTTGGTTAAACGCCGGAAGTAAAATAAAATATTCGACCACCTATAACCAGAAAAACCGATTGATTTATCTGGAAGGCGAAGGCTATTTCATCGTTGCCAAAAACAAGGAAATCCCATTTATTGTAGATGCTTACGGATTTGAAGTTAAAGCGGTAGGCACCGAATTTAATGTAAAAGCTTACAAAGGCGATCCGACGGTAGAAACAACCATGGTGGAGGGTAAGGTGACTTTGCAGCATTCAACCGAAAGTATCCTGAAAGGTGTGTACCTGACCCCAAACCAAAAAGCCACATTCTATAAAAAAGAAGAATCGCTGACAGTTGAAGTCATTAAGAAACTGCAAGAAAAGAAAGAAGAACTGAATTATATCCCTGAACACCGGCTGGTTATTGCTCCACGGATTGATCCAAAAGCAATTATTTCGTGGAAAGAAAACCGCTTAATTATTGAACGGGAACAACTTGGCACATTGGCTGAGATTTTGAGCCGGAAATACAATTTCAATTTCGAATTTAAATCGGAAGACATTAAACGAATCAGTTTCTCGGGTACGCTTGAAGACGAAACCCTGCAACAAGTTATGAATGTGATTAAAATTTCGTCGCCAATTGATTATGAAATAGTAGGAAAAACTGTAATCATCGAGAAAAACGAAATGCGTATGCCTGAGTTCAAAAAACTATATAAACAGCAGTAAATAAAAAAAACCAGGGAATAGATTTTTGCCGAATCTATCCCCTGTATTCTAAATAGTGTTAAACAAAAATCAATGTCAGTTCCCGCAAAAGAATACTGGCATTGGCAGTCAAACATCTAACATTTCAAATGTATGAAAAAAAATCTAATTGGATTGATTTTTCCTGGAAGGGGAAAACTGAAAAAACTTTTCTTAATTATGAAACTAACAACTGTACTAATTCTGGCAGTTACCATGCAAATCAGTGCTACTGTTTATTCTCAAAGCACTAAGTTCAGTATGGATTTTAGAGGGAAAACTGTTCGTGAAGTATTTAATATTATTGAAGATCAGAGCCGGTTTCGGTTTTTCTTTAACGATGATTTTAGATTGATCGACGAAAAAGTAAACCTTGATGTTAAAGATGTTAGCGTAGAAGCCATTTTGGACGAGCTGTTCCTGAATTCAGACATCAGCTACAAAGTTCTGCCTAACGATTTAATCGTGCTGACAGCCAGTAAAAACCAAGGACTTGCACCAGTAAAGCAAAGTAAAACAATTAAAGGTAAAGTAGTTGACGTTGCAGGGCTTCCGTTGCCCGGTGTGACCGTCTATTTCAAAGGTACAACAGGTGGAACCATCACCAATGGCGATGGAACATACAATCTCCCTGTTCCTGCAAATGCCAAAACATTGGTATTCTCGTTTGTAGGTATGGAAACCAAAGAAATAACTTTTGGCAGTCAATCGGAAGTTAATGTAACAATGGCCGAAAATACAATTGGTATTGAAGAGGTTGTGGCAATTGGGTACGGTGTGCAGAAGAAAGAATCGTTAACCGGGGCTATTTCAGGAGTAACATCCGAAGATATGGACCGAGTACACGCTACAACAGTTAGTTCGGCTCTGGCCGGTAAGCTGGCTGGGGTTTCTTTCCGCATGGCTGACGGACGTCCGGGATCATCGGCAAACATTCAGATCCGTAATATGGGTACACCATTGTATGTTATCGACGGAATCCAGAAAGACGCCGGACAGTTCAATAATATTTCTCCGAACGATATCGAAAGTTTAACTATTCTGAAAGATGCTTCGGCAGCCATCTATGGAGTACGTGCGGCAAACGGCGTAGTTGTGGTTACTACCAAACGTGGTAAACTGAATTCAAAGAATACCATTAATGTTGACGCGTACACAGGATGGCAAAACTGGTCGCGTTTTCCTGCAACAACTGATGCTTATGGTTGGATGTCGGGTAAAGCTGACGCAGAAATGAATCAATTCGGGAAAACCGACATCACTGCTTCGGAACTCGAAAAATGGAAAACAGGAACCGATCCGGCTTACCGTAGCTTTAACTGGTACGATTTCATTATCAAACCAAATTCGCCACAAACATCGATTAACGTAAACACCACCGGAGGTTCAGATAAAATCAACTATTATCTTTCGGTTACACGTTTAGATCAGAATTCGGTTTTAGGCCGTGAGTTTACTTTCGGACGTACAAACATTCAGTCGAACATTGATGCTAAAATTACCGATCGCCTGAAAGTGGGTGTTCAGATCAATGGCCGTGTTGAAACACGCGACAACCCTGGTGTTCCCGGAGGTGACGATTACTGGGCACCACGATTTGCATTGTTCCGTAACCGCCCAACCGAGCGTCCGTTCGCTAACGACAATCCTGAGTACATCAACAACATTGGTCACATGGCCGAAAACTGGGGATTGCTTACAAAAGCAAATTCAGGATACTGGACTGAAGACTGGAGAGTTTTACAAACCAATTTTATTGCTGATTACGAAACCCCGATTAAAGGGTTGACCGCAAAAGGAACCTATTCGTACTACATCGCCGACAAGTTGATGAACGGACACGAATACACTTATAATGCTTACAGTTATTTTCCTGAAACTGACAGTTACAAAGTAACCTTTGCCAACCTTAACCCATGGCGCGAACGTGGTACTCACAAAACATTTGAAACTGTAATGCAAGGTCAGCTGAACTACAAAAAAGATTTGGGACAGCACCATTTTGCAGGTACTTTCGTTGCTGAACGCATCAACCGTCACGAATTAGATGTGTGGGTTCACGCAGTGCCAAAAACCAACGCGCTTCCAATCCTTCAGTTTGCTGATATGGATACTTACAATGACAACGATTGGGAAGAAGCCCGTATTGGTTACATTGGCCGTTTCAATTACAGCTATGCCAACAAATACTACCTCGAAGTATCGGGTCGTGAAGACGCCGCCTGGAAATTCATTTCGAACAAACGTTGGGGATTTTTCCCATCAATGTCAGCCGGATGGAGAATTACTGAAGAGAAATTTGCGAAATCAATCTTAGGCGCAAGCACTTTAGATATTAAACTTCGTGGTTCGTATGGAGAACTTGGTGACGACAACGTAGGTATTGGTGCATTCGACTACATTACCGGTTACAATTACGGAACATCAACCAATATTATTGATGGCAATGTGGTAAAAGGATCGAGAGACCGTGGAGTTCCAATTACTTCAATCTCATGGTTTACCAGTAAGATTACCGACATCGGGGCCGATTATTCGATCGCAAACGGAAAAATAAGTGGTACCGTAGATTATTTCTACCGTAAACGTAGCGGATTACCTGCAAACAAATATGATGTTTTGGTTCCAAGTGAGATCGGTTATTCTCTTCCACAAGAAAACTTAAACAGCGATGCCGTTATGGGTGCTGAAACGTCTATAAGTTACGACGGAAGTGTTGGCAAATTAAATTACACCCTGGGTGGAAATCTTTCATTTGCACGCGAAAAATTCCTGAATTCGTACAAACCAAGGTTCAATAACTCTTGGGACAACTACCGCAATTCGAGCGAAGGCCGTTGGACCGGAGCTTACTGGGGATACGAAGTGGTTGGCCAGTTCCAGTCATTCGAAGAAATCAATAACTACACCATTAACAACGATGGACAGGGAAATAAAACCATGCTTCCGGGTGATTTGATGTACAAAGACATCAACGGTGATGGTAAAATTGACGATTACGATCAGCGTCCGATCGGTTTCCCAAGAGACCGTAACCCAATCCTGAACTTTGGATTCAATATCAGCGCCAGCTATATGAATTTCGACTTCAAAGCCGATTTCTCGGGTGGTGCAATGTACTCGTACAACCAGAACTGGGAGATGAGAAATCCATACCAGAACACAGGTAACTTGCTGAAAGTATTTTATGACGAAAGATGGCACCGAGTTGATCCGCTGGATTTAAACAGCACCTGGGTTGCCGGTAAATATCCTGCTTTAAGGTTCAACAACGGCGATCATAGCAACTACAACAAAAACTCCACATTCTGGCTGACTAACATGAGTTATCTTCGATTGAGGACTTTGGAAATTGGTTATACATTGCCAAAAGCATTGGTTGAGAAAGCAAAACTGCAGAAGGCTCGTTTCTATGTCAATACATATAACCTGTTCTCGTTTGACAAGTTAAAAAAACTAGGTGTTGAACCTGAGATTATGGACGAAAATGGTTTGCAATATCCTCAGAACAGATTGGTAAATCTTGGTGTTAACCTTAGTTTCTAACCGAAAAACTTTTATACAATGAAAAAATATATTATTCTGTCAATCATGCTCGTCACCCTTGCCTGGGGATGTAATGATGAGGCATTTTTGGACAAATCACCAACTAACATTCTTCTGGATAACCAGATATGGAACGACCCCAGCCTTGTGCTCTCTGTTGTTGCCGACTTATACGATCGTGTTCCTGAATACCAAACACTTCAGGGATGGTGGGATTTTGCAAGTTTCGACGAAGGATTTGCGTCAAACGGCGGCGACTACTGGCGTCATAAAAACCAGGATTACGGTTACGGCGAATGGTCGAACTGGGATTACGGTTTAATCCGCGAAGTAAACCTGTTTATTGAAAGATGCAGTACTGCCGACAAATTGGATCCGGCCGACAAAGCCCGTTTCCTAGCTGAAGGTCGTTTTATTCGTGCCAACATTTATTTCGAACTGGTTAAACGTATGGGTGGAGTTCCGATTATTACTGAATCGATGACATACGATTTCAGTGGCGACCCATCGTACCTGCGCAAACCACGTAATAAGGAAGTTGAAGTTTACGATTTCATCATTAAAGAATTGGATGCCATCAAAGCCGACTTACCTAATGATGCAAATACAAAATCACGCGCTTCACAAGGTTTGGTTTTGGCTATGAAATCACGCGTTTGCCTGTATGCCGCTTCAATTGCCAAATACGGCGCAACAACTCCGACCGTATCATTGCCTGGCGGCGAAGTAGGAATACCTGCTGGTCTGGCTGCTGGTTATTATCAGAAAGCCCTTACTGCTGCTGAAGAATTAATCAACGGTGGTAAATATTCGCTATACAAGAAAAAAGAAAATCTTTCTGAAAACTTCGCAAACCTTTTCATCGACAAATCGAATCCGGAAGCAATTTTCGTAAAAGATTTCAAATTGAAAAGTGGTAAAGTTCAGGGATGGACACTGGTTAATCAACCTTGGTCTCAGGCCGAAGACTTGGAAGGCGGTCGTTTGAATCCTTCATTAAATCTGGTTCAGTCGTTTGAAAAACTGGATAACACTTACGATACATATCAGACCAATCAGACCAATGGCGATTATATCTATTTCAGCAATCCGAAAGATATGTTTGCCGGTCGCGATGCACGTTTGGAAGGTACTGTTATGGTTCCTGGTTCGTTCTACAAAGGAAAACAACTCGACATTTGGGCTGGTTTTTTATTGGCCGACGGAACAGTTGTTAAAGGCGACAACTTTGGCGCCCGTAAGACTCTTCCCGGCAAAACTGCTCCTGAATACGTCGTTGGTTGGGATGGTCCGATTGACAATCTTGAATTCAGTGCTCAGTCTGGTTTCTACGTTCGTAAATACATGGACTTAGCAGTAGGTTCAGGTCAGCGTGGTGTGAACAGCGAAGTGTGGTGGATCCGCTACCGTTTGGGTGAAATTTACCTGAATGCTGCCGAAGCCGCTTTCGAATTGGGCGACAAAACCAAAGCTGCCGGTTACATGAATACTATTCGCGAACGTGCAGGTCTTGTTATTCCATTGACAGCTGCCGACATTACGTTCGACCGTATTGTTCACGAACGTAAAGTTGAGCTTGCTTTCGAAGGACATGAACTTTGGGACATGAAACGCTGGAGATTGGCCCACGTAATCTGGAACGGAGTTTCCACTCCACTGACTAACGATCCTGGAAAAGCGACAGAAGTAAGTACACGTGTTTTCGGAATGTGGCCATACAAATATTATAACCCAGGTGGTGCAAACGATGGCAAATATATTTTCAAGAAAGTCATTCCTGCTCAGGTTACCAATGCTCACCGGTTCCGTTTAGGCAATTATTATTCTGAAATTAACAGCACAATCAGGAATAACAATCCGCTAATCGTAAGGAATCCTAACCAGGAGTAACCGTTCAGTTAAACGATTTTCAAAATCAATAAATTTCTTAGATATGAAATTAAAAATAATTATAGCATTAGGCGTCATTGGCAGCTTCCTTGCTTCGTGCCAGAAAGACAATTTTGACGAACCTGGTTCAAAACTCGAAGGTAAACTGGTTTATAAAGGCGAGGCTATCAACGTTAGCTACAACGACGTTACATTTCAGTTGTGGGAACCAGGATGGCAAAAGAAAGGCGAAATCAACGTAGCAGTCGATCAGAATGGTTCTTATTCGGCCATGCTATTTGATGCCAATTACAAATTGGTCATTCCTTCAAACCAGGGCCCATTCCGCAGTACAACAAATGCTGAAACCAAATCGGATACCATTCTGGTGAACCTGAATGGAAGCAAAACGATGGACATTGAGGTTATGCCATATTACATGATCCGCACTCCTCAATTTGCTGTTGCAGGTCGCGAAGTAACCGGTACATTTAAAGCTGAAAAAATCATTACAGACGCCAACGCCAAAAACATTGAGCGCGTTAACCTGTATGTAAACAAAACTCAGTTTGTTGATTTCCGCTCGAATGTTGCCTCGGCAGAACTGGCAGGCGCTTCGGTTACCGCAGGAACAACTGTGACTTTGAAAACTACAGTACCAACACTTACTCCTACTCAGAATTATGTTTTTGCACGCATCGGCCTAAAAATCGCCGGTGTTGAAGACATGATTTTTTCGCCGGTTGTGAAAGTAAATTTATAACAATAGGCATTACCAACTAAATCGGGGCCATCTTGATATTCTTGAATATTGGGATGGCCTTTTTTAACCTTTTAGTGCAGCCGGGTTTCATAGATAAACCAATGAAACCTGAGTTCTACATAAGCAATAAAAATAATAACCTGAAACACAGTTCGTTAAATTTGCCGCATGCAATCAATATCAATAGAAATTATTATCTATAAGCAAAATATTGTCCGTAGGACACCCAAAATGTTCAGGAATGTATATCTCCTAACGGAGAATGCGTATTCAAGATGATTGTATTCTATTGACATTGAACTCATAACGGAGTGAAATGTGTAACATTCTATATAATCATAGACAAATGATAATGATTCGATAATCAAAACGGAAAGATTAATTTCAAACCAAATAAATTAACCATGAGTAAAAATTACCTGGGGAAAATCTTCAGAACAAGATCCCCATTTTATGTCGTTCTTCTTAGTTTATTTCTGCTCGCATCGTGCGCCGAAACAAAAAAAACCACGCCAGTGGTTACAATGACCAAAAACCTGCGAGCTCCAGCTTATCCGCTGGTAACGATCGATCCATACACCAGCGCATGGTCCGAAGCCGATCATTTGTACGATGACGTAGTTCGTCACTGGACAGGCAAACGCCACGGACTGATCGGCGCTATTCGTGTTGACGGACAGGTTTACCGCTTTTTGGGCAAGGAAGAATTGCCTCGTAAAGCAGTTCTGCCAATGGCTAACCAAGGAGCCTGGGATGGGGTCTTCAGTTTGACCCAGCCTGCCAATGGATGGGAAAAACCAAATTTTAACGCATCAACATGGGCTGCCGGGAAAGGCGCTTTCGGTACTGCCGGAATGCCCGATTTGGTAACTCCATGGGAAACTTCAGACATCTGGGTTCGTCGCGAATTCACTGTCGATGCAAACCTGACTGATACCCCACTCTACCTGATTTATTCGCATGATGACAATTTTGAACTTTACCTGAACGGACAAAAACTGGTTGATACGGGCTATGCCTGGAAAAATAACGCAGTTCTTCCGTTGAACGGTGAATTGAAAAACCTGCTGGTAAAAGGCGGCAAAAATGTAATTGCAGCTCATTGCCACAACAAAACCGGCGGTGGCCTGGTCGATTTCGGTATTTATCAGGATAGCGAGAAGCAGGAAATTTTTGCGCAGGCAGCATCGCAAAAATCAGTTGCCTTGTCGGCTACAAAAACACAGTACATTTTCGCATGCGGATCGGTTGACCTGAATCTTGAATTTATGACACCACTTCTGCCATCAAATCCTGATGTACTTTCGCGCCCGGTAAGTTACGTAAGCTACGATGTAAAATCAACCGACGGCAAAGATCACGATGTTCAGATTTATTTCGAAGCTACTCCGGAATGGGCTGTAAACAGTATTTCGCAGGAAGTTTCAATCGAAAAAGGTGAAACAGAAGGACTAAGCTATTTCAAAGCCGGAACAACCGAACAACCTGTATTGGCTAAAAAGGGCGACGATATACGCATCGACTGGGGATATTTCTACCTGTGCGGCGCCAAAACTCCTGAAATGAGTTATTCTCTTGGCGGTTATCAGGCAGTAAAAGAAGGCTTCGCCGCAACCGGGATACTGGAATCGACCGGAGAACAAAAAATGACCACCAAAATGGTTCCAAATATGCCTGTTATGGCCTGTGCTCAGCAACTGGGTAAGGTTTCTGAAAAAGGAACAAACGGCAAAATCATGATCGGTTACGATGATCAGTATGCCATTCAATACTTCAACGAAAACCGGATGGCCTGGTGGAAAAAAGATGGCAAAGTGACCATGGATGATGCACTGAAAGCATCCAATACCGAATATAACCAGTTAATTGAAGCTTGTGCCCAGTTCGACAACCAGTTGTGGAACGATGCCGTAAAAGCCGGTGGCGAAAATTATGCTGAATTGTGCGTTTTGGCTTTCCGTCAGGCCATTGCCGCCCACAAACTGATCAAAGATAAAGAGGGCAACACCATTTTCCTTTCAAAAGAAAATTTCAGCAACGGTTCAATCGGCACGGTTGACGTAACTTACCCTTCGGCCCCACTCTTCCTGATTTATAATCCCGATTTACTAAAAGGAATGCTGACTCCGATTTTCTACTTTTCTGAAAGCGGTAAATGGAACAAACCTTTTGCGGCTCACGATGTGGGTACGTATCCGCTGGCTAACGGCCAAACTTATGGTGGCGACATGCCGGTTGAAGAATGTGGTAACATGCTAATCCTGACTGCCGCCATTGCCAATGCCGAAGGAAATGCAGCCTACGCCGAAAAACATTGGCAGGTACTTACAGTTTGGGCCGACTACTTGCTACAAAACGGACTGAATCCGGAGAACCAGCTGTGTACCGACGACTTTGCCGGTCACTTTGCCCACAACACCAACCTTTCGGTAAAAGCCATTATGGGTATTGCCGGCTATGGAAAGTTGGCCGATATGTTAGGAAAAAAAGACATTGCCGAAAAGTATCTTTCTCAGGCAAAAGAAATGGCTGGCAAATGGGTCGAAATGGCCAACGACGGCGATCATTTCCGCCTGACTTTTGATCAGCCCGGAACATGGAGCCAGAAATATAACCTGGTTTGGGATAAAATTCTCGGCCTGAACATTTTCGATCCGGCAGTGGCTCAGAAAGAAATCGCTTATTACCTGACCAAGCAAAACACATACGGATTGCCGCTGGACAACCGGAAAACTTACACCAAATCCGATTGGATTATCTGGACAGCCACTTTGGCAAACGATCAGGAAACTTTCAACAAGTTCATTGATCCGTTGCACAAAACTTTCAACGAATCGCCAACGCGTGTTCCAATGACCGACTGGTACGAAACAACCGATGCCAAACAGGTCGGATTTCAGGCCCGCTCGGTTGTTGGTGGTTATTTCATCAAAATGCTCGAAGAAAAATCGACTAAGAAATAGTACTGTTTCAGGTTAAAAGAAAAGGGTCAAACTGTTGAATTTCAGTCTGACCCTTTTCTCTTTTAGGATAAACCCGATGGATAATAAATTTCAGAACGATTGCAAAACCATACAGTAATAAAAATAGTTCCAGCTCAAACAGGCCTATTCTGATAAAAAAGTAGAAATCATAAAATCAATCTACATTTTATGGAAAAGTCTTTCTATTTTTAAAAATTGAAATAATAAAGTAATAAGTCACTTTTTCATACAAATCAGTTAAATCATTTTCATGAAAATATCAGTAGTTGGAACAGGATATGTCGGACTTGTTTCCGGCACTTGTTTTTCACAAACAGGGGTTGATGTTGTCTGCGTTGATGTGGATGAAAACAAAATAAGTAAGCTTAATAATGGACAGATTCCGATTTATGAACCTGGACTTGAAGATATTATTAAATACAATGTCGAAAAAGGACGTCTTTCGTTTACCACAAACCTGAAAGAAAGTCTGATTGATGCTGAAGCCGTATTTATTGCTGTTGGAACGCCTCCTGACGAAGATGGCAGCGCCGACTTAAAATATGTATTGGCCGTAGCTCGCGAAATTGGCAGTTATCTTGATCATTATATGGTTATCGTAACCAAAAGTACTGTTCCGGTTGGAACTTCGTTAAAGATAAAAGCAGCCATAATCGACGAACTTAAAAAGCGTAATGTGGATGTCCATTTTGATGTTGCATCAAATCCCGAATTTCTGAAAGAAGGAAGTGCAGTAGATGATTTCCTTAAACCCGACAGAATTGTAGTGGGCATTGAGTCGCCCGAAGCCGAAAAAACCATGCGAAAATTATACAAGGCTTTTTTACTGAATGGTCATCCCATTTTATTTATGGATATTTCTTCATCTGAAATGACCAAGTATGCAGCAAACTCGATGCTGGCCACAAAAATAAGTTTCATGAACGACATCGCAAACTTGTGCGAACTAGTCGGAGCTGATGTCAGTATGGTTCGCAAGGGAATTGGATCGGATTCACGAATCGGGAATAAATTTATTTATCCCGGAACCGGATATGGTGGATCTTGTTTTCCGAAAGATGTTCAGGCATTGGTTCGCACAGCCGACGAACATGGTCATTCACTTGAAATACTGAAAGCCGTGGAATCAGTTAATTACAGGCAGAAGGAAGTTCTGGTCAAAAAGATAAAATCTCATTTTGGCAACAACCTCAAAGGGCTAAAATTCGGGATGTGGGGATTATCATTTAAACCCAAAACCGACGATATGCGCGAAGCTCCATCATTGGTAATTATCGAAAAGTTACTCCATGAAGGGGCATCAGTTGTTGCATTTGACCCAGTTGCAAATAAAGAAGCCTACCGCATTTTGGGCGATTCAATCGCTTACGCTAAAGATGAATACGATGCCTGTATTGATGTTGACGCTCTGATTGTTGTTACGGAATGGCCTGAATTTAGAATGCCTAACTTCAGGGTAATTGAAAAACTGCTCAAAACCAAAACCATTTTTGACGGACGTAACATTTACGAACCGGAAGAAATGCAGGAAATGAAATTCAATTATTACAGTATCGGACGAAAAGCAATTATTACTTCAAAATAATAAGATGAAACGAATATTAGTTACCGGAGGTGCTGGTTTTGTTGGATCTCACTTGTGCGAACGATTGCTGAGCGAAGGCAACGAAGTAGTTTGCATGGACAATTACTTTACAGGTAAAAAACAAAAAATTGTTCATTTACTTGATAATCCATATTTTGAATTGATACGACACGATGTCACGATGCCATATTATATTGAAGTCGATCAGATTTATAATCTGGCATGTCCGGCATCTCCAATTCATTATCAGTATAATCCAATCAAGACAATTAAAACCTCGGTAATGGGGGCTGTTAATATGCTGGGGCTAGCCAAACGAACCAAGGCTAAGATATTGCAGGCATCAACCAGCGAAGTTTATGGCGATCCGAATATCCATCCTCAAACTGAAGATTACTGGGGTCACGTCAACCCCATCGGAGTACGTTCCTGTTACGATGAAGGGAAACGTTGTGCCGAGTCATTATTTGTGAATTATCATGCGCAAAACGATGTTCGGATTAAAATAATAAGGATTTTCAACACTTACGGCCCCAAAATGGAACCCAACGATGGCCGGGTAGTTTCTAACTTTATCTTACAAGCGCTACAAAATCAGGATATTACCATTTTCGGAGATGGAACCCAGACCCGTAGTTTTCAATACGTTTCAGATTTAATTGAAGGGATGATCCGCATGATGGCTACCGGCGATGATTTTACCGGACCAGTGAATATTGGTAATCCAGGCGAATTTACAATGTTGGAACTGGCTCAAAATATCATGGAACTGACCAATTCAAAATCAAAACTGGTATTTCTTCCATTACCTTCCGACGATCCATCACAACGACAGCCCGACATTACCCTAGCTAAAGAAAAACTCGGTGGCTGGGAACCTAAAGTTCCATTAAAGAAGGGTTTAATCCAAACCATTGAATACTTCGACCAATTGCTGTCTGAATAATTTACACATTAAAGGCCCTTAAATCGCGTGATTTAAGAGCCTAAAACAAGATATACCGAATCAAATAAATTATATCAGCACAAACAGGAAAACAGCTTTATTTTATTGTCAGAAAAGTATCCGAACTTACATTTACTTTATATGACTTACCCGGAACAAAATTCCCAATGCTATTTCTCCAACCGCCATATCTCTTCAGATTTTCAATAGAATTTCCGAGCTCATCCTGAACCTTGACCAACTTTTTCTGATCAATTAGCGATTGGACAGCAGTCAAAGCATTCACAGCTGTCATGCTGGGGAATGAAATAAAGTTCCAACCTGCTTTCAACGGAATATCGAGCGGAAGGCTGACCTTTTGACCGTTAATCAGAAGTGAACAGTTGGATGTTACACTAATTAGATAGCCTTCAGTCTTTTGAATTGAACCAATTTTATTAACCCAACCAGTAGTGCTTGTATATGAGAATGTATTTCCCACTTCGTCCTGTAATTTAATAAGCAATCCCTTATCGTAAAGCGGTTTTAAAACAACGCTCACGTCCGGATTAGTTGGGATTAAATAAGTCGAAATAAGGTTATTCCCTTTAACAAGTTGTATCGTTTGAGTCAGCTCTGTATTGTGCGTAATTTCAACAACTGAAGTTGCACTTGCACTAAACCTTCCACTGGTGAGCCACGAGGAAATATCTTTCCGGTAAACAACTGATTTAGCCACAATTTCTTTCAGGTTTTTATTATCCCATATTTTGAAGATTATGGTGTCATTTTCGATAAATCCATTGCCTGAACCATCGTCCTGAGATGCAGATATATTAAGAAATGTTGATTGATCCGCAGGATTAATTGCTTTTGTTAATTTGGTAGCGCCAACACATTTTGAGCCGCTAAATACAGCTAATTCATCATCGACAGAAAGTGGCATTTTCTCCAACACGGCAGAAACAACCATAAAATTCATATGATTCTGACCATTTTGTCCTTGCCAAACAGTGACAAAGTGATTAGCGGCTGACAACTGATTCCCAATGATCAAACTTATCGCTGCAAAAAATAAAATAAAAGCGACTAAAGAGTTTCTTTTATTTGTCGAGTAAATTCGTTCCATTTTTCCTGTGTTTAAATTAATAATTACTGAATAATCACTCCCTATCTCAAATCTCCCCTAGAATTTATTCTTCAAATTATAGATCTAAATATATAATATCCAAAACATTACACCCTACGCAGTTTCACCCTTCATTCCCGGATATTACTTTCATTCACCTGGAAGTTTCACGAATCATCCAAAATTTTCAAATGATATACCAAACATTTAGAACACAAAAGACTCATTCAAAAAACAAACACTAAAGCCATAATTATCAAATAGTTGAACAATTATGAAATTTAGACAAATGCAAAAGGCCTCCATAAGGCCTTTAACTTCGTTCATTTTCAATGCAAAATAGCGCACAGTTGTGCGCTATTTTTCTATAATCAAATAAATACATATTGAAATGCGAAAACAAGGATGAGATAATGATGTAAAAAAGATATATTATCTATTATTTTACTGATAGTTACACATTAACAAACTATAGCAAAACTACAATAGGGCTTTGCCGCGAAGCTTCGTTACGGTATTTCACTTTGGGGTAGCCCACCAATAAAGAAGCATAAACCTGGTGATTTGCGGGTACCTTAAATTGCGGATTTAGCTTACTTTTCTTGCCCATCGCTTTCACGATAAACCCATTGAAACAAGTATTCAATCCTAAAGTATTGGCATAAATTGAAGTATATGTGGCCCAGATATTGGCATCGGCATCGGCCATCCCTGTTTTCGAAACTTCGCCATGAAACAGGATAACCGCCGGAGCATGGTGACAAATCTGCGAATCGTTTGTTTCACGCCTGCTTATAAACGAATCTCGGTACCGTTTAATCTTTTTGACATTCATCGACGGTACAAAAATCCGGATTAAAGGGCTAATCCAAGGCGAGCAAACCAGGTTAAACATCCGGATTAAAGCGTCTTCGGTCAGGTCATTCAATAGTTTAACTTTCTCCTTCGAACGGACAATGGAAACCTGTAAAGGACGGGCATTACTTGCCGACGGATAATGTTTCATATTATCAACCAGCTGAAGTAAGACAGCATCCGGAATATCTTTGGGTAAAAAGCTTCGGCATGAACGAATTTCAGAAGTTAAATTTCTGAAATCCTTTGGAGTTACTGCATGTGGCTGAAGTAAAAAAACATCGCCAAAATCGGGACGTACAGCCATTTCAGGGCAAATAGCCACACAATGCCCGCAATGAATGCAGCTATCCGAAATTTCACCGGTTTCAATCGTAATGGCATTGGCTGGGCAATCCTTAACGCATTTTAAACAGCGGGTACATTTTTCGAGCTTAATAAATGGCATATCTGTTGAATTTGATCATTCAAAAATACAAATGATGTTGGCTAAAACAATAGAAAACAATAATAACCAACAAATTCGATTAACGATCTCCTACCCTTTTATTCCTCTATCGATTCTCAAATTTCCGTTTCAGTGCGCTAATTTCTTCAGTTAATATTTTCAATTGCAGAGCGATTTGATTTTCGGTCAGCTGCGGTTCGGCCACTTCCCTGCTAATGTAATGCACAAATTTCCAGATTTCGCGAATTTCGGTTGCTGCCAATTCATAAGGTCGATAAGCCGTATTAAGCGAAATCAGCAGAAAACAGCCACGTTCGGCCAGTTCATTTTTCAGCTGCTTGAAAACCAAGCCTTCGTTTAAGGTCAACACTATATAAAAATCGCCGGTTTTTATTTCGTTCCAGTCCTGAACAAATTCACCGGTAATCCAGGCGCCATCCGGAATAGGCAACATCGAGTCGCCACTGATCTGGAAAGTCCGGTATTTTCGTTCAGCCGATAAGAAAGGAAGCTGAAAAACAGGCAATTCCGAAATATACTCCGGATCGGCAAACCCATTGGTGTAGCCTGCCTTTGCCTTTTCTGAAACCAGTTCAATATTGTCGCGATTTAACTGGTCGACTGTAGTTGCCATTACCCGCAAATTACTGCCCTTCAGGAAAACATCCTGACCGTGCTCCAGTTCATAAAGCTGACTTTCGCGCAGTTTGGCCAAATCAACGCGAAGAAGTGTGTCGATCGCCACATGAAAATAATCAGATAATATAATGAGCGATTGAATGCTTGGACCTGAAATTCCATTCTCATAATTATTCAGTGTCGAACGCTTGATATCCAAAGCGATGGAAAGCTGATCTTGTGTCAGTTTCTTCCGGTTTCGCAAAAATTTAATGTTCGAATCGAAATACATATTTGGTAGTTTAAATACAATTGATTAAATTACAATCGCATGTTTTGACTAAATAACAATCAAATATAGAAATTTGATTTTGAATGACAAAAATTTGAATGATTTTTTATGCGAACGTTTCACAGGGTTAATCACCCTGTGCTATTACAGGTCGTCCTTTCAGGACTCCGACAATTATGATACTGGACGAGCAAAGGGCAAAGCCCCGAAATGTAAAAGCATAGGACGCAGTGAAACGAAGTCCTATGATGGATTAAAAATAAAACAATGAACTATCAAAACAACACCATCGTACATCTCGATCTCGACACCTTTTTTGTGTCAGTTGAGCGGCTGATTAATTCCGGATTAATCGGCAAACCGGTTATTATCGGTGGCCTTTCTGATCGTGGCGTGGTGGCCAGTTGCAGCTACGAAGCACGGCGGTATGGTGTTCATTCGGCCATGCCCATGCGAATGGCGCTCAACCTCTGCCGCGATGCCATTGTCATTCGCGGCGACATGGATCAGTACACCAAATATTCGAGGCTGGTAACCGACGTAATTGCCGACAGCGCCCCGGTGTACGAAAAAGCTTCGATTGACGAGCATTACCTCGATATTTCGGGAATGGATCGTTTTATTGGCTGCTACAAATGGACACATGAGTTGCGAAACCGAATCATCAGCGAAACCGGATTACCTATTTCGTTCGGGCTCTCGATAAACAAAACCGTGTCGAAAATTGCCACCGGAGAAGCCAAACCAAACGGAGAAAAAGAAGTGCCGCGCGATTTGGTACAACCGTTTCTCAATCCGCTTCCAATCAGGAAAATTCCGGGAGTGGGTGACAGAACCCGCCAACTGCTTCATTCGATGGGCGTGTACACCATTCAAACCCTGAGTGACATTCCTCCGGAAATGATACAACATGTGCTCGGGAAATCAGGAATTGACATCTGGAAAAAAGCAAATGGTATTGATCTGTCGCCGGTTATTCGTTATTCGGAAGAAAAATCAATCAGCACCGAACGCACTTTTGAAACTGATACCATTGACGTTCAGATGCTCGAACGATTACTGATTCACATGACTGAAAAGATTGCTTTTAAAATGCGAAAAAAACAAAAACTGGCCTCGGTAATTACTGTTAAAATCCGCTATGCCAATTACGACACACACACGCTGCAGAAGAAAATTGCCTATACCTCCTTCGATCATACTCTGATGAGCACCGCACTCGAACTGTTCCATCGATTGTACGAACGGCGCATGCTCATCCGTCTGATTGGCGTGAAACTGGGCGGATTAATTGGCGGCGTTCAGCAGCTCGACCTGTTCGACAACAACGACAAAATGATCAAGCTCTACCTGTCGATGGATCAGATCAGGCTGCGGTATGGTTCCGGAGCCATTCACCGCGCTTCGGGAGTGGAAAAGAAAGAGAAACAGGCAGAAGGCAGAAGCGAGAAGAAAGAGAAAGTTGCCAGTCGCAGTATTCAGTCGTAGATGACCTAATTCGAAAATGTGGAGATTTGAAAATTTGAAAATTATTATACATCAGATTCCTGTCAATCAGGAACTTTTTCAAACTCCGAACTCAAAACCCGTAACTCGCAACCCGCAACAATTTCGAACATGTACCTCAATTGTCACTCATATTACAGCCTTCACTACGGAACACTCAGCATCAATGAATTGCTCGATCTGGCCATCGAAAACGGTGTAGAAACTATTGCGCTCACCGACATTAATACCACAATGGGCATTCCCGAATTCGTGAAAGAAGCAGAGCAAAAAGGCATAAAACCCATTGCCGGATGCGAATTCAGGAACGATGATGACTTGCTTTTTATTGGTCTGGCCAAAAACCGCGAAGGTCTGAAAGAGCTGAATGACTGGCAAACCGAACACAATCTGGAAAAAAAATCATATCCGACAGATACTCCGGAATTTAAGCATGTATTTGTGATTTATCCCTTCGGAAAAAAATCTCCCGGAGAACTGCGCGAAAACGAATTTACCGGGATCAAGTCCAGACAGCTCAATAAACTACTGACCTCTGAATACCGCAAATACCCGGAAAAACTGGTTGTTTGGCAGCCTGTTACCTTTAAAAATAAAGAAGGGCAGTTTCTGCACAAAGCACTTCGAGCCATCGATCACAATGTGCTGATCAGCAAACTTCAGGAGAATCAGTTTGCCAGCCAGCCGGAAACCATTGATTATAAAGATTTAATGTATCAATTTCAGGATCATCCGGAGATTATCCTGAATACCGAAAAACTGATGAATGCCTGCAGTATCAGCTTCGATTTCAAGATAAACAAGAATAAAAAACTATTTACTCAGTCAGCTTCAGAAGACAAAGCTTTGCTCGAAAAGCTCGCGCTTGATGGTATGATTTATCGTTACGGAATTGATAACATAGAAGCCCATAAACGAGTTCATCACGAATTGGGAATCATCGAGAAAATGGGTTTTTCATCGTATTTTTTGATCGCCTGGGACATTGTCCGCTACGGCATATCGTGCGGGTTTTACCACGTTGGGCGTGGCAGCGGCGCCAACAGCATCGTTGCTTATTGTCTGAAGATAACCGATGTTGATCCGATTAAGTTAAATCTTTATTTTGAGCGTTTCCTGAACCCAAAGCGTAGCGTTCCGCCCGATTTCGACATCGATTATTCGTGGCGCGACCGGGAGCAAATTCAGGATTATATTTTTAAACGCTACGGACGTGACCATGTGGCCTTACTGGGCGCTACTTCAACGTTTAAAGACCGCTCCATATCCCGCGAGCTGGGTAAAGTGTTCGGACTTCCGAAAGAGGAAATTGATATGCTGGTTGATAATCCGAACGACGAACGGAATTCGAACGAGATCACCCGTTTGATTAAAACCATGTCGGACCAAATGGTTGATTTCCCCAATCTCCGGAGTATTCATGCCGGTGGAATCCTGATTTCGGAAGAACCCCTCACCTACTACACCGCGCTCGATTTGCCACCCAAAGGGTTCCCAACCACGCAATGGGACATGCACATGGCCGAAGATCTGGGTTTCGAGAAACTGGATATTCTGAGCCAGCGCGGCATCGGACACATCAAAGAAGCCGTCGAAATTATTCAGGAGAATCGGAATGAGGAAGTTGATATCCATCAGGTTGAGCGTTTTTTTCAGGATGAACAGGTCAAATTGCAATTGCGAACGGCTGAAACGAACGGCTGTTTTTATATTGAAAGCCCGGCCATGCGCGGTTTGCTCACAAAACTGCATTGCGACAATTACCTTTCGCTGGTAGCTGCCAGTTCCATTATCCGGCCCGGCGTGGCTAAATCGGGCATGATGAAGCAGTATATTCAACGGTTTCACAACCAACATTCAATTCCTTATTTGCACCGGATAATGAAGGAGCAGCTTGAAGAAACTTTTGGCGTGATGGTTTATCAGGAGGATGTTATAAAAGTTGCCCACCATTTTGCGGGGCTCGACTTAGCCGAAGCCGATGTGCTGCGCCGTGCCATGAGCGGCAAATCCCGATCAAAACAAGAGTTTCAGCTCATCGTAGCTAAGTATTTCAGCAATTGTAGTGAAAGAGGCTATTCAGACGAAATCACCCGCGAAGTTTGGCGCCAGATTGAGTCGTTTGCTGGGTATTCGTTTTCCAAGGCACATTCGGCTTCGTATGCGGTCGAAAGTTTCCAGAGTTTATTCCTGAAAGCGCATTATCCACTCGAATTTATGGTAGCCGTGATCAATAATTTTGGTGGATTTTACCGCACTTGGGTGTATTTTAACGAGGCTCAACGCTGTGGGGCCAAAATCGAATTGCCTTGTGTTAACCGAAGCCGGAACGAAACCCGGATTATCGGCAAGACCATTTACACAGGCTTTGTGCATGTGCAAAACCTCGAACAGTCGGCCATTTCAGGAATTATAACCGAACGGCAGCAAAATGGTGAATTCAGCTCTCTTTCTGATTTTATTGAACGAACAGCCATCACCAAAGAACAATTGATTATTCTCATTCGATTGGGCGCTTTGCGTTTCACAGGAATATCCAAAGCCGAATTGTTGTGGAAAGCGCACATGCTTCTGAATAAAACCGTTCCGGTTGCCAAAACCAAAGCGCTATTCGAATCAAAACCACGTGAATTCAGCCTTCCGAAGTTGGAGCAATCAGTGTTGGGCGATGCCTGGGACGAAATTGAATTGCTGGGTTTTCCGGTTTCGATGACTGTTTTCGACATGCTCGAAACTAAGTTCCGGGGAGAAATAACAGCTAAAAATATGATGAATCACGTTGGCCGTGTCGTGCGGATGTTAGGCCGTTTGGTAGCCATCAAATACGTCCATACCTCAAGAAATGAGATCATGCACTTTGGAACCTTTACCGATGCTGAAGGTGAATTATTTGATACCGTGCATTTTCCTCTATCGCTAAAGAATTATCCGTTCCGCGGTGATGGCGTCTACCTGATGCTTGGCAAAGTAGTTGAAGAATTTGGGTTTCCGAGCCTCGAAGTGGAAAAGATGGCGAAGATGCCATTTCAGGCAAACCCGAAAGCATAAAAAAGCCATCACAAAATCAAATTGCGATGGCTTTTCCATAATTATTCAGTATCGCCGGATTCTGTTTATTTACGATTCTGTTTTAGTGATTCCAAAAGAGCTTTAGCCGCGGCTTCCGACGATGCCGGATTTTGTCCGGTGATCAGCAAACCATCGGTTTTTACATACGACCCCCAATTGGAACCTTTACTGTAATGAGCACCCAATTTCGTCATCTCATCTTCGAGCAAAAAGGGAACTACCTTTGTTAATTGAACGGCTTCTTCCTCCGAATTCGAAAATCCGGTCACTTCTTTACCTTTCACCAATGGATCGTCATTGGGTAGTTTGGCATGGATCAAAGCTCCAGGCGCATGGCAAACAAAAGCAATGGGTTTCTGCTGGTTGTAAAACGTTTCGATCAGTTTTATTGAGCTCTTATCGACAGCCAAATCCCAAAGTGGTCCATGCCCGCCGGGATAGAATACCGCATCGTAATCTTTAGGATTAACATCGCTAAGTTTCAAGGTGTGTGCCAGCTTTTCTTTGAGCGCAGCGTCTTTGTCGAACCGGCGCGTAGCAGCTGTTTGCGAGCTTTCGAGTGCGCTTTTCGGATCAATTGGCGGCTGTCCGCCGTTGGGCGAAACAATCGTTATTTGTACTCCGGCATCAGCCAAAACATAATACGGCGCGGCAAACTCTTCAATCCAAAATCCGGTTTTCTCTCCGGTATTTCCTAAATCGCTATGCGATGTCAGAACAATCAATATTTTTAATAACGAACTCATATTAAATGTTTTTAAAATTAAATTTCTACCAGGGCTTTGCCCATATTCTCTCCTTCAAAAAGACCGATAAAAGCCTTCGGAAGGTTTTCAAACCCTTTGGTAACGGTCTGTTTGTAGGTCAATTTCCCTTCAGCGACCCATTGTGCCAATTGCTTTACACCTTCAGGGAAACGCGAAGCATACCTGCTGACGATAAAACCCTGCATCGAAGCACTCCGCTTTAGCAAGATTGGCTGAATGCGCGGCCCCATAGGTTGAGAGGTTGTATTGTAGAGCGAAATCTGGCCACAAATAATTATTCTTGCGCCGTTATTAATCTGAGCTACAACTGTATCAGAAATCTCGCCACCAACATTATCAAAATATACGTCAACCCCAGTCGGGCAAGCCGTTTCAATGGCTTTTGCCATATTTGATTCGGTTTTGTAATTGATGACTTCGTCAAAACCTAATTCGTTTTTCAGGTAAGCCGTTTTTTGATCGTCGCCGGCAATACCAACCACCCTGCAGCCCACGATTTTTGCAATTTGACCCACAACCACGCCAACAGCACCTGCAGCACCTGACACCACTACAGTTTCGCCTTTCTGAGGCTTTCCAATATCAAGCAATCCAAAGTATGCGGTCAGTCCGGGCATGCCCAAAATTCCAAGGTAGTAACTTAACGGGGCTAAACTTCCATCAACCTTTGTAGCCTCATTTGCTTTTACTGAAAATACCTCTTGCCATGGGAATAGCCCAATCACACTGTCACCAACGTTAAAGTCCGGGGATTTGCTTTCAATCACTTCCGCAACTACTCCACCGGCAATCGGATGTCCAATTTCGTAAGGTGCTACATACGATTTGGCATCGCTCATTCGCCCACGCATATAAGGATCGACCGATGCAAACTTTGCTTTCAGCAGCAACTCGCCTTCATTTATAGTAGGGATTGAAACTTCTTTCACCTCAAAGTTGGAAACAGCAGGCATTCCAACAGGTCTCGATTTTAATACAATTTGTTTGTTCATTTTATTCTACGTCTATTAATTATTAATGAATATTCATTCAGTATAAATTCAAAAAAAAGCTCTTAAGTTCTAATAGCATCCCACGAAGCACCGAATGCCGCGTCAATGGCTTCAGTACTTAATTCCTTTCCGGATTTTGAATACGACTGTGCGATGTAAATAATTGGAAATAAAGAGAAAGCAAATAGCATTTGTCGGCAAAAGGGCTTGATTATTCCTTCCTGCTGACCACGCTCCCATAAATCGAAAAGTTGTTGAATCGACTTGAGGCCAAATTCGCGGCTAGCTTCAGTAACCATTGGTGTATTGTCGCACTGTTCTATAAATGAAGCTTCCTCCGGTTCGTTAAGCTTGTAATTTAAAATATTCCGCCAGATTATCTCAAATCCTTTTTTTACCGGCGATTCAGGATTGAAATTTTGAAGTGCCCGATTCGCAAATTTCAGCTTCAGTTCAATGTAAAGCTTATTGATAAGATCTTCTTTATTCTGAAAATACAGATAGATTGTACCAGCCGAAACACCAGCATCGTGGGCTATTTTCGACATGGGTGCCGCATGAAATCCATTGTTGTTTACTAATCGCAGGGTTGCCTGCAAAATAGCATCACGTTTATCCTCTGTTTTAATTCTGGCCATTTTTAAAATTTAAACTGAAAGAAAAACACGAAAAATGAACGTTTGTTCATTTATGAAATAATAACTTGATTTTGAATTAAGGGAAATTGAGGAAAATCAATGACGTAATAATGGATTAATCCCAAATTAATAATCCTTGATGTACTAAGTGCTAAGTTTTTAGTGGATATTTTCAAGAGCTATCTTATTTATCAAACTTTTCACTTTAATTTGTAAAAAAAAGAATCTGTTTCCCCTATGGCAAATCTGGCAAAGCATATTCGCTTAATAATCATTGGTGTAATTGATTATTTCTACACTCCTTTCCGAAAGTTTATTCCTTTGGAAACCTTCAGATATGCAGCAACGGGTGGTTTTAATACCGTACTTGATATTACACTTTACTTTATTTGCTACAATTTTATTGTCGACAAACATGTTCTCGATTTAGGAATAGTCTCCATCAGCCCACATATTGCGGCCTTTTTAATTGTATTTCCGATCACATTCTTTACCGGATTCCTTTTTGCCAAATTTATAACCTTCACCAGTTCTCCGGTACAAGGCAGAACCCAGTTGATTCGTTACATGATCTCTGTTTCCGGTTCCATATTCCTGAACTACGTTTTTCTCAAATTACTTGTTGAATTTGGTGGATTATGGCCTACTTTAGCCAAAGTAATTACTACTTGTATCGTAGTAATTTACAGCTATTTTGCGCAAAAATTCTTTACTTTTAAGACAGCAAAGCTGGCTACTTTGTAATTTACATTCACTCTTAAGCCAACAAGGGTTCAGGATTATTTAACCTGAAAGCTTGCTCCTGAATTTAATTTTGCCCTATCTTAGCTGCCGAAATGGTGATACGTTTTTGAGTATCAAGAGGGAATCCGGTTCAATTCCGGAGCTGTACCCGCAGCTGTAAACTCTGAATATTTTTTGCAACTCACGCCACTTCTCCGACGTCTCGGGGTGGGAAGGCCGCAAAAAATGGAGTAAGCCAGAAGACCTGCCATTCGTGCTACAATATTCAAAGCTTTCGGGAGAAAAGGCTTGGAGTAACCAAATTCAGTGCTCAATCGGTTATTTCAGCAGTTTTGCGTATTGTAATTATTTTGAAACCATTCAAAATCATTACATAATGAAACAAATCTACATGATGGCAATTCTTGCCACTTTCTTAGTTTTTAATGCAACGGCACAAACAGTTGCCAAGTTTGACGACTTGACTTTGGCTCCGGAGAAGTTCTGGAACGGTTCCGATTTATCCGGAAGTTTTAAAAATGCCGATGTAACTTTTTATAATGCATATACAAAAAGTACATATGGTGACTACTGGAATGGATTCGCATACTCGAATACCACCGACATTACTACTGCCGGTTATGCAAATCAGTACAGCGCCATTACCGGAAAAGGCTATGAAGGAAGTGCCAATTACGCTGTTTGCTATCCCTCACCTTCGGCCGAACTTGGATTCAGTGCATCAACCAAAGTAACCGGCTTTTATGTTACGAATTCAACGTATACCTACCTTTCGATGAAAAACGGGGATGCATTTGCTAAAAAATTCGGTGGAACCAGTGGAAACGATCCTGATTATTTTAAGCTAATGATTGAAGCTTTAGATGCTAACAGTAAACCTGTTGATACCGTTTATTTTTACCTGGCCGACTTCCGCTCAACCGATAATTCGAAAGATTATATCCTGAATAAATGGACCTGGGTTGATTTAAGTGAGTTGAAAGAAGCAAAAAAACTACGTTTCAGTTTGAGTTCGAGCGACAATAGTTACGGGTACATGAATACTCCCGGATATTTCTGCATGGATAATTTTAATGGTGAGAAGCCATTCGATTATAAACCAGTGACCTTTGCCAGCTTCGAAAACATGAATCTTGGTACTCCCGGTTTTTACAATGGCAGCGATGGAAAAGGTGGATTTACCAGTGGAAACTTCAGGTTTTTTACCGATTTTACTAAGTCTGATTATGGCGATTACTGGTCGGGATTTGCAGCATCGAATAAAACTGATGTAACCACACCCGGATATGCCAATCAATACAGTGCAATTACAGGTAAAGGAGTTAATGGATCGGCAAATTATGCGGTCGCCTACCCTTATCCGGTTTCTACAATTGCCTTTAAAGACACCATTGTTTCTGGCTTATATGTGACCAATAGCACATACGCCTATCTGTCGATGAAAAACGGTGATGCAATTGGCAAAAAATTTGGTGGAGTTAGTGGTAACGATCCCGATTGGTTACTGTTGACCATACAGGGCTTTGATTCTACCGGAAGATTAACAGGAGAAGTCAATGTCAATCTGGCTGATTTTGCCTATAGCATTAATACCAACGACTACATCCTGAACTCATGGAAATGGGTGAACCTCAAAAAACTGGGTCGAATTTCGAAGCTCGAATTTTCACTGAGCTCAACCGATAACGGTAATTGGGGAATGAATACCCCCGGCTATTTTTGTATCGACAACCTGAATCAGGAAATAGTGACTTCAACCTCCGAATTACAACAAATTCAGGCAACCGTTTTCCCAAATCCATTCGTTGACCGCATTCTTATTTCAGGCATAAACGGAAAAGCCAAGGTTTCAATCTCCGACATTTCAGGAAGAAAAGTTGCCGAATATCTTAATGTGTCAAATAATCAATCGATTACTGATCTGGATCAATTGACTTCAGGAGTTTATTTTCTGAAAATTGAGGAAGGCAAAACTCAATTCACAACAAAACTGATCAAAAAATAGGCAAAGGCAAGTATCAGAACTCTTCAGAAACGGAAAAATCTCTTTCAATAGACTAAACCAAAGTCCGTTTCTGATGTTATCTTTAACTAAGTGAAATGAAAAGCTGGATACTTTTTGTATTATCCACTTATTTTATTTCTTTGTACCATTATTAAAAATTTAAATAGAAGGCTATGAAAATAGGTAAAAACAAAATGGTTTCCCTGACATACGATTTACATTACGATGACGCGGAAGGGGAATTGATTGAGCAGGCAACAAGCGAGAAACCATTGAGTTTTGTGTTTGGAGCAGGTTTGATGCTTCCAAAATTTGAATCATCATTAGAAGGTTTCGAAGTAGGAAATCCGTTTGAAATTAGTTTGGCTGATGTTGATGCATATGGCGAACTGGACGAAAATGCGATTGTTGATCTTCCAAAACACCTTTTCTTTATCGATGGTGAATTTGATGATGAAATCGTATCGGTTGGAGCAACTGTTCCGATGATGAGCACCAGTGGCCAGCGCTTGAATGGTTTGGTTCTTGAAATTACTGACGATATCGTAAAAATGGATTTCAACCACCCATTGGCAGGTGAAAACCTTTTCTTTAAAGGTCAGATTACTGAAGTAAGAGAAGCTACCGACGATGAACTGGCTGCTTTGGTTAGTGGCGGTTGTGGCTGCGGAAGCGGTGGTTGTGGTTGCGACGACGAAGATGGTTGTGCCGAAGGTGCATGCAGCACTGAAGGTAAAGGTGGTTGCGGATGCGGCTGTTAATCAGCGATCTTATATAATTTCAAAATGTTGTTTCAAAATTTCGTATTTTGGGACAACATTTTTTGTTTTTAACCAATTGATTTAGCCACAAAGACGCAAAGGCACAAAATTTAATTGTAAATTGTTTAATCGTAAATACTTCTATGAATAGCTTTGGACAAATTTTCAGGTTAACATCGTTTGGCGAATCGCACGGAAAAGCCATTGGCGGAATTATTGACGGCTGCCCTGCCGGTTTGGAAATCGATCTGGACTTCATACAGAACGAATTGAACCGCCGTAAACCTGGCCAATCTAAAATCACAACTCAACGAGACGAAAGCGATCAGGTTGAATTTTTATCCGGAATTTTTGAGGGCAAAACGCAGGGAACACCCATTGCCTTTCAAATTCGGAACAAAGATCAGCATTCGTCAGATTATAATGACCTGAAAGATGTTTTTCGTCCATCGCACGCCGATTATACTTACATCCAGAAATATGGAACCCGCGATCATCGTGGCGGTGGTCGTTCTTCTGCACGCGAAACGATTGCTCGTGTAGTAGCCGGAGCGGTTGCCAAATTGCTCCTGAAAAAGGTTGGTGTTTCTATTCAGGCCTATGTTTCAAGAGTTGGAGAGATTCAACTCAATAAATCGTATACCGAGCTTGATTTAAGCCAGACTGAATCGAATATTGTACGTTGTCCGGATGTTGAAACAGCCGGGCGAATGATTGCCCGGATTGAAGAAGCCGGACGTGATCACGATACTGTTGGAGGTGTGGTTACAGGCGTTATTCAGGGCGTTCCAGCTGGCTGGGGTGAACCTGTTTTCAATAAATTACATGCCGATTTAGGTTTTGCTATGCTCGGGATTAACGCGGTGAAAGGCTTTGAATATGGCTCTGGATTCGATGGCACACGTTTATCAGGCTCTGAACACAACGATGTGTTTATCAAGACCGAAACAGGTGTACGCACCAAAACCAATCATTCCGGAGGAATTCAGGGCGGAATCTCGAATGGTGAAGATATTTATTTCAATGTGGCGTTTAAACCCATTGCCACCTTGCTAAAAGAACAAAACACGGTTGACAAAGCCGAGAACGAAGTGACCATTAATCCCAAAGGTCGCCACGATCCTTGTGTACTGCCGCGGGCAGTCCCGATTGTAGAATCGATGGCTGCTATTGTGCTTGCCGATCATTATTTATTGAGTAAGATCAATCAGATATAAAACAGAAAAGGCTGGATAAATCCAGTCTTTTCCGTTTTATTTTATCGCCTCGACATGACAATCACCTTCAACTCATTTTTGCATTGAAAAGCAGATAATCGTTATTTTCCCATCAGAGTTATCATTATGACTCCATTTGCGGCTTTCGAACCATAAATAGAAGCATCTGAACTATTAAGAATATTAATCGAACGAACCGTTTGTGGAACGATGGCCCCGAGCGATTCGACCTTTACCTCAACGCCGTCAACAAGGATCAATGGATCGGTTGAACCATTGATGGTGCCAATACCTCTAATCGTTATATTATTTCCAGCCACCTGAACACCAGGAACTTCACCCTTAATCATATCAAAAATACTATGATACGATGCAAACTTTTTATTTTGTCCATCGATATTACCAACACTACTTGCCAGGTCCTTTCTTTGAGAATAACCATACCCAATATTTACGATTTCATTTTCAGGATTTTCTTGTATTACAACCTCACCCTGTGGTACTACATCGTTAAGCTTGAAATCGATGATCATTCTGCCATTAATTTCTTCTTTCATCAATGTGCCTGACAAATTGAGTATAGATATTTGAACTGCATCAGGCTTTACTTTAACCTTATACATCCCTTTCTCGTTGGTAATAACATCTGAGATTTTATCGTCGATTAACAACATTGCGCCAGATACAGGTTTATTGTTAATATCAAGAACCTGTCCGGTGATGAAATACTTCTTTCCCGACATGAGTGCAAAAGAACTAGTGGAAAATGACAGAATAATAATTGTTATAAACAAAATTTTACTTTTCATCGCTTGAGTTGTTTTAATAATTTCAATAAATTCAGTTTTTAAGTAGAAAGTCACTTTTATTTCGAGTCTCAAATTTTTTCTTTAATGCTCATTTTTTCAAAGAAAATCAATCCCAACATTTTCAAGTTCACCACCCCAATTTGCTGTTTTCACTTTTTGCACCAGATCATTATGTATTTAAAAATGTATATTTCTCAAATTCTGTATCCAATAAATTGATAACCAAACTTACAATTAATCAAATTTACCAGATTAAATCGACAAATAGAAATCAAAATTTTCCATGTTACATAAAAGAAAAGCACTATCGATGTGTTGGTCAATCACTACTTATTGTTTAAGTTCGATCAAATATAGAACAAGAAAGGCCGGATAAATCCGGCCTTTCACTCACAAAAATATTGAATAGGAAAACTTATTTTCCTATATTCTGCATTTCATCGATGGTAACAAAATGATATCCCATTTCTTTAAGTAAATCGATAATTTGGGGTAAAGCCAACGCTGTATTCTTCCGACTCGCTTTACAGAGATAATCTGAATCATGAAATAAGACAATTTTCTTATCACCAACTCCTGCCATGACATTATTTATAATTTCATTGACAGTAATATTGGGTTTAAAATCCTTAGAATTCACATCCCACAGTATCACTTTAAAACCAAATTTTTTAAGGCCATCTTTTTCTTCACTTGTAATATGCCCCCACGGAGGCCTAAAAATCTTCAATGTCTTACCGCATACACTATCTAGTATCTGTTCTGTTTGTAATATGCTTAAATAAACGTTTCTAAACGATTTGCCCTTTAAATCAATATGAGTATAGGTATGGTTTGCCAGACAATGGCCTTCTTTGAAAATCCGTTCAGTAACCAAGGGATATTGTTTCATCTTTTTTCCTATCAAAAAAAAGGTTGCTTTCACATCCTTCTCCTTAAGAACATCTAGAATCATATCTGTATATAAAGGATCAGGCCCATCGTCAAAGGTTAATGCAATCGTTTTATCGTATATATCAACGCTTTCTACAAATTGATTTTCGCAACCGCAGATAAGAATAAGCAAAAGCATAAGATACTGAAGCTTAAATTGGAAAAATTTAACCTTAGCAATTACTAAATTCATAGAATAAACTTGACTTTGGATTTTTTACCGCAATTCAAAAAAATCATAATTATAACAGAATCCTTTAACCTCAACCCCTTTCGTATTTTGAACCGATTTTAAAGATAAAGATTTTCTTTTTTTATCCTAAAATTATTTCAGGAACAATAGATATAATCAGGTAAAACACAAATAAACAAACAGTTATTCAATCATGTTTTTAAACCTAAAATATTCAGTCTAATAAACAAGTTCAATATTATCGACCCAGAAAACAGATTTGGGAGAGCCTTTATAAAGAATTCCCTGGTAGCTCGATGTAAAATAACAAATCAGATGTGTAGGAATATCATCCGGTTTTCCCCAGTCCTTTTCGACCAATGGAACCATTTTATTTTGCGAATTTTTGACATAAACTTCGCCTACTCCAGGAATTAGACCCATCGTTTTAACATCGTATTCAGGCAAATGAGTCACATCTCCGTAGCTTAAAGGAAATGTGGCGCCATTGATCCATTGACTGACAGTTCCGGTAAAAAACTGACGTGCGCCGCCAATCCTGGTGGCGAATACATTCCCATTTTTATCTTCCCATCGTTTCTGAAGAATAATACAAAATTCAGCCTTGTCGGTTCCTTCAGCCGGATCTACACTATATATCGCTTTTACCCGTTGATTTCCAACCTGATATTTGTAGTCGAATTTTACTGCCTTAGGTTTTTTAGTAAATGGAATTCCCTGACTTACATTTTTCAGCGGATCTTTTAGACCCCTGACCGGTTCAATCAATTCACCAACAAATAAAGTTCCGGCAATCAGAACTTCAACCTTAAGCCCGGCAATATTATCCTTTCGTATAGCTGTTTCCAACCGGCAGCAATAGCCATTGTCTCTTTTTTCCGGATAAACTCTCGTATTTCCCAGATCAAGAACCATCTTCGAATAAATATTAGATGTTCCCCAGGGAGATTTCTGATCTTTCAATTTGGTATTATAAAAATCAGATCCGGGATCAACCTTGCCAACACCATACAAATCGATTGTCTTACCACTCAGCAAGATCGATTCTTTTACTTTACGCGCAAACCAGAAGTCGAGTGACGAATAGTTAAGCTGTCCTTGTTTGTCGACATATAGAGATGGATCATTTTGCGGAAAAGCAGAGGTTGCACATAATAACGTGAGAAAAATAACCAACACTGTTTTGTGATATTGTCTGAATTTATTCATTATGGAGTCACTCTGATTTTTGATCGGCGCAAATTTAACGCAATAATCAATCATAAAATTCAAGCAACTGTTTTTCGGCTAAAAAAGATTGCACAAAGTGTTACGATACTAATTTATTGTGAAACAGAAATACAACATCGAATCCAAATCGCACCTGGATTGATTGGGTTCAACAGGTGGAGAATTGGATTCAATGTTGATAAATCTATTCGGGAAAGAAGCGTGTTACATTCAGCGTTTATTTCAATGTAATTTCATATTCATTGTCAGCTGGCTGTAAATCAGTCCAAATGGCGGTTAGTGCACCGTATAGAAAAGCATTACCGCTCAATGAATTTACATAAGCATGTTCTGTTGATGAAATGCTTTCATCACCGGCATAATGGGCCATAATTGCATTTCTAAATCTCGGAGCAATAAAACCGATAGTAGCTTCGTCAAGTCCCATTCCCATATTTGCCAACATATAAGAAAAGTATCCATCCATTGATGTGGAAAGAAACAAATTCGAATAATCAATAAAACTCATATTTCCTGGAATTGGATAGTTGATCGAATTGATTTTCCGGCTGCTGATTGTAACTTTATCGTCAAGGAAAGTAATTATCCGGTAAGGACTTGGAGCTGTTACCAGTGATCCGGTTTCCACATCGTATAAAACATTGCTGTTTTCACTTGTCCTGGTAATGTCATTGGCATGGTAATGTCCGGTAAATATTATCTGTACACCGGCATCCATTAATTCCTTGGCTCTTTCCGTCCAGTTGTCAGTAACATATCCTTTATCAAGTAATTCCTGATTTTGGTAGTGTTCTACAATACCATGATGCATCATAGCCAATACCGTAATCTTATCCATTTTTGCTTTTTTCAGTTTCTCCTGAATCCAAGCCATCGTTTCCGGTTTAATCTTTCCTGAAACTTCGGCCTTTACTCCATTCTCGTCGTATTTGCAATCATCAATTCCCAATATCCATAATTTGCTATATGGCTCACATAAATAGCTTAATGAATTCGGATCTCTTTCTTTAATTTTTTTGTATCCAAAATCTTCGTATATGCTGGCAAATTCAGCGGCAGAAACAGTTGGTGTTGTAAATTCATTGTCTCCGTCATAGCCAACTGCCTTCGGATTATTAACATCGTGGTTTCCAGGAATTACATATACTTTAACTCCTTTTTTCGCGACATCCTGAAGTATTTTTGCCATTGCCTTATGACTAATCTTTTCACCATCTTTTGTTAGGTCACCGGGTATAAGCAATACATCGGGCTTTTCAAATTGAAGTTCAGATAATACCTGAGTAAAAATTGGTTTGCTAAATTGAATCAATTTGGGATCAGCTTGAAGATAAGTCTGAAATGCCACTCCGTTTTCCGCATCATTTTTCAAAAGCATAGGATCGAAATAATGAATATCGGAAACAACGGCAATCTTGATTGGCATTTGTTTCGATTTCAAAAAATTGTCGCTGTTTTCAAAACTCGAATCAGAACGAATCAAATCGTCTTTACAGGAGCTGAAATGGAAAATGAGCACCAAGGTTAAAATTAATTTTAAGGTTTTCATGATGGATAAAACTGTATGTTTTTAAGGGTAGCTGTACAAGCAAGATGGATAGCCAAATTGCTTTAAATGATATGGGAATAAAGAAGGGAAAATTGATTTACATAAAACAAAGGCATAAAATTTGCCTTTTGCATGCATCATTTTAACATGCGAACAATCTGATAGAGCATCATTTGTAACTAAATATACGAAAAATTACATTATCCACATGAATACTAATCAGTTGAATTTATAAAAATGTGTTTCTCAACATTTCGGATTTTGAAAAAAATCATTTACTTAGCAGCACAGTACAGGACAATACGAAATCTAAATAATTAAAACTAATAATTTACTCTGAAATGACTCAAAACAGCAGATTGATTGGTCGTTTGCCTAAAGTTGGCATTCGCCCGGTGATTGACGGAAGAGAAATGGGCGTACGCGAATCGCTCGAAGTGCAAACCATGAATATGGCCAAAGCAGCCGCTAAATTTATCGAAGAGAACCTTCGTTTTCCAAGTGGCGAAAAAGTAGAATGCGTGATTGCTGACACAACTATTGGTGGTGTTGCCGATGCTGCTTTTTGTGCCGATAAATTCGAAAAAGAAGGAGTTGGAGTATCGCTAACAGTTACTCCTTGTTGGTGCTACGGAACCGAAGTAATGGATACCCACCCTTCAATGCCAAAGGCAGTATGGGGTTTCAACGGAACCGAACGCCCGGGTGCCGTTTACCTTGCTGCAGCTCTGGCTGGATATTCACAAAAAGGACTTCCGGCTTTCGGAATTTATGGACGCGATGTTCAGGATGCAGGCGACACCAGCATCCCTGCCGATGTTCAGGAAAAACTATTGCGCTTCACAAAAGCTGCTCTAGCCTCGGCTCAAATGAAAGGAAAGTCGTATTTATCTATCGGCTATTCATCAATGGGTATCGCCGGGTCGATGGTCGATCCTGATTTCTTCCAGGAATATCTGGGCATTCGTACTGAATTTGTTGAATCGGTTGAATTTATTCGCCGGATAGAAAAAGGCATTTTTGATCAGGAAGAATATGCTAAAGCAATGGCATGGACTAAAGCCAACTGCGCTGAAGGCGAGGATACAAATCGCCCTGAAAAACAATCGTCGCGAGAGCGGAAAGATTGGGAATGGGAAGTTGTGGTAAAAATGACCTTGATTGCTCGTGACCTGATGGTTGGAAATCCGAAATTGAAAGAAATGGGTTTTGGCGAAGAGTCAAAAGGCCGGAATGCCATTTTGGGTGGTTTCCAGGGACAGCGCCAGTGGACTGACTATTATCCAAATGCCGATTTTACTGAAGCCATCATGAATTCGTCGTTCGACTGGAACGGAATCCGTGAAGCTTATGTGTTTGCAACTGAAAACGATAGTTTGAACGGAGTTTCGATGTTGTTCGGACATCTGCTGACCAATACTGCACAAATTTTCTCTGATGTGCGTACGTTCTGGAGTGCTGATGCAGTGAAGCGTGTGACCGGAAAAGAATTGACTGGAAAAGCAAGCGGAGGTATCATTCACCTGATCAACTCTGGTTCAACAACACTCGATGCAACAGCGCGTCAAAAAGATGCCAACGGAAATCCGGCAATGAAACCGTTCTGGGAAATCACGGAAGAAGAAGCAGCTTCTTGCCTCGAAAACACCAGTTGGTGTCCTGCTGATTTGGGATACTTCCGCGGAGGTGGCTATTCATCGCTGTTTAAAACTGCAGGTGAAATGCCTGTTACCATGTCGCGCGTTAACCTGGTTAAAGGAATTGGGCCAGTTTTGCAGATTGCCGAAGGCTGGACTGTTGAACTGCCTGATGATGTTCATGAAATACTGGACAAACGCACCAACCCAACCTGGCCAACTACCTGGTTTGTTCCACGTTTGGCTGATAACGATGCATTTAAGGATGTGTACAGCGTAATGGCTAACTGGGGAGCCAACCACGGAGCAATTTCGTACGGACACATTGGTGCCGACCTGATTACGTTGGCTTCGATTCTTCGTATCCCTGTAAACATGCACAATGTTAGCGACGACCAGATTTTCAGGCCAAGTGCATGGTCAGCATTCGGAACCGATAAAGAAGGTGCCGATTACCGCGCCTGTGCAACCTACGGACCTTTGTATAAATAATGTGCCTAAAGTTTAAAAATTGCTATCTTCGCAACTGATATAGACTAAAAGCCTGAATTGTATGTACAATTCAGGCTTTTTCAAAAAACTCCGGATGGAAAAATTTACATTTAAATTCGACGAAAGCTCTTCACAAACCAAGTTACAACAACTGATTCATGCTGTAAGTGAAGCGATTAACCTTGGAATTTTGAAAGAAGGCGATTTTTTACCATCCGTAAACCAAATGAATAAAGAAAGTGGAATTTCGCGCGACACCATTTTCAAAGCTTACTCCACATTAAAGCAGCGCAGCATTATTTCGTCCACCCCTACCAAAGGATATTTTGTGGCATCCGAATCGTACCGGATATTTGTTTTACTCGACGATTTCAGTGCATTCAAAGAGCAGCTCTATAAATCATTCCGGTCTAATCTTCCTGATAATTATTCTGTCGATTTGCTGTTTCATCACTACAATCCTGAGGTTTTCGATCAGCTGATCCTGAACAGTCTTGGTCGATACAGCATGTACATTGTGATGAATATCAACAACAAAAGCATGGAAGATGTGGTTCGCAAAATCGATCCAAAAAAGCTTTTGATCCTCGATATGGGATTTGATCCGAAAAATGAAGTTTCCAGCCTAACCCAGGATTTTAATCAGGCTGTGTACGATTGTTTGAGTTCAGGACTGGAACTTATCCAGAAATACCAGGAATTTATCCTTGTTTTCCCAAAGAATACACCACATCCCGACGAAACGATTGGCGCTTTCAACCGGTTTTGTTTCGACCATCGATTGAAGAATGCCGTTCTGGAAAATATTGACGACCGTGAGGTTCAGCCCAGACAAGCCTACCTGGTTATCAAAGATTCGGATCTGGTGAAAATTGTCAAGGACTGTAAGAAAAATGCCTATAAAATCGGGAGCGATGTCGGAATCATTTCATACAACGACACCCCGATGAAAGAGATTGTTGGTTCCGGAATTACGGTTATTTCGACTGATTTTATCAGGATGGGAAAAGATTGCGCCAATTTTATTGTCACCAAAGAGAAAATAAATGAAGTGATGCCGACACAATTAATCATCCGAGGTTCATTATAAGAACTTATTTGTATTTTAGGAACTTAAACCTAAACTACAAATCATGATCACCACACGCGAAAAATTTATCCTGTTACTTGCCACGCTTAGTTTGAACCTGATGGCACAATCACAAAACTCGTTTTTTCCTGAAACCAAGGATGTTGGCAATCCTGCCATATCAGGAAAAATGCAATACAATCCTGAAGATCAGACTTATGAAGTAACTGGAGCCGGAACCAACATGTGGTTCGACAAAGATGAATTCTTCTATGCGGCCCGAAAAGTTAACGGCGATTTCATTTTAACCTCGAAAGTTAAAATTGCCACGGAAACAGGGAATGCACATCGCAAAATGGGCCTGATGATCAGGCAAACGATGGATACCAATTCACCTTATGCCGATATTGTTTTACACGCTGATGGACTACTTTCGCTGCAATACCGCACCAAACAAGGTGCAAATACCGAAGAACTGAAATTTACTGAAGTGGGTGCCCAATATCTTCAGCTCGAAAAAAAGGGTTCAAAAATACTGGCACGTATCGCTCAAAACGAAAAGGCATTGACCGAGGCCAAAGAAATTGAACTTCCGTTCGAAGGTCCGTTTTGGGTTGGATTAGTAACCTGTTCGCACGATGCAGCGCTTTCTGTTACCGGGTTGTTCTCCAATGTTCGCTTCGACGTAGCTGCTGCTGAAGGAGTTGATGGATACAAAACACCATCAGCCAGCCGGTTGGAGATTCTCGATATGGAAACCGGAAACCGGAAAGTGATCTATTCAACAACCGATCATATTGAAGCCCCGAATTGGTCTCGCGATGGCAAGTTCCTGATTTATAATTCAGGAGGAAAATTGTATAAATTCGATTTAAAAACCGGAAAGCCTGAACAGATTAACACCGGAACTGCCACAAATAACAACAACGACCACGGAATTTCATTTGATGGTAAAATGCTCGCAATCAGCAACCATACCAACGAGAATGGGAAAAACAATTCAATGGTTTATACGCTTCCAATAACTGGCGGCGAACCATTCAGGGTTACCGAAAAAGGACCATCGTATTGGCACGGATGGTCGCCCGATGGTCAGCTTCTGGTTTATTGCGCCGAGCGAAATGGAGAATACGATGTGTATCAGATTCCGGCAAAAGGAGGCATCGAAAAACAATTAACCAATACCCCCGAACTCGATGACGGACCAGAATATTCTCCGGATGGAAAATACATTTATTTTAATTCGACCCTAACCGGAACCATGCAAATCTGGCGGATGAAACCAGATGGAACTGAACAGAAGCAAGTCACCTTTGATGCGTATAACAATTGGTTTGCACATCCATCCCCCGACAGTAAGTCTTTGATTTACATTTCATATCCACTGGAAGTTCCGGCAACAAGCCATCCGCACAACCAACGGGTAATGTTAAGAGTTTCGCCGGTGAATGGGGAAGATCCCAAAGTAATGGCACACATTTATGGAGGACAAGGTACTTTCAATGTTCCGGCATGGAGTCCCGACAGTAAACGGGTGGCTTTTGTGTCGTACACTTATGGCGAACTCAAATAACCTTTACACCACAAAGTGTGAATAATATAACTTTTCCCGAAAGTATTGTAACATTAAAAACAATAGATCAAACTATCTTTATACTAAAAGAAATACATGCAGATGGTGATTATGAATCAGGAATTTGCAGAGAGGGTTTCAACAATCAACAATATTGATTCAGTATAAACGTTTATCTATTAAATAAAACTTGTTATGAAGAAACTTACAGTTTTTATCCTGTTGGCAACAGTTGCTTTAACAGGTAAAGCCCAGGACTTTTTTGACCTGGGTCCAAAGGTCGGGATGAATACTTCGAAAATTTCGACACATATGGCTGATTATACCCCTGAAACGATTAATAGCTATCAGTTTGGTGCATTTGCTCGTATCAATCTCGGACGGCTTTACATTCAGCCTGAAGCCTATTCAAACTCAAAGCAGGGTAAAGTAATTAGTGTCAGTGATCTTGGTATTTCAACCATTAATTCATTCAATTTAAAAACAGTTGATGTTCCGGTTCTGCTTGGTCTTAAGATCATCGATCAGAAAGCGTTGAATCTTCGCGTATTGGCCGGTCCAACATTCTCATTTTTAACTGATAAAAGCGTTAAAGGCCAACTTACCGAAGACAATTTGAAAAACAGCTTCTTTGGCTGGCAGTATGGCGTGGGTGTTGATTTTCTTTTCCTTACATTAGATGTTCGAAAAGAGTCATTCAGCAACAATTTATATCATACACCGGACTTTGATTTTGATACCAAAAATGGTACGTTTGTAATCAGCTTGGGTATGAAACTATTCTAGAATAAAAAAAAGATTTTTACCGTATGAAACGGTTCATATTAATCCTAATTTCCTTCTGTGCCGCGGCCTTGGCCTACTCGCAGGAGGAAATTCTTTTAGACAGTATCACGAAAACTCGACGAGAAGTTGCGGTTAATGAACTAAATCTGGAAAAACCTTTGTTTTTTGAGAATGAATTCTCAATAGGAGAAATCAACTTCCCTGATAAGTCCATGTTCAACCAGCCTCTTCTCCCCGATTACAGCAAAAACTTAGATTTGAAAAAGTATCTCAATTTCACAAAGACTTCTTCCGAGTCGTTTTCAACCATTGGCTACTTCGCCTCTCCCTTTTATACCAACGGAATGGTCTTTAATCAGGCAACTTACCGACTGAATGATAAATTATCGTTTGGAGGAAATAGTTTCGGAGCACAATCTGTTTTTGATAAACCCCGGTTAAATTCTTCCATTAACGACATGAGTACAAAAGGAGCGTCGATGTTTATGCAATACAAAGTATCCAAAAATATCAAAGTCGAAACCAGGGTAAGTGTTTCGAGTCACCAATCACCTTGGGAACCTTAAGCCACTCGTCCTTTTTCCCAAAACACATCAAAATCAGACGATTATTATTTATTCCTGAAACGATTGGTAATACTGATGAATCTTTTCATTTACCGGAATAATTAATCAACAATTCAGCTAAATTTGAGGCACTTTTACACAAGGTACATTTATGCTTGAAAAGATCAGAAAAGTTGAGCGGGTTTTTAAACAGTTAGACAAAGAAACCCAAAAATTCGGAAAACAATCAAATCTTAAATGCCTTACAAACTGCAACTTATGCTGTTTAAAAAAAGGATTAGAGGCCAACGTTCTCGAATTTTTACCGCTTGCCTATCATTTGGTTAAGAATAATTTGCACGATGCGGCTCTCGATCTTTTAGATACAGAACCTGAACATTGCATTAACCTGGCCAAGAATCCGGCGCTTGGACAAACAGCAGGGTGTGGCGCATACGAACAACGTGGACTGATTTGCCGTCTTTTTGGCTTCTCTGCCGTTCAGGATAAGAATTCGAAATTATCTGTTTACACCTGTACACACATCAAACACGAATACCCTGAAGAATTTAAGCGAGCATCAGAACTCATCAATACCAAAGGAATGAATATCCCGTTGGTAACCGATTTTTATTACCAGATCTACTTCATTGATCCTCAAATGGCTAATGATTACAACCCGATCAATGTGAGTATCCGGAAAGCCATTGAACGAGTCGCCTATTATTATTCAAATAAACCGATTCGAAAACCGAGAAAAAAGTTGAATCCGCAAATTGATAACGAATAATAAATGTCGGAATCCACTATAAATATTCCTGATCTATCACCTGAATTTCAATTCCTTACATCGCGAAGCAGTGGGCCTGGCGGTCAGAATGTAAACAAGGTAAATTCGAAAGTTGAGCTCCGGTTCGACATTCCAAATTCTGATTTATTACCTGATGAGCAAAAGGAAATTCTCCTGAAAAAACTTGCAACAAAAATTACTTCGGAAGGAATTTTAAGTATAGTTTCGCAGTGCGACCGGTCACAACTAGCTAATAAGGAAGATGCAATCGAAAAATTTTATTTGCTCATATCCAAAGCTTTAAAACCTGTAATAAGGCGCAAAAAGACCAGACCAACCAAAAGTTCGGTTGAAAAAAGATTAACAGGGAAACGAATAAAATCTGTGATAAAACAGAACCGCCAGAAACTCGACGACTAAATTCCGGCGCAACTTAATCAACCCAACCAGTCGTTCAGCCAAAACACATATGATACAACTATTTAGGATTACAAGTCCTGAAAAACTGAATGTCGATTTTAAGCACACCTACGAATCTTCGTTTCCGGAAGACGAACGGAGAGAATTCAATCAGTTGCTTGATCTGCTTGGCAATACACAATTTAAATTGTATGAGATTCACCTTCACGAAAGATTTTTAGGGTTCATTTCGGTTTGGGACTTGACTGAATTCATCTTCGTTGAACACTTCGCCATATGCGCCACCGAACAAGGTAAAGGTTATGGAACTGAAACGATAAAACAAGTTCTTTCGATAAACTCGAAGCAGGTAATTCTTGAAGTTGAAGAACCCTTTACCGAAAAGGCACAAAATCGAATAAAGTTCTATGAGCAGTTAAACTTTGTGATTAATGACTTTAGTTACTTTCAACCTCCCTACTCTATTGGAAAATCAAGTATTAAAATGCTGTTAATGAGTTATCCGATAAAAATAGAGACCGCAGATTTTGAAGAATTCAAAGCTAAAATTCATGATCAAGTGTATGGATATGGCGGCTAAACTTTGAATTTTGAGTAATTGAGGTAGAACAGACAGACTGAAAGTTTTTTATATTTTTGCATACTGAATCCACATCTTTAAAATTCATATTTCACTTATAATCAATGAGATCACTTTATTTACTATTAAACGACATATTCCGCGACCTGAATTTTCTGGAATTGTACGCTAAGCTTACGGCTGTATTGCTATCGATTGTTGCCCTCTTTATTGTGGCAATGATCGTTCATTGGATTACAAAAATTCTGGTCATAAGAATCATTCACCGCTTGGTTGAGAAATCAAAAACCGACTGGGACGATTACCTGTTAAAACACAAGGTATTTCAATCTCTATCACATTTGGCCTCTGCGTTG
Organism: Prolixibacteraceae bacterium; assembly: GCA_963676375.2. Classification (GTDB taxonomy): domain Bacteria; phylum Bacteroidota; class Bacteroidia; order Bacteroidales; family Prolixibacteraceae; genus Aquipluma. Next base: position 79,394 of record CAXXPT010000038.1, read on the forward strand.
GTCTTTTATTATTCAGTCAATTTCTCTCAGATACTTGAAGTAACCAGCCTTCTAACCACATTTACAAACATTTATTTTGTAATTATTTTTGTAAAAGTGGTGTCCGGAACCTTAAGAGCTTCGAATGATATCTACCTCACCACACCTTATGCTGCAAGTCGTTCTATTAAAGGATACATCCAGTTGGTCATGATCCTGGTATATTTTATTGCGATCATTTTCATCGTAGCATTTATCTTCAAAAAATCACCTCTTGGCCTGCTTACCGGTCTTACTGCATTTGCAGCGGTACTTTTACTGGTTTTTAAAGATCCTATTCTTGGCTTGGTTGCCAGTATCCAGCTTTCGGCCAACAATATGCTAAAACCCGGCGATTGGATTGAAGTTCCCAAGCATAACGCAAACGGAACTGTTGTCGATATTTCGCTGACGACGGTAAAGGTTCAAAACGGCGACAAAACAATCTCCACGATCCCAACCTATTCGCTGGTCACCGATTCGTTCCTGAATTGGTCGGGAATGGAAGAATCGGACGGCCGCCGGATCAAACGGTTTATTAACATCGACATGAAAAGCGTAAGGTTTTGTGATGAGAAGATGCTAGACAAGTTTCAGCAGTTCAGGCTTATAAGTGACTATGTGAGTGAAAAGCAGAAAGAAATAGCCGAACACAACAAGAACCTGGGTGTTGTTGATGATTCGATTCCAAATGGTCGTCGTCAGACTAATCTGGGTGTTTTCCGGAAGTATCTGGAAGTATATTTAAAAGACAATCCATATATCAACAACGATATGACATTCTTAGTCAGACATTTACAACCAACAGAGTCTGGTATTCCGATCGAGATTTATGTATTCAGCAAAGAAAAGCAATTGAATGATTATGAAGGAATTCAGGCAGATATTTTTGATCATATCCTGGCAGTCATTCCTGAGTTTGAACTTCGGGTATTTCAGGCTCCATCAGGCAGCGACATTAACGATTTATCTGAAAAACTTGCAAATCGAATTAATTAAGCGACCAGTTGAGGAAATACCATATTTTGCAACGAAAAAATCACCTACATTTGCCAAATAATTTTTCGAACTCAGTACTGAATTTGGTAATATTACTTTCAGTTCATTACAATCGTGATGTTTTTCAACAAGAATAATTGAAATTTATCATTTTTTTGTACTTTTGGGTTTCAATTTTTAAAACGACAGTTATAACTATAAATTATGAATGATCTGCATATTGAACCACTTCCGAATATAGACGAATTGGATGAAAAAATCCTAAAACTGATCACAAAGAATGCCCGTATTCCATTTTTGGAGGTAGCTCGCGAATGCGGTGTTTCTGGTGCTGCAATTCATCAACGTGTACAACGCTTATTGAATCTGGGCGTAGTTTCTGGAAGCGAATTTATTGTCAATCCACAGAAATTAGGATATTTCACCTGTGCATACATGGGCATCCACCTCGAAAAAGCTAAGTTTCACCAACAAGTTGTTGAGGCGCTTATCAACATTCCTGAAATTGTTGAATGCCACTATACAACTGGATCTTACGCCATTTTCATTAAAGTTCAGACCAAAACTAACAAGCACCTGAAAAAGCTAATTGATGAAGATCTTCAGGAAATTGAAGGAATTGCACGAACCGAAACTTTCATTTCGCTCGAAATGGAATTTAAACGTCAGGTTCCAATTAAATAATAAGAGAAAAAGCATAGAGAAAAGGTGTCATAAAACAATGGCACCTTTTTTTACTTTAAATAGCCTCGTAAAACATGAAACATGTGACATTTTGAATTTATTAGACGCATTTATTACCAAAATCATCGATTTTTAGCTAGTTTTGAAGCATTATAATTTAAAGTACTCAAAATACTGCCATGACTTTACGAAATCAACTGGACGACATAGACCTGAACATTCTGGATATTATTTCAAAAAATGCCCGCATTCCGTTTAAAGACGTAGCTGCAGAAGTTGGCGTATCAAGAGCTGCCGTTCATCAGCGAGTTAACCGAATGATCGATCTGAATGTGATCACGGGTTCTGGCTATCACATCGACCCCAAGAAGATTGATTACAAAACATGCACGTACATCGGGGTATTTCTCGAAAAAGGAAGTCTGTATTCTACAGTAGCCGAATTACTTAAGCAAATTCCTGAAATTGTTGAATGCCACTACACCACTGGCCAGTATGCTATATTCGTAAAGGTTTATGCAAAGACAATGAACACCTCAGGGATATTTTGAGCGATAAAATCCAAAAAATTGGTGGAGTTGCCAGTACCGAAACATTCATTTCGCTCGACGAAACCTTTAAGCGCGAAGTTCCTATCTTTTAAAATGAATGACTAAGAAAAGAAGCCGGTATCAATATTCAAGTCGAGCTTTGTTAGGAGTTGTGAGATACGTTGAGGGTCGAACGTCTAAATTTTCCTTTTTCCTTTCTATTATTCCGTTTTAAAACCGAAATTTCCGGGCGAAATTCCTACTTTAAATCGTCGATCAGCTTTCCTGATGGTGTATACCGGTGAACAATTCCATTCTGCCTATGATCGATAGCATCGCCGATATAAATCTCAGAGTTGATAGGATCAATCCCCAAGCTGTAAAATCCACCGTATAAACTTGTATTTTCCGAAGTGATAAAAGGTTGCTCAGGGATTCGTTTGTCGGTTACAGGCATCCGCCAAACATGCCTGTTCAGGTAGAAAATAGTATCACTGGTGGAATTTATACAAAGCTTCAAAGGATGCTCCCCAAGCGCAAAACGAAACGAACGTTCAATTTCGCGTGTTGCGGCGTCAATCTTCAACAAGCCTGGCTGTTCGTAGCCATATGGATTGCCCTCAAACCCACCGTCAGTCAATACCCAAAGCTTATTGTACTTGTCGATTACCATGCTATTTGGTTGCTTAAACACTTCAATTGAATCGACTAATGATCAGATTTGAATCGATTACCAATATTTTATTATCGTACGACCAGCAGTTGACAAAAACCAGATTTTTATATTGCAACATCTGCTCCGTTGAATGTTGGCTAAACTCTGATTTCGAATTATTGACTGCAATTTTTGCCGGTTACCTGGAATGTCTGCGGATTAAAAATGGAAATTTTCGGGCGTAAAGATCGGTCACGTAGGCTTTCTGCGGATTAACTACATGCACATACCGAGGTGAACTCAAACCGGAAACGCTGCCTTTAAATTCAGCCGTTTTACTGTCAATCACATAGATTTTGCCCGAATTATTTACAACCACGAAACCCAGATTATTCCAGATATTCATTGATTGGGCCACATCACCCAACGGAGCGCTGTTTCTGGCCTGAAATACGTCATTATACACCCTTTTCTGCTCAGGATCATAAAACGACAGCGACGAGTTTCCATACATGAAATTTCCTTCGTTAACGATGTAAACTCCCCGATTACCTGAAAAGTCAAAGAACACAGTTTCCAGCGGATCTTTAGAACAGGAAAATAGCGCCAGAAAAACAAAAATCGAAAGTACCCATGCTCCATTTCCTGAGCTCCCTTCGACACGCTGCGCTGCTCAGGGAGCGATCTTCGGTCTTCGGTCTCCGGTCTTCCTTTTTCCTATCTCCTTGACTTTCTTTCACTTTTTATAGCTGATTTGAATGGTTAATGAATAATAGCAACCCGGCATTGGACGCCATAAAATAGCCATATAGTCCGAATTCGTAAGATTTTCAATACTAGCTACCACATCCATCAAAAACGGCTTAGAATCAATCCGGCGGCAACACTCAAATCAAGCAGCCAATAAGGATTCAACACCTTTTCGAAGTCCGATTCCACATTATTGCTCGAAGTATAGCGTTTGCCGGTAAAAGGCGCATTCAGTTTCAGGAAATATTCTTTGTAATCGAATTCAGCAAACAGATTTGCCTTGTCTTTTGGAATGTAAATCAACTGCTTACCTCTAGACCCGTCAACCGACGGAACAGCATCAACGTTTGATGTTGCCGAATGCGAATAATTGCCCTTCAAATCGAAAGATTACGGCATGCGCAATTTGCGAATGTAGAGAAACCTGAATTTCGGCACCACGGGCAAAAACTTTGCGAAGATTATTCGCTTCCCAGTAGGATGCACCATTTGCCGAAGGTTGCCACACAATCCAATCATCGATTAATGATGCATATCCTGTAATTTGTCCTGAAAAAGTAGTCTTGTCATTCCTTTGTGAGAAAGACAAAGCCAGATCACCGGAATAGCCATTTTCAGGCTTTAACTCAGGATTCCCGCCTGGAAACCAATACAAATCATTCAATCCGGGTTGATGATAGTTGCGTGATACGTTTAATTTGAGAGCAACTTCTTGCTTTTTATCTACGAGATATTCTGCACCAAACGAAGGAATAAATCCAACCAACCGATTGTCATACAGCTCACTTCGAAACATCAGCGAAAGTGACACTTTAGGTATCGGTTGAACATGAATTGCATTCATTAACGAAAACTCAAGCCGATCCTGATCGTAACCAATCTTTTGCGCCCGATCGAAAACAGAGACCTGATGATACCCAGAACTGATCGACCAATCCAGGTTCAGATTCTCCTGAGGCTTCCAGTCAAAATTCAGAGAACTTGTATAGCTCCGCTCCTTGCTTTTGCTATCAAAATTCACAAAATTGGCTTCAGTACTCGATCTAAAATAGTTTAATTCGTTACGATTCGTTCCAAAAACCAGCTCTAGTTTACTTTTTTCCGTCAGGTATTTCCATGAACCAACTGCCCGAATATTACGGTCATTTTGTGTTTCATTTCGCACATCGCCTTCAAACGACATCAATTGCGGCAAATCACGATCGCTTTGGTATGCCCATATCTTGGCCGAAAAAGTATGTTTCGCCAATCGATAGTAGACTTCCTGAAGCATACCCAACTTTTCATATCCGGCATTTTTCTGAATCGACTCATGCATAGGTAAAACACCATAATTGAAATATGGAAAATCATTCTTGCTCTGATCAGAAAACAAGCGTGTTTTCAGCTGAACGCGGCCATTTCCAAAGCCTACATTCAGGTATTCTTTGGCGGTAGAAAAGCTTTCCAGTGTTTGTACATAGCGAACACTCAGCCGATCTGTCCAATCGGGCTTGTTATTGATTAAAACACTACCACCCAGAGCTCCTGAGCCCGATTGCAATGAACTTCCCCCATGCAAAAGACTCACATCATCAATAAAATAAACCGGGAACAACGAAAAATCAACATCTCCCCGCATCGGCGAATTCAGCTTCATGCCATTCCAGAAAACCTGTGTATGCGAAGGTGCTGTACCCCGAAACGAAGCTGTGGCAGTTGATCCTCTCCCATACGATTTCATAAAAACCGGCGAGTACGATGATAATAATTCGGAAATCGTTTGAGTTTTCATCATTTGGAGCGCCAAAGTATCAATGTGGGTAACCATCGAACCAGCCTCCTCAATCTTTCGTTTGCCAAAAACCTGAACTTCCTGAATCCTAATGGTATCCGTAAGCTTCTGTGCAACTATCTCTTCGGAAAAATAAAACAGAAGTAGCCAGCAAATAGCAGCGCTTTGGGATTTATCCGGATGAGATTTTTTGTTTTTGCGCTCACCGGCCTACTTTTTTATAATTTTCTGCTGAAACACCTGGCCGCCTGAGATTACCCGAAGAAAATAAATGCCAGAACGAAGCGCTTTAAGATCAATTTCAGGCGTTGGGTCAGACTGAAGAAAAAGCAATTGACCTTCAAGATTAAAAATCTGAACTAACTCGAGGACTGAAGAACATTCGATTTTAACGGATTCCGCAAAAGGATTTGGATAAACGGTGCATTGCAATGAGTTCTTAACCAACGGTGTGTTACCGGTGACAGCTTCCACCATCAGCCTTGTTGCATCAATTCCCGAACTGATCAGATATTCTGCTGACTGTTTTGGTGTAAATAAAGCTTTTCCGAACTCATCAGTTGTAAGAATAACTTTACTATTAGCCTGATTTTTCAGCTCTACCTGAATAGATTGGTTGGCAATTACTTCAGAAGAATTGACTGAGATATTCCGGTCAGCACCCATTCCGCATAAATATTTTTTCAACTGTATTTCAACAATTTGATTAACCTTAACTGTATCGACACTTGAAGTTAAATGAGTCACAGACCAAGGCAGATTATTGTCGGTAATGTGGTAAATTAGTATTTCGTCATTGTTATTCACTTTAACCTTGTCGAATCCTGAAACAACGGGCTGCTGATTAATCATCACCACCCAGGTTTTCCGATAAGCTTCGGAAGTTCGGGATCCACCATAGCCAAAAGTATAGACTATAGAACCATCTTCAACCGATGGAACCTTCCACAAATAAAGAGCAGAGGCACCTTCAGCATCATCGCGGAAAGCCCATTCGCTGTCGAGTCCAGCAGTTTTAAATACCGCAGCAATGGCATGTGCCAGTGAAACGAAATTAATCTCTTTCAATCCATATAGCTTCTGATTTCGATCGACTTTGGCCGTCAAATCAACCTGTTCAACCCAAACCGGTTGTCGCGAAACGATTGTTTTTTCGCTTGTCTTTACCGAAATGAAGACTTTTTTCAGTACCGATTCTGGAACAACCTCCATGAGTACTGAATCGCGAATCGAATGATTTTCAGAAACCTCCAGATGCAACCAGCTTTTCCCGACCTGCTTTCCCTTCAGGTAATATTTGCCGTCCGAGATCACAATCTCAGCAATCTGAGTATCATCAATTCGCCATATAGTATTAATTCCGGTAAGAATTGCGCCATTCTGGTCGGTTAACCTCCCGGTAAGTTCCAGCCTATCATTCACTTTCAAACTATTGGTTGAAATAGTAATCTTCGCCGTTCCGATTGAAAAAATTTCTAGTGCCTTTTCTGAATAAAGTTCTGGATTTGCTGCCGATGCAGCTCTCAATTTGATTGTTCCGGCACTTTTAGCAACCAATTTACCATTTGATACTACAGCCAATTTTGAATCGCTTGTACTCCAGGTAATCTCAGCATTGGGCTGTCTGATCCCGCTTTCAAAAAGAATGGCATTCAAATCGAGGCTTTGTCCAACCCCGATTTTTTGCGGCAATTCCTTAATTACGATCATCGATTGAACTCCGTAAACAACAGCAGGCTCCACGTCGCGTATGCCGGTAATTTCAGTCGATATTTCGCCCAACCATCCGGCAAGTGCATTCATACCAGTATAAATCCGGATAAAGTGAATTTCGTCCAATTTCACGGGTATTTTATTCTGATCGACTGCCCAACCAATATCAATCGCATCGCCCCCACTTCCTTCAATGGCCGTAGTATATGGATTATCGGGCAACTTCTCCGTTAAAGACAAAACCGGAGTATTATCGGCATAACCAAAAGCTTTGTGATACGAGATCACTTCTCCCGGATTTGACAAATCAATTAATCCATTTATTTCAGTCCCTTTTAAAATGTACTTGTCGGTTGCAACATTCGGAAACAAATCAGCTTTCGGATAGTAAGGTTGCTGATGAAAACTATTTTCAGGTATAATTCCTGAACCTCCCTGATTATCTGTCCAGTGAATGTCGCTGGCTTGGGCCGACCCACTATTCTGATAGGTAACTTGATACGAAGAAACTGTCGTATTCCAAAAATGCTCGCTTCCGGCTATCTCATACCAGGTTTCGTCAGGAATACCGTTATGGTTTTCGTCTTTCATTACCTGAATAATTCCCGGTTCTGACCATGTCATGGTTGGATTTCCATAAATCGTAAAATCAACACCATAAGGATTTGCCGGATCGTTCTGAATTCCCTGAGCGAAATAAACGGTGATTGATCCGCCGAAAGCGCCCAGACTAACCATGACCGTATTCGTACCAATAAGTGAATTTGCTGCTGATGGCGTTCCAATAAATTCGGCATTGGTGTATTGACCCGGAGCAGGCAAATAATCCAAAACTTTGGAAACAAACTGAGCCTCTGCCCGTCCGAACAAAACAATCATCGCACTGATTAATAACAACTTACAGATGTACTTAAATTGAAACATTTGCTGTAAAATCTGTTTATTACTTTGGATTTTGCAGCTTTTCAGAAATGAAAAATGAAAAGGATACACGGTTTTTTGCTTTTTCGCCGAAAGCTTCAAAATCCAGATTTGTACAGGCAGGTCTTCTGACTTATCCCCCTTTTAACGCCTTCCCGCCTCCCGAGTACTCCGGGAAACAGTGGTTCACTGTTAAAAAGTTATTCAGGAATTACAGCAGCGGGAACTGTACAGGAATCACCGTTGCCGGACTCACCTGTTTCCCTTTTAATTCTCAATGAGAAACCTATTAGGCCACAAAGTTATACAAAAGAATGAAAGAATAATTTTCAATTCAGGCAGATTACTCCGGAAGTTCATAAAATACATGAAGTATGAATTTGCACACCACATATTCTACTGACAAACAATACCATAAACATCAAAAATCGATTATAGCCGATTGTTAACAATTCTTCACCCGAAACCATGAATTCGCACTGAAAATCTCTTAAAAGTCCTTATTTTTGCACCACATACAAAGCTGCAATCCTTTATGTTTGAAAAGCTAATCCATCTTGAAGGAATTGATCCATTAGAATTTTTCGGCGTGAATAATGCCAAAATGAACCTGATCAAATCCTTCTTTCCCAAACTGATTATTGTTTATCGTGGCAACGACGTGATCATCAAAGGTGACGACGAGGAGATTCTGCGATTTGAATCCAAGTTTCATTTGATTACCGATCATTACAACCAGTTCAACGTATTACCTGACGACGTGATTAACCAGGTTTTCCTAAATGAATCGGAAGGAATTTCGGAAACGCTGGATGAAGATAAGGATGTGTTACTTTTTGGGATCAATGGCAAAGCTATTCGAGCCCGGACCCCAAATCAGCGGCTTCTGGTTGAAGCAAGTAAAACTTCAGACCTCATTTTTGCCATGGGACCGGCAGGTACCGGAAAAACATACACCGCCATTGCCTTGGCTGTAAAAGCGCTGAAAAACAGGGAGATCAAACGGATTATTTTGAGCCGTCCTGCAGTTGAAGCCGGTGAAAGACTTGGCTTTCTACCGGGCGACTTGAAAGAAAAAATTGACCCCTATTTGCAGCCATTATATGACGCACTTCTGGATATGATTCCGGCCAAAAAGCTCGATGAGTTTATGAAGGACGGCACCATCCAGATTGCTCCACTGGCCTTTATGCGTGGCCGGACTCTGAGCAATGCCTTTGTGATCCTCGACGAAGCCCAAAACGCTACCGTGTTGCAGCTAAAAATGTTTCTGACACGCATGGGTCTCAATACCAAATTTGTGGTCACCGGCGACGAAACGCAGATTGACTTGCCTTTCCAGAGTCCTTCAGGATTAATTCTGGCAAAAAAGATACTGAAGAACATTAAAGACATTTCCTTTGTTCAGTTTGATGTAAAAGACATTGTCCGACACAGACTGGTACGCGACATTGTTTTAGCTTACGAAAAGCATCACGCCCACGAGCTTATGAGGAAAGAAAAGGATAAAGAAAATTTAAAAACAGATAAAACCGAAGAAAAATGAGCAAAGCATTAACACGAACCGATTTTGACTTTCCGGGACAAAAAAGTGTTTATCACGGAAAAGTAAGAGATGTTTACAATATCAACGATGAATATTTGGTCATGGTTGTCAGCGACCGTATTTCGGCCTTTGATGTGGTGTTACCAAAAGGAATTCCCTACAAAGGACAAGTATTAAACCAGATAGCCGCCAAATTTCTGGATGCTACAAGCGACATTGTTCCTAACTGGAAAGTGGCAACACCCGATCCAAACGTAACAGTAGGTCATCACTGCGAGCCATTTAAAGTAGAAATGGTTATCCGCGGATACCTTACCGGTCACGCCTGGCGCGAATACAAAAGCGGAAAACGGATGCTTTGCGGAGTGGCCCTTCCTGAAGGCATGGTTGAAAACCAGAAATTTCCGGAGCCAATCATTACCCCAACTACCAAAGCGTCGGAAGGACATGACGAAGATATCTCAAGAGAAGAAATCATCGCACAAGGAATTGTGGATAAGGATGATTATGAAATGCTTGAAAAATATACCCGTGAGGTATTTCGCCGTGGTACCGTAATTGCAGCCGAAATGGGTCTGATACTGGTAGATACCAAATATGAATTTGGAAAAAAAGATGGAAAAATCTACCTGATTGATGAAATTCACACTCCGGATTCATCGCGCTATTTTTATGCAGAAGGCTATGAAGAGCGCTTGGCCAAAGGTGAAAACCAAAAGCAGCTTTCGAAAGAATTTGTACGCCAGTGGCTGATCGAAAATGGCTTTCAGGGCAAAGAAGGACAGGTAATTCCGGAAATGGACGAGGCTTTTGTATTGTCAGTATCAGAGAGATATATAGAACTTTACGAGAATATTACCGGAGATAAGTTTGTGAAATCAGATTTATCTGACATTCAGGGACGAATCGATAAAAATGTCAGGAATTTCCTGAATAACCTCTAATAATAAAAAAAAATGGCTGCCTTAAAAACTAAGGCAGCCATTTTAATAATATAGATTACCGAATGATTGATTTTCTGTTTGAATTAAAACCTTGCAGAGATACTGATTGAAGGTAAGTTTACTAAAGCATATCCTCTGGGTGAAAGCTGAAAGAATAAATCTCCATTTCTGAAAAGCACATTCCCGTTTACATAAACTCTTTCACAAGCAACAGGTAACTGCCTAAAATACACGTTACGCGGAGCATCAACAACGCAATAACCTACTCCTCTGCGATAGCTGTAAAAATGATTTCCGTAATAGTAATAATCATCGCGATCGTGATGAAAGACTACCGGATTGCGGTCAAATCGCTGATAAACACGTCCGTATCTCGGATGTTCGTAATAATCAGAATCGTAGTGTTTATATTTGTTGGCGTATTTCGGACGATATTCCTTATGGTTTTCCCGACTGTTCCAATTCTTGTGCTTGTAATTACCATCCCGGTTATCTCTTATGTTGTTGTAAACGGTTCGGTCATCATCACGACCTGATTCCCGATATTCATTCCGTTCGCGTCCGTTTCCTTTTTTACCTTCTTTGTGATGACCCTCAGCACTTGCTGCTACTGTTGAAACGATCATTGCTGTTGCAAGTAATAAAACCGGAAAATACTGCCTATAATTATTTAAAGTTTTCATGGCTTTTCATTTTAAGGTGAATCAATAATTGTTTGAACTTTACCGGTAATTGATCACCGTAAAACAAAGCTTGTGCCAAAACTGAAGAAAATTTGATTAATTATATATCACATTAACAGCGTGCAGTTTAGACTCGCTCGTTGTATCAAAAAGTCAACAAAATCCTCCTAAAAAGAATTCCGTTGACTTTTTGATAGTCTGAGACAAGTTAAATTCTGCTGTATCCGATGTTCCTTTACCTATATTGTGTTTATGAAAAAACACTAGCAACATCGTCAAAAGCCATTTAACGTCATCGTTACTGTTGGTATCAGCAATAAAAAACCAACAATGGTGAGTATTAAAATAAGAGGCCATGCCCATTTAAACCATTTATTGAAAGGAACCCGGGCAATTTCGAGTACTCCAATCAGCACCCCGGAGGTTGGTGTTATCAGGTTTGTGAAGCCATCACCAATATGAAATGCAGTTACAGTTGCCTGTTTCGACAAACCGATCATTTCCGAAACATCCCTTAAAATGGGCATAATCAGCGCTGCTTTTGCCGTTCCTGAAGTGATGACCATATTTAATGCCGACTGAAAAGCATACATTACCGAAAGCGTTGCTACCTTACCCATTCCGATCATCGATTTCGAGATTCCATGCAAAATAGTATCTATCACTTTACCATCTTCCAGAATAACGATAATTCCTCCGGCCAGACCGACCACTAAAGCAGCCGACATGATATCTTTTGCACCCGCGACGAATAATTTGGTGACGTCGTTGGGCCCTTTTCCCATAGCCATCCCTGCAACAAGAGCCATGGTAAAGAACAATGCGGCAATTTCCATCAAACTCCAGTCGAAACCCATCACCCCGGCCATCAGATAGGCAATGGTAAACATCAAAAGGTTTAAAACGAAATACTGCATTGATTTTCGGGCAGATATGTATCCAAAAACAGCAAACAGAATACTTAAAACGGGCAATAATGGAATAATAAATGCCGATTGCCCCACTTTAATGCTATTCATCGGCATCATAACGGCATAGATTAGTGTCGCCATCAAAACAAAAGCATAAGCGATCCATGTTTTGGTTAACGAAGGTTGCCGTAAATCAGTATTTGCCTGAGTATGATGCTTACGCCAGTATTCATCTTCATGATAAACAATTGATTTCGTTGGACTTTTCTTGATTTTGGCTGCATAACGTAACACATAACCAATACCGACAATATTCACTACGATCCAGATTATCACCCGATATTCTATTCCTGAAAACAAAGGCAAGCCGGCAATCTCCTGGGCAATTCCGAGCGTAAAAGGATTGAGCATACATCCGGCGAAGCCAATTCCCGCACCAATAAAGCACATACAAACTCCCACAATTGAATCGTAACCCATTGAAACAGCTAGTGGAACAAAGATTACAACAAAGGCAATAGTTTCCTCGCTCATACCAAATACGGCGCCAAAGAAGCTAAACATGAGCATCATCAAAGTGATAATAATATTATTAACACCAAGTTTCTTAAACACCCAATATCTTTCCAGTTTTTGACTTTTCTTCAGAAACGAGTCAACTCCGGCATCAATTGCCTTGCTTTCGTTCAAAATCCAGAATGCCCCACCAAGAATCAGTATAAAAACAATAATTTTAGGTGACCTCACAAATCCTTTGTAAAAGGCCGAGAATATTTGCCAGGTCTGGGGCTGTTGCTCAACCTGATGATAAGAGTCAGTTTGTATAACTTCACGCTTATTTCCGTTAGTTTCCAGAATTTTCCGGTTGAATTCCCCGGCAGGCACCAGCCAGGTGGTAATTGCCGCCAAAATAATAATCGTAAAAACGATCACATAGGTATGTGGAAATTTCTTAGTCATCTCGGGTTAGTTTGATTTTAAAATTGAAAATTTTTCGCCTGGAAGGTATATTTCGAGCTGAATTTGATTGGCTCCCATTTTTATTCCTTGTCGTTTAGTTGATTTACTTTTATTTCTGAATACAATTACCTGGGACTCGCCAACAACTTCAGCAGTATTGCCATTGACAAGAATCGCTGTAGCTTCATCAATACCTATTCCGGGAAGATCAGAATTTTCGAGCACCGATGTAATCAATCGGTTGTAACGGCTTCGTTTCACAAAATGCTGATCGATAATAGCCGTTGCAATCAATCCAAGTCCATCTTCATATTCAATGTTTCCGGCTTCTATACATTTAAAAGTCTCATTGTATTGCGGATATCGTAATTCGTTACCGGTAATCATCTTTTTACTCATAACAGCAGCCCCCGCACTTGTTCCGGCAATCACAGCTCCATTCCTGAAGGCTGTATGGATCGCATCAAATACCGGCGATCCGGAAACTGATTTCATGAAACGCGCCTGATCGCCACCACAGATGTATATGAGGGAAGCATTTTGAAGCGAATCGAGCAATTGTTTCCCGGGTAATTCTCCAGCCTGAAAATTATATCCGCTTACCTTTTTAATTCCATTTCGGATAAATTGCTCGCCCGACCAAATGATAGCCGAATCGGCTGATTCACTTGCCATTGGCAGGATGAAAACATATCCTTTCTTCCTTAACGAAGCCTCGTCTATCATGCGGTTCACCATTGCATCAGATCGGCTACCTCCGCCAATGATAAAAAGCTTTCCCTTTTGAACCTGCTCTCTGGCAGCCAGTTGCTGCATGTTTGAAGCCAGTATAATTATCAGGAAGAATACGATAACCTGCTTCATAAAATTATTTTTCGTAGTTCCCCTTTTTCAACAAGCTACCATCCTTTACCATGAGTTTTCCCATGGCAACAACATGTTGAATGGTGAAATTCGCATCGACAATAACCAGATCAGCATCCTTTCCAATCTGAATCCGGCCTTTTTGCCGAAGTTTCAATATATCTGCTATATTCGAAGTTAGAACTTTCACAGCTTGCTCTAATGGCATGCCTTCCTCGTTGACTAAATCAGCCAGTTCAGTATAAACCGACATTGGATATCCCATTTCAAGCTTTTCGATGTCACCATTTTCATTAAAACTTGGCAGCGACCCACACCCATCGCTGCTCATGGTAATATGCTCTATTGGAACACCTGCCAGAATAAGCTCCCGAATGGCTTTTGCAGGTTTTATTTCGTACTGAGGAAAAAAACGGATAAGAACTGGCAGTAATGTCAACATATCCCTTTTTCCCGTATTCTTTTGCTTCTTCAAAAATGTAATGATTGCGGTTGCAATGGGTTGGCAAAAACTGTTTAAAACTCAGTTCGCTCTGTGATACAGCATCATAGATGGGTTGAAACGGATTTTCAGCATCACCCATGTGTATATTCACGATTCCAGCTTTTCCGCCAAGCATTCCGCCAACACGCGAATGAGCCGCAATTCGAATAAGTTCATTAACCGATGGGACTGAAGAGCGGTGATCGGAGATGGCAATCTCGCCGGTACCAATCACTTCATCGATCATGGCAATATCTTTTCCAACATCGCCCAGAATAGTAGTCACCGGAACCTGGTACGAACCGGTATAAATCCAGGCGCTCACACCTTCCTGCCTGAGGCCTTTGGCTTTCATCAGCACCGATTCAACGCTTCTGGTTAAACCATCGGTACCTAAACATCCAACAACTGTTGTTACTCCGGCTTCGAGCAATCGACTCAACTGAATCTCCGGTGTTCGTGTGGCCGGACCACCTTCGCCACCAGCTCCGGCAATGTGAACGTGAGCATCAATCAATCCGGGAATCATTCTCATACCCACACAATCGATTACCTCAACATATAATGCTGAAGGTATTTCAATGTGATCCAAAATCGCCACTATTTTCTGTCCAGCAACTAAAACATCACAGATACCAAGACTTTCAGGAGCAAATATTTCGCATTGTCGGAGTAAGATCATTTTTCAAGTTTTATTATGAAATCACATTTCTAAATGAAGCAACGAATTTACAATTTCGGATGGATAATCGAACGATATAGATTAAACATGCTGATTAATTGCAACGATACATCTAAAAGCAATGCCCAATCCGCTAATTAAGCCATCAGGCTATAAAACAGCACGATAGCCCTTTAAACATCCAAACATTTAAAAACCGGACAAATTATAGCCTAAATATTGCTATTTTTGCGACAAAATTGAACCTTGTGGGACGAATATTAGCTATCGATTACGGAAAAAAACGCATAGGGATTGCGGTAACTGATCCATTGCAGATGATTGCAACGAGGCTGACAACCGTTTCAAGCCATGAAATATGGACTTTCCTGAAAGATTACTTTGCCAAAGAAAATGTTGAAAAAGTAATTGTAGGATATCCGATGCAAATGAACAATCAACCCTCCGAAGCCGTTCTGTATATCAATCCGTTTTTGAAGAAATTTCAGAAGGATTATCCCGATATGCCTTTAGAACAGGTTGACGAGCGTTTTACATCCAAAATGGCATTTCAAACCATGATCGATGCGGGTTTAAAAAAGAAAGACAGGCAAAATAAAGGAACAATTGATGGGGTTAGCGCTACCATTATTTTACAAAGTTATTTAGAACAGAAAAAATTCATATAAATGATTTATCCGGTTACCGTATTTGGCGATCCAGTGCTTCGGAAAAAAGCAGAACCGATTACGAAGGAATTTCCAAAGTTGAAAGAATTTGTGCAAAATATGTTCGACACCATGTACAATTCAGATGGTGTTGGTTTGGCTGCACCTCAGGTTGGACAAGCGATCCGTATTTTTGTGATCGACTCAACAATTGATGATGAAGATGAATTGCCCGGAATCAAAAAGGCATTTATAAATCCTGAAATTCTGGAAAAATCGGGAGACGAATGGGTGATGAACGAAGGCTGCCTGAGTCTGCCTGAAATTCGCGAAGATGTATTGCGCCCGGAAACCGTTAAAATTAAATATGTGGATGAAGATTTCAACGAACACATTGAAACATACAGCGGCTTTACCTCACGCGTAATTCAGCACGAATACGACCATCTGGAAGGTGTTATGTTTGTTGATTACCTCAATCCATTGAGAAAACGGATTCTGAAGAGTAAATTATCTGCCATTTCAAAAGGAAAGGTCATTCCTAAATATCGCATCAAAGTTCCGGGGAAATAAAAAACAGTCGTTTCATAAGCAAAAACAGACCGTTCGTGTAAAAAATCGGACACTTAGAAAAATTTCTCCGTTCAGAATAAACCAAACATAAGTTTTTAACGTATTCGGCAAAAAACCAAAAATGCCGGCTACAAGAAGTTTTTTTCAGAAAATTCCTTTCATCCGAATTACCAGTCTTTTTCTGATTGGTATTCTGATCAATCACTATTTCTCATTTGACTCAAGAATCATTGCCACCGTTCTGGCAATCCTGATTTCAACTTTGATCTTGTTTTGGCACAATAGCAACCTTGTCTCTATCCAGGTTCAAAATTCAATTCTATCGGTTGCCATCGTATTTCTTGGCATCTTTTATCCAAACCAGTCCATCGAAAAAAGGGAGCGGGATTTCAGCCGGAAAGATTATTTTCTGGCCGAAGTTTGTCAGAAACCAGGAGAAAAAGCGAAAACTTTCCAAACCATTCTTCTAATTCAAAACGAGAAATTGACTGCTCCTGAAAGAGTTGTCGCTTACTTCAGCAAAGTTGGATTCGATTCGACAATAACTACCGGAGATCAACTAATTATTCTTGCCAAACCACAGAGAATCAAGAATGCAGGAAACCCGTTTGAGTTCGATTATCAATCGCTAATGCACCAGCGAAATATGTGGTTTTCGACCTACCTCGCAGAAGGAACCTATTTAAAAACTGGTCGCCAGGTCATTCACATCAGTAACTTAGCCGAAAAAGTTCGTGATCGGTTGGTTGCTATGCTTGCAGAAGCTTTGCCCGATAAAGAAGAGCGATCGGTAGTTTCTGCGCTGACCCTTGGATACCGGACTGAAATAGATCAGGATACACTTGATTATTTTGCTTCTACCGGAGCCATGCATGTATTATCGGTCTCTGGATTACATGTAGCGTTAATTTTTATGATTCTGGGATTCCTTTTGGCATTCCTGAAGCGAGGAAAATTTGGGACTATAATATTCTCAGCGATAATGATTTCTTTTCTTTGGATTTATGCTTTTATATCAGGATTTTCACCACCGGTGCAAAGGGCAACGGTGATGTTTACCTTTGTTATCATTGGGAATGGAATACGACGACCAGTCAATATTTACAATTCATTAACCGCTTCTGCCCTATTCCTGATTTTGCTGAATCCCAATGTTATTTTCGACGTTGGATTTCAGCTTTCGTACCTCGCTATATTTGGAATTGTACTTATTCAACCCGCATTGAACAACATTTTCGAACTCACAAACCCTATTTTGAAGTGGAGTTGGAGTTTATTTACTGTTTCGGTAGCGGCGCAATTAACCACCTTCCCACTGGGATTATTTTACTTTAATCAATTCCCTAACCTATTTTGGCTAAGCAATTTCGTGGTAGTTCCAATTACAACTTTTATCATGTGGTTTGGTATTGCATTTTTCATTTTCAGTCCATTTCACGGGGTAGCTATGTTTGTTGGGATCATCATTCAAAAGCTAACATTTGTAATGCTTTGGGCTCTGAAAACAATGGATGCGCAGCCAATCGCCCTAAGCAAAGGCATTGTTCTAACCAACTGGCAAACATGGATGCTTTACGGCTTGATTACTGCAATTCTGATTTTTATATTTTCGAAGCGAAAACAATGGCTATTTTTTGGTCTTTCCCTTATTATAACTTTGCAATGCTCTGTATTGGCAGCAAATTTCAATGTTCTAAACCAGAAACATATTTTTGTATACAACACCCGGAATACCTTGATTCATTTGATCAATGGGCGCAATAATTATCTGGTAACAAATGATTCTATTATTCCTGAAAATGAGCTAAAAATGACACGAAAGGTGATGGATCGTCTGAGGCTAAACAGCCCAATTATTTTAAACAAAAGTAAAATTAGCAACTTCCGTTCTGCTGATTTAATCATGAAAGGAAGTTCATTGCAATTTCTGAATTGCTCGATCAAGTTCAACGAAAAATCAAAATATCAAAACTCTGATATCCTATCACTTCAGGCGCAAAACAAGAATATCAATATCTCCACTAGATATCCAGATTTAAAAGTCAATCAAGAATTGCCCATCGATTTCTACACAAAATCAAACGGAGCATATCATTTTCAGTTCAACTAGCATAAAAAAAAGTCCCGGATTTGCACCCGGGACTTTCCTAAAATTCTATTTGGTAATTACTTACTTGGCATAGCTGATTGCACGCATCTCGCGGATGACCGTAATTTTAATCTGACCTGGATAAGTCATTTCATCCTGAATACGTTTTGCAATGTCAAACGACAACTGTTCAGATTCTTTATCGCCAATTTTGTCGCTTCCAACAATTACACGTAACTCGCGTCCGGCCTGAATAGCATAGGTTTTCAACACTCCCGGATACGATAGAGCCAGTTCTTCCAATGTTTTCAGACGTTTAATATACGACTCAACCACTTCGCGGCGGGCACCTGGACGGGCACCAGAAATAGCGTCACAAACCTGCACAATTGGAGCAAGCAAGGTGGTCATTTCCACTTCGTCGTGGTGAGCTCCAATGGCGTTGCAAATGTCTGGTTTTTCCTTGAAGCGTTCGGCCAGCTTCATACCCAACACTGCATGTGGTAATTCCGGTTCATCATCGGGCACTTTACCAATATCATGTAACAGTCCGGCGCGTTTGGCGGCCTTGGCATTCAATCCCAATTCGGTAGCCATAATCGCACACAAATTGGCAACCTCGCGTGAGTGCTGTAACAAGTTCTGTCCGTACGACGAGCGATATTTCATTTTACCAATCAGGCGAATCAATTCAGGATGAAGTCCGTGAATACCCAGGTCGATAGTAGTGCGTTTACCGGTTTCGATAATTTCTTCTTCCACCTGTTTGCGAACCTTTTCAACCACTTCCTCGATACGGGCAGGGTGAATACGACCATCGGTAACCAACTGATGCAGAGCAAGACGGGCAATTTCGCGGCGTACAGGATCAAATCCTGAAAGAACGATTGCTTCCGGAGTATCGTCAACGATGATTTCTATACCAGTAGCTGCTTCGAGTGCACGGATATTACGACCTTCGCGACCAATGATACGACCTTTAATTTCGTCGCTTTCGATGTGAAAAATGGTAACCGAGTTTTCAATTGCCGTTTCGGTAGCAACACGCTGAATGGTTTTAACCACAACTTTCTTTGCTTCTTTGTTGGCCGAAAGTTTAGCTTCTTCCATGATTTCGTTGATGTACGACATCGCTTCGGTCTTGGCTTCGTTTTTCAACGATTCAACCAACTGTGCTTTTGCTTCTTCAGCAGATAATCCGGAAAGAGTTTCCAGTTTTTCCAAATGCTGACGATGAAGGCTCTCTACTTCATGTTCTTTCTTTTCCAGAAGTTCAAGTTGATTAGTCAGATTTTCACGAATAACTTCAACTTCGTGTTTCGATGATTCAAAATCCTTGATTTCGCGATTCAGCTCGTCTCTGCGCTGATTGATAGAGGTTTCGCGCTGTTTTAGCTTGGCTTCAAAATTATTAACCTTGCTGCTCTTTTCGTTGATATATTCTTCATGTTCAGATTTCAACTGAAGAAACTTCTCTTTGGCCTGTAAGATTTTATCCTTCTTAATGACCTCGCCTTCAGCAACAGCCTCGCTAACGATTTTCTTTTTTTTACTTTTCAGGGCTTTGTCCCACATGAAATACGAGAGGACTCCACCACCTAGTAAGCCAGATATGGCATATATTATCTCCATTTTTAGGTTGTTATTAATTATACTTGTTAACACTAATAAACCCGCATTTTCAATTCAAAATCCAAGAATTCATTAGAATTCCGGAATTTAAATAAAAAATGCGGGTTTTCGATTATATGATAAAATTTATTCCCTCAATGACAAATAATCGCCCAAGTCTTCGTCGAGTTTTTTCAAACCATCAAATAAAGGCGACTGATCAACTTTTTCTTCCAGATCAATATTTTTCACGACAAACTGAAAAGCGGCCATCGCTATAAAATCCTGTGAATCACTATTGACGTACTTTTGACGGTACTGAAGAACGATATCGTTTATAATTTTAGCAGCTTTCCGGTATTTCTCCTCATTCTCCTTATCAACTTTCAGCGGATAAGTCCGTCCGTCGATCTTAATATTTATAGAAAGCTTCTCTGTCATTTATCATTTGTATTACTTGTTTAAAAGAGCAATACATTTATCAATTTCCCGCACTAATTTTTGTATTCTGTTTTTTGCATCCTTATTTTCGTCATCCGATGCAACCAACATCTTTGCAAGCTTCAAATTTTCGTATTTCTGTTCAAGGATTTGATTTTCCCTCCGAAGTTGATTAATCGATTCTTCCAAGTCTTTGGTTTTTGCCTGAAGCTGGTTCTTTTCCTGCTTAAGGGCCTCATGTTTAGCAATAATCTGCTTAACCTTAAACTCAAAATTTATCAGTAAATTTTTCTCCTGATCAGTCATTTCAATTCACTTTCATCCAAAATATCGTTTTCAATTAAATGGTCGTTTCTACTTAAATTAACTGAGTAAAATTTTAAAAGAGCCCGTCTTTTTACGTCCATTTTTATCTATCGAAACTTCTTTCATCGACAAAATTAACATTTTTGCCCAATACATGAAATCTGCAGGCTTTTTATTTCGTTATAATCCAATCGGGACAATCTGTTTCTGGCTTAGATAAGTTTTATATTTTCGCAATCCAAATAAGATACAATGAGACGACTTCTGAATACACTCCTATTTATAACCATTAGTTTAGCCACATTTTCACAACCACTGGACAAAATCGATCCACATTATTATGCAGTTCCGGTAAAAATCCCGGTTTTTCTGGCCGGAAATTTTGCCGAATTGCGTCCCAATCATTTTCATGGAGGTATTGATATTAAGACTCAGGGAAGAACCGGACTTGAAGTAGATGCCGCTGCTGATGGGTTTATTTCACGAATCACAATTTCGCCAACAGGTTACGGCCGAGCCTTGTACATCGATCATCCGAATGGAACAACCACGGTTTACGGCCATCTCGAAAGCTTCGCACCTCAAATCGACGACTATATCCGGAATATTCAATACGAAAAAGAAACCTTTACTATTGATCAGATTGTTCCGCCGGGATTGCTGCCCGTGAGAAAAGGAGAACAGGTTGCTAAAAGTGGAAATGCAGGAAGCTCAGGCGGGCCTCACCTCCATTTCGAAATCAGGAGGACCAAAGAGGAAACGATGCTGAATCCGTTGATGTTTAATATGCCAGTTAAAGATAAGCTGAAACCTTTAATACAAGCATTAATGGTTTATCCGTTATCGGACGATGCCAGCGTTTCGGGCAAACAAACACCTCAGAAATTTGAAATCATAAAGACGCCAAACGGTTACCAGTTAAAAGTAAACCAACCCATATCGGTTTTTGGAAAGATCGGTTTTGGAGTGCAATCGGTTGATTTACTTGACGGCAGCCCAAACCGGTGCGGAATTTATTCCATCAAGCTTAGTGTTGACGACCAACTGATTTATTCATTCACGATGGATGATGTGGTAATCAATGATTCGAAATACGTGAATTCTCATATGGATTATGCGTTAGCCATGCGTTCAGGGCAACGACTTTACCGCACATGGCTCGAACCAGGCAACAAGCTGCAAATTTACAATACGGTCGAAAAGAGGGGAATCTTTGAGGCTACTGATGGAAAATCACATCAGGTTAAGTACGAAATTGCTGATGTTTATGGCAATTCATCTAGTCTGGCATTCAAAGTTCAATCCAAAGAAATTAAGGTCAGTCCATTACCGGCTAAAGGTGAATTATTTAAATACAATAAGCACAATCAAATTAAAGATGACGGCATTAAATTCTCTATTCCTGAAGGAGCACTTTACAACGATGTCGATTTTCAGTACCAAAAAAAACCAGCACTTTCCAAATTCTACTCACCGGTTTATCAGCTACACAATGGGTCCGTCGCATTGCATTTTGCTTGTCCGCTGCGAATTAAAGCCGTCAACTTACCTGAAAGTCTTCAGAGCAAAGTGATGCTGGCGCAAGTCGATCCTTCTACCGGAAGGATTTATTCGGCAACCGGAAAATATGATGATGGCTGGGTGGAAGGAAACATCAGGACACTTGGAAGTTATGCTTTGGCAGTTGATACAGAAGCTCCAAAAATTGTTTCGCTGAACGTTGCCGACAAAAATGGAAAAAAGGACACCAGCAATTTGAAATTTAAAATCACCGATAATCTTTCTGGTATTGAAACTTTCCGCGGAATGATTGATGGGAAGTGGGTTCTGTTTGAATACGATTTGAAAAACAATTTGCTATCTTATACGTTTGATAAAGCACGGTTCAAGTTTGGTGGGAACCACCAATTGATTCTCGAAGTAACTGATTTTAAAGGCAACACAAGTACTTACAAGACTAATTTCAAT
Source organism: Prolixibacteraceae bacterium (assembly GCA_963676375.2). Lineage (GTDB taxonomy): Bacteria > Bacteroidota > Bacteroidia > Bacteroidales > Prolixibacteraceae > Aquipluma. The sequence goes on from CAXXPT010000038.1 coordinate 102,147, forward strand.
AAATAATGCAGAGCTATGTCAGCATAGGTATAATGTCGGGAACCTCGCTTGATGGGCTGGATTTGGTTGCTTGTCGTTTTACTTTCGACCAATCGTGGCATTATGAGATTATTAAAGCGGTAACTGTTCCCTATTCGCACAAATGGATTGCCAAACTTTCGACAGCTACCGAATTAAATGCCCTTGATTTTGCTTTTCTGAACAATGATTTCGGGAAATTTATAGGCAAACAGGTAGCCGAATTTTGTGCGGACCTTCCTCCGAAACCCGATTTGGTTTCATCGCACGGGCACACCGTTTTTCATCAACCTCAAAATAAATTAACTGTTCAAATCGGCAGCGGCGCTTCAATTGCGGCCTATTCAGGACTGAGAACAGCTTGTGATTTCAGGACACTGGATGTGGCGTTGAAAGGCCAGGGCGCTCCTTTAGTCCCCATTGGCGACGAACTTTTATTTGGGGATTACGATTTTTGCCTGAACCTCGGCGGAATTGCCAATGTTTCGTTTCGTGAGGACGGAGAACGGCGGGCATTTGACATTTGTCCGGCAAACATGGCGTTTAACCAATTTATCAAAGAATTGGGTTACGAATACGACCTTGATGGTAATTTTGGACGTACCGGACAAGTTCAGGAAGAATTACTTCGGTTATTGAACGACCTTGAATTTTATCAGCATAAAGGTCCCAAATCGCTTGGACGCGAATGGTTCGAAGAAGAATTCCTTCCATTGATCAATTCCTTTCAATTGTCTCAAGTCGACGCGCTCCGAACCCTTTACGAACACGTTTCTGACCAATTAAGCCTTGCTGTTGAACACTACCCCAAAGGGAGAATGCTGATTACCGGCGGTGGCGCCCACAATGTTTTCCTGATTGAATTATTCAGCGAAAAAACAAAGCACAAAACCATTGTACCCTCATCGCAAATCATTGATTTCAAAGAAGCAATCATTTTTGCTTTTCTGGGAGTTCTCCGGCTCAGGGAAGAACCCAATTGCCTGAAATCGGTTACCGGTGCCGATCACAGCCATTCCGGCGGAGTAATTTACCTTCCCTGATGTTATACAATAGCTGTTATACTTGAATAAAATCATGTCGCGCCAGTTTCCCGAAGCCTAACTTTAGAGGAAAACTAAAACATGATATTTATGAAATTTGATCCGGCTTCGAACATTCAGCATCTCAAACAATTTGGCGAGTTTGGTGGCGTAAATCCTTCCATTACCGATTCATCAACCTTTACATTTCTCCATGCCGACGACATGGAAGAAACTTTTCTGGGACACACCGAGGGCTGCTTTCTATACTCAAGACACTGGAATCCAACCAATAAATACCTTGCTGAAGCAATGGCGGCGATGGAAGATACCGAATCGGCCTGGATTACCGCATCAGGAATGGCGGCTATCACCTGTTCGCTACTCCAAATTTGCAGCGCCGGAGATCATATCATCACCTCGGTAACCACTTATGGCGGAACTTATGCTTTCCTAAAAAACTACCTACCCAAATTCAATATCGAAGTCAGCTTTGTCGATATCACCCGGCTCGATCAGGTTGAAGCAGCCATCCGACCCAATACGCGGGTAATCTATACTGAAAGTGTGACTAACCCATTGTTGCAGGTTTCGGATATTCCTGAACTGGCCAGAATTGCACACCGGAATAACGCACTTTTGATGGTCGACAATACATTTACGCCCATGATCATGTCACCCGCGCGGCTGGGAGCCGACATTGTGGTTTACAGCATGACCAAGTTCATCAACGGCAAAAACGACTGCGTGGCCGGTGCCATTTGCGGAACAAAACAATTCGTCGACGATCTTTCGAATGTAAATAACGGAACAGCCATGCTTTTAGGTCCTGTTCTGGATCCGATGCGCACGGCCTCCATTCACAAAAACCTACACACGTTACATTTACGCATCCGTCAACATAGTAAAAATGCCATGTTCCTGGCTCGCGAATTATCAAAGGCTGGCCTAAAACTTTCGTATCCGGGACTTGAGAATCATCCGCAACACGAATTGCATAAATCGCTTATGAACGAAGAATACGGTTTCGGTGGAATGCTGGCCATAGATTTTGGCACGGTTGCCAAAGCCAATCAGGTGATGCAAAAGATGCAACAGGCCGATGTTGGTTATCTGGCAGTTAGTTTGGGTTATTTCAAAACGCTTTTCAGTTGCTCCGGAAAAAGCACTTCGTCGGAAATTCCGGATTCGGTTCAGCAACAAATGGGACTTTCTCAAGGTTTGGTTCGCTTTTCTGTTGGACTCGACAATGACATTTCGAACAGCCTGAATTCGATTTTGGATATTTGCAGGGAAGAAGGGGTAATTGGATAAAAAGGTTGTCATTGTTGTCATTAAAAATGACAGATGACTACTTTGCGCTTAGCGGTCCGAAACCACTTAGAGCATACATCAAGAAAGCTTCAACTTACAGCGTTTTGTTAATCAATGCAATACTTAGTCAGCCATTAGCAACTTACTGCCCGCCGCTTGGCAGACGGAGTTTCATTATCTTCGCAGTTTACATATCAGACCCCGAAATAAATTCGGGGTGACATGGTCAATGGTTGGGTAATTATTATATTTGCCGCCGATAAAAAATTAAAAACACAACAAATGAAGTAAGCAGGGTTTGAAAGTACTTTAGGCACTCCAAACTCTAGGCACTCCGAACTTTTAAAATTTATGAATATGAAAGCATATGTATTTCCAGGACAGGGTGCACAATACCCGGGAATGGGTAAAGACCTGTACGAAAAATCGCCTTTGGCCAAAGAACTTTTCGAAAAAGCCAACGAAATTTTAGGTTTCCGGATCACGGACATCATGTTCGAAGGAACTGACGAAGATTTAAAACAAACCAAAGTAACACAACCTGCTATCTTTTTGCATTCGGTTTTACTGGCAAAGACGTTGGAGAACTTTCAGCCTGAAATGGTTGCCGGCCACTCATTAGGCGAATTCTCTGCCTTGGTTGCAAACGGTGCTTTGAGTTTTGAAGATGGCCTTCGTCTGGTTTCGAAACGTGCACAAGCCATGCAGAAAGCCTGCGAAGCTGAACCATCAACCATGGCTGCTATTGTTGGGTTGGATGACGAAATTGTTGAAGAAGTTTGTGCTTCTATCGATGAAGTTGTTGTTCCGGCTAACTACAACTGCCCCGGACAATTAGTTATTTCAGGCTCATTTGCAGGTATCGACAAAGCCTGCGAAGCCATGACTGCCCGTGGCGCCAAACGTGCTTTGAAATTGGCTGTTGGCGGTGCTTTCCACTCACCACTAATGGAACCTGCCCGCGAAGAACTGGCTGCTGCAATTGAAGCAACACCTTTCTCAACACCAATTTGCCCGATTTACCAGAATGTAAATGCAGCTCCAACAAGCGATCCGGAAGTGATTAAAAAGAATCTGATTGCTCAGTTGACTGCTCCAGTAAAATGGACTCAAACTGCAAAAAATATGATTGAAGGCGGCGCTACTTTATTTACCGAAATTGGTCCTGGAAAAGTACTTCAGGGATTGATTAAAAAAGTGGACAAAACCGCAGAAGTTGCAGGTGTGCAGAGCTTCGAATAATCAAAGGAATAAAGGAAATAGGAAACTGCTGGCTGAGAGGCCGGCAGTTTTTGTTTGGTGTATTCGCATAAATAGCGATTGTGTCACTTGTAGTGAAGCTCTCACTAATCAGATCAAAGTTTATCTAGAATCTCAGCTTTAAATTCCTCCAAAATTTGCAGATGATCAAAAGCCAGTTCAGGAAGCTGGTCAAGCGGAAACCATTGAGCTTTGGCAGCATCATCTCCGGCACAAGCCAACAATTCATCGTCGGTAAAAGCATAGAAAATTACGGAAATGGTTCGGTGTCGCGGGTCGCGATTCACCCCACCGTAGGCGCGGAATTGCTTAAACTCCCCTACCCTCAAACCGGTTTCTTCTTCCAGCTCGCGTCGACAAGCGGTTTCAAGTTCTTCGTCCATTTCGATGAAACCACCAGGAAGCGCCCATTTGCCTTTGAAAGGTTCGCGACCTCGTTCAATCAACAAAACCGAGTTATGAGGACTTACTAAAATAGCATCAACAGTAACCGCTGGTCGGGGATAATTGTAGGTAAACATTTATGAGTTATGAATTATGAGTTATAAGTTCGGAATTCGAAGTGCCTAAAGTTTGGAGTTGAAAAACGGTTAAATTGTTAAATTACTGAATTGTTAACCAACCATGCTAACCATTTAGCAATTTAACCCGCAAGCCTCATTTCCAAATCTTCAAATTCCCAAATTTTCTAATCTTTTATAATCCGCTTCATTACGCGCATTTGGTGTGTATAACGTTTGGTATCCACATTAAAAATTCCAAACTGGTCCACATTATCAATTCGCACCTGACCCGAAGCATGGATAATTTTATTCTTCTCCCAAATGATGCCAACATGGACAATCTGTCCTTCCTCATTATCAAAAAAGGCAAGATCTCCGGGTTTGGTTTCCTCAACAAAACTGAGTGCTTTTCCGCAGTGAACCTGTTGACTGGCATCCCGGGGAATAGCGTATCCGGCCATTTTATAAATAATCTGTGTCAGACCGGAACAATCGATACCAAGTGGTGAACGTCCACCCCATAAATATGGTGCATTATAATATTTCAAAGCCTGATCAATAATCACCTTTCGGATATTGGCGGGTTTCTTATAGGTAAAGTTACCTGTATGGCGAAAAACATCGTATTGTATCGAGAACTCTTTCAGGTAAGGCCGCCAGCAAGGCAAAGTGCTTCCGGCAACAATCATCATGGTTTGTTCGGCATTTACCGGAATAATATTGAAAATATCGGTACTAACAGCAAAAGGAGAATGATCAATTTTCTGATACGATTTTTCAGGAAGAGGTGTGATCATTTTCATATCGATCCAACCTTCACAACCATCAAAGGCCAGCTTTATTTGAGCCCAGCCAAGCATAATTTCGTTGACGACAAAGTGTTCACCATAGAGAATTTGGGTAATCATTTCGCTCTGCTCCGATGGTTCCTTGCGAACAGGAATAATGCTTAAGCCTGAAATACCGTAGTTCATATATTTTTTAATGATCAAAATCCGTTCAATCCATCCTGAAATAGCCAATTGGAGGCCGTGATTGAAGCAAACTTCAAGGATTTTATTAATTTTAGTTTATCAAAGATAAAACTTAACAGTTACTTTCTAAATTGCAACGGTTTTCAAAATCCAGAACTTATGAAAAAGTTATTAACCCAACTGAACCATTCGTACCATCTCTTCTACTTACTTATGGTGTTTGTTGCCGGCATTGGCTTAATCTTTTTGGTATTTCCGGGTGAAAGCCGTTTCAAATACGAATTTCAGAAAGGAAGTCCCTGGAGGCACGAAACTTTAATTGCTCCGTTCAATTTCGCCATTCTTAAAACAGATGCTGAAATAAAATCAGAAAACGACTCTATACTAAATACTTACATTCCATATTTCACGCTTGACACTTTAATTGAAGCTGCCAAAGTCAAGGAATTTTCGGCGAGCTTATCCAAATTAACCGATGACAATCCCGAACTGAAATCAATAAAATCGATTTCAACCTTTCCTGAAATTTTGCAAAATATTTATAATTCAGGAATTCTGCCAAAATCCATCAGTACCTATGCTGAATTGAACGGGAAATCGGAAATAAGGCAAGTTCGGGGAAATAAAGCAGTAAAGATGCCTGTTGAAAAGCTACATTCAATAAAAACTGCCTATCTGGAATTGAATGACACCATTCGAAAACTGGCAGGCAGATACTATACGGATTTGATTCAAAAAATGAACCTGAGCGATTTTGTAGCCGAAAATCTGAGTTTTGACGAAAAGCTTAACCAAAATGAACGTAAACAGTTGCTCGACGAACTATCATCAACCAAAGGAATGATTCAGGCAGGCGAACGAATTATCTTTCAGGGCGATTTGGTGGGTTCCGAAAAGTACATTATCCTCGAATCGCTGAAAAAAACATACGAAACAAAGAGAGGCGATAACATCGAATATTTTTTGGTTATTGCAGGTCGTATCGTCATCATTTCCACGCTGATTGCCCTGATGTTCCTGTATTTAATTTTTTACCGCCGCGAATTGTTCGACCACAAACGAAAATTGACCTTCATCATCCTTATGATTGTAATCATGGTTTTTATGGCCGCCATTGCCACCAAGATAGAGTCGATCAACATTTATATCATTCCAATGGCCATCTTGCCAATTCTGGTCAGGATATTCTTTGATTCGCGGACGGCCATTTTTTCACTGATGATCACCACTTTACTGATCGGATATTTTGCACCAAACAGCTACGAATTCATTATTTTACAGATGATTGCCGGTATTATCGCCGTCTTTAGCCTGAACAAACTTCATAAACGGTCGCACGTTGTATTTTCGGCCCTTTGGGTATTTTTAGCATACTCAATTGTGTACATTGCCCTGGCTTTGGTTCAGGAAGGCAGCTTAAAAACGATTAACTGGACCACCCTTAAATGGTTCGGGTTCAGTAGCTTTTTCATTTTCATTACTTATCCGCTCATTTATATATTCGAAAAAATATTCGGTTTTGTATCTGATGTTACCCTCATTGAACTATCGAACACAAACCAGCCTTTATTGCGCAAATTAGCCGAAGAAGCTCCCGGAACTTTTCAACATTCGCTTCAGGTAGCCAACTTGGCTGAGGCTGTTATCCATCGAATTGGCGGGAATCCATTCTTAGTTTATGCCGGAGCACTCTACCATGACATTGGGAAAACCTACAAATCAGAGTATTTTATCGAAAATCAGGTAGCAGGCATGAATCCACATGATAGCCTGGACTACCTGAAGAGCGCTGAAATAATTATTGATCACGTAACGAAAGGGGTTCTGCTTGCCCGAAAATACAAATTACCTGAAGTCCTGATTTCGTTCATTACTACACACCACGGCACTACACAATCGAATTATTTTTATAAAAAATATCAGATAGAAAATCCGGGGATGGAAGTCGATTCCACCCAATTTTCGTATCCCGGGCCATTGCCACATAACAAAGAAATGGCTGTGTTGATGCTTACCGATGGAATTGAAGCAACTGCGCATAGTTTAAAAGAAAAATCGGCTACTGCATTCAGCGAGATGATCGACTATATTGTCGAACAAAAAATCAAGTCGAACCAACTGATTGATGCTGATCTTACTTTGCGCGAAATTACAATCCTGAAAAGCACTTTGCTCGAAAAATTGGTCAGTATCTATCATGTCCGCATTGAGTACCCAAAATGAAATTATGAATTATCAATGATGAATTATTAATGTTAAAGATTCATCAGCAACAATTTAACCACTAATCATTAACACTTCAGCATTAACCATTTAATCATGTCATCACCATTCTACACCAGCATTGCACCGTATTATCAGCATATTTTTCCGTTCAACCCGGCACAAATCGAATTCCTGAAGCATGTTCTTCCATACAATGGTGCGCGGGTATTGGATGTTGGCTGTGCCTCCGGCGATTTGGCTTTTGCCCTCACCCACTTCGGATTTCCAACCTGGGCGTTTGATTTCGATGCTCAAATGGTTCAAATTGCCCAGAAAACTAAATCAGAAGAAGCTATGTTTCCGGTTTTTGAAAAACTGGATATGCGCCAAATTGATGAACGTTTTCCGGAGGCTTATTTCGACACCGTTATTTGTTTCGGAAATACATTGGTTCATTTGCTGAGCGACGACGATATTCGCAAGTTTATCCAGTCGGCATTTAAAGTTCTTTCGCCTGAAGGAAAGCTGACGATCCAGATTTTAAACTATCAGTACATCCTCGAAAATCAAATCAAGTCGCTTCCTTTGATTGACAATGAACACATCAGTTTTGAACGAAATTATGAGTTTGGTGATGAATCAGGCTTGATTGATTTTAATACCAAACTGACCGTCAAATCAACGGATCAGGAAATTAAAAACTCGACAAAACTTTATGCCATTCACCCGGATAAACTTCAGAAGTTACTGGAGGAAGCCGGGTTTTCATCCATCGAATTTTTCGGAAGTTTTAATCGCGAACCGCTAACAACAACCAGCTTACCATTGATTTTAACTTGCCAGAAAACCAAATAGTTCAGGATTTGAAAAAACGGGAATAAAACCGAAAGGAAGACATCAACAGCGGAATTCCCATCATAACATACATAAATGAAAGGTATTCAGGAGAAATAACGCCTGTTTTACGCAATGTTATTCCCATCGAAATCATAAAAAACATCATCAGGTAACTTCTCAGGTTAAAAAACGAAAAAACAGAAGGGCGCGCAATAGGTAAATTCGTGATCCGAAGCACGTGTTTTGCTGAAATGCGGTTAAATAACAGTCTAAAAAACAGCAAACCAGCAATGAAACATGACAACAGCTTTATTTGCCAATGCGCTGGGAACCCATTACTGATAGCGAGGCCTCTGAACAACAACATTCCACCAGCAAAAGTCCAGACCATAGCTGAAATCAGGAGCAAATAGTGTTTCGATACACGTGGTGTTATGGATTCTAAATTCATCTTATAAACATTGACCTTCAAAGAAAATGAATTTAAAAGGAAAATACTGCATCAATTATTAACATACATTCCGGTGATTTACGAATCTTCGGTATTGGTCTTTTTTGGTGTTTTTTGGTTTCAATTTGACATTTTTTCCTATCAAACGCCTTCGATTCTTAAATAAAATTGTGATCTTTGTCATACTTTTACAACACAAAAAGCCAAAACAGAAGTATCTTTAAAACTCAACTATATGTATAAAATTCAGACTTTGAACAAGATCGATCCTGAAGGATTGAAAATATTTCCACTTGACCAATACGAAATTGCCAGCGAATTTTCGGCTCCTGATGCTATCATTGTTCGCAGTCAGGCGATGCACGATTTGGAATTACCATCGAGTTTATTGGCGATTGCTCGTGCCGGTGCCGGTGTAAATAATATTCCGATTGAAAAATGTACCGAAAAAGGTATCGTGGTTTACAATACTCCGGGAGCAAATGCCCATGCCGTAAAAGAAATCGTTCTGGCCGGAATGTTACTTGCTTCACGCGATATCGCCGGATCAATTGAGTGGGCTAAAGGCTTAAAAGGAAAAGGCAGCGAAGTTCCGGGATTGGTTGAAAAAGGAAAATCGAATTTTGGTGGAACTGAAATCCGCGGAAAAACCCTTGCTGTTATTGGCTTAGGCGCTATCGGCGTTTTAGTGGCCAATGCTGCACAGGCTTTGGGAATGAACGTTCTGGGTTACGATCCATACATCTCGGTTAATTATGCATGGAAACTTAGCCGGAACGTTAAAAAAGCTGAAGGAATGGAATCCTTACTGGCTAATGCCGATTTTGTTACCCTCCATATTCCACAGTTGCCCGAAACCAAAGGATTCATTAACAGCGAAAAGCTGAAGATGATGAAAAATGGAGTGAAGATTTTGAATTTCGCACGTGGAGGTCTCGTAAATAATGCAGACATGATGGCGGCTATCGAATCAGGAAAAGTTGGAAAATATGTGACTGACTTCCCGGAAGATGAACTGATCAATGTAAAGAATATCATCGCAATTCCTCACCTTGGAGCTTCAACCGAAGAATCGGAAACCAATTGTGCCATCATGGCGGTGAATCAGATCATCGACTATCTTGAAAACGGGAACATCGTCAATTCTGTGAATTTCCCAACAACCGAGATGGAACGGAACAATGGAACACGCATTGTTGTGGCGAATAAGAATGTTCCTAAAATGGTAAGTCAGATTTCATCTTTACTTGCACACGAAGGGCTTAACATTTCGAATATGCTGAACCGGAACAAAGACGAAATCGCGTACAACATTATCGATATCGACGGATCAGTTCCGGCTGCAATAAAAGATATGATCTCTGCCATAGAAGGTGTTATTATGGTTCGGATACTTCCTCCCAAGCAATAAATGTCATTAAAACAGTTATTATTACCCGGTAAAAATATTGCGTAATTGCTATCTTTGCCGGGTAAATTTTTATATGTAGGTAAGTAATATATTACGTCTCTACCTAAATAAACCAAAACATAAAATTCAATTTCTATCAAACACATAAAAATGGAAAAAAATCTCGTAACGAAAGCTGCCGATAATGTAAGAATCCTTTCGGCTTCTATGGTTGAAAAAGCCAAATCAGGTCATCCTGGTGGCGCTATGGGTGGTGCTGATTTCATAACCGTCCTGTATTCCGAATTCCTGAATTACGATCCAAGTGATCTGACATGGATCAACCGCGACCGTTTCTTCCTTGATCCGGGCCATATGTCGCCTATGTTGTATTCAATCCTGTCGATGACCGGAACCTACACGATGGAAGAACTTTCAAATTTCCGTCAATGGGGAAGCCCAACACCGGGTCACCCTGAAGTTGAACCTGCGCGTGGTGTTGAAAACACTTCTGGTCCGCTTGGACAAGGACACGTAATGGCCATTGGTGCTGCCATTGCCGAACGGTTCATGGTTCAGCGTTTTGGCGAATGGATGGCTCACAAAACTTACGCTTTCATTTCCGACGGTGGTGTTCAGGAAGAAATTTCTCAGGGCGGCGGACGTATAGCCGGGTTCCTTGGATTGAACAACCTGATCATGTTTTACGATTCAAACGACATCCAGCTTTCGACTGAAACGAAAGATGTTACCAACGAAGATACAGCAAAAAAATACGAAGCATGGGGCTGGAAAGTGGTTACCATTGAAGGTAATAATGCCGATGCCATCCGCGCCGCATTGAAAGAAGCTCAGGCTGAAAAAGAAAAACCAACCCTGATTATTGGCAAAACCATTATGGGTAAGGGTGCTTTGAAAGAAGACGGATCGAGCTACGAACGCCGTTGCGAAACTCACGGAATGCCTTTGGGCGAAGCGGGCGCTTCATACGAAAAATCAATCCTGAATTTGGGTGGCGATCCAAAGAACCCATTCGTAATTTTCGACGATGTGCAGGCATTGTTTGATGCCCGTAAAGCAGAACTGATTGCTGCTGCAGCTCAGAAAAAAGCCGCTCAGCAAGCCTGGGAAAAAGCAAATCCTGAATTGGCAGCTAAGCTTGCTAAATTCTTCAGCAAGTCAGCTCCTGAATTTGATTTCAGCAAAATCGCACAGAAAGCAGGATCGGCTACACGCGCCGCTTCGAGCACCGTTTTGGCTGCATTTGCCGGTGAAGTTGAAAACATGGTTGTTTCTTCAGCCGACCTTTCCAATTCAGATAAAACCGATGGCTTCCTGAAAAAAACCAAAGCTTTCACCAAAGGTGATTTCTCCGGTTCATTCTTCCAGGCTGGCGTTTGCGAACTGACCATGGCTTGCATCATGAACGGTATGGCTCTGCATGGCGGTATTATTCCGGTTTGCGGAACATTCTTCGTGTTCTCCGATTACATGAAACCCGCAGTTCGTATGGCTGCCCTGATGCAATTGCCTGTGAAATACGTTTGGACTCACGATGCTTTCCGCGTTGGTGAAGACGGACCAACTCACCAGCCAGTTGAGCAGGAAGCACAAATCCGACTGATGGAAAAACTGAAAAACCACCACGGCAAAAACTCAACATTGGTGCTTCGTCCTGCTGATGCTGAAGAAGCTACCGTTGCATGGAAATTGGCTCTTGAAAATATTGATACTCCAACTGCACTGATTTTATCGCGTCAGAATATTAAAAACCTGCCAGCAAAAGCTGATCGTTATGCTGAAGCTCAGCAGGCTGCTAAAGGCGCTTACATCGTTACTGATTCAGAAGGTACACCTGATGTAATCCTGTTGGCCAGTGGTTCTGAAGTAGCCACTTTGGTTGAAGGACAGGCTTTGCTTGAAAAAGAAGGCATCAAATGCCGCATCGTTTCTGTTCCTTCCGAAGGACTGTTCCGTAGTCAATCGAAAGAATATCAACAAAGTGTATTGCCAGCCGGAGTGAAGAAATTCGGGTTAACAGCCGGATTGCCTGTCAACCTGGAAGGTTTGGTTGGTGCCGACGGAAAAGTATTTGGTCTGGAATCATTCGGATTCTCTGCCCCTTATACCGTTCTCGACGAAAAACTTGGTTTTACAGCACAAAACGTTTACAACCAGGTAAAAGAAATCCTTGCATAATTTAAGTGATTCTTCGACTGACGGGGTGACTTGAAGTCACCCCGTCAGTAAAAAATAATAAATAAGGCAGCCCGATTGGAGCTGCCTTATTTGTTTGATAAAAAGTCATTAGTCAATAGAAAAGTCGATCTTGATTTTTTCTAATGACTATTTTCTTGCCACTTCCAGCATTTTGCCTTCATAAGTTACTGTTGCATCTGCCTTCTTGCTTAAATCAAAAGCTACAGGCTTCCCTTTGCTGATCCAAACAATGTTGAATTTACGCGATTTCAACATCCCGTCAAACGATCCTGTTGCGTCGCCAATAGTTAGTTTTCCGGATTGTTCGTCGTATTTTAACTGAATGGTACTGAAAGCGCCTTTTTCGTAGTTGTAGTTGATGCCTTCATCTTCATACAAGGTAAATTCAGCGTTTTTCCCGGTATAAACATACAAGGTAATTACGTCAGCTTGTTTTTCTCCGGTGTACTGAATTTCAGGACCAAAAGGAACAATCGAACCTTCTTTCACGAATAACGGCATCCGCTCGTAAGGCGCATCAACCGTAAGTTTTTGTCCGCCTTCGGTATATTTTCCGGAGTATAAATCGTACCAGCCATTGGCCGCAGGGAAATAAACTTCGCGGCTACGGGCTTTGTACTGATATACCGGAGCAACCATTATTGATGGGCCGAACATATACTGGTCGCTAATGTTATTTACCTGGGCATCGCCATTGAAATCCATTACCAAAGCGCGCATAATGGTGTAATCTTCGAAATGGGTTTTTCCGGCGAGCGAATAAATATATGGCATCAACCGGTAACGCAATTTGTTAACGTAAACCATACTTTTATAGGCAGGATGATTTTCAGGGGCCATGTTGTAAACTTCGCGGTATGGGAACTGTCCATGACTGCGGAACAGCGGGCAAAATGCCCCAAACTGGTACCATCTTGAATTGAGCTCGCGCCATTCATCCAGATCAGCTGAACCTTCTTTAGCCTGTTCGTAACGTTTCTCAACACAGAAACCGCCGATATCCATCGTCCAATAAGGAATTCCGGAGATCGCATAATTTAACCCTGCTGAAATTTGAGCTTTCATGTCTTCCCAACGCGTACCAATATCACCACTCCAGGTAGCTGTTGAATAACGTTGCAACCCGGCAAATCCTGAACGTGTCAGAAGGAAAACCCGCTTATTGGGATCTTCTCCGCGTTGACCATCGTAAATGGCTTCGGCATTCATCAGCGCATAAGCGTTGAAATATTTAGTCGATGGTCCGAGTGCAGTCGGGGTCATCATTTCTTTGCGGTATTCAATGCTGGCATTCGAGAGAATATCCGGTTCCGAAGCATCCATCCACCAGGCATCGAATCCTTTGCTGTAAATATGCTCCTTCATCTGGCTCCAGAATAATTTACGGGCATCTGGATTATAGGCATCGTAAAATGATCCAATATAACCTTTACCAATCCAGTCACGAATGCTGTCTTTTACTGCTCGTTGGTACATCCAACCTTTACTGTCGAATTCCTTGTAATGGTCGGTAGTATGATAAAATTTCGGCCACACTGAAATCATGATGTGGGCATTCAAGTCGTGTACTTTCTTTACCATTCCCGCAGGATCGGGAAAACGGGCAGGATCAAAATCGTGCGAACCCCAATCTTTAACCGGCCAGTAACTCCAGTCGAGCACAATATTATCCAACGGAATCTGGCGCTTGCGGTATTCCTGAACAAAAGTTGTTAATTCATCGGCTGTTTTATAACGCTCGCGGCTCTGCCAGTAGCCCATGGCCCATTTGGGCATAATCTGGGCTTTTCCGGTCACTGTACGGTATCCGCTAATTACCTCATCCAGGTTATTTCCACGGATAAAATAATAGTCAATCTGATCGCCCATTTCCGAAGAAAGCGACAAAGCCTCCTGATCAGCTTTTGGACGTGGACTCAGCGCTTTCAGGCTAATGTATGAAACGCCGCCATCGGGTTTCCATTCGAGACGAACCGAATATTTTTTGCCTTGCTCCAGCTGTTTGGTGAATTTGTAGGTGTTCGGATTCCATGCGGTTCTCCAGCGTTCAGGAACAACCAATTCGTTGTCGATATAAACTTTGGTGTATCCGGCATAATACAATTTGAAATGAAATTCGCCCGATTCTTTGGGTTCGATCTGGCCTTTCCAAACAATGGTCGAATTGTTGAACTGAAATCCTTCAGGAAACTTTTTGATGGTCGTGAGATTTTCGTAATCAATCGCCGCTTCATTGCGGTTGACAAATACCTTATTGGTGTCAGAGTTGGTGTAATAAATTCCGGATAAACCACCCTCCTCGCCTTTCGCATTGTAGAGTTTGAACAGATTCATGTCAGAATAATCGCGCGGATCGCCAAATTTGGTCACCGAATAATTGTCCCACAAAAGGCCATAATTCTTATTCGATACTACAAAAGGAACCGAAACTTTCGTATTGTACTGATACAAAATCTCGTTGCGACCTTTATAATTAAACTCGTCCGATTGATGTTGTCCAAGTCCGTAAAAAGCTTCATCAGCGGGAGACTCAAATACATTGGAAAATGTGTATCCTTTTGTACCTTCAACCGTTACCGGCGAAAACGATTTTCCATTTTTCCGTTCCTGCAAAAGCTTACGATTATTCTCATCATAAAAAACAACCTCACCCGAAGTTATTGAAACTTTGGCGACCAATTTAGCGGTCTTCAGGGTAATACTATCGCCTTGTTCTGCAACATCGAATGGCGTTGATTCAACAGGCTGATCGACCACACATAAACTTTTGGTTGTTGCCAACTGATCAGTAGGAGAAGCTACCACCCGAATAATTTTGTCATTAACAACAGTCAAAGAAACCAGCCGGGCACCATTATCGACTTTCGATTTCGGGCGAATAATAACGCCTTCGGGTGTTTTTTCCCAAACTTTCTGTGAGCATGACATCAGTATGAGAATCAAAAAAGGTAAGAATAAAACTTTCTTCATGATATTTGATTTTAGTTGATTGCAGGCTTAGTGATCAGTAAAACAAGTAATAACTCACCACTTATTGTACAAATAACAATTTTACACAAAAGTAAAATATTATATCACTCAAACAACCCTGCGATTAAACAGAACAACAAATATATAGCGCTCTAAATCGATTCATATTTACTATTTTTATCGCCAGAATCAGGTTAATAAAGATACCAAATGAATCCGACAGACATCTCCCCCCTTCGACTTCGCAATCAACAAATTGCTTCAACCAATTTTAAAACGGTAAAAGAACTTGTCGGCTGGATGGGCGCCATGCAGGCACAGGATTACAATCAGGCCAAATGGGCCATTGGTGCACGTTTGCCGCACTTAACCGAAGAACAAATTGAATCGGCTTTTAATCAGGGCGAAATTATTCGTACGCATTTAATGCGCCCCACCTGGCATTTCGTTTCGTCCAACGATATTTA
The DNA here is from genome assembly GCA_963676375.2 of Prolixibacteraceae bacterium. GTDB lineage: Bacteria > Bacteroidota > Bacteroidia > Bacteroidales > Prolixibacteraceae > Aquipluma. The sequence continues at coordinate 117,778 of CAXXPT010000038.1, forward strand.
TTGGTTATTGGAACTCACCGCAAAACAAATAAAATCGACGACTAAATCAAGGCACCGTGATTTGGGACTTACGGAAAATGACTTAAAAAAAAGTAAAGAAGTCTTCGTAGAATCGCTCGAAGGAAATCGGTCATTGACCCGCGAAGAATTAAGCGACCAACTCAATCGGGCCGGAATAAACACCTTCGAACAACGATTACCACACATCCTGATGGATGCTGAAATTGATGGAATCATTTGCAGTGGAGCTATTTCAGGGAAAAAGCAAACCTATGCTTTACTTGCCGAGCGGGTTCCGGAAAAGCAAACTTTTACGAAAGATGAAGCTTTGGCGTTGTTGGCAAAAAAGTACTTTACCAGTCATGGGCCAGCTACTTTAGCCGACTTTGTTTGGTGGTCGGGCTTACCCGTTACGGATGCCCGAAAAGCGATCGAAATGAACAAAACGACCTTGATTTCAGAAACTATTGGTAACGACACCTATTGGCTTTCAGATTCGATCAACATACCAACAACCTCACCCGAATCTGTTTATTTATTGCCTGCTTTCGATGAATACCTGATCAGTTATAAAAACAGAAGTGCCGCGATAACAATCGACCATCACACTAAAGCCATTTCCAATAATGGAATCTTCAGGCCGGTAATTGTTGTTAACGGGCAGATTTCAGGATTATGGAAACGAACCATCAAAAAAGATACGGTTCTGATTGAATTGGACCACTTCAGGCCACATAACCCAACTGAAAAACAATTAATAGAGAAAGCAGCGGAGTTGTTCGGACGTTTTTCAGGAAAACAAATGAATTTAAACTTTTGAGAGTTCTATTTTAAATTTTACCGCACCTTACCCATATTTTTCTCTCGTCCAACCTGATTTTCGCCGGAACCTTCAATACGCCCGGTTCGCCATCAAAATGATAATGAGGCGTATCGGCCAATTGTAATTCTATTTCCCGGGCTTTGTAGCAATCAACAAACGGAAGCTTAGGGATGAATTTGGTGAATAAGGCCACCGCAAACACTGGCATCCAGATTTTTGCAAATTTCCGCACAACTACCACATCAATCAATCCATCGGTCATACTGGCACCGGGAGCAATAAACGCATTGTTTCCGAACTGCGACGCATTGGCAAAAGTGATCAGGAATACAGGTTTTTCAATCGCAACGCCGTCAATCGTCATCCTCACATCAAGTGGCTTGAAGAAAATACTCTCCTGAATAACCAATTGCACGTATTTCAGAAATCCACGAGAGGCGGCTTTGCTCATTTTATAAGCAATCATGGCGTCGAAACCAATTCCGCTGGTGCACAGAAAACGTTGATCATTGAGCTTACAAACATCAAGCTGCAAATTTTCGCCCTCAATCAAGGTTCGGGTACTTTTATGCATGTTCATCGAAATCTTCAACTCACGAGCCAAACCATTTCCGGAGCCCATCGGAATAATGCCCATCGGAGTGTCAGTCCCAATCAATCCCTGAGCAACTTCGTTCACAGTTCCATCGCCACCAACGGCAACTACCAGATCAAAACCCGCCCGGGAAGCTTTCGATGCAAGTTCGGTAGCATGTCCTGGATAATTGGTAAACGAATATTCAACCAAGTGCCCGTGTTTTTTCAGAAAAGGGACGACCAAATCAACCGCCTTCGCGCCCTTTCCGTGCCCGGCATATTGATTAATGATCAGGAATATCTTATCGTTTTTTTGTGATGTCATGTTCTTTTTCTAATTCAACACATTAATTAACGGCCTATAAAATCATCGTGTAACACTTGCATATATGCTTTCGGAAACTGCAAATCATCCGATGTTTTCAGGTTTGGCTTTCTTGCAAAATCGCGGATATTCTGGTCGAAATAATATTCACCTTGCGGAGTTACATAGCCCCAGCCTGAATCGAGCGCATAAAAAGCATATGGATGGGATGTAAAGAAATCTTTTGCGAACCTGGACGAATCGGCTTCCCAACCCAGTTGATGAACCAGCGATACCCCGAAATCAACCTGCTGCGAGATGGTTTCAATCCGCTGCAACGAATCGACTACACCACCCGACCAAATCAGCGGAATACGATATGATGCAGTTTCGGTTATATCCGTCGGTCCCGGCGGAAGCGTTCCATGATCGGCGGTTACTATTAATAAGGTATTATCCCAAAGCGGCGATTTCCGGAAACCATCGATAAAAGCACCAAGACAACTGTCGGTGTAGGCCACCGAATTCAGGTATTTTTCCTCATTCGAACTGCCTTTGATTTTCGAATATGGCACATCATAAGGTGGATGACTGCTAACCGTATAAATGGTTTTCATAAAAGGTTCCTTCTCCGATTTCAGGTCATCCAAAGCCTTCTCAAAAACATATCCATCAGGAACTCCCCATTTCGACATCCGGCCCAACTCGGAAGGAAAATCAGCCTTGGTAGTAATTTTTCCGCAATTGCTCTGCAATACGAAAGTTTTCAGGTTATAGAAATTAATATCGCCCCCGTAATAAAATGAGGTATTATAATTATACCGGTTAAAATACTCCGGAAGCAAAGTCAGGCTTCGTGCCTTTTCCGGATAAACCATAATGGATGTACTCAATAATGATGGATATCCGCCCAAAACAGCAGAAATTCCGCGATCTGACCTGTTCCCTGTGGAGTAAAAATTAGTAAATACCGTACTTTTTGTACAAAGCGAATCGAGATTGGGGGCAATTCCGTGCAATCCACCCAGTGGTGCAATTACTTTATTTGAGAAACTTTCGAGAATTACCAGGATCACATTGGGCTGTTTCCCCGGATTCAGATGAATAAGCTGTGGCCGTGAAACTACCGAATCGTTTTTCATGAACCGATTAAAAAGCCGTACACTCTCGTCTTTCGGCATATAGTCGCAGGGATTGGAGAGTCGTTTTCGCTTTTCGACCGACTTGGCGAAATTCCACAGATAGTTGCTTGCCGCCTGATTGACATACAATTTTGGGCTAAATGCCACTGAACTCAGGTTGAGGGGCGAAGTATCGAGTCCTCCGCGTATCGGGATAATTAAAGTGGCGACCAGAAATAACTGAAAGAAAACAGCATACCAAGTGACTTTACCGTCGATAGCAATACCTTCAGGAAAGAGCTTTCGGTAAAGAAAAATAAAGCCGCCAATTAAACTACCGGCAATAAGCAAACCCAGCAAAACATCGGTTATAGAAACGGAGGCGCTCATGGCCACCGGATCGTCGATGTAATTAAATGCAGTAATATTTACCCGAGTCCCCCAATGTGGATACAAACCCAGATCGAGAACCATTAAAAAGGAGGCTATAATTAAAAATACGAGTGAGTAAATCCAAAAGAAGCGATTTACAAACCGCAGAGGCAGAAAATTCCGCAGCGATAGCAGCAAGCCCGGAACAACCAGCAAATAACAGGCAGTAGAAATGTCCATTTTTATGCCATAGCCAAAAATTCCAAAAACTTCGGACAAGGACAACAGGCGCGTTTGTTCAAAATTAGAGATCAGAAAAAAAGCTTTGGCAAGCCAGAAGAACATCATCCAGAAGATGAAATACCTGAAGAACCGAAGAAACTGATTTGCTAACAAAGCCATGACAAATACAATTGATTTACAAAAGGATTGCAAATATATAAAAACTGCTCCTTCTGCACCCGGCCATCTAAACTTAAAAAAAGCAAATAAACATGTTCAATTCAAGATCAATTGAATTGAAAAAATCGGTCTAAGTATCGAATTTTAAAAATATCAGGCAAAAACAAAATATTTTTAATTCACAACAAAATATCAAATTAAACAACAAACAAATATCATTATTCCATTTAATGTGCATTTACATTGACATTTTATCATATTTAAAACACATATTAAGACTATTTGATAATCATTAAGTTACAAATCGATTTCAAAGAATGATTTTATAACTTTTACAGACACACCCCCATTTTTATCACATCATAATCCATTTTTTATCATCTTTTTCAATACCACCCCCATATTTTTAGCCAAATTTAATTGTTAATTTATCTTTAATTCACAACACCCCCATTTTTTAATCAGCCAAACTTTAGAAATAACACATACTTTTGACCAAGCATATCAAACAAAGGGGTCGATTTAAAATAAAGCATACTTTTTTCTCAAACAACCCCCATTTTGAAAAATAAAATAAAGGAAAATAGATATTAAAAGTTAAACCCTAAAAATTGAGTATCATGAAAAAGAAAATTACCCTCATCGTTTTTACAGTTCTAGCTATTTGCACATTGAATGTAAAAGCTCAAGAAACCACCAGTTCTTGGACAACCGGAGTTGATTTGTACAGTAGTTATGTATGGCGTGGTGCCAAGTTCGGATCAGGCCCAGCAATGCAGCCAACAGTAAAATACGCCAATGGTGGATTTTCAATCGGCGCTTGGGGCAGCTACTGTTTCTCAACCAACGAAGCTACCGAAGCCGATCTTTTCGCATCCTATGGATTTAGCCTTGGAGAAAAAAGCACTTTAGCATTTACCGTTACAGATTATTATTTCCCAACAGCTAAATATTTCGATGGTGATTCACACTATTTCGAACCAATGGTAAGTCTGGGACTTGGAAAACTATCATTAGCTGCAGCTTACATGACCAATGCTGAAGACACTTATGTTGAGGCAGGCTATACCGCCGGAGCAGTTACTATTTTCGCTGGTGCAGGCGATGGCCAGTACACCAAAGATGCAACCTTTAATCTGTGTAATGTAGGACTAAAAACTTCGAAATCAATAAAAATTTCTGACAGTTTTTCGATCCCAGTTAGCGGCTCAGTTATCCTGAACCCATCTACTGAGCAGTTCCACATTGTTGTAGGAATATCATTGTAATTCAGAAGATACAATCACAAAAAAAAAAATCAAATATCATGAAGAAAATTGAAGCCATTATCAGATCATCCAAATTTCAGGATGTGAAAGAAGCCCTGCACAGTATTGACATCGATTTCTTCACTTACACTGATGTTGTTGGCGTAGGTAATGAGATCAAGAAATCAGACCGCTCGTATAGGGGAACTGTTTATGACACATCATACATTTCAAGACAAGAATTAACCATTGTTGTGAGAGATGTGAACCTAAGAAAAACAGTCGATTGTTTGTTGGATGCCGCTTTCACAGGAGAAGTTGGGGACGGACGGATATTTGTCACAACAATTGATGAAGCCTGGAAGATTAGAACCCGGGTGGGTGGCGAAGAATCCCTAAAAGGGGAGGACGGAAAGTAACCAAATTCAACTATTAAAATACAAAATTATGAAAAAGGCATATATATTATTAGTCTGCTTAATACTGACTCTTGCGAGTACGATGGTATTCAACAGCACAGCTTTCGGAAAAGACGTTGACCCTTCAGGAGCAAACACAGGAAATGCTTCAGAAATTGTTGCAGCCACACCTGGACAACCAACAATAGGAGAAGTTGCGGACTTGGCCGGACACAACAAAGTAGCCATAAACATGATGTGGGTACTTATCGCCGGATTTCTGGTTATGTTTATGCAGGCTGGCTTCGCGATGGTTGAAGCTGGTATGACCAGGGCAAAAAACGTGGCGCACACCATGGCAATGAACTTCATGATCTATCCATTGGGAATGATCGGGTTCTTCATTTGTGGTTTTGCATTCATGTTTGGAGGCGTGGGCACACTCGGCACGCTCGGAAGCTTCGACGGACTAAACAATGAAGTAACAATCAGCTTGTTTGGACATACGTTTGGACTCTTTGGTGCAAAGGGATTCTTCCTTTCAGGAACTTACGACGTAGCCGTATTTGCATTATTTCTTTTCCAGATGGTATTCATGGATACTACTGCCACAATCCCAACAGGCTCGATGGCTGAGCGCTGGAAATACTCTTCATTCTTTATCTATGGATTAGCCGTCGGAACCATTATTTATCCAATCTACGGAAACTGGGTATGGGGTGGCGGATGGTTAGCACAACTAGGGGCACAATTCGGATTAGGCCATGGACATGTTGACTTCGCAGGTTCATCTGTAGTACATTTAACCGGAGGTGTGTTGGCTTATATAGGCGCTAAAATATTAGGACCACGAATTGGTAAATACAACAAGAACGGATCTCCAAACGCTATACCAGGACACAGCATACCAATGGCTGTAGTTGGTACTTTCATCTTAGCATTTGGATGGTTTGGCTTCAACGCTGGCTCAACGTTATCAGGCGGCGACCTTCGTATTGCAGTAGTTGCAGTTAACACAATGATTGCCTCGGCAACAGGGGCTTTGGCCGCGACTTTATACATGTGGTTATTCAAAACTAAAAAGCCCGATCCAACCATGATGATCAATGGCATGCTGGCCGGTCTGGTTGCAATAACTGCTCCGTGTGCTTTTGTTACTGTTGGTAGCGCGGCATTGATTGGTTTAATTTCTGGAGTATTGGTTATTGAAGCCGCATTCTTTATCGAAAAGAAATTAAAAGTTGACGACCCAGTTGGAGCAATTGCTGTACACGGCGTAAACGGCGCCTGGGGATGCTTGGCATTAGGTTTATTTGCCGACGGAACGTATGGCGACGGATGGAACGGCGTTGCTGGAAAAGTAACTGGCTTGTTTTATGGAAACGGTGGTCAGTTTGTTGCTCAGTTCATTGGTGTAGCCTCAAACATTATTTATGTTGGCATCATTGGCTGGATTGTTTTTAAACTTACCGAAAAATTAGTTGGAAACCGCGTGGATGCCAGAGACGAACTCGAAGGACTTGATATCCCTGAAATGGGAGTTGAAGGATATGCTGGTATTAAAATGGATAAAAATTCGGAAACACCGCTATCAAGATAGAAGGTATTTTCTTCAACAATTAATAATTGTTGTTAATCAAAGAAGAGGGGTCTGTTGGGGGATAGGCCTCTCTTTCTTTTTTCTAAACAAACCAAATATCCTACAAAAAAAACAAGGCAAATAAAAAATATATTGCTATTTTAAATTTAATACCCCATAAAAATTACACTTAATGTTAATTTTTTGTATCTATTTTAAAATACACCCCCACAAATCTAGATACAATCTTGATATTTTTAATATTTTCGCTTACAGAAATAAAAACGATAGAATATTACATCAGGAACTACCCATTCCTGATTTTATTAACAAAAAAAAATTAATTGTTATGAAGAAAATTGAAGCCATCGTAAGAAAAACGAAGTTTGAAGAAGTACGTGCAGCTCTTCATGAAGCTGATATTGACTTTCTATCCTGGTGGGAAGTTAAAGGACAGGGCACTGCACGCCAGGGACTCATCTTTAGAGGTATCGCCTATGACGTTAATTCGGTAGCGCGCATGTATATCTCGTTTGTTGTTCGCGACCAAAATGTTGAAAAATCAATCAACGCAATTCTTGAATCAGCCTACACCGGAGAAAGTGGCGACGGACGAATCTTTGTCAGCGATATTGGTGAATCAATCCGTATTCGTACCAAAGACCGTGGTGATGAATCGCTTTACAACAAGTAAAATATCCCAACTCAAATCACTTTAGAAGAATTTTTATGAAAACGAAATTTAAATATATAGGGATTGCTCTACTTGGATTGGTAGCACCCTCCATACTTTTTGCACAGGAAGCGACCGCGGTAGCGGCGCCAGCACCAGCGCCTTATATCGACTTTGGAAATACTGCATGGATGATTGTAGCCACTTCGCTGGTAATGTTAATGACAATCCCGGGGCTGGCCTTATTTTACGGTGGTTTAGTTCGCCAGAAAAACGTATTGAACATTCTGATGCAGTGTTTCATTTTGACCGCCGCAATTACCCTCGAATGGGTATTCTTCGGATACAGCATGTCTTTTGGATCATCAACCGGCACACTGGCTCCATTCATCGGAGGTTTCGACTGGGCATTCCTCAACGGAATTGGGATTAATGATGTGAGTCCTTATTACATTTCACAGGCAACAGCACGTATTCCACACTTATTGTTTGTATTGTTCCAATGTATGTTTGCCGTAATTACTCCAGCTTTGATTATAGGAGCTTATGCTGAACGTATTAAATTTAAAGGATTCCTGATTTTCTCGATATTATGGGCCATTTTCGTGTACAATCCTGTTGCACACTGGGTTTGGTCGGCCGACGGCTGGTTGTTCAAAATGGGCGCACTCGATTTCGCCGGAGGAACAGTTGTACATATCAATGCCGGTATTGCCGCATTGGTAATGACTCTCATGATTGGCTCAAGAAGAAACTACAACAACCATCCAACAGCACCTCACAATATTCCATTAGTAGTTATTGGTGCAGCATTACTTTGGTTCGGTTGGTTCGGTTTTAACGCCGGAAGCGGATTGGCTGCTGACGGATTAGCCATCAGCGCTTTCCTTGCAACCCACGTTGCAACAGCTACTGCTGCATTTACATGGGTTCTGCTTGATTGGAGCCGTAATGGGAAACCTACCGTGATTGGCATCTGTACAGGCGCCGTAGCCGGGTTGGTTGCCATTACCCCTGCTGCCGGATTCGTTGGAGTTTTAGGTGCAGTTGTCATTGGAGTTATTGTCGCTGTAGTTTGTTTCTTCATGGTATCGGTTGTGAAACACAAATTTGGATACGACGATTCACTCGATGCTTTTGGAGTACACGGAATTGGTGGTATTCTTGGAGCCCTTTTAACTGGATTCCTTGCTACCCCAGCTATTCAGTCTTCATACAGTGGTTTATTCTACGGAAACCCAAAACAACTTTGGATTCAATTAATTGCAACAGTTACAACGATTGTATTCTCCGGAGTAATGACTTATATACTCTTCAAAATTGTTGACAAAATGGTTGGAATTCGCGCTACACAGAAAGAAGAAATTGCTGGTCTTGATATTACCCAGCACAACGAAATGGCTTTGGCTGAGGATTAATAAATATCGTCTCAACCGAAGCAATCAACGAAGTTTAGTTTGATTATATATTATTCTCGCTTCAACCTAATGGTCGAAGCATTCTTTGAGAGACCTGTTGGGGGACAGGTCTCTCTCTTTTTTATCCCAACCGAAGTCCTGAAAGTAAATCAACATAAATACGAAACCCTTCTTCCATTTCTGAAATCAGGATATATTCGTCAGCTGTATGCGAGCGGGCGCTGTCGCCAGGACCTATTTTTATTGAAGGGTATGGCAAAACGGCCTGATCCGAAGTGGTAGGAGATCCATAATAACTCAAACCCAAACTGATACCGCGCTGAACAATCGGATGATCTACCGGAATTCCAGAAGAATTTAACCTGAATGAACGAGGAACTACATCCGAGCCAATCAATTCAGATATTATTTTGCAAGCCTTTTTATTGGAGTAATGCTCGTTGGTGCGCACATCAACCACAAACGAACAGATATCAGGAACAACATTGTGCTGAGTTCCGGCATTAATCAAGGTAACCGACATCTTTACGGGTCCCAGAATATCCGACGTTTTCTCGAACCGGTAATTCCTGATTTTCTCAATATCAGCAATCGCTTTATAAATCGCATTTTCGCCTTCTTCGCGAGCAGCATGACCCGATTTACCGTGAGCTGTGCAATCCAGCACCATCAATCCCTTTTCGGCAATAGCCATTTGCATTTTGGTTGGTTCGCCAACAATGGCTAAATCAAGTTTACCCAAATCATTCAGAATACTTTCCAAACCGTTTGTTCCGGATATTTCTTCTTCGGCAGTAGCGGCATAAATCAAATTAAACGGAAGGTTTTCCAGTGGATAGAAATGCATAAAAACAGCCAGAAGAGTCACCAGCGGACCACCGGCATCGTTACTTCCCAATCCGTACAAAATTCCATTTTCAACATCCGGTGAAAACGGATTGCGTGTATAACCGCTTGCCGGCTTAACGGTGTCGATGTGAGAATTGAGCAGAACTACTGGCAATCCTTCTTTCCAGAACCGGTTTTTCACCCAGGTATTATTTACCTTCGAATCGTATTTCACTCTCGAATCGGTAAAAAAACTGCGAATGATTTGAGCGGCTTCGTCTTCATTCCGGCTAAGAGATGAAACTGAGATTAACGATTTCAGCAGATTTATATATTTATCCATAGTGTTCGTCGTTTCAATGCCACACAAAAATCAAAAAAAAAAGTATGCTTTCAGCAAAAATTCCGGAAAAACTATGTTTTTTAATCTGATTGTAATTATTCGCGAATACCGACGTTAGCTATAAAGTTTAAGCAGAAAAGGATTCGAAAAGAGAACCAACTCTAATCCAGGGACAAAAACCTGACCTGCAACTTGCTATATATAAACAGAAAAGAAAATGGAGTTTCACTATTATTTATTTTGACAGAAAAAGTCAAATCGGTACTTTTACCTCCGTAACCGTAAAATCAACTAAAATCAAATTATTCACATGGAAAATCAGTTTAAAAAAGGTGTTTCCCGGCGCCATTTTCTGGGAACCGCTGCCATTGGTGTAGCTGGTGTAGCAATGTTCTCATCGTTAGCCTGTAAACAAAAAGCAAGCGAACCAAAACTTCGTTTAGGCTTCATCGGAATGGGTCGTCAATCAATGTTTCTGCTTAGCGGATTCATATCAATCCCTGGGATTCGGGTAGTTGCCGGATGCGATGTTTATGGCGTAAAACGTAAACGCTTCGAAAAAAGGGTAACCAATTTCTATAAAAAAGCACAAATAGAAGTAGAAGTTACCACTTACGAAAAATTTGAAGACTTATTGGCACGTACGGATATCGATGCCGTTGTAATTGCCGTTCCGGATCATTCGCATGCCCGTATTGCCATTGCAGCCTGTAAGGCCGGCAAAGATGTTTATCTTGAAAAACCGATGACTTTCACTATTAAGGAAGGTCAGGAATTACGCAAGGTTGTGCGCGAAACCAACCGTATTTTAGCTATTGGCAGCCAGCAGCGTTCTGATCCAAATTTCCAGCATGCAGTAAAACTGGTACAATCAGGAGCCCTTGGTCAAATTGAAAAAGTGAATGCCTATGTTGGCGCACCGCCAAGACCATTCGACCTAGCCGTAGAACCAATTCCTGCAGATCTGAACTGGGATTTATGGCAGGGATCACTTCCAAATGCAGTTCCGTTTAATAAAGAATTAGACCCACCTATTACAGTTGATCCGGACAAGGATGAAGAATACTGGGGCGCATGGCGTTGGTACAAAGGAATGGGCGGCGGCTTCACAACCGACTGGGGCGCTCACATGTTCGACATTGCCCAATGGGGATTGGGAATGGACAAAAACGGACCAGTTGAAGCATCACCTATTGGCGATGGAACTCAATACATGCAGTTTACATATGCCAATGGCGTAATTTTGTCGTCAGAACCATTTGACGAAAAGAATACCAAAGGGGTAAAATTTATTGGCAAAGACGGATGGATTGAAGTATCACGCGAGCATTTCAAAGCTTCTGATGATAAATTTCTGCCTCCACCGGCGAAAAAAGAAGAGGCCAATGTTCCCTACGAAAACAAAATTCCACACCAGGTTAATTTTGTTGAAGCTGTTCGCGAACGCAAAGACCCGGTTGTTCCGGTTGAAATCGGACATAGCAGCTGTACCGTTTGTAACCTGGGAAACATTGCCTGTGAACTGAAACGCACCGTTAAATGGGATCCGGTAAAAGAGGTATTTATTGATGATACCGATGGCGCTGCAACCAAACTGATGCATTACGAATACCGTGCTGGCTATAAATTAGTCTAGCAAAGAGTAGTAACTAAAATACAACGCAAGCATTTCGGGTAAAACCGGGTGCTTGCGTTTTTTGTTCCAGACTTACTTGTTAAAACAAAAAACAACGCGGTTCAAATCTATTTCGCTAACTTCAAAATTTGAATATTTAAATCAATTGAGGTATGAATTTATCTGAAGGATATCTTAAAATCGCGCTCAGCAGTTTAGTGGTATATCTGTTTATCATCGTCGCTATCAGGCTTTTTGGGAAAAAGGAACTGGCACAGTTATCGATTATTGATTTAGTGTTTATTTTACTGATCAGCAATTCAGTACAAAATGCAATGGTAGGTTCCGACTCTTCGCTAAGTGGCGGACTGGTAGCCGCAACTACCCTATTCATGGCCAATTATCTGTTTAAATATCTGCTGTACCGTTTCCCGAAATTTAGCAATATAGTACAGGGAACCGATCTGATGCTTATTTATAACGGGCAACTGCATGAAGCAAATTTGGCCAAAGCCCGTATTACCCGTGAAGAACTACTCGAAGCTGTTAGGGAACATGGAGTATCCGAAATTCGGGAGGTTGATCTGGCTGTGCTCGAAACGGATGGAAATATAAGCATCATCTCAAACGAATATAAACATCATACCGTCAGAAAAAGAAAAGGCCGAAACAAGGTGATAAAAAGTCAGTAAGGATTGGAAAAACCTAATTAATCGAGCCTGAAACGGTAAGTAATTGTCCCGGTTTGAAAGGCAGGAGCGTTATCATCGACATTAAATTTGGCCTGAAGGGCGGCTTTTTTTGCTGCAGCAATCAATCCCGGATCGGCAGTATTCGATCCTCTGACACCGGGCTCAGCTTTTTTAACAAGTCCACTTTTATCAACCGTAACCAGAACCACCACAATACCTTCTTCATTTCCGGGATATTGAGGTTTTGGCAACGACAGGGAAGTACGCCCATCTAAACTGGCCGAAACTCCATTGCCAATTCCGCCACCCGGACCATACCGATCGACATTGGCCGATCCCTGAGGAACACCCTGATTGCCGGTGCCATAAGTGACGCCCTGACTGGTGCTTTTCGAATCGGGACTACCCTTTCCGCCGCCACCAAATACATTTTTAGCCCGGCTGTTTATTTCGCCAATTTTACGTTGCTCTGCGGCAGCCTGCGCCAAAAGTCGCTGTTCTTCCTTTTGCTGACGGAGCAGCTCAGCTTTTTGTAGCCTTTCTTCTTCAGCCAATCGTTGCTTTTCAGGATCAATCACTTTTTCAGTGACCTTCTTTTTGATTGGTGTTTTAACTGCAACCGTCTTTTCCAAATCCTGAGTCACAATTGGATCATCATCCGCCGAAGAAACTTTCTTAGCCGGAGGTGGAGGTGCAACAAGCTTTTCAGAAGCTGATTCGATTGGTTTTATGCTGGGTTCGCGTTCTCCGGGTGCAGGTTCTTCAAGGCCAAGACCGGTCTCTGAATCACCAAAATTGACCAGAATACCTTCGTCAAGTGGCACCACAGGAGGATTAATCCTGAGAATTCCGAAATACAACAAAAAAAACAGGATTACACCATGTGTAACCACAGTGCCAATCAATCCTGTCCGATGTTCTGAAATGTACCTCATTTTGCACCTTAAATTTTACGTCACACGAAATATCCCCAACAAGTAACGAAATGCCTGACGTATTATTATCAGGCAGGCTGTTCATTCAAGATATCCATAAATTCGATCGTAACCGATTTCAGATTGGTTATGGCACCCTTAACGCTTGCTACCAGAATATTGTATGCCAAATAAGCAATAAGACCCACAAGAAAACCGGCGACAGTAGTCACCAAAGTTTGATAAATATTGTGAGATATCAAGGTCAAATCGATTGAATTTCCGGAACCAGCCATTTCATAAAAAGCCTGGATAACTCCTACAACAGTGCCCAGAATCCCAATCATTGGTGCGGCCCCAACCACACTGGCCAATATCGGAAGTCTTCTTTCCAATTTAGAGATTTCGTGATTACCTACATTTTCAAGGGCAGTGGTTACGTCAGATAACGACCGGCCAATTCTTGAAATACCTTTTTCAATCATACGTGAAATCGGAGTATTCTCTTTGCGGCACAAAGAAAATGCCGAATCAATTTTGCCATCCATAATATGTTCGCGCAGATTTGTCATCAATCGTGAATTAATCCTTCCAGCTCTATAAATGGCAATGTAGCGTTCAAAAAAAATGAAAAGTGCTACGAAGGTTAAAAACAGCAATGGGATCATTACCAGTCCGCTTTTAAGTGCCGTTTGAATAAGTTCTTTCATTAATCCATCAGCAGGAACAGTGCTGCCAACAGGTTTCGACACCTCGGCTAAATTTGTGCCAGCTTGTAATAAAATAGAATTTAACATATGTATTTTGTTTAAACTAATATGAATAAAAACGAAGCTTTCTATTCAAAAAGTATGCCCTACAAAAATACGATTTATTTAAATACGATTTCACACGCCCTAAATTCGCCCACATACACATCAGAATCAACACAATAGAAGAAATAAATCAATATGATTGCTATTTCACTTTTAGGCTGTCAGGTCGTAAATTCTTACGTTTGAAGATATTTTTCAACTTTTGCCATAACTCATCGAAGTCGTTAAAATCTTCGCGATACGACAACCCTACACCCTGCGTATAAGGAGACGTTTCGTAGATCAGATTGTTATTGGCATGGTTGTATGCTTTTAGCTGAAGTTTGCCATTATTGGTGATCTTAACATTCACATCGGCATCGCCAACAATCCCATTGCTGTTTGCACTCGTCCGCTGCGACGAATTGTTCCCAATGTTTCCATTGATCGAAACCCGGTCGTTAAACATCTGGGTACTCAGTGCCAATTCGATCTCGTCGTTGGTTATTTGATTTCCGGGGCGGTAATTCACTCCCACATCAAAATCGTTGCTGATTTTCGACAGCCAGTTGCTGAGCTGATTGGAAAACAACTCGCTGGCAGTTGACCCGACCACATTGTTATTGGCTCCAACATAGCTTCCCCGCAGGTATTCTGGCGTATAAAACTTACCAAGCACTAATAAGGATAAAATTTGCTTATTCATATCCTCTTCAGAGTTAATATACTGCTCAACTTTATCCCTGATATTGTCTTCGGTGGTCGGCAACTCAATATCAAATTTTATTTCGGGATTACTCAAACTTTTAGTGAGGTTAATTTTACACATCACCGGAATGCGTTGACTGAAATTTGCATTTTCCTGCGTGCTACTGGCAAAAAGCTCGCTTAAAGAAGCTTTCAGACGATAAATGGCATTTAGGTTAATAGTGGCCACTTCCGGATCGCCATTCCATTCGATGGTGCCTCCCTGCTGAATGTCGAACTTTTTATTGATTACATTTTGCAGTGTAAACAAATAATCTCCTTGTTCAACGGTATATTCGCCAAAAAGCGAAACATTGTAATCATTATCGATTGAAACCTGCAAATTTCCCGATCCCTGCGAACGAATCACATCGCCGATTTTCGAATTGTAAATCAACTGCGCCTTTGCTTCTGGAGTTACCTCAACATCTAACTTAATCTGAACATCCGAATTACTCACCGGAGCCCTCAGCAAACCAGTTTTAGGCTGATATCCATAAGTTACAAAACTTAAAAAATCGTATTCCTGGGCATCGTTTTCATATTCGAGCGAGATATTCATTTCGGTTCCCTTCTCTGTGCGTGCAGCTCCGTCAATCAGCACTTGCGCGCCTTTCCCGGTAATGCGCACGATTCCGCTACCAAACAATTTACCGTAGAACTGCGGATTAATTTCAGGAGTGGTATTAATGGCCAATATCTTATTCGTCTTTATGGTCATGTCATAAATCATCTTCGAAAAGGTTCGGTGTTGAATCGATCCGGAGAAAACGCCCGTATTTCCAAGATCATCGCGAATCCGAATATCGGGGAATATAATTTTATCGTGCCTAAAGCGAACCGAATCGTTCAGCGTATAATTAGCCTGCAAATCGGTGAGCATCAAGCCGGCATCCCGGGCATACAAGGCACCATCGTGCATAATATGATCTGAAGGACCGTGAATCCATACCTTTCCGGTTGCGTCGCCATGGAAATTGGCAAAACTGCTGCCCATCAACGGTTGCAAAATCAGCAACGAAAAATGATCGAAATTGGTGTAAATCGAAAGGCTGTCTTTGCCCGGGTTGTAGGTTCCAAAAGCGTGCAACAAGTCACGCTCTTTCGATTTTACCATCAAATCGGCATCAATTTCTTTGGCATCCCTGTCCCATCTGCTTTTAATGGTTGCATCACCAATCGGTTGCCCAAGAAGACCCAGATTTCCGATCTTTAAATCTGAAAGAAACAGCACCTGCTGATAGATATCGAAAAGAGAAAGCACGCCATCCAGCTCTCCTTTCAATTCAAGATCGTCGCCAATCAAGCGATTTAACGACCTCAGATCGATCTGATTAAAAATAAGGTTGAGTTTATCGCTCTGGTTACTGTTGATTGATCCATCGGCAGTAATCGACTGACCTTTGCTCGAAAGACGGAGTTTGTTCACCTTAATCAAGGTCGAATCAACCGTAATAAGCGCTGAATTGATTTGCCACAGACTGTCGGCCAAATACAGGCGGGTTGGCTTAACCGATATTTCGATATGCGGACTGTTCTTCTGAGCAAAGAACTTTGTACTTGTATTTAATGAACCACTATACGAAACTGCGCCAAAGTTATTCCATGCCAGTTTCGAATCCAGCACATCGCTTTCGGCTTCAGAAATAAGCGAAAGGTTATAAACTTTAAACTGTTCGCCAATCGAAGTCTGTTCAACCTTATTCCGCATACGGAGTTTCGAATCTCCATCAAGGTTCACCGATATCTTTTGCAATACAGCCGATTGATATTTGATCTCCGGAAAAGAAGCTTTCACCGTCATGGTGTTTTTTTCCGAATTGATACTTCCTTCAATTTCGCCCGTTTCCATACTCAAATCAGGAAGTAACACTCGGGTAAAACGATTGATGTCTTTCAAATTAAACCTGAAGTCGAAATTATTCATTGTTCGCTGCTCCGGATAGGTCAATCCTAACGATGGCAGGTAATTGCTGATTATTTTCAGAACCGAGTTGTGCAGGTTATGCAACTGGTATTGACCGCGAATATCGGCATCCAAAAAGTCAGACCGCACCTGCAAAACAGGTTCGCTTTCGTTAAATGTCTTTAAATCAAAATTATTGAACGACACCAACCCATTTTCATTTTGGTAAACACCTTCCTTAAAATGAATCGATCCGGCCAGATTATCGATATTATTTCCTGTAAAATTGGCATTCATGGCAAACGAAACAGCTGATTCTTTAAACTTGCTAACCAGTTTCAATGCCTTGAGGTTTGCCTTTTCGACCAGCATATTGAAATTAAAAACCGGCACCGGCACATTCAGGTCGAACTCTCCATCGAAATGAAATTTCAGGTTCGGGTCATCGGCCACTAAACTACCATCGAACCGTTTATTCAGGATATCGCCGGTTAGCTCTATATTTTTATATTGGTAATCGTTTAAATACAGACTGTCAATCTTTCCAGAAACAGAAGCGCTAAAATCGTGTGTTTTCTGGTTCAGCAAGCCTTTCACGTCACCGTTAAAAGTAATCCGGTCGAGCAAATCTGTCTGAACCAATTCGCCTAATTGGAAATCCACTGTTTTTAACCGTCCATTTATTTTCAGCTTTTCTCCGGAAGAAGGTACAAAAGACAAGTCGGTGGTTAAAACACCCCATTTAGATCGGAAAGTACCATAAGCAACAAAGTCGCTGAGGAATCCGGTAAAATTACCATTGTACTCAATAATTCCGGCACGAAGAAGCTGTGAAGGAATCTTTAACTGGGTAAGCGGAAAATTATCAGGAAGTTTCACCCGGCTCAAATCATTCAGATCAGCAAACGACTGTTTCAGATCGATATGCATATAAGTGGTGGTAATATCGGGCAATCCATTCAGGTACAGATCGAAAGTCAGACGGGTATTCGCGCCCATACTAAGCTCTATATTTTTGCCTTTTAAATCAGCCAATTTTCCTGAAACCTGACCCGAAACCTGAATATTTTCATCCATTCCTTTTAATGCAGGGACTAAAAGGCCAACATCTTTCAGGCTAACCACCGACTTTTTCAAATCCAGATTAAGCTTTAGCTTTTTAAAATCGAGCTCCGGGCCAATTTTACTTTTATCGACATATAGGTTCGCCTCTTCAATTTCTGAATTTGGAGTTTTTGCATGCAATTTGGTGATCATTACTGAATCGGGAGTTGCGCGGAAATTTGCAGAGAAATCTTCGAGTGTAAATTCTTTCTTGTCATTCAAGGTAAAACGGTCAATCCTGAATGCAATATTTTCATCAATGAGCTTTAAATCAGAAACACCTAGCGAAATATCATCCAAAAGAATCTGCCTTGGTCCTGAACTATCTGAATAGGCATACCTGATTCTGGCGTCATTAAAATCAAACTTGTTCATGATAAAACCAAAGCCCAGACTGTCGGTCTTTATCGTATCCTTCTGTTTAAACGCATCCAGGAGGAACTGGTAATTGGCTTTCCCTGCCGGATCAGAATTAACATTCAGTGATATTTGATCGAGCCGGAGTTGATTAATGCTGACATAGCGCTTCTTGATGCTGAACGAATCGATACCGGCAACCAGCTCGTGAACAAATACCATGGAGTCGTGTTTTTGATCTTCAATCAATACATCTTCAAGAATTATTTCTTTGAAAAAGGTAACAGAAACGCCTTGAACAGTGACATTTGCATTGAGTCGTTCGGAAAGGCCCAACGCAATCTTTTGGGTAAGATAAGTCTGAACCACCGGACTCTGAATAATCAGCCAGGAGGAAAAAAGGAGTACGAAAACGACGTCGAGTATCGAGTCCAGTATAGGGAGCCCTATTTTAAGTGATTTTTTGATAATTTTGCGCCTCTAATTTGAATACAAAATAATACAAATACGCGAATAAAAACCAGTCTGTTCATGAATTAAACGTTTGTTCAGGCTTTTTATTGACACTAATGAATAAAGAGAAAGACATATTTATTTTAGGAATTGAATCATCGTGCGACGATACTTCAGCTTCGGTAATTAAAAACGGTGTTCTGCTTTCGAATATCATTGCCGGGCAAAAAGTTCACGAAGCGTATGGAGGGGTAGTTCCTGAACTGGCCAGCCGTGCGCATCAGCAAAACATTGTTCCGGTTGTCGATCAGGCCATTAAGCAGGCCGGACTGAAAAACTCGGACATCACGGCAATTGCATTTACCCGTGGCCCTGGATTATTGGGTTCGTTGCTTGTTGGAACCTCCTTTGCCAAAGGATTTTCGCTTGCAACAGGCGCCCCGATGATTGAGATTAACCACCTTCAGGCACATGTACTTGCTCATTTTATTCAGGAAAAAGATACCGCTTATGATCCGCCTAAATTTCCATTCCTTTGTTTGCTCGTTTCGGGCGGAAATTCGCAGATTATTTTGGTTAAAGACTACCTCGACATGGAAGTGATTGGCCAAACCATCGACGATGCTGCCGGTGAGGCATTCGACAAGTGCGCCAAAGTAATGGGACTTCCCTACCCTGGCGGCCCGTTTGTTGATAAACTGGCCAAAGAGGGTAATCCGGAGGCGTTTAAATTCTCGAAACCACGCATTCCAAACTTTGACTACAGTTTCAGCGGACTAAAAACCAGCTTTCTGTACTTTCTTCGCGATCAACTGAAAGAAAACGAGAACTTTATTGAAGAACGCAAAGCTGATTTGTGCGCTTCGCTCCAAAAGACGATTATCGATATTTTACTCGAAAAGCTAATCAAGGCCGCCAACGAAACCGGAATCAGCGATATAACCGTTGCCGGTGGTGTTTCTGCCAACTCCGGATTACGAAATGCCCTGATTGAAACTGCAGCCAAACGTCACTGGAAAATGCACATCCCGAAATTTGCATTTACCACCGACAACGCAGCTATGATTGCAATTACCGGCTATTTCAAATACCAAAAAGGTGAATTTATTGGAATGGATGCGGTACCATTTGCGAGGATGGACATCAGGGTGTGATTATGAATTATAAGTTATGAATTATGCGAATCAAGGGTTGAGAAATAATTAATAAAAGTTCATTAAATGATTGAAAATCAAGCGGTTAAATTTGTTTAAATCCTTGAAAATCAGTATCTTATGGTCAGTTTCGAAATGACAATTAGATATGATTCCCAAGGATAAGGACGACAAGTTAGTAAGAATTTATCTTTTCATCTGTGATAAGTTTGAAGAACTTCAATTTTATTGTGAAAGATTTAGCAACAACAATAAGCCGGAATTTACCGACCAAGAGATTATGACCATATACCTGTACGTTATGCACCATGAAGGGCATTTCAAAGTAAAGCAGATACACCGTTTTGCCACAGAATATCTCCGTTCTTGGTTTCCAAAGATAGGAAGCTATCAAGCCTTCAGTAATAGACTGAACAGGCTATACGGAGCCTTTACCCGGCTTGTTGAAATACTTCTGACAGAGCATCAGCCTGAAAATTGCTTTCTTGACCAAAGTTTATTGGATTCCATGCCAATTATTACCTGTTCAGGGAAACGCTCAGGAAAAGTTGCCAGAGAGATAGCCGACAAAGGATTTTGTTCCACAAAAGGGATCTATTATTATGGCCTTAAATTGCACTTGTTAGGGTTTCGGCGCATTGGCAAATTGCCTCATCCTGAGCAAATTATTTATACGCCCGCTTCGGTTAATGACGTAACTGTATTTAAAGAAGCGTGGTGCGAAATTGAGAATAGAACCTTTTTTGGCGACAAGATGTACTTTATAAATGATCTTAATGAACACATGTTAAAACATCAAAATTCAGAAACACTAGCCCCTATTAAGGCGGTTAAAGGAATGGATGATGTAATTAAATACAGAATTAAAGCAGCTGATGATTTATTCTCAACAGCTGTCTCAAGAATAAGGCAACCAGTAGAATCAATGTTTAACTGGTTGATTGAAAAAGCTGATATTCAAAAGGCGAGTAAAGTCAGATCAACTAATGGCTTATTGATTCATGCCTTTGGTAGATTGGCTGTAGCTTTTATAACATTAGCAATTTAACCCTTGATTCGCATGAATTATGAATTTCCTCGCTTTGTAAACTTATAATTCATAACTCATAACTTCTTCAGCATCCACAAACCACAGCCAAAGTGTTTCGTGTTTCCCATCGGAGCGCATAAGTATTCGAACCCGAACTTGGCATAGATTTTCAAGGCTAAATGCAACTCGTCCAGAGTTTCGAGGTAAACCTGCTGAAATCCATATTCTTTGGCTGTTTCCAGGCACTTCTCTATCAAAGTGCGCCCTAAACCAATGCCACGGGCTTCGGGCAGCAAATACATTTTCACCAGTTCGCAGGTATTTTCAGGTAAACCTTCGGTCGGATAAATGCCACCGCCCCCTAATATTTTTCCATTGGCCTCGGCCACAAAATAAGTAGCTTTTGGCATCTGGAACAATTCGAACAACGAATCGGTAGTTGAATCGAAATAAACCGTACCCGGATTGGCAGCTCCAAATTCAGCCAATGTATTTCTGACAATCAGCGCCAGATGAGGGTTATCGGATGGTTGAATCGGACGGATTGTAATTTCGGATAAGTTAGCCATTGATCTTATTTTGGAATTGATGTCCAAATCTATCAATTTATCGCTTTCCACCATTCCTTCTGAACTCCAAAATCATCCAAATCCAATGTTTCTCCAATCATCGGATGAATAATCGGAACATTTAACCGGTGAGCTTCTTTTGTGACTCGTTCAATCGGTTCATCCCAGGCATGAAGTGCGAGCGCAAACTTGCCCCAATGAACCGGCATCAATGTTTTTGTTTTTAAGTCGATGGCCGCCTGAACGGTTTGCTCGGGCATCATGTGAATGTATTTCCACGATTTATTGTACTGACCGCATTCCAACAAAGCCAGATTGAACGGACCATGTTCAGCGCCTATCCTGGCAAAATGAGTGTCATATCCCGAGTCGCCACCAATAAAAATTTTCTTCGAGGGAGTCTGGAGCACAAACGAGCACCAGATCGATTGGTTTCGCTTGAAACCTCTTCCGGAGAAATGCCTCCCGGGAGTGGCAGTAACCTGAAATCCAGAATCGAGCGTCGCTGATTCATTCCAATCCAGTTCAACGATAGATTGGGGATCAAAGCCCCAATACTCCAAATGAGCGGCGGTACCCAATCCGGTAATAATTTTGCCCACTTTCGATCTCATTTTCAGAACTGTTTGATGGTCCAAATGATCCCAGTGATCGTGGGTTATAACAAGATAATCTATTTTAGGAAAATCATCCGGAGTATATACATCGCTGCCTTTGAAGCTCTTAACCATGAACGAAAATGGAGATGCACTTCCGGAAAAAACCGGGTCGACTAGTATTTTTTTACCATCAATCTGCATAAAATACGAAGAATGGCCGAACCAAACCAAAATATCCTTTTCAGGATCGAGGCTTTTTAAATTGGTTTTAACCGATGGTAAATCAGTTGCAGGAGCCTTTCGCTTGCTGATTTTGAAAATCCCATCTCTGATCATTTCAAATTTTGTCACGTCTTCAGCAAAGGTTGGCGTAAAACTCAGGTTCTGAAACTGTCCATCCCGAAAGTTGGATGATTTTTGGATCCGGCGAAGTCGTTCGCCAGCAGATGGGGTGCCAAAATTAGTCTGGTTTAAAATGATAAAAGCCGACACTGGTATCAGCGCCATAATGGATAGTATTATATACATCGTTTTCTTCATTTTAAAGTGTTCGTTTTTGCCAATGCTTTCATATCTCTCATTTCCAGAACATTTTTCGGATAACCTATCAATGAAGCGTTTATCATTGCAGCGGATAAATCTTTCAATGTAATAACCATATTGGGAGTGATTACTTTCATCAACGAAAACAACCAACCCAGGTACTTGTAGGTTTTGTAATATGTTTGCGATGATTTCAAGGGCAGAAATGGCTCTATTCCTCCCGGGCGAAAGTTATACACTTGTTTAAATGGCAATTTCATTAAATCGTTCTCCGTTTTGCCTTTTACACGCGCCCACATGGTTCGTCCTTTTTCGGTGCTGTCGGTTCCTGCTCCTGAAATATAACTTAAAGTCATTTCCGGATTGAGCGAAGCCAACGTTGCGGCAAAATTGAGTGTCAAGGTGTATGTTAACCGTGTGTATTCGATTTCACTTTTCCCAAGAGCTGTAACGCCAAGACAGAAATAACAGGCATTGTAGCCGGTTAGCCGGTCGCTCAGCGGCGAAATATCAGAAAAATCGTCGTGAATTATTTCCGTCAGTTTTGGATGCGAATAACCACAAGGCTTGCGGGAAATCACCAGAACCTTTTCTACTTCAGGGTGATGCAGACATTCGTAAAGAACACCTTCGCCAACCATTCCGGTTGCACCTGTTATAATTACTTTAAGTTTATTCATTGTTTCAAGTTCATTTAATTGTAGAGACGTAAACCGCTGGATTATATTTTAGTTGTTGGCATATTAAATATTTCACCTGATAAAAACAAGTCAGGGCTTCACTTCGAGTGAAACCCTGGCTATTAATTGCTTAAATTCAGTTGTTTCTTATTTCTCCTGAGGTTTCAGGTGTTTATCCAAAAAAGCCAGCATAGAGCGATAAAAATCGAAACGGTTTTCTTCGTTATGAAATCCGTGTCCTTCATTGTCTTTCACCATATATTCCACCGCGATACCTTTGTCTTTTAATGCTTTTACAATCTGATCCGATTCGTCAACATTTACCCGCGGATCGTTTTTACCCTGAGCAACAAAAAGTGGGGCTTTAATTTTATCGACTAAAAATACCGGAGAGACTTCAGCAAGCATTAAACTGTCAGTTTTGGGATTACCCACCATTTCGTAAAACATGTCGAGCATCGGTTTCCAGTATGGTGGAATTGTTTTCATGAAGGTGAACATGTTCGAAACCCCAACATAATCAACACCGGCCGCATACAATTCTGGAGTTAAAGTTAAACCGGCAAGCGTGGCATAGCCGCCATAACTTCCTCCATAAATGGCCACCCGCTTCGGATCGGCAATTCCCTGATCGGTGATCCATTTCACACCGTCCGAAATATCGTCCTGCATGGTGCGGCCCCACTGTTTAAACGACGACTGCCAAAAAGCCTTTCCAAATCCGGTTGAGCCACGGAAATTCATCTGTAAAACGGCATAACCATTATTCGCCAGAAACTGAACTTCGGAATTAAATCCCCAGTAATCGCGGGCCCATGGACCTCCGTGAGGATTGATAACTACCGGAAGATTTTTAGCCTCGTAACCTTTTGGCAATGTCAGATAACCTTGAATGGTAAGGCCATCGCGCGATTTATACGAAACAGGCTTCATGTCGCAAAGGTATTTTTCATTGAGCCAAGGTGTCAATTCAGCCAACTTAGTCAATTCTCCGGAAGTTTTATCGTAGAGGTAATATGCGCCACGGCTTTTGTCGCTGTAGGTGCGGATCATGAATTTGTCTTCAGCTTTATTTTCACTTCCAACCGACACCTGGTATCCGGGTAATTTTTCCTGAAGTTTTTTCTTCATTGCTTCAGCTTCGGCATCGAAAAAATGTTCCTTTTCCATGTCGGTAGTCCAGGTAACAGACAATAGCTTTTTATCTTTTCTGGAATAATCAACACCTTCAATGTCAGCATCCTGAGTCTCAAATAAAACTTCTTTTTCTTTTCCGGTTGCCGGATCGAAAGTGACCAAAGCGGTTTTATCGCGACCAAGGTTTGAACCCGAAATCAGCATTTTATTATCGAACGTAAATAAATACGGCGACATGGTTTCCTTGAAGCTGGTTGTAAGTATTGGCTTGAACGGCTCTTGTTCCGTTTCCCTGAAAAGTATCGTTTGATTTACACCATCAGAAGTGGTTGCCAAACGAAGTTTCCCGTCATGGTCGGTCATCCAGCCAACTATGTTACCTGGATTCTCAGCCAACTGTGTCATTTCGCCAGAGATAACATTCAGGCGGAAAGGATCAAAAACCTGCGGATTTCGCTTGTTCAGGCCAACTATAATCTCGCCTTCAACATCTTTTAAATCATCAATCAGTTCGGTACGTACTTTTTCAAATACAGTCAAGCCTTTCAGTTCAGTGCCATCAGTATTTACGCCATATAACTGGAAATTTTCGTCACCTCCGGTATCTTTCAGAAATAAAATACGATTATTCCCCTTCCACAAATAACCTGCAATGTCACGGGCCGTTTCGGAAGTTACACGAACGGCTGAATCGGCTCCAATTTTTTGCACAAAAACATTTAGTCGCTTTTCCCAAGGAGCCAAGTATGAAAAATACTCGCCGTTGGGCGACAATCTGAACGCTGTCTTTTCTGGATTACGGAAGAAATCTTCCATGGCAATCTTTGGAGCTTTCTCTGGTTTGGGCTGACAAGCTGCAAAAGCAAAAAACACTGCAATAACAATTAATAACCTGTTCATAGAGTCAAATTTTAGTTTGTAAATAGTTTTTCTGAACATTTCATTTTTCAATGCCCTAAAAGTTAAACAATTCCGTTGGATTTATCCTACTGAAAACAATATAAAATCAGAGAATAAAGTTGTTTTAGAATATTCACAATGGACTGATTCCATCGAAATTTAATGGACTAAATGAATTAACTTTAATCGAAAACATTTTCAGACTTGCATAGTTTAATTGATATAAAAAAATAGTTGTGTCAGTAAGACCTAAAATACCAGTCACCATTGTTACAGGCTTTCTCGGATCGGGAAAGACAACCTTCATCAATAACTTGCTTTTACAGAATTATGAGGTTAAAATCGGGCTCATTGAAAATGAATTTGGTGATGTTTCGATTGACTCCAGGTTAATTGCCAATTATAAGCCTGAAAGTATTTTAGAGCTGAACAACGGATGCATCTGCTGCAGCATCTTCAACGAATTTTCACTTGCCCTTCAAGAACTGGTCAAAAAGAATGATCATCTGGAGCAACTCATCATTGAAACAACCGGCATTGCCGACCCCGGCCCAATCATTGAACCATTTTTTCAGGACCCTGATCTTGAACGTTTATTTGAATTAAGCGGTACAATCTGCCTGGTTGATTCGGTCAACTTTCAGGAAGAGTTAGGTAATTTTGAGCAGCAAAAGCAAATCATGCTTAGTGACCTGATTATTTTGAACAAAGTTGGTGATGCTGATCCCGCGAAACTCACCTATATCCGTAAAAAAATAACTGCCCTCAACAAAACAGCGCAAGTGGTTGAAACCAACTTTGCCTTTTTGGATTCATCGCATCTGTATATGCTTCACCCTCAGATACAGGACGAGTTTATTAAGAAACTCCGGAAACCATTTTACTGCGAGCCGGAGTCATCTGACTTCCACAGCTTTACAATCAGATTTGGAGGGTACATCAACGAACAGAGTTTTCGCGAATGGTTCAAATATTTCGCGTCCATCTATCGCAAGCAGATTTTCAGGATAAAAGGAATGGTCAATTTCGAGGACAGTCCATTGACCGCCATCGTTCAATCGGTTGGCGGAATGATCAATATTTCGGAAGGTTCGGTTGCCAATCCTTATGAACCGCTTGAAAACATATTTGTATTCATTGGCAAGGGAATCAGCAAATTCGAGATAGAGAATCTGTTCCGGCAATATTTACTTCAGGAAAACTAACCAGAAAGGCATAATTATCTAAAATTTCGAGCCATTGATGAGTTACTGACTTATTTACGACTCACGATCACCCCTTTAAAATAACCAGGAACAAAGAAGCTATTGCCTGAAATGCGGGGAAGAATTGCGACATAAGTATTTTGCTAGAAATGTACGATCGTGTCTCTGTATTTCCAATCCTAATTTTCTGAATTAGCAAACGGATCGGTTACAAACGGGCGGACATCTGTCAGTAACATTCCCGCTGTTTGGGCGGCTTGCATTCCGAGCTCACCATCTTCAAAAACCTGGCAAAATTCCGGCTCAACACCCATCAGTTCCGCACATTTAAGAAAAGTATCAGGCTCTGGCTTATGTCGGTCGACATCATCAGCTGTCACAATAAAATCGAACAGTTGGTCGATATCTAATTCCTTCATCTGCAACATCGCGCTTGTACGGCTGGCACCTGTACCTACAGCCATCGGAATTTTCCCGTGAGCATCTTTCATCAAGCCAATCACCGCATCGTGCGGTTTGATCTGGTTAATATTCTTCCAGAATTCTTGCTGTTTCAGTACAACTAATTCTTCAGCAGTAATTTCCAGATTTTGTTCCCGTTTAATGCGTTCGGCAAAACTCAAGGTTGGTGCTCCGGTCATTTCAACCAGGATGCGTTCGTCGAACGTACAATTCAGTTTTTCACACACTGCATTCCAGCTGGCAATATGCACTGGCAGCGAGTCAGACAACGTTCCGTCGAGATCAAAAATGAGTGCTTTTGCATTCGGATGTATTTCAAGTTTCATGAATTTCAGATTTAAGGGAGCAAAAATAGTAAACTTTTGAGCCTGTCGATCAATTAGATTTTCAGCGCCCATATCTATTATTTTTTTCATTTTAATTTAACCTGAAATAAAATATCCTGCCACAAAACATTAATGAACAGAAATTTGGTTGGGTTACATTTGCCAAATCAAAGAAAATTTCTCAATTTTGCATACCTACCAGTTCCTACCAGTAGGGATTGGCTATTGCCATTTACTAACTTAATTCAATGCTTATGAAGTATCTATTATTATTGGCTGTTGCCGCTGCTGTTGCAACCAGTTCGTGTAAGAGCAAGTACAAGAATGAACCATTTCAGGAGAAAACACCACGAGATTGGGAAAATCCTGCTGTAAATGAGATTAATCGTGAAGCTCCCCGGGCATATTATATTCCTTATGCCTCAGTTGAGCAAGCCAGTCAATACGACATATGGCAATCGCCAAACATTCAAACCCTGAATGGAACCTGGCAATTTAATCTTTCGCACACTCCTGATGTTCGTCCATTCTATTTTTTCAAAGACAATTACGACACCAAAGATTGGAAAACCATTACCGTTCCTGGCAACTGGGAACTTCAGGGATATGATGTTCCTATTTATGTCAATGTTCAATACCCATTTAAACCAACACCACCTCTACCTCCAAAAGATTACAATCCGGTAGGTTCCTATAAACGCACATTTACTATTCCGGAAAACTGGAACGGACAAGACATTTACCTGCATTTTGGTGCGGTTTCGTCAGCCATGTATGTTTGGGTAAACGAGCAACAGGTTGGTTATAGCGAAGACAGTAAAACGCCTGCCGAATTCAACATTACCAAATACCTGAAAAAAGGAGAAAACTCGCTGGCCGTTGAAGTTTATCGCTGGTGCGACGGCAGTTATCTTGAAGATCAGGATTTCTGGCGTATGAGCGGAATCACCCGCGATGTATTCCTGATGGCCCGTAATCCGCAGCACATTCGTGACTACAGGGTATCATCGCCACTCGTAAATGATTATAAAGACGGAGATTTCAAATTAGCCGTTGAGGTTGTTAATTCAGCAGCAAATACCCCATCGCTTACTCTTGAAGCCGTTTTGATGGATGGTGAAACCAAAGTTGCAGAAATGAACCACACAGTGCAAACAGCGGCTCAGCCCGTTTTGGTAAATCTGGCTGCAAATGTTCCTGCTGCAAAACCATGGACTTCTGAAAATCCAAATCTCTACCAATTATTCATCACCTTAAAAGATGAGGCCGGAAAAATCATCGAAGTTCTGCATCAGGAAGTTGGTTTCCGCACGGTCGAAATTAAAAATGCGCAGTTACTTGTAAATGGCGTTGCTATTTATGTAAAAGGTACAAACATACACGAGCACAATCAGGTAACCGGCCATTATCAGGACGAAGAAACTATGCTAAAAGATATTGCCCTGATGAAATCACACAACATCAACGCTGTTCGCTGCTCGCATTATCCTGAACCTGAACGATGGTACGAACTCTGCAACGAATATGGTATTTTCCTTGTTGACGAGGCCAATGTTGAATCTCACGGAATGGGTTATGGCGAAAAATCACTGGCAAAAGATCCAACATGGAAAGATGCTCATCTTTTCCGCACTAAAAACATGTTCGAACGTGACAAAAACCAACCATCGGTAATTATCTGGTCACTTGGAAACGAAGCTGGAAACGGTGTAAATTTTGACGCAACTTACGCTTACCTGAAATCTGTTGATCAAAGCCGTCCGGTACAGTTTGAACAAGCTCATGGTGGCGCCAATACCGACATTATGTGTCCGATGTACGCGCGAATGAAAAACATGGAAGACTATGCCAAGGCCACACCAAAACCTACCAAACCATACATTCAGTGCGAATATGTTCATTCAATGGGTAACAGTACCGGAAACTTCCAGGATTACTGGGATTTGATCGAGAAATATCCTGTTCTTCAGGGTGGTTTTATCTGGGATTGGGTTGAACAGGGCATTCTGACCAAAGATGCACAGGGCAACAAATTTTGGGCTTATGGCGGCGATTTGGGTGGCGATACCTTGCCAACCGATGGCAATTTCTGCTGTAATGGAATCATCAATGCCGATCGTACTGCAAAACCTGCCCTATACGAAGTTGGCAAAGTTTATCAGAACATCGGCTTCAAAGCGGCTAATCTGAATTCTGGCGAAATCGAAATCAAAAACAAATATTCGTTTACTAACCTTTCTGAATTCGCTATCAACTGGGAAGTGATTGCCGATGGCCAGGTATTGAAATCAGGTGAAATTACTGACCTTGATTTGGCTCCAAACACCAGCAAAAAAGTAAAATTAGATCTGGCTGTTGAAACTAAACCAGCAACCGAATATTTCCTGAATATTTACGCCAAACTCAAGAACCAGAAAGGCATTTTAGCCGCCGGAACAAAACTGGCTTACGAGCAGATTCAGTTGCCAAACAACAGAAAAGCTGTTTCAACATCAACAAAAGGCTTGCCTGCAGTTACCTCTAAGGAAGAAGGAAACACAATTATTGTTGAAGGAACCGGATTCAAAATTAGTTTCAGCAAAGATGAAGCTACCATGAAAAGCTATGTTCTGGATGGCAAAGAAATGCTGATGGCCGGACCTGTGCCGAATTTCTGGCGTGCACCTATCGATAACGACTTTGGAAACGAATTGGATAAACGTAGCCGCGTTTGGAGAAAAGCAGGCGAACAAAAAACAGTAAAATCGGCCACTGTAAAACAAGTTGGCAACGAAGCTATTGTTTCATTTACCTTCGATTTGAATGATGAACAGAAACAGGTAATTGCCAATTACACATCAACATACAAAGTGCTTGGAAATGGCGAAATTATAGTGACTAACGACTTTAAAAAGGCTAACGAATCACTTCCTGAAATCATTCGTTTTGGTGTGAATCTGGTTATGCCACGCGAATTCGACCAAATCAGCTGGTTAGGTCGTGGTCCTCACGAATCGTATCAGGATCGCAAAACCAGCGCATTGGTTGGTTTGTATTCAGGAGCTGTAGCCGACCAGTATTTCCCGTATGTTCGTCCGCAGGAAAACGGCAATAAAGTAGATGTCCGCTGGATGACCATTACCAATAAAGAAGGTTTGGGATTGGAATTTGTCGGAATGTCGTTGCTTTCGGTTAGTGCCCATCACCAAATTATGGAAGACTTTGAATCGCCTGACCGCACTGACGGACGTGGTGAAGCTGGTCTGAAAATGATTCGCCGTCATATTAACGACGTAAAACCACGCGACCTGACTTCAATCAACATCGATTACAAACAACAAGGAGTTGGTGGCGACGACAGTTGGGGTGCATGGACTCACGACGAATATCGTTTGAGAGAAAAAGCATACAATTATTCGTTCCGGATTTGCCCTTTAAAACAAGGCGAAAAACCGGTTGAAAAAGCAAAAGTGATTTACCAGTAAAAAACTGGAGACCGGGGAAGGGAGACCTAAGACCGGACAAAATAAAGCAAAAGCGGGAGATTCTGAAAGGAGTTTCCCGCTTTTGCTTTTGATTGATTTTTTATTGAGTTTTGTAGTAGAACAAATATTGAAAAAACATGAAACAGATTGAAAAATTATCAGAAAACGAAAATTACACAGCGGTCAACCTTGGTAGTCTGGATGAGTTAATGGATTATAGTTTGATTCATCCGGTGAGGAAGACTTTGATTGAGGGTAAAGTATTCCTGAAAGATGCAACCGATGCAACAGGGACAGAAATTTCGTTTAATATGTTGCCTCCACATACTGAGCAGCCTTATTTCCATATTCACCGGAAAAACGAAGAAACTTACATTATCCTGAAAGGTTTTGGATTTTACCAGGTTGATGAGGATTGCTTTGAAATAAAAGAGGGAAGTGTTATTCGCGTTGCGCCAAAAGGGAAACGAGGCATTCGGAATGACTCGGATGAAACCATGATTTATATGGTTATTCAATCAAAAGAAAATTCGTTGGAAGAACACACTACCGCCGATGGGGAAAGAGTTCCTGTTGAGCCAAAATGGAGATAGAAATCTTTAATCGGTGGATAGAAAAGCGGGGAATTACAATTGGAGTTCCCCGCTTTTTAGTTACAACCACATAGGCACACAGGACACAATAGAAAAACTCGGATTAGCCTAGATTTTAAACTCTATGTGATATATAGTGCCTATGTTGTTCATTTTAATTCGCTAAAAAAAAGTGGCAAACCCTTTATCCGGATTTGCCACTTTCTTCGATTTATTTAGACGCACGATCGTGCGTCTCTACATTATTCTTTATACCAGCTCGAATACATTCCGTAGGCTTTGGCAATGCGCTGAATTTCGCCTTCGAGCAATTCAGGGCCAATATCTTTAATTTTCTTTGCCGGAATTCCAGCATAAACAGTACCACTTTCAACAACAGTTCCTTTGCTTACAACCGATCCGGCGGCCACAATGCTGTTACTTTCAATCACGGCATCATCAAGCACTACGGCATTCATTCCAATCATTACATTGTCATGAATGGTACAGCCATGCACAATGGCTCCATGGGCAATGGTTACATTGTTTCCGATGTTGGTTGGCGATTTTTTGTAAGTAGCATGAATTACAGCATTATCCTGCACATTGGTATTGTTTCCAATCCTGATATAATAAACGTCGCCGCGAAGAACGGCTCCATACCAAATACTGCAATCGCTTCCCACAATCACATCACCAATAATAGTTGCAGTTTCGGCAAGGAAACAGTTTTCGCCAAATTCCGGAGTTTTTCCTAAAATCGTTTTTACAAGTGCCATGATCTGTTTTTAGTTTAATTTTCTTCTCACAAAGATAGAAATTCAGAAAGAGAAACCTCTCGAAAATATTGATGTATGTCATTCTTCAGGAAAACAGAAACACGTCTAAATTTTTAATTTAAAAGCCAATTAACCTGAATATTACACCGCAAAAATGCCTCCTAATTCAGGAAGTTTCTAAATAAAAAAACACCTGTATTTTATTTGGAAGCCTGGTTGGTCTTAGCAAATAATGGTTATTTTTGCTCCGTTTAAAAAGTTAACGCCCTCTAAAAAAGAGATAACTACTGAAAAGCACCTGTTGAAAACGCTGATTCGGAATCTTTTCGAAGAAGGAATGCTAACAAAACTATAATCAAATGAAAGACGCAAAAGTAATTGAACTAGAAGAAGTAGCCATTCGGTTTTCCGGTGATTCGGGCGATGGGATGCAGTTGACCGGAACGTTATTTTCGGACACCTCGGCCTTACTTGGCAATGACATTTCAACTTTTCCAGATTATCCCTCAGAAATAAGGGCTCCTCAGGGAACAGTTGGCGGAGTTTCAGGATTTCAGGTGCAATTTGGGAAGAAGAAGATTACCACTCCGGGCGATTTGGCGCATGTGCTGGTTGCCATGAACCCCGCAGCAATAAAAGCCAATGCTGCATTTATGAATCCGGGTGGAACGATCATTTTCGATGTCGATTCGTTTAGTGAAAAGAATTTCGAAAAAGCCCAATTCAAAACGAACGATCCGTTTGCTGAGTTAAAACTGGAAGACTACATCAAAATTCCGGTACCAATTACCAGCATGACAAAGGAAAGTCTGAAAGACCTTGAACTGGACAATAAGAGCGTTTTGCGTTGTAAAAACATGTTTGCATTGGGCTTGATTTGCTGGATGTTTGATCGCCCTCTGGATTACATCGAAGGTTTCATTCAGAAAAAATTCGGCAAGAAGCCGGTAATTGCTGAAGCCAACCTGAAAGTATTGCACGACGGCTACAACTACGGCATGAATATACAGCAGGCAACGCCACAATACATTGTGCATCCTGCCCCTATTGAAAAAGGTACTTATCGCAACATCAACGGCAACCTCGCTACTGCCTGGGGTTTTGTTGCTGCTGCCGAGAAAGCCGGACTGGAACTGTTTATCGGCTCCTACCCTATTACGCCCGCCACCGACGTCCTTCAGGCCCTGGCCGAACGAAAAGACCTAGGCGTAAAATCATTTCAGGCTGAAGACGAAATTGCCGGAATTTGTACAACCATCGGAGCTGCATTTGCAGGTCATTTGGCGGTAACTTCAACTTCGGGACCCGGATTTGCCTTGAAATCGGAAGCGCTCGGACTTTCGGTTATGGCCGAATTACCAATTGTTGTGGTGAATGTTCAACGTGGTGGACCATCAACCGGTTTGCCAACAAAAACCGAACAATCCGATTTATTACAAACACTATACGGACGCAACGGCGAAAGCCCATTGGTGGTTATTGCAGCAAGCACACCATCCGATTGCTTCTACTACGCCTACCTTTCAGCAAAAATTGCACTCGAACGAATGGTTCCCGTGGTTCTTTTAACCGACGGATTTTTGGGCAACGGAAGCGAACCATGGCGGGTTCCTACAATGGACGAATTGCCACCAATTACTCCGCGCAAAGCAACCAATCCAGAATTGTTTAAACCATATAACCGCGATCCAAAAACGCTGGCCAGAGAATGGGCTGTACCCGGAATGGAAGGTTACGAGCACCGCATTGGCGGATTGGAAAAGAATGCAGCTGGCGCTGTCAGTCACGATCCGGAAAACCATCACATCAACACCGAAATCAGGGCTGCGAAAGTGGATAAAGTGGTCGATATGATTCCTGAACTGGAACTCGTTGGCGAATCGGAAGGCGATTTGCTGGTTGTTGGCTGGGGCGGAACTTATGGACACATGATCAGTTCGGTACGCGCCATGCAGGATGCCGGAAAGAAAGTTAGCCTGGCGCATTTCAATTACATTAAACCATTGCCAAAAAATACGGCTGAAGTGTTCCGCAAATTCAAAAAGATCGTGGTTTGCGAATTAAATCTGGGACAATTTGCCAGCTATTTGCGCGATAAAGTACCGGGACTCCACTACTACCAGGTAAATAAGATGAAAGGGTTACCATTCTCGGTACACGAATTAGTTGAAAACTTTGAAAAAATACTGGAGGCTTAATCATGACAAAATTTAATTATACTGCCAAAGATTTTAAAAGCGCTGCTGAAGTTCGCTGGTGCCCTGGTTGTGGCGATTATGCCATTATGAATGCCGTTCAGAAGACCATGGCTGACATGGATATCGCACACAAAGATTTTGCCGTGATCTCCGGTATTGGCTGTTCTTCGAGGTTTCCTTATTACATGAGCACCTACGGATTTCACACCATTCACGGACGTGCTGCCGCCATTGCTTCAGGAGTTAAGTCTGCTAATCCGGCATTGACTGTTTGGGTGATTACCGGCGACGGCGATTCACTGGCCATCGGCGGAAACCATTTCATCCACCTGGTTCGTCGTAACATCGACCTTAACCTGATTCTTTTCAACAACAAAATATACGGTTTAACCAAGGGACAGTATTCGCCAACATCCGACCGTGGCGTAATTACCAAAACTTCGCCATTCGGAACCATAGAAGATTCGTTTGTCCCCGGGCAATTGGTGTTGGGTTCGCGCGGAACGTTCTTTGCCCGTGCGCTCGACAGCAACGTAAAACATACGCAGGAAGTTTTGGCCGATGCAGCTCAGCACAAGGGGACTTCGGTTGTTGAAGTTTTGCAAAACTGCGTGATTTTCAACGATGGAATCCATGATTACGTTGCTGATCCGAAATTCCGTGCCGAACGTCAGCTGTTCCTGAAGAAAGGCGAACCGATGATTTTTGGAGAGCAGGAAGACAAAGGTTTGATTCTGGAAAACGGACACCTGAAAGTGGTGAAAATCGGCGAAAACGGCATTACCCGCGACGATATTCTGGTTCATCATCCGGAAGAGGACAACCTCGGACTACAGGTTGCTTTAATCAATATGGCTCTTCCTGAATTTCCAGTAGCGATGGGCGTTGTCCGCAGCGTTGAAGCCCCTGTTTACGATCAGGAAATGAAAAAACAGATTGAAGCCGTTCAGGCTAAACGTAGGGTAAGCTGCATGGACGAATTGTTACAATCGGGAAATACCTGGACTGTTGATGGCGAAAACTGCAGCGAACCTGTTAAGTTTTTCGACAACAAATGTTTTGAGAAATAAGATTAAAGTCTACAATAAAAAAGGCTGAAGGGGAAACTCTTCAGCCTTTTTTATTTCCGGAGGTGCAACATTTTTGGCAATCGGCAGTCTAATCGGGTAAGTGAGCGGGAACAAGGAAAACATACAGACAGATCAGTATTGGATTGATAAGGTTTTGGGCGGCGACACCAATGCCTTTGCATCGATTATTCAAAATACCGAAGGTTTGGTGACTCAAATAGTGTTTAAAATGATTAGTCGGGCCGAGGACCGGAAAGACATTGCACAAGATATTTATCTGAAAGCATTTAAAAGCCTGCCCGGTTTCAGGTATCAATCGAAACTTTCGACCTGGATTGCACAAATTTCTTACAACACCTGCCTGACCTACCTTGAAAAGAAAAAGCTGGTTCTGCTCGATAATCGAAATGAAAATATCGAAACAGAAGATGATTCGCTGGAGTTTGTCGGCAGCAAATCAGTAATCGCATTATTCAATCAAACCGAAAATGATATTTTTCAGCGGGAACTGAATGAAATTCTGAAATCGGAAATCGAACTGCTTTCGCCTTTGCACAAAACGTTGATCACTTTATACCACAATGAAGAACTGAGTTACGAAGAAATAGCACGCATCACCCAGCTTCCGGAAGGAACCGTGAAAAGCTATTTGTTCAGGGCAAGACGATCGTTAAAAGACAATTTATTACGCAAATACAAAAAAGAAGAACTATGATAGCCGGACATCTTTCTGAAAATGAACTTCAGCAATACGTTTCAGACTCGTTGCTTTGCGAACAATTCCTCATTGAGCACATCGAATCGTGCGATGCCTGCAAAGAGAAAGCGAAAGCTTATCGAATCCTGTTTTTAGGAATTGAACTACAGGCAAAACCTGCATTCGAATTCAATTTAGCGGATCTGGTAATTGCCCAACTGGAGCAACCGAAACGCACCTTTTCAACAAATATCGTAGTCGCTTACCTGCTTCCCTCCATCGGAATAACAGCGCTATTGATTTCATGCTTCTTGTTTCACGAGTATTTTTCAGGTTTGTTTATCCGCTATTCCAATCTGCTTCTTTATTTGTTCCTGGCCATAACAGTGGTGGCTTTTCTGTTTCAATGCATCGAAATCCATCGAAAATACAAGAAACAAATCGGTGTTTTGAATATATCCTGAATGTTTTGCAACAATATAAATACATACCAGTCTAATCGATTACAAACAATAAAACAAACAAAATGAAAAGGCTCATTCTCCTATTCCTGGCATTTACAACACCATTTTTTGTTTCCGCCGACGATTACCATTTCACCGAAGGAACTTCATTTACGAGACAATTATTTGAAATTCCTGCCACAATTTTTGCCGCCTGGTTAGTGATCAATTTTTTCATTTCGCTAGTCCGGATAATTCTGGACAATCGACTGAAATTAAAAATGATTGAAAAAGAGGTTTCGGATAAAGTAGTAGAACAAATTCTTCAACCGAAGAAGAACGACACCCAAAGCCAGGCATTCAAATGGTTTCTGATTTTAGCCGGGATGGGAGTTGGATTAGGCCTTGTGAGTGCTACCGCTCCATTTGGAATACACTCGATCGCAATCATCGTCTGCTGCCTTTCCCTGAGCTTCCTTGGATATTTCTCGTACCTGAAACGATCAGAAAAGTAAAACCTAAATAAATAATGATTTAAAATGAAATAGCCATTTGTGCAACAGCCCGCACAAACCGGAAATGTATAAATGGCTATTCCATGAGGTTGAAGTATTACTCAAAAAGATGACGTTAATACCAGAATGTAGAACATTAAACAAAAATTTATACGAATGAAAACGATAAGAAACATATTCACAGTACTGATTATCCTCGTACTTACAGGTTCATGCCATCACAATGGAAATACAATCATTGTAAACAATGGGAAAGACAAGCTTGAAATAAACTATACCGGTGAGATCAAATTTACTGATGATGAAGCAGCCATAAAAAGCATGTCGAAAAATAGCTATTTGAAGTACTGGAAAAATGACAGGAAATTGCGGGTCAAATGCAATGTCAATGGAGAACTTACCTACGAGATGTTCGATAATGGCCGGAAATTAAATCCGGAAGACGCCGAAGGCAAAAAGTTTTTGGCCGAAGCCATTCAGGGAATGATTTCAGTGGGGTTTGATGCCCAGAGCCGAATGAAGCGCATTGTTGAAAAAGGCGGTTTCCGTGCTTTACTGAATGAAGTAGATCGCCTGGACAATGACTTCATCAAAAGCATGTACCTCGAATACCTGATTACCAGCGACAGCATTCACACCGGCCAAATAACCGACATCGCAAAAAAGATTGGGAAACAAATCGGTTCCGATTTTGAAAAAGGGAAATTACTTCAGAAGTTTTCACAGACTCAGTTGAAAGACTCGCTAACCTCAAAAGCTTATTTCGAAGCAGTTGTAAGTGTTGGTTCCGATTTCGAGAAAGCCAATGCCCTGAAGCACATCATCAAGCAACCACTCTCCAAAGAACAGTTCAATTCCGCAATAAGCGCCTCAAATACTGTCGGTTCCGATTTCGAAAAAGCAAATATTCTGAAAGAATTACTTCATCAGGAAATAGTGGCAGGAGAAAATTTAAGTCCATTTTTAAATTCGGCAGATCACGTCGGTTCTGATTTCGAGAAAGCAAACATCCTGAAAGAATTGATAGACAAGAAACAGTTTGAAGGCGAAAACTTTACGAATTTACTAAGCTCGATTAATCGCGTCGGTTCGGACTTTGAAAAAACAAATTTGCTCAAAAAGCTGGCCAATAAAGAGCTTCAAACTGAAGAACAATGGATTGGACTCATTAATGAAACAGCGAAGATCGATTCTGAATTTGAAAGAGGAAATGTATTGGTGCAGATTGCAGGAAAAATGCCAAAGAGCGAACAGGTAAAAACAAGCTACATGAATATGGCAAAAACCATCAATTCGGAAGTGGATTACGGAAAGGTTGTAAAAGCAGTGAATTAATTTATCCTGAACCGAATACGATTGAATTTAATACATATCGATTTTTCGTTTACTCCTGAATCCCCGGATTGGACGGCTTTGAAGTCTCCTTCAGGGGATTTAGGCGTTTTAGCAGCTGCATGAACATCAAGCCGATATTCCAAATACATCTGAAAGGAATAAATATGCATACGGCAAATCATTGCGTATTTAAATCCTTTACGCTACAATTGCAGAACAAATTCAATAAATTTTAGCGCATCGGATAAATAATATGCATAAAAAACTAATCTATATTTTCCTGTTTGTTTTATCATTTACAACTGATGTGTTGGCCGAAATGATCAACATTGGTGTCCCTTATATTCACAACTTTCCGAGAAGGGAATACAAAGGCGGCACTCAAAACTGGGCGATTGCACAGGACGAGCGTGGCTTTATGTATTTTGGCAACAACGAAGGTTTGCTCCTTTTCGATGGTGTAAGCTGGCAAATACACCGGATGCCCAATTCATCGATCGTTCGGTCGGCATATATTGCTAAAAATGGACAGATATATGTTGGAGCCTACAACGAACTGGGAAAAATGGAAGTTGGAAAAGGTGGAAAAATGGAATTCAGGTCGCTGAAAAAATACCTTCCTTCCGATTTTATGAATTTCGACGATGTTTGGAACATCACTTCCTTTCAAAATCAAATTCTCTTTCAATCGTACAATTTCACTTTCCTTTTCAAAAACGATTCTACCGTTTCGACAATAAAAGCGCCGTCACGGTTCCAGAATTCTTATGTAGTTAACGGTCGGTTGTATTTTAACGATCAGGAAAAGGGCCTGATGGAATTTGCTGATAACAGCTTGCACGAGTTGATTGGTTGTGAGAAGATTAAAGGAGAAGAAATCTGGTCAGTTGTTCCCTTTAACCGAGGGAACGATCTGATGATTTTTACCCTGAACAAGGGAATATTTATATACAATGACCGTGAATTGAAAGAATGGGCTGTTCCGGTTAATTCGCTTTTAAAGCAGAAGCAGATTTTCAGCGCAATCGTCATTCAGGATAAATATTACGCCATTGGAACCATTCAGGATGGAATTATTATTATCGACGAATTCGGAAAGATCATTCAGCAAATTAACCGTCAAAAAGGACTTCAAAACAATACGATCCTGAAAGTATTTGCTGACAGGGTTGGCAATCTTTGGCTTGGGCTGGATAATGGGATTGATTACGTGAATGTAAATTCACCAATCACCTTTCTTCAGCAAACCGACGGAATTGGCGCAGGCTATACCTCAATAATATACGATGGGAAGATTTACCTGGGAACTAATCAGGGACTATTTGTTAAAGATTGGGGCAACGAACCGCAAAATGAAGACTTCCGCCTGATTCCGGGAACCAACGGGCAGGTTTGGTATCTGGGAATTCACGACAATGTTCTGTTATGCGGTCACAACAAAGGCACTTTCGTAATTGAAGGTGAAAAAGCACGTCAAATCAGCCAGATTCCCGGAGCCTGGAAATTTCATACACTAAAACGATTTCCGGAGTACCTGATCGGGGGTACATATAGTGGACTAACCCTCTACAAAAAGCAAAACGGCAGTTGGGTTTATTCCGGAAAAATAGGTGGTTTTAATGAATCATTCCGGGTCTTTGAAGAAGACGAGAATGGTGACCTTTGGATGAGCCATGGCTTTAAAGGCATATATAAAATTTCTGTTGGCAGCAAACTCGACACTATTCAATCGTTCCGATTTTACACCTCAAATGACGGATTACCATCTAATTACAATCTGAATGTTTTTAAAATAAAGGGCAAAATATTAATTACCTCTAGTGTCGGTTTTTTCGAATACAATAAGGAGAAGGATCGGTTTGAAAGTTCGACCTATTTTAACCAGCTACTCAGTCCGCTTAAAGACGTATCCTTCCTGAAGGAAGACAAAGTAGGAAACATCTGGTATATGGCATGGGACATGGGAAAAAACAAAGCAGGGGTATTCCGGATTCAGGAAGACAATAGCTACAAACACATCAACGCGCCGTTTGGGATGTTAACCGGTAAGTTTATCAGTGGATTCGAGTCGGTTTACCGCTATTCTGATGATCACATTTTCTTTGGCACCGAAGATGGATTTGCCCATTATTCTCCGCTTTCGAATTTTAACAATGGCCCGGAATTTTCAACTTACATAAATAGAGCCACTGCACTGTACCTTGACAGCACTTTCTTTTACGGAAATTCTGTCAACACAAATAATGCAATAAAGCAATCTGAATCAAACCCATTAATAAAAGGTGAGATTGATCATTCAGACTTTAGTTTTCCGTTTAAAGAGAACACGTTCCGGTTTTCGTACACCTCACCGGTTTACGACAATCAGGATAATATCGAATATAGTTTTAAGCTTTCCGGATACAACAATAAATGGTCAAAATGGAGTAATATTCCGTTCAACGAATATGCAAATCTGCCTCCAGGCGATTACACCTTCAGTGTTAAGGCCCGAAATCAGATGGGAATTGAAAGCACCACCGACAGCCTGAAGTTCAGCATCACGCCGCCATGGTATAAAAGCATCTATGCCTATCTTATTTATGCAGTGATATTGCTATTTCTTATCCTTCTGCTGGGTTGGTACTTTTTAAAGCGGATTGAAATATCGAACAGGAAAGAAAGGTTGAAACATTTGCAGTCGTACAGGCAAAAAGAGCGTGAATACAAACAAGAGGCACTGATAGCTGAAAAGAAAATCGTCAATCTTAGGAACGAGAAACTTAAAATCGAAATGATCCATCGCGATAAAGAGCTGGCCAATCAAACCATGGACTTAATCAGAAAGAATAAATTTCTGGTCAAAATCAAGGAGGATTTAGAAAAGCTAAAAAAATCCAGTTCTGATGAATTACTAAAAGATAAAATCGCTTCGTTGATCACTAAGATCGACAAAGACATTGACCACAAAAAACAATGGGAAGTTTTTGAAACGGCTTTCGACGAAGTTCACGAAGATTTTTTAAGCCGCTTGAAGGAGCAATATCCGAATCTTACTCCGAAAGAATTAAAACTTTGTGCCTATCTGAGGATGAATATTTCGACCAAAGAAATTGCTCCTTTGATGAATATCTCGGTCCGTGGAGTTGAGATCTGCCGTTACCGGGTTCGTAAAAAACTGAAC
This sequence comes from Prolixibacteraceae bacterium, assembly GCA_963676375.2. Classification (GTDB taxonomy): domain Bacteria; phylum Bacteroidota; class Bacteroidia; order Bacteroidales; family Prolixibacteraceae; genus Aquipluma. The sequence continues at coordinate 159,285 of CAXXPT010000038.1, forward strand.
ATCGACCGCGATCAAAACCTCACAAGAATGATTATTGACTTATAATCACAGAGATTGACGATGTTGTAGTCTATTCAGCATGATGTTGTATTATTATATTTTCATCAAACAACAATAAATCACTGAACAACTGACGAATACAAATACAACTGATGTATTAAAGATGTAATACAACTTTACTGTTGATGTATTTTTGCAGTACAATTTCACTTTCCTCAGAGTAAATAATAGAATAGTTTTGCGCTCAAGAATTGTCTCACAAAAGCAATTTACTATTAACTCTTTTAGAAACCATTTCTAAAAAATTTATTTACTTATGAAAAAAGCAGTTTTAGCTCTTTTAATTTTGATGGGCTCTTTTGCAGTATTTGCACAAGGGCTACAGGTGAAGGGAGTTGTCACATCGGCGGATGATGGACAACCGATTCCCGGGGTGAGTGTTGTTGTTAAAGGAACAACCACTGGTACAATTACTGATATTGACGGAAATTATTCCATCAATGCTTCCGGTAACACAACGTTGGTCTTTTCCTTTGTTGGTATGAAGACTCAGGAAATTCCTGTAACATCCAGGACAGTTATCAATATCGCATTAGCAACAGAGCATACCGACATTGATGAAGTTGTTGTGGTTGGTTATGGAACCCAGAAAAAAAGTCTGGTAACTGGTGCAATCAGCAAGGTTAGCAGCGACGATTTGAAGAAGACTTCAGACATGAGGGTCACTCAGGCCCTTCAGGGAAAAACCGCTGGTGTGGTTATTTCAAGTAATTCAGGACAACCAGGAGATCAGGTTTCAATCCGCATCCGCGGTGTTGGAACAAACGGCGATGCGGAACCATTATATATTATTGATGGTTTGCCAATGAGCGGTTCCGGAACCGACTTCCTGAACTCAAGCGATGTTGAATCGATTGAAGTACTGAAAGATGCTGCATCGAGCGCAATTTACGGTGCACGTGGGGCCAATGGGGTTATCCTCATTACTACAAAAAGTGGTAAAAAAGACTCAAAAATGACAGTTAGCTATGACGGTTATTATGGGGTTCAAAATCCATGGAGAAAACTACGCTTGCTCGATAGTCAGCAATACATGATGTTGACCAACGAAGCTGCAATGAACGGCGGGTTGAGTCCTAAATTTTCGGCCGCAGAAGTTGCAGGAAATACCGTTAATACCGATTGGCAGGATGAGATGTTTAACTACGATGCACCGAAACAAAACCATTCAGTATCATTAAATGGTGGAAATGACAAAGTTAGCTATTCATCTTCGCTCAACTATTTTAAACAAGACGGTATTGTTGCCAAAGGAAAATCTCAATTCGAAAAATTCGGATATCACTTAAACACCGTTGCCGAATTTGGTTTTATGAAGTTTGGCTCTAATTTAAACCTGGCATACATTAACAGCAAGGGTATAGATACTAATAGCCATTTCGGAAACGGGTTGGCTCAGGCAATCAATATGCCTCCTATCGTTCCGGTGAAATATTCCGACGGAACATGGGCTACTCCTGAAGATTATGGTATCGGCTTACAGGAAATCTCGAACCCTATGGCTTTGCTGGATAAAGTGAATTCACAAACTAAAACAAGTAAAATTGTAGGTGGTATTTTCGCTGAAGTTGACTTTGGTAAAATCAATACCTCATTGAAAGGTTTGACTTTCAAATCAACATACAGCGGCGAAATGGCGTTGGTGAACGAACGCAATTATTATCCGTACTATTATCTTGATGCAATGCACTTTACTACTACCGACAAGGTATCGCAAGGCATGAAAGTTTATTCAAGATGGAACTTCGAGAATGTTTTAACCTTCGATAAAACCATCGATACTCATCATTTTACTTTGATGGCCGGAACAACCGCCTTTAAAGACATGTACCAAAACCTTTCAGGAGAAAAATCGGATGTAATTTTTGACGATTTTGAACATGCCTACATCGACAATGCAACCAATCCGTTGAGTGCAAGCACTGGTGGTGGTTATTCTGAACATACCGTAGCTTCATTGTTTGGCCGAGTAAATTACGATTTGATGGATCGTTACATGTTAACGGCAACTATTCGTCGTGACGGATCATCACGCTTCGGTTCTGAAAACAAATACGGTTACTTCCCTTCGGTTGCCGGAGGTTGGGTTATTTCAAGAGAAGATTTTATGAGCGGAGCCAACGGAATTGTTGATATGCTGAAATTAAGAGCCAGCTGGGGTCAAAACGGAAGCGAGAACATTGGTGATTTCGGATACACTTCAATCGTTGGAAATCAAAACATCTATTATTTTGGCGACAGCAAGACTCAATACAATGGAACACAGCCAACTCGTATTGCAAATCCATCGTTAAAATGGGAAACTTCGGAACAAACAAACATTGGTCTTGATTTCGCAACACTCGGAAGCAGCCTTAGAGTTACTCTGGATTATTACGTAAAAACAACCAAAGACTGGTTAGTTACTGCTCCGGTTCCAATGTTAGTCGGAAACTCTGCTCCAATCATCAACGGAGGATCGGTAAGAAACTCAGGGTTTGAAGGCGAAGTGAGCTACAAAAAACAGTTTGGTAAAGTATATTTCAATGCCTCGATCAACGGTGCCTACAATAAAAACGAAGTTCTCGACATTCAGAATGCTGAAAAAAGACTTCAGGGTGGCGACGGTGGATTTGGACAATCAGGTGTATTGTATGCAGCCGTAGGCTCACCAATGGGCGTTTTCTATGGTGTTAAAACCGACGGCATTTTCCAGACTGAAAGCGAAATTAACGCCTATGTTAGTTCTACCGGCGGAAAAATTCAGCCAAGTGCAAAACCAGGCGACATCAAATTTATTGATGAAAGCGGCGATGGTAAAATTTCGGATGCCGACCGCGTTGAATTAGGCTCACCATACCCTGTATTTACAGGAGGTTTAAATCTGAACCTTGAATACAAAGGCTTTGATATGAACATGTTTGTATATGCTGCTTTGGGTCAGGAAGTTTATGACGCCACCAGACGTTACGACATGAATGGAACCAACTATCGCCAGGAATGGCTGAACCGTTGGACTGGCGCAGGCACTTCAAATTATTACCCACGTGTAACATTTGTTGACGACAACCAGAATATGAAAACCGTAAGCGATTTCTTTATCCACGACGGAAGCTACGTACGACTAAGAAACATCACTCTTGGTTATACCTTGCCAAAAGCTGTTGTAAATTACTTAAAAATTAAAAACTTACGCTTTTATGTAACTGCAGAAAACCTGTTGACATTTACCGGCTACAAAGGCTACGATCCTGAAATTGGCGGAGGCGTATTCAGCAATGGTATCGACCATGGTATTTATCCACAAGCCCGCACCGTTTTAGGTGGTGTTAACATTACATTTTAATAAAGCCAATACTAAAAATTAGAAAAAGATGAAAAAGAATATAATATATGTGACCTCATTTTTGGCTTTAGCTTTGGGTAGCATTTCCTGTTCAAAATCATTTCTTGAATTGGAACCCAAAACAGGTCAGGTTGAAGCCAACTATTACAAAACAGAAGATCAGGCCTTTCTGGCATTAACTGCCGTTTACGATGCCTACTCTGTTCAGAACTGGCAATTTGTTCCTACTATGTCCGACATTTTTTCGGATGACGCATTCTGCGGTGGTTCAAACATCTCGGATATGAGCCAATGGCAGGAAATGGAAATGTTTAAAATGACTCCTGAAAACGGTTCATCAAGCGACTTATGGAATCGTTGCTACTCCGGAATTTATCGTGCCAACCTTTATCTGCAGAAACAAGCTGATATAGACTGGAAAACAGATGGACTGAAAAGCCGTTACGAAGGTGAAGCTTTATTCTTAAGAGCTTATTTCTACTGGGATTTAGTTCGTCATTACGGATATGCACCGCTTATTACCAAGGTTTTTCCTAATGTTGAGGACTACAAAAACATCCCTCAGAATACGCCTGCTGAATTATTTACACAAATAGCATCCGATTTACTCAAAGCAATTCCTGTGCTACCAGTATCAGTTTCATCAGCCGAAAAAGGACGCATTTCAAAAGGTGCTGCTCAGGCATTAATGGCTCGTATTTACCTTTATCACGAAGGTTTTGCCAAACCGGTTATGTCGGTTCCTGCCTTCAGCGATGGAAAAACAACCATCGACAAAGCTTACGTACAAGCAGCTTTGGAACAGATTATTTCAAGCAATGTATATTCGCTGCTTCCTAATTATGCCGATCTGTGGGATTGGGCGAAACAAAACAACAAAGAATCATTGCTCGAAATCCAATACTCAGAGAAAGCTAAATCAGGCGACTGGGGCGGTTGGGGAATCAATGGCAACTTCTCTTCGGTTTGGTTAAGCGTGCGTAATCCTGAAGGCGATGCTTCAGTTTATCCGGGATGGTCGTTTGCCGTTCCAACATGGAGTTTAGCCAACGAGTTCGAAACTGGTGACCCAAGAAAAGATGCTACTCTTTACAATGCCGATGTGAAATTGACCAAATACAACAAGGCGTATATGAATACCGGCTTTTTCAACAAGAAATACATGGCTCTCAGCGCTTACATTGGAGTTGGTGGCGATCCAAGTCACAACTTTCCACGCAATTTCACCGACATCCGTTATGCCGATGTATTGTTGATGGCTGCCGAATTATTCCTGACAGACAACCCAGCAAAAGCTACCGGCTACCTGAATCAGGTTCGGACCCGTTCGCTGGGAACAAGTGCCGCTCTTACAAGCATTACACTCGATAACATCTACCATGAAAGACGTGTTGAATTTGGAGGCGAAGGCCTTCGCAAATGGGATCTTTTGAGAAGAGGTCAGACCTATGCTGCAACTAAAATCAACGCAAGTTTTAATGTACCTCAGGGTATTCCTAATCCATCTGATTTTACTGTCAGGACTTATAATCCAAATACATGGGGTATGTTCCCTATTCCGGCAAAGGAAATCAGAAATACGAACAAGGATGTGCTGAAACAAATGGTGCCTGCTTATAAATAAGCAGGTTCTGTAATGTTGTTTTTAATTAAAATTTAAAACTTTTTGGTAATGAAACGAATGAAATACATACAAAAACTTGCCGGTTTGGCTGCACTCATAATTGTTATGTTTGCATGTAAACCTGAAATGGACGGCACCATTGATATCGGACAGGCTCCGACTGAAGATCAGCTTGATTTCACCGCAACACCAACGGCTGCAAAGGCGAACATTCTGGAAATAAAAAACACATCGAAGATTGCTGGTATTGTAACCTGGGATTTCGGTAACAACACAAAAGGTAAAGGCGAATCGGCAACCGTTGAATATCCTTTCAAAGGAACTTACAACGTTGTTATGACTTTATATTCAAAAGCGGGTTCGGTATCTAAATCGAAGACAATTACAATTGCCAACGATGATATGTCGATGCTCAACACCCCGATGTACACCGCGCTAACCGGCGGAGCTAGCAATTTAGCAGGTAAAACATGGGTGTTCGATCAATATCACGACGGACATTTTGGTGTTGGTCCGGCAGATGCTTCAAGCCCAAGTTGGTGGAGCTGTCCTGCTGAAGGAAAAACCAAAAGCTGCCTTTATTCCCAGGAATTTACGTTTACCCAGGTAGGCGTTAAGATGGTATGGAAAAACAACGGCTCAGTTTACACCAACGAAAATGGCCGTAAAGCGCTTTCAGCTTTGGGATATCCAAATTCAGTAGTTCCTGGCGACGGCGATTTTGATGTAGCTTATGCCCCAAAATCGGCTTACACGTTTACATTGAAAGAATCAGCCAAAACGCTTACTCTTAGTGATGGAGCGTTCTTCGGACATTATGCAGGTACATCTACCTACGAAATTATAAAACTTACTGAAGATGAGTTGTATATTAAATGTGTAAGTACTGTTGAGCCCGGTAATGGCTGGTGGTATCGTTTAATTCCAAAAGAAAAGAACGTGAAGCCGATTGTGATCATCCCGTTGAAAGCAACGCCTTTATCTGAAGATTTTGAAGGAACAACAAGCAAGGTAGAATTCAAATATGAAGACATGGGTTCACTGGTAAGCGCTCATTATTCTAATCCGGCGCCAGTGCCAGTTAATACCTCTTCAAAAGTATTCCTTTACCAGAAAACTTCCGCATTCTATTCAAACATCTACTTTTCTACGAAAGAATATAAGTTTGATTTGACTGAGCAAAATAAAGTGAAAATGAAAGTCTTTATCCCATCATATAATGACTATCTTGGAACCTACGATGTTGCGGGCAGTTGGATCTCGGTTAATCAGCTTCAGCATCAGGTGGCTGTAAAATTGCAGGATAGCAGCTTGGGTGGAAACGCATGGACAACACAAACAGAAGTCGTGAAAGCAAATTTGGCCTCTGACAAATGGATCGAACTGACTTTTGATTTCAGTTCGGTAAGTAATCGTCAGGATTATGACAAAATCGTAATTCAGTTTGGTGCCGAAGGGCACACTGCTCCTGGTATCTTCTTTTTCGATGATTTTACCTTCGGAAAATAAATTGGCAATGAAAACTCCTGACTTGTCTGGTTCGCCAGATAAGTAGGAGTTTATTTAGACCTTAAAAAAAAGTATATGAAACGATTGTTCTTCTTTACAATTCTCCTTTGTTCAACTTCGCTATGGGGTTGCGCCAAAGACAATAAATCGGAACCAACAGGTGTAAAGCCAGGTACCGGCACCGCAACCGGCAACTACGAGTTGGTTTGGAGCGACGAATTCAATTACATCGGTCTTCCCGACAGTAAAAAATGGAGTTACGACACCGAAGGAAATGCCAATGGATGGGGAAATAACGAAGCTCAATACTACACCAGTGGCCAACTTAAAAACTCGGAAGTAAAAGACGGATACCTTTATATCAACGCCATCAAAGAAGATGTTGAAGGCAAAAAATATACTTCGGCACGACTGATTACCAAATCGAAAGGTGATTGGCTTTACGGAAAGGTTGAAGTACGGGCCAAACTTCCGGAAGGTAGAGGAATGTGGCCTGCCATCTGGATGTTATCAACCGACTGGACCTATGGCGGTTGGCCAGCAAGCGGCGAAATCGACATCATGGAAAACGTGGGATACGATCCGTATGTCATTGTTGCATCGGCTCACACCCAATCGTACAACCATGTGCAAGGCACACAGAAAAATGCAACAACCACAGTTCCCGACTGCTATACTCAATTTCACAACTATATTCTGGAATGGGAATCATCAGAATACAGAGTTTATGTAGACAACAAACTATACTTTACCTTCAAGAACGAAGGAAAAGGGTTTCCGGTTTGGCCATTCGATAAACGATTTCACTTGTTGCTGAATGTGGCTGTTGGTGGAAACTGGGGCGGACAAAAAGGCATTGACGACACCATTTTCCCTCGTTCTATGGTGGTTGATTATGTAAGGGTTTATCAGAAAAAATAAAATAGATGTTTTAAATAAGGGGGATTAATATCATATCCTGACAGGTATTTTATATCTGTCAGGATTATTTCTTAAATCCAATCAGAATCAACGGCCGTATAAAAAACAGAATCTATTTTAAACATTTGACAGCAAGACACAACCGATTAATTTGCCCAATGGAATTTCAATTTAACCCACTTAAAATGAGAAACATGAATTTACTCGTCACTTTACTGATACTGCTTTTTGGTTGTTCTGATAACACCAAAAACGAAAATTATCCTGATAAGCCAAATCCTTCAGACGAAACCGTTAAAACGGAAGTTGAAGCCTGGGTAACCAGTCCATCGAATAACGTGCTGTTCCAGAAACAAAATACAAGCCTGAATTTCGCCAATACAACCAATCAGAATCCAACAATTGCAGTTGACACCACCACAACCTTTCAGACCATTGACGGCTTTGGAAATTGCCTTACCGGTGGAAGCGCCACATTGCTCAATCGGATGGATAATACCAGCCGCTCCCAAATCCTAAAAGAACTATTTGCTACCGATGCCAAAAATATCGGAATCAGCTACCTGCGCATCAGCATTGGAGCTTCCGACCTGAGCGACCATCTGTTCACTTACAACGATTTACCTTCAGGCCAAACCGATGTCAACATGGACAAATTCAGCCTTGAAACTGAAAAAGCTGATTTAATTCCGGTTTTGAAAGAAATTCTGGACATCAACCCGAACATCAAAATTATGGGATCGCCATGGACTGCCCCTACCTGGATGAAAACCAACAATTCGTTTAAAGGCGGCAGCCTGAAACCAGAGTACTTCGACGCATACGCCAAATATTTCGTGAAATATATTCAGGCAATGAAAAGCGAAGGGATTATCATTGACGCTATCACCATTCAAAACGAGCCGCTTCATCCGGGCAATAATCCGAGCATGTATATGATGGCAGCAGATCAGGCCGATTTCATCAAGAAAAGCCTCGGGCCTGCATTCGAAACTGCCGGTATCAAAACTAAAATTATTGTGTACGACCACAATGCCGATCGCACCGACTACCCGTTGCAAATACTGAGCGATCCGCAAGCCGCCAAATATGTCAATGGATCGGCCTTTCACCTTTACGCCGGATCAATCGACGATCTGAGCAAAGTTCACAATGCCTACCCTGCCAAAAATCTTTATTTTACCGAGCAATGGATTGGTGCCCCCGGAAATCTGACCGGCGATCTGGCATGGCACATTCGCACCCTGATTATTGGCGGAACCCGAAACTGGTGCCGGAATGTGCTGGAATGGAACATGGCCGCCGACCCGTCGAACGATCCGCATACCAACGAAGGCGGTTGCGATCAGTGCTTAGGCACCATTACCATTAATGGAAATGCAGTAACCCGCAATCCGGCCTATTACATATTGGCTCACGCGGCCAAGTTTGTGCGTCCGGGTTCGGTAAGAGTCAACTCAAATTTGCCCGGTAATTTGCCCAATGTGGCTTTTAAAACTCCGGAAGGAAAGAAAGTATTGATTGTTCTGAATGACGCCGGATCAGTCCAAAATTTCAACATCAGCTTTAAAGGCAAATCAGTCACCACATCGCTGGCGCAAGGTGCTGTAGGCACTTTTGTGTGGTAGAAAAACGAATTCCGCAAACAAGAATAAATCCGCAGAAAAGTGGGAAAAGGAAAGAGCATTCTTTCTCTTTTTCCGCTTTTCTTTTTCCCCCACCCTAACATTTCAGTTCAATCTCAACTTTGATACTGTATCTTTGTTTCATTCCTGAAATCATTTTTAAAGAGCCATGATCATTGTTATTTCGCCAGCCAAATCACTTTACGAACACCGCCCTGTTCCTTTCGAAACTTCTACTGAAATAGATTTTCTGCCCGAAGCTGTGAAAATTGTTTCGGTAATGAAAAAGAAAAAGCCAATTCAACTTGCTAAATTGATGGACATTTCGCCCAAATTGGCAGAACTGAATTTCCAACGGTTTCAGGCTTGGGATCCGGTTTTTACTCCCGAAAATTCGTGGCAGGCGATACTGATGTTTAATGGCGATGTTTATCAGGGTCTAAAAGCAGAAACCTTCACCACTGCCGAATTCGCCATTGCCCAACAGAAACTGCGCATCCTTTCAGGAGTTTACGGACTGCTGAAACCTCTTGACCAGATTCAGCCCTATCGTTTGGAAATGGGAACCAATTTGCCTGTTTCAGGGAAGAAGAATTTATACGATTTCTGGAAGGTAAAGATTACAGCCAAAATCAATCAGGACTTAGAACAAACCGATCAGAAACTCTTAATCAATCTGGCTTCTAACGAGTATTTCAGCGCCATCAATACAAAGAAATTGAAAGCCCGGATAATTACTCCTTCATTCAAAGAAAACAAAGATGGAAAGTATCAAATGGTATCTTTTTTTGCGAAACGTGCACGTGGGTTAATGAGCCGGTTTATCATTCAGAACAACATTTCTGATCCGGAAGAAATAAAAGCCTTTGATTGGGAAGGATACTATTTTAACAATCAGCTTTCAGGAGAAAACGATTGGGTATTTACGCGTTAGTTCGTTTCAAATTCCAGATTTCAAATTCCAAAAGTTCCGTCATTGATTGTCATTAAGTCATTGGCAGTCATTTACAGAAAACCATTAACGACAACGAATGACGTGAAGCAAATGACAATGGATGACAATTTTACTGGCTAGTAACGTGCTCCGGGAACCAGGTAATTGGTTACATAATCGTCAATACCATCCTCCAAAGTGCAAAACGGTTCGGAATAACCAATCTTCCTCAGCTTCTGAATGTTGGCGCAAGTGTAATACTGATATTTTCCACGCAAATCTTCAGGAGTGTCAATAAAATAAATGTTTTCATCCAGCTTCATCGACTTAAAAACGGCTTTTGTCAAACTGAGGTAAGTTCGTGCCTCGCCGGTGCCCACATTATAAATTCCGGAGTTTTTACGGTTATTCATAAAGAATAGGATCACCTTGGCAATGTCTTCAACATATATAAAATCGCGGGCTTGTTCTCCGTCTTTAATCTCCGGATGGTGCGACCGAAAAAGCCCCATGTGACCTGTTTCTGAAATGGTATTAAACGCCTGAAAAATGACTGACGCCATGCGTTCCTTGTGGTACTCATTCGGACCAAAAACATTGAAAAATTTCAGTCCAGCCCAAAAATAAGGCTGTTCCTTTTGCTCAAGTACCCAGCGATCAAAATCGTGTTTCGACTGAGCATATAAATTTAAGGGTTGTAATCCGGAGATAAGCGCTTCGTCATCATCAAAACCCAATTGACCATCGCCGTATGTCGATGCCGATGAAGCATAAATCAACGGCAAACCATATTGCGTACAGGCATTCCAGATTTTCTGGGAATAATCGAGATTGAGTTTTTGGTAGATTTCAGGCTCCTGACCAACGGTATCGGTACGAGCCCCCATATGAATAATGATCTGAACAAATTTTTCATTGACTGACAGCCAATCGAAGAAATTATCACGATCGACCATTTCTGAATATGTCTTCTCCTGGTAATTCTGAAACTTCAATGGATCGTCGTATTTATCGACTAAAACAATGTCTTTAAATCCTTCTCTGTTGAGTTTCCCGACAATATAACTTCCAATAAAACCAGCTGCTCCGGTAACTACAATCATAAATACAGTACATTAACGTTTGTTAATTTCTGAGACATTGTTTTCATGAATACAAACTTCAATTCAAAGAATATATTGTATATAAAACAAAAAAAAACAATTGACTTTTTTAACACCCTTAACAACACAAAAAAGGGCTTTTTCTGAAACTCCATTTAAATCTCCCTGATCACGCAGAGCTCAATAAAAATAAACGGTGCAAAAATAGAAATTTCAGAAGACCAATCCACGATTTAGCCAATTGGATTAGGCTTTGTGTAAAAGTTTAATGGTTTTATAATGCATTTCTAACAAAATTTGCCTCCCAGACTATGTGTAAGACTGAACTTACTACCTTTGCGGTTGCGTTACGACACAAAATAATTACAGAAAGGAATCAAAAATGGAATTTTCACTAAACGGAAAAGACGGAACATACCGTAAAATTGAGCAATATGATCCGGAAACAACTAAAGAAATAAGCGAACATTATAAAAAAATTATCGATTTGCTTGGCGAAGATTCCAGTCGTGAAGGATTACGCCAAACGCCCCTGAGAGTGGCTAAATCGATGCAATTCTTGCTTCAGGGATACGAACAAAATCCGGAAGATATTTTGCGTTCGGCCATGTTTAAAGAAGATTACCGACAAATGGTGATTGTTAAGGATATCGAAATCTATTCGATGTGCGAGCATCACATGCTCCCATTTATAGGGAAAGCTCACATCGGCTACATTCCGAATGGATACATCACCGGATTGAGCAAAATTGCCCGTGTAGTTGATGCCTATGCCCGAAGGCTTCAGGTTCAGGAGCGACTGACTACACAAATTAAGGATTGTATCCAGCAAACACTCAATCCGCTTGGAGTGGCTGTGGTTATTGAAGCGCAACATCTTTGTATGCAAATGCGCGGCATTCAGAAACAAAGCTCAACCACCACCACTTCCGACTTCACCGGTGCCTTCGAGCGGGTTGCTACAAGAGAAGAATTTATTCGGTTAATTAGGGGATAATAAAATTACAGAGACGTTGCATGCAACGTCTCTACGACCTAAATATTTATTTCAAAAACTGCAAACATACTGGCGATTCATTTGGAACTTTAAAGTCTGTAAACTTGAGTTTTCCTGAAGTCTGATCAATCTTAAAAACAGTAATATCGTTACTTTTCTGGTTGGCTACAAGTAAAAAACGACCTGAAGGATCGATTGTAAAATTTCGTGGCCAGTTACCCTCAACCGAAACGGTTTCGATCATTTCTAACTTTCCACTGGTAGGTTCGCGTTTAAAAACAGCAATGCTGTTGTGCCCGCGGTTCGATCCGTAAACAAAGCGGCCATCAGCCGATAAATGGATGTCAGCGCACCAGCTTTCGCCTTTGAAATCTTTTGGTAATGTTTTTATCGTCTGAACTTGTTTCCATTCTCCACCGTATTTCATCAGAACAGTAATGGTCGAGCTTAACTCATTAATGACATAAATAAAGCGGCCATCAGCCGAAAAATCAAAATGACGGGGCCCGGAACCAGGGGCAAGCTTAATGAATGGTTGCGCATGAGGTGAGGCCACCTTTTCGCCGGAGGTTATATCGTAAATTTTGAGTTCGTCAATGCCAAGATCAGCTGCAAACAACAATTTACCTGTTACATCGAAACGTGCCGAATGCGCATGAGGTTCTGTTTGCCGTCCCGGAAACGGGCCACTACCCTCGTGCTGAATTCGTTGTACCATTTCAGAGAGACTACCATCCGGTTGAATATTGAAAAAGGACAAGTTTCCTCCGGTATAATTCGACGCCACAAGCTTCTTCCCATCAGGAGAAAGACTAACATGGCAAGGATTTGCGCCATTTGTAAGAACATGATTAATCATTGTCAACTTCCCATCAGATTCGATCCTGAAAGCTGAAATACCACCACTTTGGTTGGCACCCAGATTATCGAGTTCGCCCACTGCATAAAGGAACTTTTTATTGGCCGAAATGGTCAAAAATGATGGATTATTGCTCACTGCAGGTATTTTCAAATCAACCAACCGCCCACTCTGATCGTTGAACGAATAAACAAAAATACCATTGGCCATTCCTTTGGTATAAGTACCTACATATAGAAAATGCTTTTTGGCTTCCACTTGCTGACCAAGAAAAAGCGCACACAACAAACTGATTACAAATATCTTCATCATCTATTTTTTTTGTTCATATAACTAAATTCAATCCGGGCTGTTTAAATTAAAGCAAATCAAAATTAAAAATTAAAAGTTATAAAATCGACAACCATGGGAAAACCGTTAATTGCTGCAAAAATGCCGGCTCTGGTCAATCTTGAACCTGGACAATATTTCTGGTGTGCCTGCGGGAAAAGTTCCAATCAACCATTTTGCAATGGATCGCACCGCGGAAGTGAATTTGTACCAGTCATGTTTAAGCTGGTTGAAAAACAGGAAGCCTGGCTCTGTCAGTGCAAACAAACTAAAAATCCGCCATACTGCGACGGAACGCACAAAACGCTCTAAAAATCACATCACATTTATTTAAAAGTTTCAACTGTGGAGTTTCCATTTCTTTCTTAACCTATAAAAATCCCTAACTTTGTTATAAAACCAATTGGATATGGAACCTCAACCCGACTTATCTCCGATGCTTTTTTATGGCAGTATTTTTACAATTTTTATCTGCCTCGCATTGATCGGTTACTTGATCTTCAGGCTAAAAAAATCGGATAAAGAGAAACAGCTTCTGGAAGCAAAATATCAGGAAATGGAAAGCAAGTTTAACGAGATACAACTCGACAACCTTGACTCCAGACTTAACCCGCACCTTTTTAAAAATATTCTCAATTCTGTTCAGTCGCACGCATATCAAACTTACTTTGCGTTGGATAAACTATCAAACGTTCTTGATTACATTTTATATGACAGCCGCAAAAAATTCGTAACTCCAAAGCAGGAAGTTGAATTTGCGCTCAATCTAATCGAAATCAACAAGATAAAATTGAGTCCGCTGTTCGAATTAAAAGTAAAAATGAAGATTAACGAAAATGAGCCGCTTTATCAACAGCATTTGCTCGCACCCTTTATTTCAACCGATTTAATTGAGAATGCATTTAAACACGCCGATCTTCAAAGTCAGGGCGCATTTATTTCTGTCACTTTCGAATTTAACGACAACACGTTTAAGCTCACTGTTGCCAACAAAATATCAGAAAAAGCGCCCATCAAAAAAGAGAAAGGTGGCTTTGGAACCGAAGCACTGGAAAAACGCTTAAAAATTATCTATAACGATCATTTTAAATTCGATCGTTTTGTCGAAGACAACGTTTATATTGCTCATTTAAAAATCGACTTGCTTGAATACAAAGCTAAGATGCTTACTGCTGGACGATGAATTGCCGGGGCTTTCGTTCCTGAAATTGCTTTGCGAACAAATACCCCAGCTCGAAGTGGTGAGGGCTTTTAACGATCCGGAGGTTTTCCTGAAAGAATTTCAGGGATTAGATTTCGATCTTTGCATACTCGATATTGAGATGCCCGGCATAAATGGCATTCAATTGGCGGCTTTGCTCAAAGGGAAACCAGTCATTTTTACCACCGCGTATAAAGATTATGCAACCGATGCTTTCGACCTCGACGCCATCGACTATGTGATAAAACCAGTCAAGCCCGAACGACTACTACAAGCAGTAAATAAAGCTATTCAAAGGTTAAATCCTGAAAATAAAACAAACAAATATCTCAGGTTAAATACGGATAAAGGAATCGCATTGTTAGATGTCAGTCAGTTGGTTTATGTCCGGACTTCGGAAATTGACAGTCGCGATAAAACAGCACATTTGTTAAATGGAACCAACCTTCAATTAAAAAACATTTCATTTGAAAAGTTAACTTCCCTATTACCGTCAACTGAGTTTTGCCGCGTAAACAAAAAGGAACTGATTGCAATAAGCACTGTACAGTATTTTTCGGGCGATCAAATCACCACCAATATTCACTTCCAATCCGAAAAACCAATGATCATTTCATTAGGTGAAACATACCGAACTGGCTTTTTAGGCAAAAAAAACAGGTAGTTTATTACAAATTTCTACCCGCTTGTTACAAATGAAAGTCGGTTGGACAAATGCAGCGTTACGACCCAATTTATTCTTCTATTTTTATTCCGGATTTTTAAAGTAGTTAATTCAATCATTGAATTTATATAGCCGGAAACGAATGAAAAATATAAAAAACACACTGCTTTACCTTGGAATTCTAGGCGCATTTTTTGCCTTGATGTACTGGATTATACAGACCGGAAAATTTTTGGAGGCTGGAAGAAATATTATTGAACCGCAGTTACAAAATTCCCATTTTTCACAGTTTATTCAATCGATAACTAACAACTTAGCCCATCCGGTTGGTCTGGTTTTGGCGCAAATTGTTACCATTCTTATCGTTTCACGGATATTTGCTTTCATCTTCAAAAAAATTCACCAACCAACAGTAATTGGAGAAATTATTGCCGGCATTGTATTGGGGCCATCCTTACTGGGGATGCTTTTCCCTGAATTTTCATCGGCACTCTTTCCTGAAAACTCTCTGGGCAACCTTAGCCTTTTAAGTCAGGTTGGCTTAATTCTTTTCATGTTTATGGTGGGCATGGAACTCGACATCAAGGTAATTCAAAACAAAGTAAAAGATGCAGTGGTGGTGAGTAATGCGGGAATCCTTATTCCGTTCACACTCGGAATCGGGCTTGCCTATTTTATTTATGAGAATTTTGCACCGAAAGGAGTTCCATTCCTTTCATTTGGCCTGTTTCTCGGACTAGCCATGAGTATCACCGCATTTCCTGTATTGGCCCGAATCGTTCAGGAACGCGGAATGCATCGCACACGCATTGGAACTTTGGTTATTACCTGCGCTGCAGCCGACGATATTACTGCGTGGTGTTTGCTGGCGGCTATTATTGCCATTGCCAAAGCCGGATCGTTCTTGAGTTCGCTCTATGTCATTCTGCTGGCAATCGGTTACGTTATCATCATGATTAAGGTCGTTCGCCCTTTCCTGAAAAGGGTTGGCGACTTGCACGATTCGCGCGAAAACATGAGCAAGCAGGTGGTTGCCATCTTTTTCCTGACCTTGCTGATATCTTCGTACACCACCGAGATCATCGGTATCCATGCACTTTTCGGAGCTTTTCTGGCCGGAACAATCATGCCCGAAAACTCCAAATTCAGAAATATTTTCATTCAGAAAATTGAAGATGTCGCACTGGTTTTACTGCTCCCACTCTTTTTTGTTTTTACCGGATTACGCACTCAGATTGGCCTTCTGAATGATATTTATCTATGGAAAATAACCGGATTAATCATCATGGTTGCCATTACCGGAAAATTTATGGGTAGTGCAATCGCGTCAAAAATAATGGGCCAAAACTGGCGCGATAGCTTAACTATTGGAGCATTAATGAATACCCGAGGATTGATGGAACTCGTTGTTCTGAACATTGGATACGACCTGGGAATTCTTTCGCCTGAAGTATTTTCGATGATGGTCATTATGGCGTTGGTCACCACTTTCATGACCGGTCCGGCTTTGGATTTAATCGATCGGGTATTCAAGCCAAAAATCAATACTATTCAGGAAAAGATCAGTCAACTGAGCAAATTCAAAATTATTCTTTCGTTTGGAAATCCTGAAATGGGAAGATCTTTGCTTCGGCTTGCCAATAACCTGCTCCGAAAGCAAAAAGAAAATACTTCGGTTACCGCCCTTCACCTCTGCCCTAACAATGTGCTGCACCACTACAATATGGATGAATACGAAAATGAAAGTTTTGCACCTGTCATTCAGGAATCGGAGTTATTGAATCAAAAGATTACCACATTATTTAAGGCTTCGGACGACATTGATGACGACATTACCGAAATTACCAATAAAGGCGATTTCGATCTGCTGTTGATTGGCATCGGACAGTCGATTTTTGAGGGAAGTCTGCTTGGTAAAATACTCGGATACACAACTCGTATTGTAAATCCTGACCGAATTATTCAGAGAGTAGCCGGGAAAGAAAAAATATTCGGAAATCTGCCGTTCGACGACCGGACACAAAACATACTATCGGGCAGCAAGGTTCCTGTCGGAATCTTTGTTGATAAAAATACCGGAAACTTTGATCAGGTTATCGTGCCGTTTTATTCTGAAAAAGATGACTTTCTGGTTGAATATATCCAACGACTGATAAAAAATTCTGAAGCACAGGTTACTGTGACCGATCCGACTGGTATAATCAGGAAACACATTGAAATTAAGGAAGCAATCAGAGCCATTGAACAGGAAGCGCCTAACCATATTACTTTAAATAGTGATAAAGATATTGATGAGCAGATTATCGGGCAATTTCAGTTAATGGTTATTTCAACTGACGGATGGAAAAAACTGGTTGATTCACGGTGTACATGGCTTAACCAAACGCCCTCGATCCTGATTTTACATGCCTGATTGAAACTCAAAATCAGAAGATTTCATTTTTAAGCAACTGATATTCATACTCAAAATTGGGTGTAAAAACCTGATCGCCAATATTCGTATCAATCTGTTTCTGAGTCCAGAACCGTCCTTCTTCAACTTCGTCGGAATGAAGATGAATGCTTTTAAAATCGTGGCTAACAAACACATAAACCAACTCTGATTCAATCTCGCTATCCCAACGGTAAGTCTTTATCAGGCGGGCCGCGAAATTCTGAAGGCCAATTTCTTCCCAGGCTTCGCGTTTCAATGCCGTTTCAAGGTTTTCGCCAAACGAAATATGCCCACCCACAGCTGTATCCCACTTGCCCGGCTGAACCAGCTTATTTAATGGTCTTTTCTGAAGATAGATATGCTTTTGATTATTCAGCACATGCAAATGAACCACCGGATGCAATAATTTTTCGCCACAGTGGCAAACCGAACGCGGAGCTTTACCAACGATTTCGCCTTGCTCATTAACCAAAGGCAACCATTCTTCGTCTTCAGGAATTAACTGCGGTTTACGGCTGAGTTTTTGCTTTATGAACTCGTAGCCAAAAACAACTGCAAACAATATATAAAACAAGCCGCCGCTGATAAAAGCCCAGGCACCGTCGGACATATAAAAAGCGGCATAAAAAACCAATATGGTATGAATCAGGAATACAAAAAACATTAACTGTAGTGTTTTCCTGAATTGCGCCATCTGCTGCTCATTCAACTCCATATCCTTCATGTACCGCTGAGTCATAAGCCCTACGATATTCAGTTTCGAAAAGGAAGAGACAGCAAGCACTGCGCAAAGAATCAACTCGACCAATCCGGGTTTCAGCTTAAAGAAAATATCATTATCGAGAACAATTGAAACAGAACCCAGAACAACGAGCAAACCGGTATCGAACAAAACAAATTTGTCGAATCGTTTTTCCTGAATCCAGATCCACACCATTTCGGCAACACCAATAATCAGGGCAGCAACCAGACCTGCGCGAGTTCCCCAAATCTCGTCAATCGCAATAAAGACGAATAAGGGAATGAATCCGGGAAGAAGTTTCTTAAGTAATTCAGACTTGCTCATGTACTAAAAAAAATCCCGCGAAAAACCACAAGGTAATCACGGGAATAAAATATGGTTGTCTAATTTTTACTCTTGTCGTTGCTTGTAGGGAGATAATGCACTCTTGACATAAACTTTGACCAAAAGTGTTGAAAAACGAGGAACCCCAATGGTTGATGAATTATCGACTGCTTTAAATGCCAATTCTGAAGGAATAACCATGAATGCACGTCCACCAGCTCTCATTTTCTTCAAGCCGCTGTGTAATCCGGCAATTTGCTGTACATAAGCTTGATTAATGGTTGCATCATTAGCATCAACGTAAAACGTGTACTCCTCAAAATTGCGGCCAGCAGAATCCTCGGTTGTAAAAATAACTGTTCCGTCAAGTAAGGTAATCTTGAAGTAGAGTTTTAATTTATATCCTGATGTGATAATACTGTCTCCTGTTCCTACGATACTATCTTTAAAATAAATACCGGAAGCATCTTTAAAATCAGCAAGTTTCTTATCACTCACATACTTGTCGAGTGCAGTAACCTCGTCTTCACGTAATGCATCCAAGGTATTCTCTTTACACGAAGTATAAATTCCGGCTAGCATAACAATCAAACCGAGCATATACAGATATTGTCTCATAAATATTTTTTTTTGCAAAAGTACGAATTAAAATCAGCTTCTATTTAATATCAACGACCTCGATAATAAAAAATAATGGGGTATACGCCGGAATTGAATAATATCCATATGGTCCGTAAGCCAGGGCAGATGGAATCAAAAAGGTGGCTTTTGCGCCCTTGTTTAGCAATTCAATGCCTTCTTCCCAACCGGCAATCATACGTTGGCCCGACGATTTATGCACATAACTAAAGTTATCTGATGAATCGAAGATTGTTCCATCCATGAAAGTACCAGTATATTTAACAGTTACAGTATTTCCGGTAGTTACATTTGCTCCGGTTCCTACTTTCGTCTTATCGATAACGTAAAATATTTTGGTCGCAGTTGAATCATAAGCAATGTTACTGCTTTTCATCTTAGTTTTCCACGACTTTAATAAAGCTGCCTCAGTCTCAGCAGTATTGGTTGAATTTGTATCTTCGGGTTTCAAACATGACGAAACCAAGCCTGCTAAAAACAGAACCAGAACACAAACTTTTAAAACAGGATTCAAACTTTTCATGGTCAATTATTTTATTGATTGTTTAATTCGATCTTCAAATTCGGGCAGCAACTTCTCGAATTGCGCCAGAGCTTCTGATAAAGATGCATAAAGCTCGCCTCCGGCTGCGTTGCGATGGCCCCCACCGTTAAAATATTTTTCAGACACCTCATTTACAGCAAATTCTCCCTTTGACCGAAACGAAGCTTTCGTATACTTCTCCTTTTCGGTAAAAAGCACGCTAAACACAATCCCCCTGATCGAAAGTGGCATATTGACGAAACCTTCGTTGTCGCCCGTTTTAAAATTGAATGCTTTCTGATCTTCCAGAGTAATGTACATGCAGGCAGCATGATACTCCGGATAAACGATCATCCGGTTACTCAGGCAAAAACCCATCAGACGCATCCGGTCGGCCGAATAATTATCGTACACTTTTGAATGGATATCAAGCTGATCGATGCCCTTACGCGTAAGCTGGGCAACCACTTCGAAGGTATTAGGGTTCGACACGTTAAAATCGAACGAGCCCGTATCGGTCATGATTCCGGTAAAAAACGAGGTGGCTGCCTCCCGATCGATGTGTTTTGCCAAGTCGGTTGACTGAAGTACCGAGAAAATTAATTCAGCTGTCGAACTATAAGTTATGTCAGAAATTGTCAGGTCGGTAAAGCTCCCTGGATATGGATGATGATCTACCAATATCTTCTTTCCGGCGTAATTTTCGACCAAGGTTTTCATGTCACCAAGTCGCGAGAGCTGATTAAAATCCATACAGATCAGTAGGTCCGACTCATCCAGAGCCCGCGCCGATTGCTTCGGGTGATGGCTGTAAATGATCACTTCTTCGTGCCCATCCATCCAATGATAAAATTCCGGGTACTTTGTCGGACTAACCACTTTCACTTTTAATCCGGCATTTTTTAAAACCCGCCATAAGCCAAGAACCGAGCCCATTGCATCGCCATCCGGATTCATATGCGGAATCAAAACTATCGATCTGGAACTATTCTTTATCAGCTGTTCGAAACCATTAATTAATTCTATATCAACTCTTTCCAATTATTCTCTTTTAAAATAAAGTACAAATATAAAAATAAAGCCGATGGAGATGAGTTAACAAAACGAATTTTCGCTAACTTGTCTTCCGGCTAAAAACACATAAAAAACAATCTACATGTCAGGAAATCAAACTTTTACCATGATAAAGCCGATAGCTGTAAGAAACAACTATATTGGAGCTATTCTGAAACTTATTAACGAAGCCGGATTCAGGATAAAGGCTATGAAATTCACCCACTTAACGAAGCAGCAAGCGATGGATTTTTATAGTATTCATGCCGGTCAGTATTTTTATGAAGAATTAACATCTTTTATGAGTTCAGGCCCAATTGTTGCAGCCATTCTCGAAAAAGAAAATGCAGTAGCCGATTTTAGGAAACTGATTGGCGCCACCGACCCGGCTAAGGCAGAAGAAGGCACCATCCGCAAATTGTACGCTGAGTCCATGTCGCACAATGCCGTTCACGGATCGGACAGCGATGAAAATGCTCGTATCGAGAGTGATTTCTTTTTCTCGAAAACGGAAAGGTTTTAACAATTATTTGTAGAGACGTAACATGTTACGTCTCTACAGGTTACATTTTCACTGCAATTAGCCTCCGATTCCTGAGGCAAAACCAGTCGAGATCAAAAAATTAAATTCTGATGAATCGTGATGTACCTTAACGTTGCGTTTCATTTTTGGATATACATTTGTATCATACAAGTCAGGAATTAATTTTAACTATAAAAAAGTTTGCGACGACATCCGGGCAAACACATAGAATAACCGACTAATTTAAAACCAATGATTAAAAAATTTATCATACTATTCATTTTCGGCATTGTGGGAGTTACTGCTATAGCCCAGAATTCGGATAAAAATGACGTTTTTACTGTTAAAAGAACTCCGGAACCATTCCTGTTTTCGGTGACGACTTTAACCCCAGAAGACTTAAAATGGAGCCTTGATTATTCCGGAAGTTATGGGGAACGAATTGTAGGCCCATGGGGATATGACGGGATAAACCAGCAATTTGCAGTAAAGGGATATCTTGGGAAACGATTCACTTTGTATGCCAATGCAGCTTTAGGCTTTCCGCTTGAAAACAATATTGCAAGTGCTCAACAGGCCGAAATAATCCGCGACATTATGGGAGGCAAAAAAGTAATGGGGCTCCGTCTGGGTGCCGGATTAGGAGTTCGAAGGGATTATAGCGACGTGAAATCCTTGTTAAGCCGCATCACCTTTTCATATGAAACACCGCAATGGAAAGCCAGCGGAAACTTACTTTTCGAAAAAGCTTTAGCCTCAAACCGTGATGAAATTGACGTGATCACAAGCGTAGGTTTCCATTACTGCTTCTCGGAAAACTTCTTTGGAGGAGTTGAAGCTGTGGGTGAAGATTTGGAAGGTTTTTGGGACAAAGAGGAAGCCGAAGGTGGTGCTAAATTACTGATCGGTCCTTCTCTAAGCTTATCGCCAAAAAAATCCAGACTTTCGTTTTCGGTTTCTGGCGGACCCGTATTTTATGCGACGCAAAACCAATTGACTAATCCGGAAGCGATGCGCGAACTTCCCTCACAAGCGGGACTAATGGTAAGAGCCAGGGTAATATTTAATTTGTCAGGTTCCTGAATAACAGAAATTCCCATAGAGACGTAAGATGTTACGTCTCTACGCATCTTACCTAAATATGATAGCCTTAATCAATTCTTCTCCAACCACTTCATTTAGGCGAACCCTGATTTCTTCTTTCATCATCAGTAGTTCGTTCCGAACAATTGGCGAGGTTGTTTCTACAAACAAAGTACTGTTCTGAATGTACAGATTACCAGTGTAGCGCGATACCGTTTTCCCCATTACCGATTCCCATGATTTGATCAGGTCAAGTTCATTCATTTTGCGTTCAAGATTATTTTCCTGAACATAGCTTTTCAGCACGCTGCTTATACTTTGGGTATTACTTTTTCTCATTAGATTTTAATTGATAACATTTCCATCGCTGATGGTAAAAATACGTGATTCAGTTTCCAGGCCGACAATCATCTGATCGAGATGTTCGCGATTCGTATCGGTAATAAAAATCTGTCCGAAATGATCGTCGGCAACCAGCTTCACAATTTGCTCCACCCGGTTTTTGTCCAATTTATCAAAGATATCGTCAAGAAGTAAAATTGGAGTCAATCCCGAAATTTCTTTCATAAAATCGAATTGAGCCAGCTTGAGGGCGACAAGGTAAGTCTTTTTCTGACCTTGCGAGCCAAATTTCCGGATCGGGTAACCCGCGAGTTCAAAGTCGAAGTCGTCTTTATGAATTCCCGTAGTTGTATATTGGAGCATTCGATCCTTACCAATCGAATCTTTCAACAGCTGCTCAAAATTGCTGTCGGTTAAATCCGACTGAAGCCTCAAGCCCACGATTTCTGTTCCTCCTGAAATCAGTTCGTAATAATTTTGAAAAATAGGTTGCAGGTTTTCGATAAAGACCTTTCGAACAGCATGTATCTGCTGGCCGTATTTAACAAGCTGGTCGTCCCATACTTCAAGCGATTCCATCTGAAATGTATTTCTACCGGCAAACTGTTTCAGTAGATTGTTTCGCTGCTGCAATGCCCGATTATAGCGGATCAGGTTTTCCAGATAAACGGCATCATATTGCGAAATAACCGCGTCAACAAAACGGCGGCGTTCTTCGCTTCCTCCTGAAATCAGGTTAGTATCCGAAGGGGTAACAATAATTAAAGGAATCAATCCAATATGTTCCGAGAGCTTTTTGTACTCCTTTTGGTTGCGCTTAACGATTTTCTTCTGGTTGCGTTTCAGGCCGCAATACACCACTTCGTCTGATTCGAGCCGTGAATATTTCCCTTGAATCATAAAAAAATCCTGATCAAACCGGATGTTTTGTCCATCAACCGAATTCAGAAAACTTTTGCAAAACGAAAGGTAATAAATGGCGTCCATCAGGTTCGTTTTGCCCGCACCATTATTGCCGATGAAACAATTTAAGCTGTCAGAAAACTTAAATTCAGCGTGTTCAAAGTTCTTGAAATTAACAACCGATAATTCTTGGATGTACATATGAAAACCTGTTTAATCCAACAAAACTACAAATTTCCGGCAGTGAATCCGGATAAAAAAATCGTTATTCAAGATAATAACATCAATGTGTTGATTAATATTCATTTTTATCTCCGAAATCTGACGTTTATTTTTGAAAATAATATATTTTTGCCTCTCGATTTTCGAACTATACTTTACAAGATGGCAAAAGACAAAAAAAACGCTCAGGTAGATAACCTAAAAGAAGTAGAAAGTGCACTAACAAGAACAGAGCAATTTCTTGAATCAAATTCCAAACTGATTGGAATTGTTGTTGGTTCAATTGTAGTTGTAGCTGTTGGTTATCTTGGTTTAAACAAGTTTTACTTACAACCACGTAAAACAGAAGCCCAGGAACAAATGTTTATGGCTCAGAATTATTTTGAAAAAGACTCGTTTAATCTGGCTTTGAACGGCGACGGAAACAATCCTGGATTTTTGGACATCATTGACGATTTTGGTTCAACGGATGCCGGAAACCTTTCATGCTATTATGCTGGAGTATCATACCTGAATATGGGTCAGTTTGACAAAGCAATTGACTACCTGAAAAAATTCGATACCGATGATTTGCTTTTAGGTCCGATTTCGGTTGGAGCACAGGGCGACGCACAGCTCGAACTTGGCAAAACGGATAAAGCTCTCGATTTATATACTGAGGCTTACAAAATGAATGGAAATGATCTTACTGCGCCAATTTACATGTTAAAAGCAGGTGAATTACTGGAAAGCATGAGCAAACAAGAAGAAGCTTTGAAAATCTATGAAGTTATCAAACAGAAATTTCCTGAAAGTAATGAAGGAAGAAGCATTGATAAATACATTGCTAGAGCAAAAGCTAAGATATAGTGAAGAGCTATAACTAAGTTATAATATAAAAAAGTCCCCTCATTGCAGGGGATTTTTTATTTTTGACCAATTTAAAATCACAACAATGGCTACAAAAAATTTATCAGAATACGATTTAACAACAGTTCCATCGGCAGAATCTATGAAATTTGGGATTGTAGTGGCAGAATGGAATTACGAAATAACCGGTGCTTTGGCGCAAGGTGCAGCAGACACACTTAAACGACATGGCGCTAAAGATGAAAATATCATCGTAAAACATGTTCCGGGAACATTTGAACTTACGCTAGGCGCGCAGTATATGGCCGAATTTACCGGAGTTGATGCGATAATTGTTTTGGGATGTGTCATTCAGGGAGAAACCCGTCATTTCGATTTTATCTGCCAGGGTGTAACTCAGGGAATCACCAGCCTGAACATGAAATACAACAAACCTTTTATCTTTGGCGTACTCACCACCGATAATCAGCAACAGGCACTCGACCGTGCAGGCGGCAAGCTTGGGAACAAAGGAGATGAAGCGGCTGTTACCGCAATTAAGATGTTGGCTTTAAACGCCGATTTGAGCAAATAAAAAAGGGGCAAAAGCCCCTTTTCTCGTTTAACCCACAAAAACTATTGAGGACCTCCAAATCCTCCCATTCGACCTTGTCCATTTTTTCTCATTTCTTCGCGCTTCTTCTGATTTTCATCGAAAAGTTTTACCTGTTCCGGAGTTAAGATGGCTTTAATTTCCTTGTTCTTTTCATCCTGAACTTTCCTCATTGCATCGCGCATTTTGGTGCGCTCTTCATCGCTTGCATCGCGCATCTTTGACCAATCGCCCGATTGCTTATCCATGTACTTTTTATTAATCGCAACAACTTTCGCTTCCTGATCCTTGTTTAATTTAAGCTCATCAACCAATCGTTGAGTTTGTCTTTTAAGCATTTCCTCCGGATTCATCTGTGGACGATCACCCCTGCCTGCTCCCGGTCTGCCCTGCTCCATTGATTTTGATGGACGTTCACCGCTTCCTCTTTGTGCGTAAGTAATTCCCGATACAAACAAAAGAACCATTAATAATACGCCTAACTTTTTCATGATTTTCTTTTAAAGTGATTAAATCTGTTTCTGGATCATAGACTATTTCTCAGACAAATAGTTTAATCGTTGTGTTTTTGTTCCCTAAAAAATTCTGGACATGAATCTCTGAATGACCGATCAATATGTCTATTTTTGAGCAAATTCAAACAAACGAATGTGAAAGCACTTCTTTTTGCTGCAGGACTCGGAACACGTCTTAAAGAGCATACTCAGGACAAACCAAAAGCATTGGTCTGCCTGGCCGGAAAACCACTACTTCAACATGCTATTGAACATTTGAAACGTTCAGGAATAACAGATATTGTCATCAACGTCTTTCATTTTGCAGAACAAGTCATTTCGTTTATCGAAGAGAATAATTCTTTTGGAATAGATATTCGTATTTCCGACGAACGCGATCAGCTACTAGACACCGGAGGTGGACTGAAAAAGGCGGGTGTTTTTCTGAAAGGCAATGAACCCATCCTGATTTATAATGTGGATGTTATCAGCAATCTGGATTTGAATCTTCTTTTGAAATACCATCAGGAACAAAAGGCGCTGGCAACGCTGGTGGTCAGGTCGCGCAAAACAAGTAGATACCTCATGTTTGACGATGACCTGCAGTTGGCCGGATGGAAAAATTTCAGCAATGGCGAAACCCGCATTAGCCGCCCCGAATCATTTGCTGATGCACAACCGCTGGCCTTTAGTGGGATTCACTTGATTCAGCCCGAATTGTTGGAAATGATTACCGAGGAGGGCAAATTCCCAATCATGGATCTTTATCTG
Organism: Prolixibacteraceae bacterium; assembly: GCA_963676375.2. Taxonomy (GTDB): domain Bacteria; phylum Bacteroidota; class Bacteroidia; order Bacteroidales; family Prolixibacteraceae; genus Aquipluma. The sequence goes on from CAXXPT010000038.1 coordinate 185,931, forward strand.
CGACTGGCTAAAAACCAACCGATTAAAGCTTTTATCGACGATTCAGACCTTTGGATGGATTTGGGAAAACCGGAAGAATTGCTGGCAGCCGAAAAACTTTTCAGGAGCAATTCGTAATCCGAAACTAAATGTACTTTCTTACTACCTGCGCAAATGCACTTTCTTCGTTCGATCTGGCCGATAGGAAACGCTCTTTCATTTCTTCAGGACCATTTTCAACGATGTACGAGTAGTTGGTAAATTCGAGCAAATCCAGATCATTAAAATCGTTACCAATTCCCAGGGTATATTCATGCTCAATTTTTAAGGTATCGCAAACAAACTTCACCCCATTTCCTTTCGAAACCGACTGATGAAAGATCTCCATCCAGATATAACCGGTTTCGAGCGGTGAACTTGTACGAACTACTTTTATATCCTGAAACCGATTCTCAATGTCGTTTTTCAGGGTAAGGAAACGATCGAGGTTATTCGGAAAGACAACAAGAAACTGGCAGGCCTCTGAATCGAGTGTTTGATTTTGAGGCAGCAACTCGGAATGCGACTGATGAAAATCGAAATAACTCTCGAACTCCGGACACAGCACACTTCCACGATGATACCAACATTTGTAATTTTCAGGAACAGGTTTAAAAAGGTGAAAATTGAGATCATTTTCAATCAGAAAATCAACCAATTGCTGAACAACTTCTTTGCTAAGATTTTGATGATAAAGCAGTTTATCGTTTACGTGATCGTAAACTCCCGCCCCCGAAGAAAATACGATGTAATCGAAGGGAACTTCAGAAGGAATAACCTCCAATGTTTTTTTAAGGTTCCGACCGGTAGCAATTACGCGTAAAATCCCCTTCTCACCCAGAAAATGGAGCATATCAATATTTTCTTTCGAGATTGACTTATCGTTCTTCAGAAAAGTTCCATCCAAATCAGTTGCGACAAGCTTTAGCATTTGATTATCCTTCATCTTTTTTATCGGTTTCAATCAATCACAGAGTTTATTTTTCAAGCAAATAAGCCTCTGCATATTTCATTACGAATGTAATCAGAAAAAGGCAGAGACAGCGAAAAAAGATAGGATTTTGAACGAGATAAGCTACCAGAATAAAAGCTAATTTGTTGTGTTTACCGGAGACTGAGGCGTGTTTATCGAAAAAATCAGAATCCTTTTAACGGTATATCTATATTAGCCTTGATTTTATATCTTTGTTGACCCAAAATTAGAACTACATCGAATGAAAATTGCATTAATCGGTTATGGAAAAATGGGGAAAGAGATCGAAAAAATTGCTCTTGACCGCGGACACGAAATTGTATTAAAAATCGACATTACCAATCCGGAAGATCTCAACATTGAGAACTTGAAGAAGGCAGATGTTGCCATCGAATTTACCATACCAAATTCGGCTGTAGCCAATTACAAGCTATGTTTCGAAGCCGGAATTCCGGTAATAAGCGGAACCACCGGCTGGCTTGAAAAACAAGCTGAAGTACATCAACTGTGCAAGGACTTAAATGGAACCTTTTTTCATACCACAAATTTCAGTCTGGGAGTGAATATTTTCTTTGCCGTGAATAAGAAATTGGCAGAATTGATGGCCAACCATAGTGAATATTCGGTTGAAATGAAGGAAATTCACCATACGCAGAAACTCGATGCTCCCAGCGGAACAGCTATTACTCTGGCCGAGGGAATTATTGGTAATATTCCATCAAAAAAATCGTGGGTTAACCACACCACAAGTGCTGCCGATGAATTGGGAATTATTTCGGAGCGCGAAGGCCAGGTTCCTGGCACACACATCATTAATTACGATTCGGAAGTTGATTATATTGAAATAACCCACTGCGCTAAAAACCGCAAAGGATTGGCATTTGGCGCTGTTTTGGCTGCCGAATACAGCTTTGGTAAAAAGGGAATTTTAACAATGAATGATTTGCTAAACATTTAAAATACCATAAAATGAAAGAAATATTATCCAGTAAATGGTTCAAATTTGCGGTTGTTGGATTAATCTATTTGTTGTGGGTTGTCTGGATTGAAAGCTATTTATGGCTGATCGGACTTGCCGTGATTTTCGACATTTACATCTCAAAGAAAGTTCATTGGGCATTCTGGAAAAAGAAAAACACGCCGGATGGAAAACAGACGAAAGTGGTTGAATGGGTTGATGCTATTATTTTTGCAGTAATTGCAGCTACTTTTATCCGCATGTTTTTCATCGAAGCCTACACAATTCCAACCTCTTCCATGGAGAAATCGATGTTGATTGGTGATTACCTGTTTGTTAGCAAAACATCATACGGACCAAAACTTCCAAATACCCCGCTTTCGTTCCCATTTGTGCATCACACCATGCCTTTCTCGAAAACACAAAAATCGTATGTGGAGTGGATCAAAAACCCATACAAACGTATTGCAGGCTTCGGAAAAGTAAAGAACAATGATGTGGTGGTATTCAATTTTCCGGAAGGAGATACGGTAGCTGTAAATGTTCAGAACCAAAGCTATTATTCGCTGGTTCGCAATTACGGTAGAAAACGTGTTTGGGACGAAAAAGAAACTTTCGGTGAAATTATTGCCCGTCCGGTTGACAAACGTGAAAACTACATTAAACGCTGTGTTGGTATTGCGGGCGATGTGATTGAACTGAAAGACGGTCAGCTTTATGTGAATGGCAAGGCACAGACTCATTTCCCGGGAATGCAGCGCGAAAGCATTGTAACAACCGATGGAACCGGATTGAATAAACGTGTATTGGAGCAAATGAATATTGCCGAAGACGATCGTCATGTGGTTTCAAATACACAGTATCTGTTCCCGTTGACTGCTGAAAATGAACAGAAACTGAAAGCCATGAAAAACGTGAAATCGGTACAACCAACCATTGTAACTGCCGGAAACTGGGACCAGAATATTTTCCCATTCAGCCAGAAGTATCCATGGAATGTTGACAATTTTGGGCCACTGGAAATTCCCAAAAAAGGACAGACCGTGAAACTGACTTTGGATAACCTGCCATTGTACGAGCGTATTATTGATCTTTACGAAGCTAACGACCTGAAAGTAAAAGACAGCACGATTTACATTAACGGCTCTCCTGCTGATAGTTACACCTTTAAAATGGACTACTATTGGATGATGGGCGATAACCGTAACAATTCGGCAGACTCGCGCTACTGGGGCTTTGTTCCTGAAGACCACATTGTTGGTAAAGCTGTATTTATCTGGCTGTCGATGGACAAAGACCAACCGTTCTACAACAAGATTCGCTGGAGCCGACTGTTCTCATTCGTTCACTAGCATTTCAGCATAAAACCATACAAAAAGAGGATAACCTAAAAAGTTATCCTCTTTTTGCATTCCGGGGAAACAGATTCTATCCGAGCAGAATCACGACCATGCTCATTTGTACTATAGCTGGCTTTTAGTTACTTTTGCTGCAGATAATACTAATCATATGTCCTGGAAAGTCGTTGTATTTTTTATTCTTACGGTTCTGCTGGTTATTTTTACTTTTCAGAACCAAATAGTGCTTAACATCAAATTTCTCCACTGGGAAATTACTGATGTACCGGTAATCTATATTCTGCTTTTCGGATTGATCTTTGGATTTTTGCTGTCCATGATGATACAACTCCCAACCATTATCCGAATGAGAAGAGAGCTCCGTAAAGTAGTTCGTGAACTTGAACAAAGCGAAGAAATAGTAGCCGATAAAGACGAGGTTGTGGATTCGGAAGGGGTGAGCATGGGAAGTGACTACAAAGGAGGATTTTTCAACGAATAATGATGACACACCACACCGGAATACTACTTAGCACTGCATATTTTGCTCCAATCAGATATTTTTCGAAACTGGCTGTTTATCCTGAAATTTACGTTGAGCAACACGAAAACTTTATCAAACAAACGTACCGCAACCGTACGGTTATTTTAGGCGCCAACGGGCCTATTTCGCTTATCGTTCCGGTAGAGAAAGGCCGTGCGCAGAAAATAAAGATTAAAGATATACGAATTGCATACGACGAAGAATGGCAGCGTAACCATTGGCGTACGATCTTTTCGGCCTATAACTCCTCCCCTTTCTTCGAGTATTATGCCGATGACGTTGAAACCTTCTTCCGAAAAAAGCATGAGTTTTTGTTCGATTTCAACCAGAAAATAACCGAAACCATGCTGGAAATCCTGGAAATTCCACTCAGTTTAAACCTGACAGAGGATTTCGGGCAAATTCCTGAAGCTTGCCTGAATTTCAGGGAACAAATCAGTCCGAAAATACACCTGACCGATCCCGATCCGCATTTTGTGGCTCAACCCTACACTCAGGTTTTTGCCGAAAAATTTGGATTCGTTCCCGATTTAAGCATATTGGATTTGCTATTCAACGAAGGCCCATCAGCTCATTCTGTCTTGTTGGATTGCTTTCAGGAGTATACGATCTAAACAATTGTTTTCCAACCATTCAACTCGGCGCTTTCGAAAATTGCTTCGATCACTTTCATATTATTAACCGCATCGGTCAAATCAGTTGGAACCGGGCTATTCTCAAGTATCGCCCTGGCAAATTGTTCGGCCTGAAGTGTATATTGATCAACCGCCTCAACGATTATTTCTTCAGAACCGGTTTTGGTGCGAACCCAAATTTTGCTTGAAGCATCTTTCGGAGCATTCACCGGAATCTCAATTTCGATATGCCCGTTAGTGCCGAAAATATTCACCCGCTGATAGGGCATTAATTGGGTTGAACAGGTAAAAGTCGAGATTTTACCGCCACCAAAATCCATCAATGCTGATGTCAACCGATCAGTTTTCATCACAGGATCACGCTCAATGCTGGAAACCACCCGCATAGGTTCTGCATCGAACAGGAAACGGGGAAATGAAACACAGTAACAGCCAATATCCATTAGCGCACCGCCAGCTACATCAATATTGTTCCTGATATTTTTTGGATCGATGTTGAAATAAGAAAAATGTGACTGAACCACTTTTATCTCGCCGATAACGCCGTCAGCAATTTTGGATTTCACAGTTAACCATTGCGGATGAAAACGGTACATGAACGCCTCCATCACTTTCAAATGAGGGTATTTCTGAGCTTCATGCTGCAATTTCAATGCTTCGGCTGATGAAATGCCGATTGGCTTTTCGCAAAGCACGTGCTTGCCGGCCTGCATAGCTTTAATGGTCCATTCCACATGCATATTGTTCGGAAGTGGATTATAAATCGCATCAATCGACTGATCATTTAGCAATTCTTCGTACGAGCCATATGCCGTTTTGATACCTAACAAACTGGCCGTTTCTTTGGCATGTTCCAGATTTCGTGATGCAATGGCAACCACGCACCCATTGTTCGATTTTTGTATGGCCGGAATCACTTTTTCACGACCAATCTTTGCTGTGCTGAGCACTCCCCATCGAATTCTGTTGTTCATTTTTCGTTCTCCTTATTTGCTGGTTTTGGGTTGTCCATTTGTCATTCATAGTCATTAAATGATCATTGATTATCGCCCTAAGCATCTCTTTACTATAGGTGACACGAAGCAAATGACCATGAATGACGTTTCCCGGTCTCCTATCTTCAGTTTCCGGACTCCGGCAAGCTACTTATTTTTCCAGAAAGAGGAAATATACCATCCGGAATTCATCATTTTTAACTTTTTTTGTTATTTTTTATACCGTTAAATAAATCAATCCTACCGTACAATAATTGTTTATTTGTATATTTATGTTTTTCAGCCACCTTTGAAGAAACCAATCAGGAAACAACATGAAAACAATTTATTACATCATTGCTTTACTTACTGCAATGATCATTTTCCCAGTTTCTTCCCATGCCAAAGTTCAAGTCAAACTCAAAGTCAACGAGGAATTAATTTATGAATGGCAAACCAATGTAATAAATACTCCGTCGTTTGGGACAATGTTTAACGGAAATCGGCTCATTCGGTATTCATTACTAATCGACAAAATAGAAAAAACAAAAATTGCTTTTACCGCACGTGTATTGCGCGATGTAAATGATTTGAGTCAACCAGGCAATGTAGATTTCAAAGATTTTGGATATCCGCCATTGGTTAAATACTATCAGCCACCGTCATTCACCGATATTCTGGAGGAAACATTGCATCAGATTCCGTTCAGGTTTGAACTTGACCGCACTATAAATTCGATAAAGCTTGCCAATCAGGAAGAAATAATGAGCCAATGCCGGGAAATTCTAAAATTGAAGCACTATCCTGATAAAACGATAGAACAATCGTTATACCTATTGGAAAAGAAGGTTTTATACAGTAAAACCAAATTTTTCCTGATGCCATTCCATTTTATCCGAACCAATCTGAACATACAAGATACTTTGCGCGATAACAAGACCAAACTACTTATACAAAAACAAAATAATGGAACATTGGAAATAGATGGTGTTCCTGACGATCAAATCATTCGACTTAATTACAAAATAGACCTTCAGAATTATTTGATTACTTCTTCGGAAAAGAAATACAAATTTGGAAATGCGAATGCTGCGCGTTTCTTTGGATATCAAAAGGATATGCCGGAACCTGAACCTGAAGAAAAACTCATCTTAATACAGAAAGCAGCGATAAAACCGAAGAAAATTGTTGTATGCGGGCACATTGCGAATCCGGTTTCGGGTCAGGTGGTACTTTATACCCTGAATAAATTTATTGGCAAAGACCTGGATTCAAAGACGGTTTATCTGGATAAATCCGGAAATTTCAGAATTGAAGCGAGACTCGTCGATAAAGGTTTGATTGCTTTGGTAAATCCAAATAAAAATCAATATATCGCCAGTGTACCCATTCTGCTTTATGCCACTCCAGGCGATTCGATATACCTTAGCACTAGTTTAAAACAGCAGAAAATCAGCTATGATGCTTATTTTTCAAGTGATTCGATTGTAACCAACTGGCGAAAATATATGGTTCCCGACGGAATTGTCTTTTCGGGCGACAGGACTAAGGAAGCCGAACTATTAAATAAATTTCAGAATCTGCCTGAATTACAACCCTTTGAAATTCAAAACAACAATTTATTTACCGGGCATTCTCTTACTAATGCAACCAGTTTTCTGGACGCGCTCACCGAACTGAATCAACTGATTAGTGACGTAAAGAAGGATTTACCCAGAGAGTCAACCGTGTATCTGCAACACGAGTTACAGGCCTGGGTGTATACCAACCTCTTCGATGCCCATGTTAACGACCCAAAATCGATGTTTCCAATATATCCTAATGGTCCAACCATTTCCGGAAATATGAAGGATTTCATATTCAATCAGCTCGACACTTTTAATATCCACCGGATTTACAACGATTATGGCATCTTTTCCCGCGACTTGACCCAGGCATTTGTAAGGTATAAATCCCAGCGTTTAAATAACAAGAACAACCTGATGGTAAGGTTATTCAGCATGGGCCTGATTAGTGATCCGGAACAAAGTTTTCAGTTTTGCAAAATGGTTTTAAACGGATCGGCACTTTACCGCGAGACTGCCAACCAGCTCTATTCCTATTCATCACCAAGTTACCGCGATCCATTGAATGAGGACGGATGGCAAGACGAAATAGACGAAACGTTCAGGATGATGATTGAAAGATGCAACGATGCGGCATTCATTCAATCACTAACTGACATCATGGATAACAAGAGCCGTTGGTCGAATCAAAAGTATCTGCCGAATATTGATTTTTTCACGCTGGAACGAAAAAAAGCCACGCTTCACTCCTTCATTTCGAAAAAGCCTACCTTGTTTTACGCTTCCAAGAATTGGTCGGGTGAAGGGTACGAAATGGACAAAGCTGCCAAAAAATACCCGGAATTCAATTTCGTTTACATCAACGAAGGGAGTAACTTCGATTTGTGGAAAGGCTGGAACGACCGGGCAAATCCAATAGCTCATCAGCTTTTTCTGGAAACCGACTCTACAAACCTTGAAAATGTGTTTCAGAAAAAGATTGGTAAATACCTGATTTTTGATCGTTCAGGGCGCCGAGTCGGCGTTGAACGCGATCTGGAATTAGCCGTATCCATTGCTCAGGAAAGTTTGAAACCAAAATTTAAAGATCTCGACAAATCAGTACTTGGAGGCATCATCTTTATTCTTGCCATGCTTCTGTTCCTTGGCCTGGCAGCCTTTCTCGTCTATAAATTCCGTATAAACCGACGCCTCAAAACACAAACTCAGGAAAAACGGTTTCGCGAATTACAAATGGCTGCCCTTCGCGCACAAATGAATCCGCACTTTCTTTTCAATAGCCTGAACTCGGTGCAAAACCTGGTACAGCAAAACAAAAATCAGGAGGCTCATTTGTATTTGTCGGACTTTGCCGGACTGATCCGAAAAGTACTGCGCAATTCGGACAAAGAAGAAGTTTCGCTGGCAGAAGAACTGGAAACCCTGGAACAATACCTGAACCTCGAAAAATTGCGCTTCGATTTTAATTACACTATTGACGTTGATGAACGCATTGATCGGAATCTGTTTATGTTACCGGCCATGATTTTGCAACCGGTAGCCGAGAATGCCCTCACACACGGGCTTCAGCACAAAACCGATGACAAAAAACTGACGATCCGGATTTCGAAAATAGAGCATGCCATCCAAATTACGATTGAAGATAACGGCATTGGCATGAAAGCCTCCGAACAACTGAAAACCAATTCGAACGGCGTTGGCTTACGAATGAATGAAGAGCGAATCCAGATGATGAAAGAAAAATACGGCGGCAATTATTCGTTCCGGCTAACCGACCTTACCGCACAAGGATTGGAAGGTACGCGGGTTGAGATTGTCATTCCGGAGGAACAATAAGTTACTAATGAGAATAGAGACAGAAAATATTGTTGCATTTAATTATTCACTCACCCCACGTCTGCCAGCAGACGTTTCCCCTCTCTTCAAGAAGAGAGGGGAAGAGCATCGAAGATGCGAAGGGGTGAGTCGAAATAACTTGAATGTTTAAAATACAACATGAATTAATGCTTAATACTAATGAAACAGAAAACCAATTCACACACCATGTAAAACAATTTAAACACTAAAAAAACCATGAGAAAACTGATTTTGATCTTAACTGTAATTCTGGCTTCGGGCCTGATCACCCTTGCCCAACCCCCGGTAAAAACCTACCAGATTAAAGGGATTGTTGCCGATTCGATTTCGGGCAAAGGACTTCCGTATGCAACCATTTCGGTACAAAGCGCCACGCAGGGAGTGGTGAAACGACTGGCAACCGATGCCAGCGGAAAATTTGATTTTTCCATGAATACGCCGGGGAAATACAATGTTATTTTTCAATCGATTGGCTACCAGAACTGGAAACAGGAAATTACGCTCGACGGCGAGAAAACCAAAATCGATCTGGGAACCGTGAAAATAAATGCCGGGGTGCAAAAAATCGATGAAGTGTCGGTGGTAGCGCAAAAACCTCTGGTCAGGACCGAGGTGGATAAAATCGTTTACAGTACCGAAACTGATCCGGAGGCAAAAACGAACAATGCCCTGGAAATGCTGCGGAAAGTACCGCTGGTTACAGTTGATGGCGAGGATAATATCCAGGTCAAAGGAACTTCCAACTTTAAAATCCTGATTAACGGCAAAAGCTCGTCGATGATGTCGCAGAACCCAAAGGATGTGTTGCGCAGTATGCCCGCCAATACGATTAAAGACATTGAAGTTATTACCAATCCATCGTCGAAATACGAAGCCGAAGGAACCGGTGGAATTATCAACATTATTACCACCAAAAAACAAATCGATGGATTTATGGGACGGGTTTCTGCCGGGGCCGACTCCCGCGGAGGATTCAATTCGGGTATTTACGCCACTTCAAAAATCAAAAAGTTCGGATTCTCGATCAATTACAATTACAATAAGTTTAATCAGCCTAAAAGTGAGGCGTCCTCTTCGCGTGAAAACTTCCTGAGTTCGACCAACCGCTTCACCAAATCGGAGGGATTCAATAAATTCAACGGAAATTCGAACATGATGATGGGCGAAGCCAGCTACGAAATCGATTCACTAAACCTGGTCAGCCTTTCGTTTTGGGGTTACGCCGGAGGTTATAACAGTAAAGGCGATATGATGACCCGCGATTTTGACATCAATAACACACTCACCCGTCAATTTAATAACCAGACCCGGATGAACATGGATTACGGCAGTTTATCGGGAAATATCGATTATCAGCGTACTTTTAAAAAACCCGACAAAACCCTTACCGTATCGTATAAACTCGACCGGTCGCCGCGCAACTCCGACAACGAAAATGAGATTAACGCGATCCTGAATTACGATTCGTACAGGCAACGGTCGTCAAACGATGCCTCCGGAACAGAGCACACGTTTCAGCTCGATTATTACGATCCGTTGACTAAAATGCACCAGATTGAGAGCGGCGTAAAATACATCCTCCGGCAAAACGTAAGTAATTCGGATGTGCTGCGTTACAATTTTGCCGATCAGGATTGGATAAACGACCCAAGCAAAATAAACGATATGGATTACGACCAGCACATCTTCGGTATTTATGGCGGGTATGTTCTGAAGGTGAAGAAAATAAGCGTAAAAACCGGAATACGGGCTGAAGGAACCATAAACGACGGCATATTTAAATCGGTGAAAAACACAACTTTTACCAACAAGATGTTCAATGTGATACCTTATGTCACCCTTTCGAAGAATATGGACAAAGGGCAGAACATGAAATTATCATATACCCAAAGGCTTTCGCGTCCGGGAATCTGGTACCTGAACCCGTTTGTGAACGATCTCGACCCACTCAACATCAGTTATGGTAACCCAAAGCTGGACGCCGAAGTATCGCATACCTTCGACTTTTCGTACGGGAAATTTTCGCCCAAATACAACTTTAATTTAAGCCTGAACAGCGCCTTCACCAACAATACCATCGAATCAATATCAACAATGCAATCAAACGGAGTGAAAGCAACCACCTACGAAAACATTGGCAAAAATCAACGCTACGGTGGGTACTTGTTTGGTTCGGTAAAAATGCTGAAACAGAAATTAAGCGTGAATACCAATATGGGCGTAACCTACGCGATTTTAGAAAGTAACGATGGCCGCGGTTTGAAAAATGAAGGATTCAACTACAACGGGTCGTTGAATTGCCGTTACTCGGCCTGGAAAAACGGAACGATTTCGGCCAGCGGCGGAGTATTTTCGCCCCGGATTATGCTTCAGGGGAAATCGTCGTTCTATTATTACAACAACCTGAGCCTGTCGCAGGAATTGTTTAAAAAGAAACTCTCGGCCTCACTGTCAATCTCCGATCCGTTCCGGTCGAGGGCAAAATACACCCAAACCTACGACGACCCAACGTTTACCCAAAAAAGCATTAATTACAGTTATAACCGCCAGATCAGGATTTATCTCTCGTACCGTTTCGGACAAATGAAAGGCGAGATTAAAAAAGCCCGCCGCGGAATTAAAAACGAAGATGTAAAAAGCGGGGGCGATTCGTCAACAGGTTCCGGCACTTCAGGAACCGGAAATTAAGGTTTCTATGGATCCGGTCTTTTTCAGAAAGACCGGATCCATTTGCTCAAAATCTTATAAATGCTTTCAGTAACAATCGTTTACGGCAATTTCGATTTCTTTGATTACCACATGATAACAGAGTCTTACCAAAGCAAATAAATATGCTTATTACAAATAAAAGCTCGAAAAAGTACTATACATTTGGTGATATATACTAGTTATGGGCAAGGCTAAGTTTGACACAGCAATAAACGACAAAAGATGGGTTCATTCTCACAAGTAACTTTTGATGACTATCCAATTTTTGAAAATAAAAACTGGTATTACGAAGAATTAGTAAATCTTCTATTTCAGCCAGATGACTTTACTTGCGAGGAAAGAAATAATTCCTCAAGAAACAAATTAGTTTGGGGAGATGTCTATGAAAATAAAATAGACAATTTTGAATATAAAGGTTTTAAACAGACTGTAAAAGTTTGTAAACAGCGATTGGAGATATATGGCACTTCTTACAAAAAGGCAAAGAAAGACTTTGCCAATGCAAAAATATTATCACAAGAAGAAGGTTTCTATGGATTTTCATTCAGCGGTATAACTTACGAAAAGTATCTAAACGATGTCAAAGATGTAATTGAATCAAAAGAAAAAAATTATGACCAACTCTTTACAAATTTTAGGGACAGTTTAATCGCGGGTCAATTAGGAATCTATGGACAATCACTTGACTGTCACACATACTCAATTTTGAGTGTTTTGCCCGATGACGCAATAATAGAATATGATTTAACTGAGGTTATTTCAGGTGGTTGGGTAAAAGAAGAACAAGCAAAAACTGTTGACTTTGAGAAAATTATAATATTGACAGAAGGTAAAACCGATGTAGAGTTTATATCTAAAAGCATCGAAAAGCTCTATCCGCATTTAAAAGATTATTACCACTTTATTGATTTTGACGAATACAAAGTTGAGAGTAATGCTTCAGCTCTAGTAAAACTTGTTACTTCATTTGCTGCGGCAAAGGTAAAACACCCAATAATTGCACTATTTGACAATGATACAACAGGTTTAATGGAAATGAAAAACCTGACATCCAAATTGCTACCAAATAACATTCGAGTTTTAAGGTACCCAGACATTTCATTAGCAAAGAGATATCCAACCAACGGACCTACTGGAAATATGAAAATGAATGTGAATGGTCTTGCCTGTGGAATTGAAATGTATTTAGGAATTGACGTTTTAACAAAGAACAATGAACTTATACCAATTCAATGGAAAGGCTTTAATGACAAGGAAAAGAAGTATCAAGGTGAAATTGCAGAAAAGCAATATGTCCAAGAAACTTTTCGACAAAAACTAAAAAGATGTACTTTGAACGAATTGACGGAAATTAATCAACTTTTGAATAAAATATTTAATGCTTTCAAATAGAAGCCCAGCCCATAACATCAGCTATCCGTCATGTGCGGCAGCATTGGTTTTTCGGTGTGCATTTTTACGCTCGGGCTGCTTTTCGGCTTGACAGGAATTGAAAATCGGCGAAGCCAAATCGCCCGCAATCCGCCCCTTCATATAGCCTCGACCGTTATGGCGCATAATAAATGTAAGAGACACATCAATTTCGATTTGGATAATTGTAACTTTAAAGTTACCTTTGGTTCTATATTAATGACATATGGAGAAAATTCGAGAAGTAATTGCCTACAAAAACTATTTTGTAGATTTCTTGACAAAACAACCAATTAAGGTTCAGGACAAGATATTCAAAATCATTGAAGCCATCGAGACTTTGGAGAGAATACCAACAACCTATTTGAAACTCATTTCAGGGACAAATGGACTCTACGAAGCTAGAATTCAACTAGGGACAGACATTTGGCGTGTTTTCTGCTTCTTCGACAAAGGAAAATTAGTAATCCTTCTTAACGGATTTCAGAAAAAGACACAGAAAACGCCGAAAAAAACGAAATAGAGAAAGCAATAAATTTAATGAAAGAGTATTATGAAAGCAGAAAATAACAACAAGGACATTACAACCTGGTCTCAAATAAAAGATCAGGTTTACGGAGAAAAAGGGACTGAAAGACGTGACAATCTTGAGAGGGAAGCTGAGTCTTTTAAAATTGGACTTTTGTTAAAAAAAGCAAGAGAATCGCGCCATATGACTCAAGAGGAATTAGGACAAATCATAGATAAAAAAAGAACTT
>CAXXPT010000039.1:0-95097 GCA_963676375.2 Prolixibacteraceae bacterium
TTCATAAGTCTTATGTATTTCGATTTACTCAATTTCTTATTTCGTTTTATTTAATCTTAGTGACTGTTTAAAATTTATATTGCAATTGTTTTTGTTCAAATTCTTCATTTTTGACTCACCCCAAGCCCGATAAATCGGACTTTTCCCCTCTCTACACGTAGAGGGGCAGAGCATCGAAGCTGCGACAGGGTGAGTATTGAGACTTAGAATTTAATTTTAACAGTTACTCAATATCCTCTTCACTAAATATTTCGCCACTCTGCGACTAGTCAACAACTCCATTTTAACTTTAGGCACTCCCAACCCTAGTTCACTTTAGGCACTTTTTCCCTATCTATCCAGATAAATTGTGCCGTTTATTTTTTCCTTTCCATCTAGTTTCAGAATATAAAAATATACTCCTGAAGGAACCGGACCTGAACCGGTACGAAGTCCCTGGCTTGCCGTGCCATCCCAAAATCCTGTTTTCCCCTGTCCTGCACCATAATTCTTCGATTGGAAAACTGTATTTCCCCAACGGTTAAAGATTTCAATTTCAACTGTTTTATATTTTGACAATCCCTTGATTTCAAACTTATCATTTATACCATCTCCGTTAGGTGAAAAGGCTTCAGGAATAAAGAACGGCATATCGTTCACCAAAACCATACCGTTGCCTGATCGCAATTCTAAAATAGTCGCATATGGTATACACGAAATTATCGGATCCCACAAAGTACTGGTTCGGCAGATACGAAACCACCGAATCGCCTACCACCGATGCAATCCCGTTTTGCGGCGGAGTTACTATCCTAAGCGTTGAGGGATCAAGACCTTTTGGGGAGTATCGTTATCCAACACATTAATATCAACTGAGATATTGACCAAAACCTCAGCCGTATCGTTTACGGCCTTCACCTGAACATATAAGCCCACTAAAATTGAATCCCTGGCGGTACATCCATAGCGATCGGTTGCCTGAAGGTAATATTTGCCAATTCCTTTAACCTGTGGTTTGCCGGTTTCAGCTCCTGAAACAATAATTCCACCTTGAGTCGAAGTCCATTTAAACTTCAGACCGTTTCCGGTACTTGAAGAAGCATCCAACATAATAACGTCGGAGTTGGATCGCACAAATACCTGGTTTGTAGTAATAATTTGAGGTGCCGGATCAACCTTAACATGAACAATTTTTGTGGCCGTATTTCCTGGTTGGTCAGTCACGGTCAACGTATAATCAGTTGATGTGCCTGGCGTAAAGATCGACTTGAACTGGTTGGATCATTTAAATATGTTTCCGGCGTCCATTTGTAAGTTAATGGACCTACCCCGGTACTTGTACTGGCGTCGAGCTTAACCGGAAGACAAGTTCCTGTTGTAAATTCGCTATTGGCCAGAATAACAATTTTAGGAATATTACCCACGATGTAAACTGTCTCTTTTGAACACAGGTGAGGAGTCGTCGCCGTACAGGTCTCGACTACAAACTGATCGGTCATTTGTCCAAATACTCCTTTGGGAGGGATGTAGGTAAAACTGCCGTCGGGCTGAACCTGAACACTGCCATGCGCAGCGCTTGTTACAGGAGTAGTTTGATAAACCAGGGCAGCCCCGCTACTGTTAAAATCGTTGCCAGAAAGATTGCCGGTGAGTTGGCCGGTGGTAAAGTACGCACTGTAGTTAGCGTACAAATCGTTTTGTAAAAGACCGGATGGCATCACGTAAATCGAAACGATTCCCCAGTCGCATTTCCCATTCCCGTTGCAGATCTGGTAAGTGAAATGATTTTCGCCGGTAAACCCATTTTGAGGAACATATGAAAAATCGCCATTGGCTTCCCATTTTAAAGATCCGGACAGACCTGAACTGCGGACCTGTAAAATGCTGAAACTACCCGATCCGGCTATAAAGTCATTCTGAAGAAAATTGCCTTTAATGGCAGTATTGTACAATGTCAAAGCAACATCATTATTTGCAACAGGAGCGGATCATCCGGAGCTGTGCTAAGTACCTTGATCGACACATTGGAGGTGCTGCAAACAACTTTCCCTGTTTCATCCTTTTGGCAAATCTCATATTCAAAGAAAGCCTCTCCGAAAATCCAGCAGCAGGAACAAATGTATAATCGCCTGTTTTCTTATTGAAGAAAGTCAGTTTCCCTGTTTCCGCGGGAGGAATAGTCACTACTTTGGCTTCTACAAGAGCAGGATCGTAAAACAAATCGTTGGATAATACATTACCCGAAACGGTCATGCCCGCCCAGGTATTATTCATATCAGTTATAGCTAAAACTCCGGCGTTATTAAGAGCAGGATTTTTCACCTTAATACTTACCGTAGCCTGACTGCAACCAGTTGTTTGACCAGCAGGACACAACTGGTAAGTAAAAGAATCGTCGCCCCAAAAGCCTGGAGCAGGTGTATAAGTCACCGTACCATTGGCATTTTTTGTAACAATTCCGCCCTGTACCGATTTGGTTGGCACTAACTTCTGCGTGGTTGCCACTACGCCCAGGTCGTTCACCAATACATCAATCGTAACCGGTGTTTCCATTGGGATGATTACCGCATCGGCAACAGCCTGAAGTGGAACATTATTTTCGACTTTAATCGTTTTTGTGGCCCATTCGCTTAAACATCCTTTGGTATCGGTTGCCTGCACCCCTAAAAGGTAGGTTCCTGTCAGGGCAAAGGTGATGTTCCCCGATTGGGTAGTAGTAGAAGCAAGGGTTGTTAAGTTGCCCGTAGGGTCACTTAAAGTCCAGCGATACTTCCAATTGCTGTTACCGGTAATGGTGTACGTATGTACCGAACCCATAGACACCGTCTCGGCGCTTTGTCCAAAAGCACTGTTTGCCCATACGACAAACAGTGTACTTAGAAAAAGAAGGGCTTTTTTATACTTCATTACACGTATTCAAACTCGCAATTCAGAATCTATCAACTGACTTAAAAAAAGGAAAAGAAAGGAAGACCGGACGAACCGGTCTTCCTGAAAAATTTATTAAAAAGAAATTGTTGCTTTTGGATATACTGTAATTGTATAGCTATGATCAGGAGTTGTAACTTCAGTTACATTTGATCCATTTTGATCCACAACACTTGTTACAGAAACGGTAACAGTTTTATCGAGATTTGTCGTATTTGTAAAAATACTAGTAATATTTGCATTGTCTTGATGATCAATTGTTATAGAAGCTCCTGCAGTATAAGCAGTAACTTGTCTTGTGTCAGTTGTTGTACCATCTGAAACCGTGTAGTTTACAGTATAAGACGCTGCACTTAAAGGATTTGTAATATTAACATTAAAGATTGTATTATCTGCTAATGCAGTTGTTTGGTTATTCCCATTTCCAGCAACAATATTTGAACATGTTTGCAAGTTAGTTTCACCTGCAAGGTTCCATTCGCTATCGCTTACTGTAACTGTACGTGTTAAAGGTTCAGACAAACACCCATTTCCATCAGTAGCAATTACTGTAATAGTATATACTCCTGCGGTGTTCCATTTAATAGAATTTTCATTGGTGTTGCCCAATGTTGCAGTCCACCCACTTGCTGGTAAAATCGACCATGCATATTTTACTCCAGTGGCATTCCCATTTCCTAAAGTAACATTATAAGTGTTTGTTGATCCTTTAGAAACCAATGTTTCATCAACTGCAAACGCACTGGTTGCCATAAATAATCCTCCAATGAGGACGACTAGAAAAGTAAAAATTTTAGTTTTCATTTTTAATTTGTATTAAAGTTTATAAATCAATTAATTATATATTTTAAATGGTATCTGTTGTATTATTCAAATGTGATGACTGGTACCCCATAGGTTTGTAATGCATCGGTGTTGTTTGTTATGTTTGGCTCAGAAACCTGGTAAGCATCTGTTACACCAGTAATATTAATTCCCAATGCATGATTACCTGCAAGGCCTGTTGCACTATAAAAGGTATATTGTACTACAACAGTATAAGAGTTAGCGTTTTTGCTATATTGTGAGTAAGGCAATGAACCCGATGAAGTGGGTGTTAAAGGTATAGCAGTTGAATAGGAAATATTTGAAACTGCTCCCGAAGAAATAGCTGAACCATCCTTCTTTATTTCATAATTAAACATGAAAGGTTCGGTCGAAACTGCCGGGAAGATTACATTCCACCTAATCGTTGTGGTGGCATTGAGACCAGGTGCCTGGCACTGGTCGCCTGGCGTTCCTATGCTCACGTCAAAAGAGCTATTTGACTGTACTGCAATTTGAATTGTTTGTTGTTTCTTGCATATTGTCTCGTTTTTGGTTTTTATTACTGATATGATATAATTTCCTATTGGAATAGAATTCGCATTCTTGAATGTAATCTGAACGTCAGCCGGATTCAACGTTGTGATTGAGTAAAACGAAGGATCTACCGCTGCTCCCGGCACACCGCCGTTGTTGACAAACAATCCCCAACTGTAACTATAACCGTCTTCGGCAATTTTATTATCCACAAAATAGTTGTGAGTTGATGTTTGCATAGGCTGTACCCCAGAACCTACACTGGTTGCAGTGCTGCCATTGTCGTAACTAACAGGTGTCATGCCGAACGCAACCTCAACCGTTTGGGTTTTAGGTAGAGAAACGTTTCCACATACATCGGCTATGGTCCAGGTGATAACAGTTGTACCTTCTGGAAAAATATCTGAAATGGCTCCGTACCCTGTTTTTTCTGTTCCCGCGATGGTGTATTTATAATAGGCTCCTTGGGCAACCAAGCTGCAATACTCAGTTATAACATCATCAACCGGAGCAGCTATTGTAAGAGATGCTCCGCAGCTATTATCATTGGGGGACTTAAGCAAATTTTCAACAGAATTAATGACAGGTGCTTGTGTATCAGTAATCGTAAATTCCTGAGTACAGGTAGCTTTATTTCCTAAGGCATCGGTAATCGTGTAAACCCGGCTTACTTTACATGCTGATCCAGGAGTAATGACATCATTATGGGTCACGGTCATGGGTGCCGTGCAATTATCTGTAACATCGCCCCCTGCGTCTCTAAACCCCTGGATAGTGGTTATAGCTGCAGGTACGCTCGCCACGCAACCATACGTTCCACCGATTAAGCATTTGGTAATAAGGGGGGGGGTAGTATCGCCAATTGTTATACTAGTGCTTTTTGTCATGTCCTGAACACAAAAAGTAGTGGCATTGGTTGCTTTTACTGTGTAAGTTCCTTCAGAAGTCTGACTGCCAAAAGAAATTGCAGAACCTGTCCCGGGAATCGGTGAACCCACGGATGATGCATCTTTGTATAATTGATAGTTAACACCTGCTTGCGAGTTATCGAGTCCAACCGGAAGTCCGGAGCCTCCCGAACAATATAAACCACCACCAGTTACATCGTAAGCCGTTGGTAATGTAATATCCTGTGTTATGGTAATACTTGAAGTATTTGTACAGCCATTGGCAGATGTTACTGTTACTGTATATGTTCCCGGCGAGCTTATGCTGGCAGACGCATTCGTCCCAAGACTGCCGCTCCATGAATAAGTTCCACCACCTGTTGCGGTAACATTGATGGCTGTGGTAGCACAGGTTAATACAGTTGTTCCGGAATTATTCGTGATGCCCGCTGTAGGAGCTGTTGTATTAACAGTGACAGTGACACTCGCCTGCGCAGTACAGCCACTAGCCGTATTCGTTTTGGTGACCGTATAGGTGGTAGTCGAACTTGGATTGGCGGTCGGGTTACTTACCGTGGCCGAACTTAATCCCGTTGCTGGACTCCATGAATAGGTCGCCGTCGCATCATTAGCCTCTCCGATAGTTGCACCATTCGGATTCGTTGTACAGGTCTTGGTAAATGAACTCCCCGCACTTACCGTTGGAGCTGTTGTATTAACAGTGACAGTGACACTAGCCTGCGCGGTACATCCGCTCGCGGTATTCCTTTTTGTGACCGTATAGGTGGTAGTCGAACTTGGATTGGCGGTCGGGTTACTTACCGTGGCCGAACTTAATCCCGTTGCTGGACTCCATGAATAGGTCGCCGTCGCATCATTAGCCTCTCCGATAGTTGCACCATTCGGATTCGTTGTACAGGTCTTGGTAAATGAACTCCCCGCACTTACCGTTGGGGCTGTTGTATTAACAGTGACTGTGACACTCGCCTGCGCGGTACATCCACTAGCCGTATTCGTTTTGGTGACCGTATAGGTGGTAGTCGAACTTGGATTGGCGGTCGGGTTACTTACCGTGGCCGAACTTAATCCCGTTGCTGGACTCCATGAATAGGTCGCCGTCGCATCATTAGCCTCTCCGATAGTTGCACCATTCGGATTCGTTGTACAGGTCTTGGTAAATGAACTCCCCGCACTTACCGTTGGGGCTGTTGTATTAACAGTGACAGTGACACTAGCCTGCGCGGTACATCCGCTAGCGGTATTCGTTTTGGTGACCGTATAAGTGGTGGTCGAACTTGGATTGGCGGTCGGGTTACTTACCGTGGCCGAACTTAATCCCGTTGCTGGACTCCATGAATAGGTCGCCGTCGCATCATTAGCCTCTCCGATAGTTGCACCATTCGGATTCGTTGTACAGGTCTTGGTAAATGAACTCCCCGCACTTACCGTTGGGGCTGTTGTATTAACAGTGACTGTGACACTCGCCTGCGCGGTACATCCACTAGCCGTATTCGTTTTGGTGACCGTATAGGTGGTAGTCGAACTTGGATTGGCGGTCGGGTTACTTACCGTGGCCGAACTTAATCCCGTTGCTGGACTCCATGAATAGGTCGCCGTCGCATCATTAGCCTCTCCGATAGTTGCACCATTCGGATTCGTTGTACAGGTCTTGGTAAATGAACTCCCCGCACTTACCGTTGGAGCTGTTGTATTAACAGTGACAGTGACACTAGCCTGCGCGGTACATCCGCTCGCGGTATTCCTTTTTGTGACCGTATAGGTGGTAGTCGAACTTGGATTGGCTGTCGGGTTACTTACCGTGGCCGAACTTAATCCCGTTGCTGGACTCCATGAATAGGTCGCCGTCGCATCATTAGCCTCTCCGATAGTTGCACCATTCGGATTCGTTGTACAGGTCTTGGTAAATGAACTCCCCGCACTTACCGTTGGGGCTGTTGTATTAACAGTGACTGTGACACTCGCCTGCGCGGTACATCCACTAGCCGTATTCGTTTTGGTGACCGTATAGGTGGTAGTCGAACTTGGATTGGCGGTCGGGTTACTTACCGTGGCCGAACTTAATCCCGTTGCTGGACTCCATGAATAGGTCGCCGTCGCATCATTAGCCTCTCCGATAGTTGCACCATTCGGATTCGTTGTACAGGTCTTGGTAAATGAACTCCCCGCACTTACCGTTGGGGCTGTTGTATTAACAGTGACAGTGACACTAGCCTGCGCGGTACATCCGCTAGCGGTATTCGTTTTGGTGACCGTATAAGTGGTGGTCGAACTTGGATTGGCGGTCGGGTTACTTACCGTGGCCGAACTTAATCCCGTTGCTGGACTCCATGAATAGGTCGCCGTCGCATCATTAGCCTCTCCGATAGTTGCACCATTCGGATTCGTTGTACAGGTCTTGGTAAATGAACTCCCCGCACTTACCGTTGGGGCTGTTGTATTAACAGTGACTGTGACACTCGCCTGCGCGGTACATCCACTAGCCGTATTCGTTTTGGTGACCGTATAGGTGGTAGTCGAACTTGGATTGGCGGTCGGGTTACTTACCGTGGCCGAACTTAATCCCGTTGCTGGACTCCATGAATAGGTCGCCGTCGCATCATTAGCCTCTCCGATAGTTGCACCATTCGGATTCGTTGTACAGGTCTTGGTAAATGAACTCCCCGCACTTACCGTTGGAGCTGTTGTATTAACAGTGACAGTGACACTAGCCTGCGCGGTACATCCGCTCGCGGTATTCCTTTTTGTGACCGTATAGGTGGTAGTCGAACTTGGATTGGCTGTCGGGTTACTTACCGTGGCCGAACTTAATCCCGTTGCTGGACTCCATGAATAGGTCGCCGTCGCATCATTAGCCTCTCCGATAGTTGCACCATTCGGATTCGTTGTACAGGTCTTGGTAAATGAACTCCCCGCACTTACCGTTGGGGCTGTTGTATTAACAGTGACTGTGACACTCGCCTGCGCGGTACATCCACTAGCCGTATTCGTTTTGGTGACCGTATAGGTGGTAGTCGAACTTGGATTGGCGGTCGGGTTACTTACCGTGGCCGAACTTAATCCCGTTGCTGGACTCCATGAATAGGTCGCCGTCGCATCATTAGCCTCTCCGATAGTTGCACCATTCGGATTCGTTGTACAGGTCTTGGTAAATGAACTCCCCGCACTTACCGTTGGGGCTGTTGTATTAACAGTGACAGTGACACTAGCCTGCGCGGTACATCCGCTAGCGGTATTCGTTTTGGTGACCGTATAAGTGGTGGTCGAACTTGGATTGGCGGTCGGGTTACTTACCGTGGCCGAACTTAATCCCGTTGCTGGACTCCATGAATAGGTCGCCGTCGCATCATTAGCCTCTCCGATAGTTGCACCATTCGGATTCGTTGTACAGGTCTTGGTAAATGAACTCCCCGCACTTACCGTTGGAGCTGTTGTATTAACAGTGACAGTGACACTAGCCTGCGCGGTACATCCGCTCGCGGTATTCCTTTTTGTGACCGTATAGGTGGTAGTCGAACTTGGATTGGCTGTCGGGTTACTTACCGTGGCCGAACTTAATCCCGTTGCTGGACTCCATGAATAGGTCGCCGTCGCATCATTAGCCTCTCCGATAGTTGCACCATTCGGATTCGTTGTACAGGTCTTGGTAAATGAACTCCCCGCACTTACCGTTGGGGCTGTTGTATTAACAGTGACTGTGACACTCGCCTGCGCGGTACATCCACTAGCCGTATTCGTTTTGGTGACCGTATAGGTGGTAGTCGAACTTGGATTGGCGGTCGGGTTACTTACCGTGGCCGAACTTAATCCCGTTGCTGGACTCCATGAATAGGTCGCCGTCGCATCATTAGCCTCTCCGATAGTTGCACCATTCGGATTCGTTGTACAGGTCTTGGTAAATGAACTCCCCGCACTTACCGTTGGAGCTGTTGTATTTACAGTGACTGTGACACTCGCCTGCGCAGTACAGCCACTAGCCGTATTCGTTTTGGTGACCGTATAGGTGGTAGTCGAACTTGGATTGGCGGTCGGGTTACTTACCGTGGCCGAACTTAATCCCGTTGCTGGACTCCATGAATAGGTCGCCGTCGCATCATTAGCCTCTCCGATAGTTGCACCATTCGGATTCGTTGTACAGGTCTTGGTAAATGAACTCCCCGCACTTACCGTTGGAGCTGTTGTATTTACAGTGACTGTGACACTCGCCTGCGCGGTACATCCACTAGCCGTATTCGTTTTGGTGACCGTATAGGTGGTAGTCGAACTTGGATTGGCGGTCGGGTTACTTACCGTGGCCGAACTTAATCCCGTTGCTGGACTCCATGAATAGGTCGCCGTCGCATCATTAGCCTCTCCGATAGTTGCACCATTCGGATTCGTTGTACAGGTCTTGGTAAATGAACTCCCCGCACTTACCGTTGGAGCTGTTGTATTAACAGTGACTGATGAAGTGCTTACCGAATTACAAGAAACACCACCCAATGTTGCAACTGTTGTTCTCCTAAAATAAGTTAATTGGGTTAATGCTCCTGGAGAATATGTATTCGATGTAGCTCCAGAAATTGTACTCCAGTTTGTTCCGTCGATAGAATTTTCCCATAAATAGCTAATTGTTCCAAATCCGATACCGTCCGCACCGGATGTTAAAGTTGCTGGGGAAGTATCGTAACATATAGTCTGATTACCAGATATTGACCCTGCCGTTACATTTGCCAATGTAGCAACAGTGAAATATTTACCATTCGAAATTGCCGCATTGTTAATGGTAAGTATCGATGAATTCAATGTGCCTTCAACAAACCTCAAATTTGTAGTAAAGTCGGCACCATCAGCTATTAAAATTCCAATCTTGCAATAAGCTCCAAAATTTGTTAGAGTGGCAGCGGGTAACGAAACCTGAAAGCTTTCGGTTGGAAGTGAATTAGTTACCTGGGCATACCACTTTCGAGCAATAACTTTAATTCCCGAACTCAATGTGGAAACTGATGTAGTTGAACCATTGTTATGTCCTGCAACAAAAAATTGTCCATCAGAAAGCGATGTTCCCGTCTGGGCATTGGTAGGTGTTGAGAAAATATCTCCACTTTGAATTGTCAAAACGTCTGTTCCTGGGTTCTCACTTTTTGATGAAAGCTGGTTTAATCCATAAACATCATCTCTACCAATACCATGAACATCATTCTGAAAAGTTGAATTCGCTGTCCAAATTGTAGTATTCGACGAATTTACATAGCCTATAGGAGAAGCCGCAGTACCCAATGTTATACCATATTTTAAGGCCAAATAAGATTCGATTGCACCGTTAGAGGGAACAGTACTGTTGTAAGCTATTACTTCAGCAATGTTCCCGGAATAAGGTCTTCCCGCAAAATACCCTCCAAGATAATATTGGCTGGAAGCTAAAGCACTTGTTCTTGTTTGATTTACTATATGCCACTTAAAATTGTGGATAGATGAGCTTAACCCATTTATCCTACTTGTACCTGTTAAATTTATCCAGTCATCAGTGTTTTGGTCGCCCAACCACGATTGGTCTGTTATACCATCAACAGCATCATTGCTCAACCGAATACCTTTATCGCCAACAAAACCAGGCCCGGCTCCAACCAATCCTGCCAAATCTGTGGTAATCGTCGGTTTTGTGACAACTACAAACCGCAATGGAGCAGAGTAGTCTTCAGTTAAAAATTGTCTTCCAACTGTTGTAAAAGATAAAGACGGATTAAAATTAATCGAATTAGTACTCAAGGATACCGTTCCAGAATTACTGGCATTATTTCCATTGCCTGACTGATCAGCCCAAGCTGATACCGCAGAAGTTCCAGTTACACCGGCATCTGCCTTATACCAAAAACCCGAGGCGACTGAAATAGGGACAAGTTCTCCAGTTGTCAAAATAGTTGCAGGGAAATATGTTGTTCCATTATAAAATCGAATTTGCGAAAGTTGAGTTTCAATTAACCCAGCAGTAGAGGTATCAACAAATATTTTACCAGCAGTTCCAGTAGTTCCATTCCAGCTTCCCTGCCATCCGGTAATTGTAAGTACTTTCCCTGAAGTCCAGGTTGCGGCACTGCTGTTTGCAAAAGAGAGGGTATGAACACCTGACCCTAAAGCAATAATTGAATTATCTGTTAACGAAAGCGTTCCAACGGTTTCTGAATAGCCAGTGGTAGCACCAGTTTTGAGTGTACCGCCGCTTAAAACAACTGGAGTAGCCGATAATATGTTCGTAGCTCCCAAAGTTAATAAACTTGTCCCGCTGAGCGTTGTTGTTCCTAAAACAGCTAATACGACTGCTGGTGTAGCTGTAGCTGATCCAGACATCTGAAAATTACCAGATACGGAAGTTCCATTACTTATCGTTTTTGTGCCACTACCTGATAGAATGAGATTGTAGTAAGTATATGCTCCCACAGATTGGTTTGTACCTGTATAATTTATTGTACCACGCGTGAGTGCAGTGTAAGCCCCGACAGCATTTGAAATAGTTCCACCAGTAATTGTTCCAGTTCCAGAAACATTCAAAGTGCCAATATCCGTAAATACAATTTGGTTTCTTGCTGGCGTTCCATTCATCGTTATACTGCCAGAAATCGTCACAATCCCTGTTGAAATGCTTATATAGGAGTCTCTATTATCATTTCCAGTATCATCTATTAAGACAGACCCTGCCGTTAAACTGCCAGCTCCAACCAAAATGTATTTGTTGTCACCAGATCCGGAGCCAGCATTAATAGTTATGGCCCCACTGACAGAAAGAGAATTTGACCCATTGAAGGTAATATAACTTGAATTACCACCACTCAAAATTGTTAAAGATGCACATGTTGCTGTGGTGTTTACTGTCACATTCCTATTATTATTAATAAACACGGCATCAGCACTTGTTGGTACTGCAGCAGAACCTGCTGTTCCATTAGATGTTGCAGCCCAAATTGAAGCGTTCCAGTTTCCATTTGCAACTGCGTAACGGTCTGCGGCAAAAATATTCCCGACACCGTTCAATAGAGTCATCAGCACAATCAAGAAAACCCCTATTTTTTTGGAAAAAAGTAAATTTCTCATCATACGCTTTGGGGTTTTAAGTGGATAGCCAAAGCAGGAGATGCCATAAAGAATTTGGCCAGATTTTTAAAAAAGGATGGTGGAGTGTTTCTTAGAAAAGAAAAAAGCAGAACCACTTGTCCAATTGCCCGACTCTTTAGCCAGTCATTAAAAACAATCAAATGTGTAGTAAAAGAAACAGCGTAAAAAATCCCCATGCGCACCAAGTAAAAAATCTCAGCGTAAAATTAGTTTTATATTTTTATCAACAGTACCACAACTATCAAAAGATTAGAGGGAAGTAGCAAACCTAGCATTTCAGCTATCAACATCTGTTCATATCTTCAGAAATCCCAATAAATAAAGGATTCTCATGTCTTTTACGACTGCTATTTTAGACGATTTTAATCTGAAATTCGAAAACCTCAATCACATCGCCAGTTCTTAATTTGGCACGTTTCCGAAACTCCGGTTCCCCATTCCGGAATACAATTCCATCTTCAACCATGAGCTTGGCTTGTCCGCCCGACTCACTGATCCGCATCGTTTTCAGCAATTTGATCAGTTCAATATATTCTTCGCCTTTCAGTTCGTATATTTCCATTGTATTTTGTTTTATTTTTTTCTTAAGCCCCCTAATCCCCCAAACGGGGACTATTGATCCTACATATCAGAAACAAAGCCTCCATTTTGCAGATTCCTGACCTAATTTCTTCATTCTGCTCCCTTCTCCCTCGGAGAAGGGCTGGGGATGAGGCCATGTTTAATTTTCAGCGGCAACTTATTAACCACCAACCGGTACGAATGGTCGATCATTTCAAGTATAAGTTTTTGGCCGAGAGAACCATCCATTATCACGGTGTTCCAGTGCACTTTGCTCATGTGGTAACCGGGCTGAATGGCAGGATACTGTTCGCGCAGATCGATTGCCCGATCAGGATCGCATTTCAATGCCAGGCTCCAATCACCTTCCAGATTGGTCAAAGCAAACATTTTACCCATCACCTTAAATACTAAGGTCGTTTCATCAAACGGGAATTCCTCGGTAACTCCTGGTTTCCGGATACAATATTCCCTGAAATCTTCAATGTTCATCGATGCGTAGTTATTATATTACAAACATACTGAAATGTAAAGAATGTCGTTTACTTCTGATTCAAAATCCAAACACTAACAGCGAGTTACAATAATCATCAGATCATAATTTAAATTTGATCGTCTCTCAAAATTAAAATTCAGAATCCTAAAAATCCATCCTAATAACTCATAATGAGATAAATACATGAATAATTTTCATGTGACTTATCCGTATTCGATAGCTTCTATCTTAAGAAATTAAAATATTTATTCCCGAAGTTTTCCTATAAAGAATAACGTATCCGGTCTTTACGTAGCTTTGCCGCTTATTATTATTGCAAGTTTTTAATAATCAGTTGACATGCCGGAGAAGAATCACCATTCAGCGTTGAGTAAAGTCACTTTCGCAGGATTATTGATAACCATTGGAATTGTTTTTGGTGACATTGGAACAAGTCCGCTTTATGTCGTAAAAGCAATTATTTCCGGAGTAGAACATTTCGACAAACTGTTGATTTACGGTTCAATTTCGTGCGTTTTCTGGACGCTCACATTACAGACAACTTTTAAGTACGTATTAATTACCCTGCGAGCCGACAACCATGGCGAGGGTGGTATTTTCGCACTTTTTGCCCTGATGAAGAAAAAATCATCGTGGGCAGCGGTTCTTACCATGATTGGTGGCGGTGCCCTACTTGCCGACGGCGTAATCACACCTTCAATTACGGTCACTTCGTCCATCGAAGGATTACGGTTAATGAATCCAACAATTCCGGTGCTTCCTGTTGTCCTGATCATTATTACTGCTCTTTTCTTTGTTCAGCAATTCGGCACTAACCTCATCGGAAAATCATTTGGTCCGATTATGGTCATCTGGTTCGGGATGCTAGCTGTTTTAGGTTCAGTGCAATTAACCACCTATCCCGAAATTCTGAATTCACTAAATCCATATTATGCCTACGATTTCCTGATGAATTACCCGAACGGGTTTATTTTACTCGGGGCTGTGTTCCTTTGTACCACAGGGGCTGAAGCATTGTATTCCGATCTGGGACATTGCGGAATCAAAAACATCCGGATTTCGTGGATATTTGTAAAAATAAGCCTGGTTTTAAATTACCTGGGACAAGGAGCCTGGTTGATGAATCATCCGGAAGCCGTTCACGATTTAAACCCGTTTTATGCCATCATGCCATCCTGGTTTCTGTTTCCGGGAGTGCTGATTTCGACTGCTGCTGCCGTTATTGCCAGTCAGGCACTGATAACCGGATCATACACGCTCGTAAGCGAAGCTGTTTCGTTAAACTTCTGGCCAAAAATTAAAGTATTACATCCCACACTCATAAAAGGCCAGGTTTATATCCCATTTGTGAACTGGCTTCTTTGGGTAGCCTGTTGTTTCGTTGTGCTTTTCTTTCAGGAATCATCGAATATGGAAGCTGCCTATGGCTTGTCGATTACCATAACGATGATCATGACTTCGATGCTGCTCATACACTATCTTCGTCAAAAGAATATCCGTATCATTTTTCTTATATTTCTGGGCGGACTGTTTGGAGCTATCGAAGGTTCGTTCCTGATCGCTAACCTGCATAAATTCAAGAATGGCGGTTGGTTTTCAATAGCGTTGGCCTGTGTATTTCTAATGATCATGCTGGGTTGGTTCTTTGGCCGCAAGATCAAAAACCGTTACATCAGCTTTTCAAACGTAAACAAGTATCTTCATCTGTTTGAAGACTTGAGTAATGACAAAACGATTCCACAGATTGCCACTAACCTGGTTTATATCATTAAGGCCAACCAGTTACACCAGATCGAATCCAAAATCATGTATTCGATTTTCAATAAACAACCCAAACGAGCCCAAACATACTGGTTGCTGCACGTTAATATTGTTGACGAGCCAGATACATTCAGCTACGAAGTAAACCAGTTTATTCCCGGAACCCTGATCCGTGTCGACTTTCACCTTGGGTTCAAGATCGAACCGCGAATCAATCTCTTCTTCAAGGAAGTTCTGAAAGATATGGTAGCAGCTGGCGAAATAAAACTGACCAGTTCGTACGAGTCATTAAAAAAACATCACCTTCCGGCCGACTTCCTGTTTGTTAACCTCGATCGGGTAATGACTCAGGATTACAAATTAACACCATGGGAAACTATGGTAATGGGTATGCATTCGTTCACACGGCTGTTTAGCATCAACGACGTAAAAGCGCTTGGATTAGACTCCAGTAGTGTTATCGAAGAAAAAGTCCCGATTGCGATTGAGCGCCCGCTTAGCCGGAAAATAAGGAGAATCGGGAATTAACGATAAATCGCACCAGCAAAAAACAACCAAATCGGCTCTAATTCAATATCGTTCATTTTTTTTGAAAACTAAAGAAAATCATATCGAAGCATTGGCAAGAAGATCAATGTAAGCAGTGTTTATGTAACTTTGTCGTTCATTTTTAATTTAAAAATTCTCTAATCTATTGACATGCCGGAGACTAAACAGCACCATTCACTTAGCAAAGTAAGCTTTGCCGGACTACTAATCACCATCGGAATCGTTTTTGGTGACATTGGAACCAGTCCGCTGTATGTGGTCAAAGCCATTATTTCCGGAGCCGAACAATTCGACAAAATTCTGATTTATGGCGCTTTGTCGTGCGTTTTCTGGACATTAACCCTGCAAACAACATTCAAATATGTATTTATAACTCTTCGGGCCGATAATCATGGCGAAGGTGGAATCTTTGCACTGTTTGCCTTGATGAAAAAGAAATCGTCGTGGGCAGCGGTATTGACCATGATTGGTGGAGGCGCTCTATTGGCTGATGGCGTAATTACACCTTCTATCACGGTTACATCTTCCATCGAAGGATTACGATTGATGAATCCAGAAATCCCGGTACTTCCGGTTGTTCTGATCATTATTACCGCTTTGTTCTTTGTTCAGCAGTTTGGCACCAACCTCCTTGGAAAATCATTTGGCCCGATTATGGTTATCTGGTTCGGAATGCTGGCTGTTTTAGGATTCGCTCAACTAACAACCTATCCGGAAATTTTCAATTCTTTAAATCCTTATTATGCCTATGATTTTCTGGTTCATTACCCGAAAGGATTTATTTTACTAGGTGCTGTATTTTTGTGTACTACCGGTGCTGAAGCATTGTATTCCGATTTGGGGCATTGTGGAATCAAAAACATCAGGATTTCATGGATCTTTGTAAAAATAAGTCTGGTATTAAACTATCTCGGACAGGGAGCCTGGTTGATGAATCATCCTCAGCCCGTTGCTGATTTGAACCCATTTTATGCCATTATGCCATCCTGGTTTCTTTTCACAGGAATTATGATTTCGACAGCTGCTGCCGTAATTGCCAGTCAGGCCTTGATAACCGGATCGTACACCCTTGTAAGTGAAGCGGTTTCTCTTAACTTCTGGCCAAAGATTAAAGTATTGCATCCAACAACCATTAAAGGACAAGTATATATACCATTTGTGAACTGGCTTTTGTGGGTGTCGGTATGCTTTGTAATCCTGTTTTTTCAGGAGTCTTCGAGTATGGAGGCCGCCTATGGCTTATCGATTACAATTACAATGATCATGACATCGATGCTGCTGATTTATTATCTGCATCAGAGAAATGTACCATTTTTAATCCTGATTATACTCGTATTTATATTTGGCTCAATCGAAGGATCATTCCTGATCGCGAACCTGCATAAATTCCATGATGGCGGATGGTTTTCCATAGCCCTGGGATTCACATTTCTTGTCATCATGCTCGGTTGGTACTTTGGACGACGGATTAAAAACCGTCACATCAGTTTCTCAAATGTGAACAAATACCTGCATTTATTCGAAGATTTGAGTAACGACAAATCGATTCCACAAATGACAACAAACCTGGTTTATATCATCAAAGCCAACGAGATACACCAGATTGAATCCAAGATTATGTATTCGATCTTTAACAAGCAGCCCAAGCGAGCCAAAACATATTGGTTACTTCATGTTGATACCGTTGATGAGCCGGATACATTCAGCTACGAAGTCAACCAGATTATTCCGGGCACACTAATCAGGGTTGATTTCCACCTCGGGTTTAAAATCGAACCGCGCATTAATCTTTACTTTAAAGAAGTACTGAAAGATATGGTGGCCAGTGGCGAAATTAAATTGACCAGCTCATACGAATCGCTGAAGAAACATCATTTTCCGCCAGATTTTCTGTTTGTCAATCTGGATCGGATAATGTCGCGCGATTACAGCCTGTCGCCATGGGAATCCATGATCATGGGGCTTCACAGCTTCACCCGCTTACTTAGCATTAACGATGTGAAAGCGCTTGGGCTCGATTCAAGTTGTGTAATTGAAGAGAAAGTTCCGATTGCCATTGAACGTCCGCTAACCCGTAAGATCCAGCGGGTAGAGTAATTTTTTTGAATATGTCCGTTCACTGAAGTGAACGGCAAAGGATAACCGATCTAAATGAGAGAAAATACTCGTCAACATTAATTATTCTTTGCCGTCTGCTTTAGCTGACGGGTATCTAACATTCTATCTCTTTTCCGGAAGTAAATTTGCAGCAACACGCATCAGCAGAATCAAAATAATAAAGTAAACAGCTGGATTAAACTTCTGCCCAGCCACAAACGAAAGGACTAAAAGTGCTCCGGATAATCCGAAATAGTAGCGGGTTTGCGGTCTCCATTTTTTAACCGTCCATACTCCGGCAAAAAACAGGTTAAGTGGAAATGCCCACAGCAAATTGTAATTCGGACTCATAGCCGGATGCTCCGAATACAGTGTGAACCAGCCAATAATTAATCCTGAAAAACCACTTAATCCAAGCACCCAGTAATCCAGCCAGTCGGTTTTCTTTTTCCGGAGAAAATCGCGAACAGAAATTGCAGCAATTATCAGGAACAAAATTCCGAAAACAATAGCAGGCCAAGGCAGATCTGAGTTTAGTTTCGAATTGGGATAATCGCGCAAAGTGCGGGTCTCAAGTACCAGAGGCTGCGGTTTTCCGTCGATTGTAATTTCAGCTTTGGCAAACTGGTCTTTCAGGTAATCAGGCAAAAACATTTGTCCGTATGCCGAAACCGGTTGGTCTGCCTTTTTGCCAACCAGCAAGTCGATACCCAGATCAATCCAGCGGAACGAATGATGGAATTTCTTGATCAAATCGCGATAGCTTTCTGTAGGGTGATTGTCGGTAAACCGAATTGGTGAGCCAGCATTGTGCTCAATCATATCGCGGACACGGGTCGCACAATTATCCACAAAAAAATTGTACCGATACATCCGGTTTTCGGGCTTGGTATTTTCAAGTAATGCATGAAAAAGCTTGTTTTTCCCTTCCGGAGAAAGGTTGAGCACCTGCTCGTACACACTGCGCTTTTCTTCATCATATTGTGGCAGCCAACTAACAAACCGCTCGCCCCCCATGAAGTAATCGGTCTGGCCTTTTGCAAACCGGTACATGAAATTCGGAGAATCAAAACTGAAAAGCCCGTAATTGAACACCGCATCGAGGTTCTGCGAAGTATCAGTTACCCGAATGGCTGAATGTCCATACATCGAATAAACTTCTTCACCCGGATTGCAGGTCAAAATACTTACCGTTGCTTCCGGACTAAGTTGCTGGGCTTGTACTTTTGGCTGAAAAACCAGCATTGAAAGTACGATCAGGAAAAAATAACGCATTTGCATAACTCGAAATTTTGGGCTAAAGATAGATGTTTTGGGCTAATCCTGAAGGAAAGACGATTAAGTTCGGAATAAATGATCAGTTGGGAAATCGCCATTTGTTCTGATTGTTTCGCTATTTAGACAGAATAAAAATAGCAAGTCTGCCCAAAATTTGATAATATTGCCCTTTGTTTTAAAAAAGTGAGATATGGGATGCAGTGGATGCAACACAAATAATGACCTTGACAGACCAGCCATGCTTGGCGTTTATGACTGGCTCAACGATATACCTGATACAACAAACGAATCGAATATTGTCGAAATACGGTTTAAGGGAACCCGTAAAGAGTTTTTCCTGAACGAAGACGGCATTCATTTGAAACGCGATGAGTTGGTGGTTGTTTCATGTTCGCCGGGACACGATGTTGGCGCAGTTTCGCTTACCGGCAAACTGGCCGAACTTCAGTTTAAACGGAAAGTAAAAAAACCGGAACGCTACGAATGGAATAAGATTTACCGGAAAGCCACCCCAGCTGATGTTATCAAATGGGAAGAAGCCAAGGCGCGTGAAAACAAGGTAATGATTCGCGCCAGGCAACTGGCCAACGAGTTGAACCTGAACATGAAGATTGGCGATGTGGAATTTCGAGGCGATAATAACAAAGCCATTTTCTATTACATTGCCGACGACCGTGTCGATTTCCGTGAACTAATTAAGCTTTACGCCCGGGAGTTTGCCATTAAAATTGAGATGAAACAAATTGGCGCCCGTCAGGAAGCCGGCCGAATTGGCGGAATTGGCTCGTGCGGACGCGCTTTGTGCTGTTCAACCTGGCGGACTGATTTTTCGAGCGTAACTTCGGATGCAGCCATTAAACAGGGATTATCGCCAAACGCCGAAAAAATGGCCGGACGATGTGGCAAGCTGAAATGCTGCCTCACCTACGAACTCGACCATTACCTGGAAGCTCTGGAAGATTTTCCTCACGAGTTGCTGGCTATCGAAACCGACAAAGGATTAGCACGTCATTTCAAAACCGATATCCTTCAGAAAAAGGTTTGGTACAGCTACTCCCAATCCGACGGCGGACGTATTTTTGTGCTCGATCTGGAAGATGTGAAGAAATTCCTGAACATGAACAAGCGCGGCCAAAAGCCGTCGTTTGAAGGCTACAACGAGCCTGAAGCCAAGAAAGAAAACATGATGAACGTTGGCGAGTTGGATCAGAAATACTTCGACAAACCGGCTCCGAAGAAAAACCGCAACAACCGTAACCGCAAACCGCAAGGAAACCGGCCGCAAGGAGAAAGACCTCAAGGAGATCGATTGCAGGAAAACCGGCCAAAGGAAGCTAAAGTTCAGGCTCCTGAAGTTAGGACTCAGGAAAATAGAAAACCACAGGAGAATAGACCGGTGGTAAATAAATCAACCGAGAACAGGCCCAACGAGAACAAGCCGAACGAGAATCGTCAACAGCGAAACAGGCCCCGCCCAAACCGCAACCGCCCTCAGGTAAATAAAGGTCCAAGACCTGAAAACACTGCGCCAAAGGAATAAAAAGATAGCAGCATTTTAGTGAGGGGGTGACTTAAAGTCACCCCCTCACTAGCTTTAAACCACCTTTAACAATTCAACTCCACGTTTCTTCGACCATTGTTCGAGAAGGTCATTTGATTCGGCAAAAACCAGCAGATAGCCACCTCCACCCGACCCCAGCAGTTTGATATAAACTTTCTCGCAGTGAGCGAAGGTAATTACCCGATGAAAACCAGCGGGAATCATCTCGTGAAAATGATAGACCTGAAACCGAACAAGTTTTTCTAAATGCAAAAAGAAATTCTGCTTGTCTCCATTCAGCAAAGATTCAATACAACCGTTATTTGCCGGAATAAACTGGTCTTCGAAAGCCTTGGTAAACTCCGGAAGATTAAAAAGATCGATAAAGTGCTTAACCAAAGGGCCAGTCGCCCCAGTTGTATGAGTATCTATCAAAGCCATTGCTACACCCGATTTATTCAGGTCGAAGTCAACCGGGCAGATTTGCTTATTCGAGTCAATTAAAATTGGCCTATTCAGATACGAAATCAGCGGATCGAGTCCTGAACTCCGGCCATGAAAGAAGCTCTCAAGCACTGCAAAGTTGGCTTTCAGAATTTCAGGAGAAAGATTATTCCCCATTTTGGAGGGAAATGCATACTTCCCAAAAAGTGCAGCCACCAATGCCCCCGAACTGCCCAGACCATATTGTTGGGGAATGTTGGAATTAAAGAACATTCCCTTATTGAGATCATTTTTTAGTTTCTCCAGATCGAACGAAAAATGAAGCGTTTGAGTAGAATCATCCGATTCGAGATGCTCACAAAACTTCCGAATTTCGGCAGTACTTTCCGCATGAGAGTGATCTGTATCAAAGTCCAGGAACCCCGAATACTTCGGGAAAGGAACGGACAGAGCCATCGCATTATACATCAATCCATATTCGCCAAACAGAAGAAATTTTGAGTTAAAATGAGTTCCAAGTTCCATATTTCAAATTTTGTTGCGGGTTGCGAGATACGCGTTACGGGTTTTTCCCAACTCGTAACACGGAACCCGTAACTCGTATCAGTTATTTAATCTTTCCGGTCTTGTGCCAATTCGATCATCAATCCACTTTCCATTTTCGCAAAAAGTTTGCAACTCACGTTCAATAAAAGCTTTCACGTCCAATTCATTCTCCTGAAAATAAAGCATATGAATATTTGGACCGGCGTCGATGGTAAAACAAACCGGGATCTGCGACTTTTCACGAAAACGCCGGATCCGGTTGATCAATTCCAGGCTATTCGGCTTCAGCAGCAAAAACGACGGATTCGAAGTCATCATCATCGCATGTAAACTCAGTGCTTCATTTTCAACAACAGCAATAAATTTTTCCCGATCGCCGGTAAGCAGAGCCAGGTAAAGTTCATTGATATTTTCGTGCGCCTGTGCAATGCGAGAACGCTGATAGTGGTGCTCATCCATCAACTTATGCCCAACCGAACTGGAAACTTCCTTCGCCTCAGAATCAACCATCAGGATGGCATCCCGAAGGCCTGAAAACACCAGATGAAGACCATCTAAAAGCGGTATCGCATGCTCGTCGCTACACGACTCAAATAACTGCGTTTGTCCCCAAATAGAAAAGCCCGGATACACCGACCGGCAGGCGCTTCCGCTACCCATACGCGCCAGTTCCGAAGCCTTTTGCCAAAATTCCGGACTATCAGTTTCCTTTCCCGAATGAACAAAATCCAACTCAGTTAGGCACAAAGCCAAAGCCCCAAACGACGAAGCCGAAGAGGCAATTCCGGCAGAATGAGGAAAGCTGTTGTGACTGTGAATCCTGAAATTGTATTTATTTATCCATGTAAACTGACCGGAAATATAATTCAGGTATTTTTCGATGCGTTCGCCAAACGGACTCTCTGCTCCTTCAAAATAATATGCCACCTTTTGGTCGCCATCTTTATGCAGTTCAACCGATGTTTCGGTAAATGCATTTTGCAACACAAAGCTGAGCGAGGGATTCATGGGTTTTTGAAAATCGCGTTTGCCCCAATATTTCACCAAAGCAATATTCGATGGACATTTCCACTGGCTCAAATGCGCATGTCTTGCCGTTCCGGTCATGGTTATGGTCGTTTTAAAATCAGATCGTCCCATCTAAACACGGTAGTCAACCCTTTGTTTTCAAAGTATTTTTTTACTCCTGAAAAAGGCAGTACTGTTGAAACCAGAAAAAAATCGCCGCCCCAAGCCCCAAGTGACTTAATCTCACCCTTAAAATCGGCGAAAAACTCCGACTTAATTGGTAATCGTTCAATCAGATCGCTAATCAGCGCCTCATGCTGACGAATCAATAGGTTAAATTCATTTTGATCGCCACATCTCGAAAATTCATCTGCCAATACCGAAACATCATCAATCATTTGGGCTGAAACCTTCCTCTCTTTCAGGAAAGCTCTCACCTCAGCCGCTGTTTTTTTCTTTATTCCTGAATATACCAGGAACAACTGATCAGTAAATGGATAATCCAATGAAACGGGTTCAACCGGCTTGTTTCTGGTGTAGAAAATTGGTCCTTCAGCCGTTGCACAAGCAATGTCGAAACCAGAACCATTAAAAACCAGTTCATTCAGTTTAAACGGATCAACTCCGGACCATTGCGAAAGCAAACTAATAAGGGTGCTGCTGCTACCAAAACCCCACTCCGGATTGGATTCCAGCGTGGTTTCGAATTTTGTTCCGGCTTGAGGTGCAAATTCAGGATTCAGGTTTTTGATGGTTTTAAGTATCTGGCTAAGTGATTCAGCTTTCTCCGGATGACTTGTCATTTGAACCGAAAAATCTTCCGGATTAAACTCGCACGAAAACCAAAGCTGATCGTGATAAAAAGCCTGCCACTGTATAAACCCAGATGTTTCGGACTGCGAAACAACCATTCGCTGGCCTACATTCAAAGGCACGGCAATTGCCTTTGCACCGCGAAGAACCAAATATTCTCCGGTTAAAAGTAATTTGCCATTGGCGCGATATGTAGAGAGATTAGACAATAGGAACAAGTATTCGTGGTTTTATTCAAACCTGACAGGGTTTCGAACCCTGTCAGGTTTATAGGTCGCGTTTTAAATTTTTCCAATAATTCTCCACCGCCGAGAACGACACCGTTTTATCCAGAAAAAATGCCAGTATTTCTGCCCGTCGTTCTTCCGGAATATTTAGTTGGTTCAAAATATTGCTCAAATGCATTTTCATATGACCGTGCTGAATCCCAACCGAAACCAGTGCTTTCACAGCTCCAAAATTGGATGCCAGTCCGGCAATAGCCAGATATATCATCAGTTCTTTAGCTGATGGATTATCCAGAATTTGCATAGCCAATTTAGCCATAGGATGAACAGTTGTTACACCCCCAACAACTCCAACAGCCAATGACAGCTCAATGCTGAACCGAAATTTTCCATCCTGAATCTGAACATCGGTTAATCCTGAATAGTGACCATTTCGTGCAGCAAACGCATGTCCGCAAGCTTCAATCGCCCGAAAATCGTTTCCGGTTGCGACGGCTAATGCGTCAATTCCGTTAAAAATACCTTTATTGTGAGTCACCGCCCGCGAAACATTAACTTGTGAAATTCGAATGGCCTGCTCAAACTTTCGTACAAATAGCTCACATTCCTCTATAGATTTTCCATCGAGCAAATCAACAACCGGACATTCAACCCAAGCTCTCACCCGACTCTCAGGAGTATAATTGGATAAAATGGCCATAATAATTTCACATTCGCGCTGACCTGTCGAAACCTTTTCACTGGTCAGAAAATACTCCTGAAGGCTTTTCCCGAATTGCTCCAGACAGGAGTTGATGAAGTTGGCTCCCATGGCATCGCAGGTTTCGAACGAGGCATCAAGATGATAATAATTGGGCAAAATATGGGGCAATAATTTCAATTCAATTCCGGTAATTCCACCTCCGCGCTCTTCCATTTTGGCAGTCAGGCGTGCGCTTTCACCCAGCAATTTCGAACGGATTTCAGGGAAAAGTGATTGTAAATACTCCGGATTTCCATTCCATATAAAATGTAACTGTCCTTTTTTTTCAGTACCCAAAACTTCGGCATGAAAACCGCCCCGCTTCGCCCAAAAACCGGCAGCATTGCTCAACGCAGCCACCACCGAACTTTCTTCGGAAATCAACGGAAAAAACAGATTTTTGCCGTTCACCACAAAATTGGGCGCTATGGAAAAAGGAAGATGAAAATTGGAAATTGGGTTTTCGCTCAGATCGTCAATGATAGCTTGCGTGTTTTCATCAGAAGCTTCAAAGGAACTTAACCATTGTGCTAAATTCGGATCAAAGCCGTATTTCTTAATTAGGGCATCGATTCGCTGCTGTTTGGTGTATTTCGAGAATCCTTGTATGATGGAATCATCCATGATAATCGGGATTAATTTTCAGATAAGCTTTTGCCAGACTTAACGCCTGAATCTGATTTTTAAGAAAGTTTTCGAGCGACTCGTAGCTTTCTGATGCATGTTTCAAAACAGCAGATGCCATTCCAAATACCGCCGGAAGCTGGCTTTTGGAAGTCAGGTAATAACCATCCAGTGCATTTTGAATTCCTCCTGAAATAATCAGTTGCCGACAGACCGGACTTGGATTTTCTTTCAGGATTTGATTGACCGAATCGACCATTTGGTTGGCCGACTGACCCACAAATGCAAACGGCAAACTGGCTTCGAGCTTCTGTTGATCACCACGCAGCATTTCCAGTTTCGAGAAATTGGTACCTCCATAAGCGCCAAACTCAATGGCTGCAAGCGGAAGAGCTAGCAATTGGCGCAAGCTTTCAGGACCAAACCCCTGCCCCACTTCTTTCACGATTACCTTCAGCGAAACCTGATCCAACAATTGCCGGATGGTTTGTAAGGGCGATTGTTTTAGGCGATTTCCTTCGGGTTGAAACCATTCCTGCAACGGATTCACATGAACAATCAAACCATCGGTACGTAATTCACCAACCAAATCAATGATGGCCTGAATATTCTTTGATGCGAGTAATTCTTCGACCTGAGCGACACCCAAATTCGCCCAAAATGGCTGATCACCAATTTCATCGCGAAAATCAAAGTCGGCCCAATGCGTTTTCTCGAAAAGGATTTTGCGGCACGATCCCAATCCCATCCCCATGCCGAACTCGCGGCAGGCACGGGCAATGTTCCCGTTTATGGCACGGGCCACGCCAGTTCCGCCAGTCATACTCGAAACCCAGACTGGCGTATGCATGGTTTTTCCCAGAAATTGGATACTCAAATCCGTATTTTCAGGATGAGCCGACAGCAGAGGTTCGTAATTGAAACGAAGATCCTGTTCTGCCAATTTGGTCTGTGAATCAAGTGCGAGCTGTATGTGTTCGAGTTTACGATCGGAAGCCATTAAAAATGATGAATTATGAATGATAAATTATGAATGCCAAAACTTTTTGCAAATTACGGAATTTCCGGTTAGCATTATAGCACTATAGGCACTCCAAACTCTAGTTCACTCCGAACTTTTTACTCTTTCAAAATATTTCTGGAAATCACCATCCGGAGAATTTCAGAAGTTCCTTCGCCAATTTGC
Source organism: Prolixibacteraceae bacterium (assembly GCA_963676375.2). Lineage (GTDB taxonomy): Bacteria > Bacteroidota > Bacteroidia > Bacteroidales > Prolixibacteraceae > Aquipluma. The sequence continues at coordinate 26,115 of CAXXPT010000039.1, forward strand.
AGCAGGCGCTGATCGCGATAGAATCGCTCAATTGGCCACTCGCGGTTTTTGAACAGTCCGGCTCCACCCAAAATCTGAACGGCTTCGTCGGCCACCTCGCGGGCAATTTCGGCACAATACAATTTTGCCATCGCCGCCTGCTGTGCAAACGAATGTCCGTTGTCTTTCAGCCAACACGCATTGTATAAGGTATTTCGGGCATTTTCTATTTTTAAAGCCATATCGGCGAGTTTAAATGCAATTACCTGAAATTCGCTCAATGATTTTCCGAATTGTTTACGCTGTTTGGCATAGGCTTTGGCCATTTCGTACGCTCCCTGTGCCAATCCCAAACCGATCGCAGCAATAGATAATCGTCCGGAATCCAACGTTTTCAGCATGATCTTAAAACCATAACCACGTTCGCCCAGTTGATTTTCAAGCGGAACGCGACAATCGTTAAAATACAGCATTCCGTTATCAGCAGCACGCCAAACCAACTTACTTTTCATCGTTTCGCGGGTAAAACCTTCGCGCTCTTTTTCAATCAAGATAGCGGTAAATTCTTTGCGGCCATCTTTTTCTCCGGTAAGCGCCAAGGTGGTCATTCCTGCTGAAATATCGGAAGTGCCATTGGTGATGTACTTTTTCGAACCGTTCACCAGAAACTCATTACCAACAATTTGGGCAGTAGTTTCAACGCCCTGAGCATCCGATCCGGCATTTTCTTCGGTTAAGCCGAAAGCCCAGAGTTTTTCACCAGTACAAAATGCAGGAAGAAAGGTTTCCTTTTGCTTCTGCGTACCGAATTCAACAATAGGCCCAACGCCCAACGAATTATGTGCAGCTAGGGTTGCGGCCATCGAACTATCGACACGAGCCATTTCTTCGATGGCAATGACATACGAAAGGTAATCACTGCCCAATCCGCCAAATTCCGCAGGTGCAGTCATTCCCAAAACGCCAATTTTGCCCATTTCGCGGACCAATTCTATCGGAAAAATCTCCTCCTCGTCGTAATCGTCGATCACGGGTTTAACAACCGTTTCGGCAAACTGCCTGACTTTCGCCCTGATCTGATGATGTTTTTCTTGTAATAATGCGTTCATATATTAAGTTCCAAATTCCAAGTTTAAAGTTCCAAGTTTGGTTTGCCATCAGCCAGAGACTAATTCCAAGCCACACTTTTACTGAGAACTGATTACTGCGACTGCTAACTAATTTCCTCCAACTCCGCCAGCAATTGCTTTTCAACAACAGCATTCCCTTCCTTCACACAAATCTTTTTCACTCGTGCATCAACCGGACAAAGCACATGGATTTCGGTTTTCATCGATTCCAAAGTCAGCAAAACTTGTCCGGCTAGAACCACATCACCTTCGCATCTGTTTAATTTCAATACCTTCCCAAACAAATCGGCGCAAATAAGGTTCTCAAAAATCTTTTGTTCATTTCCATTTTTACGCATCGGCAGAACCTGATTCCTCAACAAATTACTGCGTAATGCAAAAGAAAATCCACCAGAAATAATTTGTGTTTGCATCTCCTCTTCCTTACAATAAAAAGATTCAATTTGCTGATTCAAATTCATTACAAGTAAATTTTCACTGAGCCGAACCACCTTCGTTTCATAATCATCCTGATTAATCCTGAAAAACTGACGATCCGAATTAAAATGGATGCTGCATTCCAGCTTTTCGCCATCGACAAAAGCCTCAACTACAGGCATCATTCGCCAGAAACCGATCTTATTCCAGACCGAATTTCCGCAGTTATTTTGCTGCTGAAGATGAAAAATAAGGTAGGCGATTATCAACTTGTGCTTATTCAATTGCTGTTTTTTCTCCTGAATTTGGGTATTGATCAAATCCAGATTTTCATCCACATATCGGGTATATATTTTGTTTTCACGAACAGCAAAACTTTCAACCAATCCGGATAAAAATGAAAGGTTGGTATGAACTCCGGAAATGCCGGTCTGCAACAAAATCTGCTGCAACTGACCAAGCGCTATTGGGCGGGTTTCGCCCCAGACAACCATTTTCGCTATCAGCGAATCGTAATTTGGAGATATGAGACTCCCTTCTTTTACAAATGTTTCAATGCGAAAATACTCAGTCTCCGGAATTTGCCAAAGAGCCAGTTTGCCGACTGAAGGCTTAAAATTATTCTGTGCATCTTCAGCACAAAGCCGAACCTCAATAGCATGGCCAGCAATTTGAATATCGCTTTGTTTTAGTGACAGTTCATTTCCGGCGGCAACCTGTAATTGCATCGAAACCAAATCGGTATTGGTAATCATTTCGGTCACCGGATGCTCCACCTGGATGCGGGTATTCATTTCCAAAAAGTAAAACTTTCCGCTTTCGTCGAGTAGAAACTCGATGGTTCCGGCATTGCGGTAATTCATCGATTGGGCAATTTTTACTGCTGCTGAAGTCAGTTTTTCTCGCAATTTTCCATCAACCGAAGGTGATGGCGCTTCTTCAATAATTTTCTGAAAGCGTCGCTGAACGGAGCACTCACGCTCAAAAAAGTGAAGTACATTTCCATAATTATCAGCCACCAACTGAACTTCGATGTGCCGCGCCCGTGGCAAATATTTTTCAACAAACAATTCTCCATTCCCGAAATAATCCAACGCCTGACGCTCAGCTTTTTGAAGTGCCGGAAGCAATTCTTCAGTCGATTGGCAAATCACCATTCCTTTTCCACCTCCACCTCCTGAAGCTTTTACCATCACCGGAAAATTCATTTCAGTGGCATGTTTACGAATTTCGGCCGTTGTTCCCCTGAAGGATTTTAATATTGGAATGCCTAGCGATTCAACAAAATCCAAAGCACTGTTTTTTTCGCCCATCAGCCTGATATTTTTAGGAGAAGGACCGATAAAAACCAATCCCGCATCAGCCACTTTCTGGGCAAATCCGGCATTTTCAGATAAAAAGCCATAGCCCGGATGAATAGCTTCTGCTCCGGAATGCAAGGCAATTTGAATTATTTTATCCTGATTCAGGTAAGTTTCAGAAAGTGTTTTCCCGGAAAGCAAAACAGCCTCATCAGCCAGCGACACGTGAATCGAATCCGCATCATCGGTCGCATAAATTGCAACCGCACGAATGCCATTCTTTTGCGCCGCACGAATAATTCGAACGGCAATTTCACCCCGATTGGCTATGAGTATTTTTTCGAATTGTTTCATCCTGAAAACGGATTACTGTTATTGTCTACTTTTTCCATTCCGGTTTCCGTTTCTCTAAAAAAGCATGAATACCTTCCTGACCATCCGGAGCTAAAAGCGCTTCAGCTAAAATTGTTGAAGTATCTGTGGTATTGGTAACTTCAATACTTCCAGACACCACCTCATTGATCAACTGTTTTGCTCTTTTCATGGCGAAAGGTGATGCCGATTCGAACGAAGCCATTAACACTGACAGCTCATTTTCAAGATGTCCGTCGTTATAGATTTCATCGACCAGTCCTATGCGGTGTGCTTCGTTAACCACAAAAAGATTTCCGGTTAAAATCCATTTCCGGAGATTTTGAACAGATAAACGATTCGCAACAAAAGGCAAAATGGTGGCTGGTAAAAGTCCCAATCTCACTTCGCTAAACATGAAACGGGTATTCGCTTCGGCCAAAACAAAGTCGCATGCCGCCATTAAACCTATTCCTCCGCCAAAAACATTGCCCCGAACAGCCGCAATGGTAATTTGAGGTAATTGGAACAGTCGGAGCAACAAATCGGCGAGGTGTTTGTACTGCGCGATGCTTTGCTCCTTTGTGAGTTTCTCTGAATTGTAAAACCAGTTCAGATCGGCTCCCGCACAAAAAGAGCGGCCATTTCCGGATAGAACCACAAAAAGGATTTCATCCATTTCTGAAACCTCTTCCAATGCCTGATCCAGTTCGGCAATCAACTCCAAAATTAAAGCATTGTGCCGTTCAGGGCGATTCAGGTTAATGTGTACAACATTTCCCTCAATTAGTACCTCAATATATCGATATTCGTTTTTCACGTTTTTATTTATTCGTATTATTTCTATTTAAGGTCATCCCGAATTTATTTCGGGATCTGTTACAGATTCGTCAAGATCCTGAAACAAGCCTTCGACGTGAGCTCAGTCGAACGTTCAGGATGACTCTACATTCTAAACACTCCATATCCCGGTTCACCAAACGGACGATTGAGCGAAACTGATATAGCCATGGCCAAAACTTTTCGGGTATCAGCAGGATCAATAATTCCATCGTCCCACAAACGCGATGAGCTATAATAAGCCGAACTTTCTTCGTTAAACTGTTCAAGTAATTTGTCTCCTGATCCGTTACTGCCGATGCTTTTCAGGACTCCTGAAGCCTGCTCGCCACCCATCACAGAAATGCGCGAATGTGGCCACATAAACAGAAAATGCGGATCGAAAGCCCGGCCTGCCATGGCATAATTCCCGGCACCAAACGAGCCACCAATCACGACTGTAAATTTCGGAACAGCAGCATTGGCCACAGCATTGATGAGCTTGGCGCCATCGCGTGCAATGCCACCATGTTCGTATTTTTTACCGACTACAAAGCCGGTGATATTCTGCAAAAAGAGCAACGGAATTTTACGCTGCACGCACAACTGAATAAAATGAGCGCCTTTCAACGAACTTTCTGAAGTCAGGAAGCTGTTGTTAGCTATAATCCCGACTGGGAACCCCCAGATTCGGGCAAAACCAGTAACCAATGTTTTTCCGTAGTTCGCTTTAAATTCCTGAAATTCGCTTCCATCCACCAAACGATCAATAATCGCATGGCCATTAATTGGCTTTTTCAGATCGGCAGACAGCAAACCGTATAATTCTTCCGAGGAATGAAGTGGTTCTTTTACCGACTGAATATCCAGTTTTTGTTTCTCCTGAACAGGTAATCCTGCCACAATATCGCGGCAAATACGCAGTGCGTCCACATCATCCTCCGCAATGTGATCAGCCACGCCAGATATTGAGGTATGCACTTCGGCACCACCCAGCTCTTCCGGAGTTACTTCTTCGCCAGTGGCAGCCAATACCAAAGGCGGCCCGCCAATAAAAATGGTTCCCTGATTGCGCACCATGATGGTTTCGTCGCTCATAGCCGGAACGTAAGCACCGCCAGCAGTACACGAACCCATTACCACCGAAATCTGAGGAATTCCTTCAGCCGACATGCGTGCCTGATTGTAAAATACACGGCCAAAATCGAACCGGTCAGGAAAAACATGAGCCTGTTCCGGGAGATAAATTCCGCCCGAATCGACCAGGTAAATACAAATGAGTTTATTTTGGCGGGCAATTTCCTGTGCCCGAACGTGCTTTTTGATGGTTTCGCGGATATAAGTTCCGCCTTTTACGGTAGCATCGTTGGCAATAATCAGGCACTCACGCCCTTTGACGACACCAATTCCGGTAACAATTCCGGCGGAAGGAAAAGCATTTTCGTATTGATTGTATGCGGCAAACGATGAAAGCTCAAGGAATGGAGTATTTTGATCGACCAGCAAATTGATTCGTTCGCGAGCCAGCAGTTTTCCTCTGGAGCAATGTTTTTCAATCGCAGATTCGCCTCCATGAGAACTGACAAAAGCCAGCTTTTCACGAAAGCTTTTCAGTATTTCCGAATAATTCCTGAAATTCTCCTGAAATTCGGGAGAAGAAGTTCGCACATCGCTTTGTTTAATTTTTGTGGTCATTTGATTAAACAGAATTGTTTAAATCCATAGACAAAAAAACTAATCGTTTAGTTCACCAAACAAGTAGATATTTTCTCCCACTCCTCTAATTTCGGTCAATTGAATGCTGTGAACCGTATTTTTTTGTATTCCGGCCGCTTTAAATCGAACGGGAACGTAATGTTGTCCATACCCGTTGGCAATGCCCTGAGTAATTTTCTCAACTAAAACCTGCTGCGTTTTGCCAATGAATGAATTCAAATATTGTTTTTTATTTTCTTCGGAAAGATTCCTGATTTGTGCTGATCGTTCGGTTTTAATTTTCTCCGGAATATGATTCTCCAATCGTTCGGCTCGGGTACCTCTGCGAACAGAATATTTGAAAGTATGCACGTGGCTGAAATTAAATTCTCTCACGGCATCTAGTGTTTCCTGAAATTCTTCGTCCGTTTCGCCCGGAAAGCCAACAATGATATCGGTTGTAAAATTAAAATCTGGATAAACCGACCGGAACTGTTTCACAGTTTTTCGGAACTGTTGCAAATCGTACATGCGGCGCATCCTGAGCAGCGTTTTGTCAGAACCGCTTTGCAGGCACAAATGCAGATGCGGCATTAGCTTCGGATGCTTGAACAAATCAACAAACCGGTCGCCAAAACCATCGGGTTCGAGCGACGAAATACGCACCCGAAAATCACCGGGAACATCCAAAACCTGAGCCAGTAAATCTTCGAAACGAGCTTCGCCGTCTTCGTACCGGCCAATGTTGACACCGGTAATCACAATTTCCTTGAATCCATTTTCGATGGTTTTGCGCACACTTTCCAGAACATCAGCTACCGGGCGCGAAACGGCACGACCGCGCACCATTGGAATGATGCAAAAGGTGCAGAAATTGTCGCATCCATCCTGAATTTTCACAGCACTGCGAGTATGCAGGCTTTTCTGAACCGGCTCGTATCGGAAAACATCTTGCGGTAATTGGTTCGGATGAAGGATTTCTCCGGAGAAATGAGCATCAACCAGCGAAAGGATGGAACTTTTGCGATTGTTCTCCACCACGAAAGTAATGTTATCCTGAGATTCGAGTTTTTCCTTGAAATTGTTCGCCATGCAGCCGGTCACCACCACAACTGCATTGTTGTTGGCGCGTACAGCCTGACTAATAGTTGTCCGCGATTTTTGATCGCTTTGATTGGTCACTGTGCAGGTATTAACTACCACCACATCAGGTGATTCGTCAACCCCGACAAGTTGGTAACCGGCCTTGTCGAAATCGGTGACCAAAGCATCGGTTTCGTATTGATTGAGGCGACAGCCAAGGGTTTTAAAAGCGATTTTCTTTGTATTGTTTGGATTCACTGTTTTATTTTCAGGATTTACATTGCTGCGCATACAGCATTTCAAATTTGATTGGTGGAAGCGCCTTGTTTTCTTGTTATTTCATGTCCGTCACATAAATGTGACGGCAAAGGATATTGTCGTAATGATTTACTAATTACTGAGACTGAACACTTCCTGAAGTTCTCCACTCATCGAAAAATCGGCTGCGGAAGTGATTTTAACATCAACAATTTGCCCCATTAGTGATTTATCCTGACGATCGAGCCGAACAATGAGTTTTCCTTCAGTCAGTCCTGTTGAAAAACCTGTTTTACGGTCGGTTCCATTGATTAGAACCCGAATCGTTTTCCCAACCAGTGTTTCGTTGTAAGTTCTGGAATGGTCTTTCAATACTTCTGAAAGTCGGTGGAGGCGGTCTTTTTTATCGTCAGAAGAAACTTCGTTTTCCCAACGGTAACTCGCAGCTCCTGGTCTTGGCGAATACATCGCAATGTATGCCATATTGAACTGAAATTCATTCATCGCAACAACTGTATTCTGAAATTCGGCTTCTCCTTCGCTCGAAAAACCGACAATGATGTCGGTAAATAAAGTCGCCTGCGGAATCAGTTCGCGAATATCGGCCACAATCCGGCGGTACTTGTCCATCGAATGGCGGCGGTTCATTTTAATCAACACATGCTCGTCACCGCTTTGCATGGGCAAATGAATTTGCTTGGCTAAACAATCGTAAGCTGCAATTACCTCGATTACTTCGCGATTCATGTCCTGTGGATGCGGCGAAGTAAAATACACCCAAAATTCTTCGCCAGAAGCTTTTCCGTATTCGCCAATCTGCCGCAGCAGTTCTGCAAAATTGATTTCTTCTCCGTTTTTATCGAGTCCGTATGAATTCACATTCTGGCCCAAAAGGGTGATCGATTTGTAGCCTTGATTGACTAAGTGGCGAACCTCATCTATAATTTCTACGGAAGGGCGCGAAACTTCGCGGCCACGTGTATAAGGAACAGCGCAGAACGTACAGAACTTATCGCAGCCATTCTGAATTGGTACAAAAGCTTCGTAAGTTGACTGGTATTTGGGTTTGATGTGCCACATTTCGGCAATATGCTCGTTTTTGGGCATCACCGGTTGCGGATTTCTCAGCCCAGCTGGCGTCACCACTCCATATTCGCGAATCATTTCGGGTAATTGCGCCAATTCGCTCATCTGAAAAATCAGGTCGAACGATTTCAGAAATTTCTCTTTATCGGCAGGTAAAATACATCCGGAGACAAAGGTGACCACGTTGCGTTTATTTTTCCATTTGTTCCATTGCGCAATTTTGTTGTAAACTTTGTCGATGGGTTTTTGCCGCACCGAACAGGCCAACATTCCGAGCAGACTGGCTTCTTCCTCGTTTTCCGTCCGCTCATAGCCCATACTTTCGAGCACAGAACTTACCCGTTCGCTGTCGGAAAGGTTCATTTGGCAACCCAATGTAATCAGGTGATATTTCATTTATTAATTTTATAGAACCACATAGTCACATAGGTCACAATAGAAAATTTCCAAAAACCCAATTGAAAGTTGATATTGAACCGGAGTTCAATAAAATCCTGTGTGTTCTATGTGTCTAATTGGTTATTTCTTCGACTAAAAATATACTTCGCAGTGAATTTGATCGCGTTCGAACCCTTTGTCTTTCAGGATTTCGAGGGCATCAAAAATCATATCGCTGTTTCCGCAGAGGTAAAAATGCGTTTCAGGAGAAAAAGTGCATCCTTTCAGATAACCGGTCAGTCGCCCGTGGTAAGTTCCTTTTTTATCGCGGCTCGAACAAAGAATGTACCGATCGGCGGCATATTCATGCCTGTCGTAAGCTTCAGTTGATTGCCGCACGCCGTGAATCAATGTATAATCAATTTCAGGATAAGTGCGAACCATGCTGCGGAATGGCGCAATACCGGTTCCACTAGCAATAAACACGAACTTTCCGGTTTCGGCATCTTTCGGGTCCATCCCAAATTTTCCGAATGGTCCGTGAATTTCGACCAGATCACCAGCTTTCAGTTTCCGTAGTTTCGGAGTGAAATAACCATTCTCAACTTCTTTCACTAACACTTCAAGATTTTCATCGTCGGCACCGCTATAAATCGAGTATTCGCGACTTTGGTAATCGCCGTGAATTCCGAGCGAAATGTGTTGTCCCGCTTTAAATGCAAAACGGGCTTTGGGTAGTTTCAACGAAAAGGTTTCGCTGGTCAATTGTCTGATTTCTTCAACTTTGTAAAAACTTTCGTCGATCTTTATCTCGTGTCTAATCAAATTCATCATGGCATTCAATTTTGGCTGCAAAATTAATCATTAATTTCTATTTCGGATATAAATGTCTTTTATTTTAACACTTTAGTAAAGAAACCCATACTGTCCGGTTTTGTTTGATTAATTAACAAAAAACAGGTGAAAATCTGAAAAATCATGACAAATCCGAATGATTGGTTGATCCGGTTTCCTTAACTTTGATAGGAAAGCAAAAAAACAGAAGCATGAAAACAATCATTATTTACACCTCATCAAATAGTTGTACCGAAAAAGCGGTAAAAGAACTATCGCAAAAACTATCAGGAGAAGTTCAAACGATCGACCTGAAACATCACCACTCTCCATCGCTGGACGAATTTGACCGGATCATCATTGGTGGATCGATTCAAAGCGGAAAGATTCAGCAGCGAATTAACTATTTCTGCCTGACTCACATGCATTTGCTCCGGACAAAAGAAATCGGGTTATTCATTTGCTGCTCGCGCGAACCCGAAGTAGCTCACGAAGAAATCAACAATGCTTTTCCTGAAGAATTGCATCAAATAGCAAAAACGGAAGCAATTTTTAGTGGAAAAGTAAACCTGGATGAAATGAGTTTCGCGAAACGTATTCTGGTAAAGAAAGTAGCGCTGGTACGCGAGCGGGCTTCCAACTTAGATCCTGAAATTATCGACAAGTTTGCACTTCGCATGGAAAAAACCTATCATCCGTTTATGTTTTTGGTCTAGTTAAAAACTACTTCAACACCTTTTTATATTCTTTGGACTGATCGCTCAAAACGAATTCCAAAACATATATTCCTGAAGCAAGTGAAGAAGTGTGGATTGAATTATCCTCATTCGGTTCTGAAATCATCAACCGACCATTCAGATCATAAACATTTACCTGAACTATCTGACGATTCAAGTCACTGTAGGTGAAGTGGATAATTTCACCAAAGGGATTGGGATATACAGAAATATCTGTTTTCCCAAATTTTACTTCGTTCAGGCCGGTAGCATTCATTAAACCAACTTTCATCCCATTTCCAAAGCTGGTAACCCACATTTCTTTTTGGTTGTATGGATTGAAAAATACCCGTTCGGGCTGGCGAAACGGATAACTGTCGACTAAAGTCCAGTTCGGAGTCATTGCATTCATGGTGCTGCTCATCCAAAGTCCCTGGGTTTCGGTAGTCAGAAATGCCTGATTGGCAACCTGCGGATTAAATGTTATTGAAGACACCCGATCGAATTGAGATCCGGTGAGTTTCGTCCAGTTTTTTCCCCTGTCAATCGTTTTATACAAACCGCCCAATCCATTTGGCGCACCTCCCCATCCGCTGAAAACACAAACATACCAAGTATTTTGTGAGGCATCCGATGGATCGACAATCAAATCTTTTGTCCAGTATTTCATTCCGGCGTGACTTAAATCTGTCCATACGCTTGCAGAAGGATCAAAAAGAAAAACACCGGAACTTGCCGTAAAACCAGCAGTTGTTCTCCTTCCCGAAAAAGTGCAAACCATCTTGCCGTCGTTTAAAACCTGAATGCAGGCCGGATGACCTTCTGTTCTTGGCGGATTTGGCAGTTTAGTCCAGGTTGAAGCAGCTCCGGCAGATAAATTATTGGTGACATAAATTCCACCCGATTGTGAACCTTGGGTTCCGCCAAAATGAATGACTGAAGCGTACATCCGTTCCGCATTATTCGGGTCGTTCGCCAGCCAAAACACCGGATGACCAAAACTGTGCAGCGTAGTCCAGTTGGTACCATTATCAGTTGAAAAAACAATTTTTCCATTACTATCAGCAGCATCCAGTTGCGCATCGGCCAAACGGGTGCTTTGATACATGTCGTGAATGTTTGAACAGGCACCATAAAGATTTCCATTAGCCGTTTTGACCAGCCGATAGAAGGAATTTACCGAAAATCCACTGTAATTGAAACTCCATTTATTGCCACCATCAACACTTTTTATCGCACCAATATCGCTGAAACAAGCCATCATTTTAGTTGCATCGATCCATTGCACCTGCCAGCAAGTGGTATTTTCGAGACCGATGCTGGTGTACGATTGTTTTGTTGGTGTAACAGCCGATGCCGGATGCTGATCAGCGCTGTTCACATAGGCCTGTGTCCAGCTGGCGCCTCCATCGGCAGTAGCTTCCACATGCCCAAAAGTCCCGAACAGCACTTTCTTTGAATTGTTGGGAGCGACACTCACCCCAAAACAAGTTTCGCTCCAACTCCAGACTTTATCGCCACCGGCGCCTTCCCAGCCAGTTATAATATTCGAATTGTTGGTGGTGTTAAAAACCTTAGTCCAGATTTTACCCGCATCAACCGATTTATAGACCAGCGGCCCACTCAACGCATTGTCGTGACCACCCAGATAAATGGTATTCACATCATTTTCAGCCATGCCCACATACATCACAAAATCGTTGGCAAAATTGAGCCCGGTCGAACTTGAAACCCAGGTTCCATTATCATTGTCCATGGTATAAACCCCTTTGGCGAAGTTGTAATATTCCCAAGGCATTACCAGATTATAAGTACCCGATAAATTTGAAGTAATGCACGCAAACCGGGATGTTGAGCCGCTTTTTGCACCAGCAAAACTCCAGATCACTTGTCCTGAAGGAATTCCGGAGGTATTCTGAACGGTAAATATTGCTCCGGAATCTGATGATTTGATCAGGCCGTCATTCGTGCCAATATAAATGTTGCTTCCATCCCAAAAGACTCCGCCTAAAATTAGACCAGCTCCATTGTTGGCTGCCTGTTTCACCAATTTAAAGCTGGTACCACCATCATTCGAAAACAAAATAGCGCCATAAGCGCCAACAATCAATTGATCAGGATTGTTGTAATTAGCAACGATACGAAAAACATTGCCATAATTGGAAACCGAATAGGCCGACAAGGTTTTCCAGGTGTTTCCACCGTCGGTAGTTTTTACTGGGTAACCAGAGTTTCCATCGTTGAAATTGCAATAGGCGATGTTATTGTTGTTGGTAAATTCGTAGGTTGAAGTATTGAATACCTGAAGTTTGGAGAAATGAACCTGTGCATACGATTTCCCGAAGTCGATACTATGAAACAGTTCGCTCATGTCGCAACTCACGTAAAACTCATTGTCGTTTGCCGGATTTATTTTCGGGAAAAACAACGCACCGCCACCTCCAATTCCTTTAGGTGTAAAAAGTGATGGCTGAGCAGATGCTGTATGGAAAAAAATGCAAAGCAGCAATTGCACAAAAAAAAGATATTGTAGCTTCATACAGAAGATATTAGTTGTACAAATCTAAATAATCGCCAACACAATCTGCTGAAGGCTGCTAATTTTTAAGAGCTTAGAATTTCAGGTAAAAATCTTTAGTCAGCTCCTTGTATTCCGGGGTATAGTCGTGGTGTTTTTCAAATTCAATCATCAGATTTTCAACCTGAATTGTGCATTCCACATTGATCAATTCAATCAATATCCTAAAAGCTGGCTTGATCGGATTCGGTGTTACCCGGCACAATCTCGAAATAAAAAGCTTGTTCGAATTAGCCAGCACACCTATCTCAGGAAGACTTTCAATCGGCAGTACAAGAGCTATTCTTCCATTTTCAGAAAGCATATTCATCGCTCCTGAAATCAAAACTTCCAAAGGCAGCGAATTGGAATGACGAGCCTGTGCACGGCTTTTAAGCGGCGCTTTTATTCCATTGGTAAAAAAAGGAGGATTGCTCACAACCAAGTCGTACTTTTGATTGATACGCTCTGCAAACTCCTGAAAGCTGCACAAATCCAGTTTAATCCGATCATTCCATGGGGATTGCTGGCAATTCAGAACCGCTTCCTCAAAAGCTTCCGGATCAACTTCGATAGTATCAATTTGCGCCAGACTATTTTTCTGAGCCAACATCAGCGCAATCAATCCGGTGCCTGTGCCAATGTCCAGAATTCGTTTAGCACCAGAAGGATCAGCCCACGCCCCCAACAACACACCATCTATTCCCACTTTCATGGCCGATCGTTCCTGAATTATCCGGAATTGTTTAAATTGAAAATAGTTGTTTCGTGGCATAATAAAGCTGATTTTATGCTATTGACGGGGAGACTTCGAGTCACCCCGTCAATAAAAAACCTTGCAAAAATAGTTGGATTTCCTTATAATCGAATTTTAAATGACATCTCCATCTAAAATGCTTTACAAACGCAAAACAAATAACCCCACGTTACAAGCGAGGGGCAGTAATAAGATTAAAATCTAAACTTATTCCTATGTGTTAAAATATACTTTTCTGCTTCGACTGCGATTTCATCTGAGGTTTTTATTTTACCAGATTTAACCCATTCCAAGATATCCGATTTAAAAAAATAAACTCGTTTACCTTTTTTATTGAATGGTATTTTGTTCGTATGAGTTAGTTTATAGATTGCAGATGATGTTATGCTAAGATATTCAGCTGCATCTTTAACCGTCATTAATCTATCTGATACCAATCCAACTTCAGATTTACTACTCAAAAGATTTTCAATTCTTTCTAGAGACTCGATAATTGTCACAACAGCTTTGGGTAATTGTTCAAATGTAAGTTCCATAATTTTGACATTTAGTTTAACAATCTATAACTGAACTCTCAGATCTAACGATATTGAATCAGAAAATGTTAGTCAAAATTTGAATGTTATTTTAGACGCATTCTCCTTGCTGCTAAATAAGTGGTTTAGATCAATAGATTTTAGCTATTTTTACTTGTTCCGAAAACCAATCATTCTAAATATCAAATTATGAGTTACATCGTTGTAGATGTTGAATCAGATGGCGAAATACCATATCAATATTCAATGGTCTGTTTTGGTGCAGTAATAGTTGAGCCGACTTTGTGTAAAATATTTTATGGAAAGACAAAGCCGATTTCTGAAATATGGAAGCCTGAATCATTGGCAATTAGTGGATTCAGCAGAGAACAACATTTAGAATTTGATGATCCGAAGCTAGTTATGCTTGAATTTGCTAAATGGATAGCAGATAATTCTATTGGAAGGACAATTTTTATAAGTGATAACCTCGCATTTGATTGGCAATGGATTAACTGGTATTTTCATTGGTTTGTTGGCAAAAATCCTTTTGGCTTTTCTGGACGCAGAATTGGTGATTTATACTGTGGTATGAAAATGAACTGTGGATTAAATTCTGAATGGAAAAGATTATACAGAAAAACCTCTCACGATCATAACCCGGTCAATGATGCTAAAGGCAATGCAGAAGCAATGTTATATATGAAAAAATTGGGGTTAAAATTTCCATCAATATAGGTTAGGTCACTTCACCACTTCCCGACTCTACCCCTCGTTTGCAACGAGGAGTTAATACTGGTGAGTTTGCAAATAACCAAATAAATCTATCAACCATTAGTCCTTTTAAAGCCAATTTCTTTATGTGGTTTCGGGTTTTCTTGCCACTCCATTAGTTCATCAAGATAATTAAATACCACCAATATGCTGCTTAGAAGATATCGCATTTCGCGATATGCAACTTGAGGTCTCAAATTGTGACCTCAAGTTGTTAATTTTTGCAACTACAAAACCAACAACGTCTCCCCAATCGCATCCTTCAACTTAGCCTCCACATTTACCTGTTCAGCATATTCATTCCATCGAGCCACAATTTCCGCAACACTACTGATAATTGCCGGAGCCTTTTTTACGTTCATCTGGCGGCCAACTTCCAGCAAATCATCACGGGTGATTCCCTGCCGTTTGCCATTTACACTCAACGCATGCTGGCTTACCCAACTGCTTCCTGGACGGTAGGCATGGCAAATATCGTATGCGTGAGCCAATTTCCATTCTCCGCTTTTACTCATCAAAAATGCAAAATTCTTGGTGTGGTCGTCACAATTTTGGGCGATCACATTAAACACCATCCGGCGAAACATCTGTTCGGCTTCAGGGTAAGTCAGCCGCAGCATTCGCATAGTTTGAAACAGCTGCTCGTAGCTGTACGAATAAATGTCGTTAAAGTCGAAGTGCATCAAACCACAAAACGTTTGGACGTGCAATTTCTCGTTACCAGAGGGGCGGTCGAACCGTCGGGTCATAAAATGAGCGCGGCCGTTTTCCTCGATCAATCTGCATTCAGTCATCTCAATACCGCAATCAAGAGCCATCAGGTGGTAAGCCATCTCAACCCTGCCATAGCCCCAGGTTGCTCCAAACTGACTGTCGTCAACCCCATCAAACTTCAGAAGCCATTGCGTAAAACCTTCAGGAGCATCGGTCTGCCCAGATCGGACTTCGCCCGTTTCAGCATTCCATGCAACAATTGCTTTTGCCCTGGCACCACCAGCCGAGGTTCCTATTTTCAGAATATCAGACAGAGATTTCTGTTCGTCGTGAGAAAGCTGTGACTGAAACGATTGTCTCCCTGTCAGGATTTGCTGCGCCACATCAACCAAACTTCCAATTTCAACAATAGTTGCCTGATTGGCTGATTTTGGTACTACAGGCTCAAACTCCAAGGCTCCCATTCCACGCTTCCCGATGAAACAAAGCATTTCAACCGGGTTCATACTTCCTGAAGGGCGACCAACACGGGCCAGCCAGGTATTAATAAGCTCGTTCCCGTAACGATCGGGCAAAACATCGGCCAGCAAACCAGGCAAACCCTTAAATGTTTTGCTTCCGGCAAGCTCCTGAAATGAAAAAATATTATCGGAGGCTTCTCTGATTGACATTTTCAGTGGCGACACATCCAACCCATACTGGGGAAATGCCGGATCGAACTCAAAATCGGCAAATCCCGATTCTGAATTCCAGTGAATAGCGCCAATGCGTTTATTCCAAATATTTATGAAAGCATTTTCAATCATCACCAATCAGGTAAAGAATATGGTTTTAAACCATCAGTTTTGGGGGTTCGGGCCCGCCTGCGCTTTTTCATTTCCAGCTTCGCAAGATACATGGGGCTAACCTTCTCTTCAACCTGAAAAACTTTCAGGAACGACATTTGATTAAGCACCCTCAAAATCTGAATCAGCGAAAGGAGCGTTCCTCCACGGCCATTTTCGACCTGACTCAAGGTACTTCGGTTAACTCCGGCAGCATCGGCCACCTGTTGCTGACTCTTATTCTGACGAAGACGTGTTTGCTGAACAAATTGGCCAATCTTTTCCAGCAATGCTCCATCGCTTAATTCATTCCAATTAATGTTGGTATTTTCCATCATTATATTATATTTTAATAGTTATTGATGGTTTTTATACACAAATATAATATTAAATTGGAAATTAAACAAACTCCATCCCTAATCTTCACATATTAAGTTGGCTTTATCCAACATTAATGCAAATTAATTAATTTATGTCGGCTTTTGCCAACAATAAACAAATTAAAACTATAAATTCTCAAATTTTATCATCCGCCCCAATTTTCCCGATCTAAACTTCGGTACTGAATGGCTTCCGACAAATGATGACTCTCAACCCGATCATTGCCTTCCAGATCAGCAATGGTTCGCGAAACTTTCAGGATACGGTCGTAAGCACGGGCCGACAACCCGAGTTTTTCCATGGCATTCTTTAACAAACTACTGCTGGCTTCGTCCAAATCGACATATTGCCGGATCATTTTCGACGACATTTGTGCATTACAAAATACACCTTCGCTTTTTGCAAAACGAGCCGACTGTATTTCGCGTGCCCTTATTACCCGTTCACGAATAGCAATGCTGGGTTCGGTCGCCGCCTGATCGGAGAGTTTCTTAAAGGGAACTGGCACCACTTCAAGATGAATGTCGATGCGGTCGAGCAGTGGCCCTGAAATCTTATTGAGGTATTTGGGAACCATACCCGGAGCACAAACGCATTCTTTGGTCGGGTGGTTATAATATCCACAGGGACATGGATTCATCGAAGTTACCAACATAAAACTGGCTGGGTATTCTACCGAAAATTTAGCCCGCGATATGGTAATCGTCCGGTCTTCCAAAGGCTGACGCATCACTTCGAGTACCTGCCTCTTGAACTCCGGGAGTTCATCTAGGAAAAGGACTCCATTGTGAGCCAGACTGATCTCTCCCGGCTGCGGAAATGCGCCACCGCCAACCAAAGCAACATCGCTGATTGTATGATGAGGTGAGCGAAAAGGACGCTGCGTCATCAACGAGGTGTCTTTATCTATCTTGCCAACCACCGAATGAATTTTGGTGGTTTCCAACGCTTCGCGCAGGGTGAACGGAGGAAGTATCGTAGGAATTCGTTTCGCAAGCATCGTCTTTCCGGCACCTGGAGGACCAATAAGCAAGATATTATGACCGCCAGCAGCTGCAATTTCCAGAGCACGCTTTACATTTTCCTGGCCTTTCACGTCCGAGAAGTCCACATCACACTCGTTTACCTTCGAGAAAAACTCTTCGCGGGTGTTGACGATGGTTTGTTCCAGTTCCGTTTCGTCATTGAAAAACCCGACCACTTCACTGAGGCTTTCTACTCCATAAACTTTCAATGTATCAACCACAGCGGCTTCGCGTGCATTTTCCTTTGGAAGAATAAAACCTTCGAAGCCTTCTTCGCGTGCTTTGATGGCAATGGGCAAAGCTCCTTTTATTGGCTGCAGATTTCCGTCGAGCGACAATTCTCCGACCATCAGAAAATTGGAAATCTTGTCTGCTTTTATCTGTCCATTAGCGGCAAGAATACCAATGGCTAAAGGCAAGTCGTAAGCCGAACCTTCTTTACGGATATCGGCCGGAGCCATGTTGATCACCACTTTTTTTCGCGGCCATTTGAAGTTGTTTAGCCGCATGGCCGATTCGATGCGTTGCTGGCTTTCTTTAACAGCACTGTCGGGCAGGCCAACCATGAAAAATTTAATACCTTGAGAAATTTCAGTTTCGATGGTAATCGTTGTTGCATCGATACCATGGACTGCACTGGCGAAGGTTTTGATCAACATGAGGTGAAAATTAGAGAATTGATTCTCCCTAATTTACAAAGACCTATGCAGACAACCAAAATTATGATGTGTTTTTTACTGTTGACCAAACTGGGGCCAATCAATAACCTTTCAAATCGAGATTTGCACTATCGATCATGGTTACCCATTTGCCCATCTTTTTCTGAATAATCCGGAAATGATGTTGATCTTCAGGAGTGACAAACGATATGGCTTCACCAGGATTTTCTGCACGGCCGGTGCGCCCAATGCGATGGACGTAATCTTTAGGCGAACGGGGTAATTCGTAATTGATGACGTGAGGCAAGAACTCAATGTCGATACCACGTGCCAATAAATCGGTAGTGACCAAAACTCTGAGCTCTCCGGTTTTAAATTCGCGCAAAGCTTCGGTGCGTGCTCCCTGGCTTTTTTTACTGTGAATCGAAACCGCATCGATTCCATTTTTGCAGAGTTTATCGGCCACATTATCGGCCTGAAAAGTGGAGGAGGTAAAAACCAGCACTTGTTTAAGGTCGTTCTTTTTGATGATGTATCGCAACAGCGGACCTTTTCTTTCCAGTGAAACAAAATAGCCAGTCTGCTCAATCAGATCAATATCTTCTTTTTCCGGTTCTATTTTAATCACCACCGGTTCGTGCAAAATAATTTGATTAATGCTCGCAAGCTTATCGCTCAAAGTAGCCGAAAATAAAAGATTCTGACGCTTTTTTGGTAACAGTGCAAATATGCGTGTCATCTCTTCCTGAAAACCCAGATTGAGCATTTTATCGGCTTCGTCTAACACTAAAGTATCAATTTCTGATAAATGCACCGCATTGGATTCGACCAATTCAAGCAATCTTCCGGGAGTGGCAACCAACACCTGAACCCCTTGCAACCCGATCATTTGCGGATTAATAGAAACTCCTCCAAAAACAGCAATTGTTTTAATTTGCTCCGGAAGTTCTGATCCAAATTGAATGAAAACATCGCGCACCTGCACTGCCAATTCTCGGGTTGGAACCAAAACCAAAACCCGGGCATGCCTGTTTTTTGCAGCCGACTGGCCTTGCAGATTGGTTAAAATTGGCAACACATAACTAGCTGTTTTACCCGAGCCGGTTGGTGCGATGCCTAATAAATCCTTCCGTTGCAGAATGGCTGGTATAGCCTCTTTTTGAATAGGATAAGGCTGTGTGTAATTCTGAACAGCCAGCGTTTTTACTAATGCAGGAAATAAACCGAAAGACGAAAAGGACATAGTGTTACAAATAAGGTTCAGGAAGCAAAGATAGAGGAATTAAGTTTTTATTGAAGGGGAAAATTCGAAGATCGAAATGACCACTTAAAGGCAGAAAAAAAGGCAGATATTCAAATCCACCTTTCTTTGCAACCTAATATTTAGTTTATCTCAAAGGCATTTTGTGTCCTCAATACAATTGACCAGTACGGTCTTGGCTGAATTCTCAGTCACTTCCTGACAATAAAGATTGTTTTTAAGGACTCCCGTCTGAAAGACCATTTGTATATAATAACTCTTCCCCGCCTCAACATTAATTGTTATTTGTTCAGCCTTTGCTTTTGCCTGTTTGCCAGCAAATTGAACAGCAAAGCTATGCTCGCCGGGTTCTACCAAATGGATGGAGAATTTTTTGTTATTCAGCTTACAAACCAGTTGATGATCGATAAAGGCGGTAAAAGCTGTGGCAGAACCTTGAAATCCGGTTGACCGAATAAAATACACCTTGGCAGAATTGTCCTGCGAATAACTCAAGTTTGAAAATATAATTCCAATAATTAGTAAAATAATCAGTTTGATAGTTTTCATTTCTATGTGTTTTTTAATTGTAAAACTGTATCTCTTGTTTCTGACTCCAACTTGATTTCAAGTGCGCAAGTTAAATTATCAAACTGTGAAAGACAATATGTTCGCAAGAATTCTTTCAAACATAAAAAAGGGTAGAATCGCTTTTCTACCCTTCGATATTTTGTTGTTCATCGGTATTAAACCGTAGCTAAAAAATGACAGGTTTTATTTCCCCGGCGAACCGATTCCAGAATTTTTTACATCAACCGGCCGTCCAAGTGCCGTTTCGAAAATGGTTTGATGTGTAGCCCGTGTACATTCGCAATGCAGATCGTTTGGTTTTGCCGGGCGGAATTTAGCTGCCGGACAATAGCAACCCTGCGAAACTTCACCGTAACGAATATGCACGGCATTCCCTTCTTTCCATACTTCAAAGTTGTTTTTATAAGCTTCAATCAGCTTATCCAAATCGCCTTTCCCTTTTTCTGCAATATCTCGTTTAAACTTGTGCCGATTAAAGCAACCACGTCCACATCCGGCCAGTAATTTCACTTTGGTAGCTTCATCAAGTTCAGTTTCGATGGTACCGATTAAATCAGTGAGCCAATTCTGAATAAACTCCTTCTCCTGAAGCAGATTTTTGTACTTTTCATCGTCCTCCGGAAGGGCTTCGGAAGCAATCAGGTTATTCGCGGGTAATAAAAAACATCCGGCACAGGCACCAAACGCAAGTGAGCTCCGGAAAAAATCCTTTCTGTCCATAGTTTATTGATTTTAGTTTCAACAAAGAGACATTTTTCCGAAGGAATACCCTAAATAATTATTATGAATGACGGTTCTATAAGACTGAAAGCCAAAACTAAAGCATCGGACTCAGAATGCGGGCGAACGATTCTTTGATCTTGTTTATCCGTGGCCGTTTTTGCCATTCTTCCAAAATAACCAGTTCACTCTTTTCCTGATCTTCCAGAAACTGCCCAGCCAGAATCCCTGCAATTTCAGGATCATAAATCATGGCATTCACTTCAAAATTGGTCTCAAGGCTCCTGAAATCGAGGTTTGCGGTGCCTACAGAAGAGAAAATTCCATCGGCAATAATGACTTTACTATGCGTAAATCCACCTTTATAAAAGTACACTTTAACCCCAGACTCGACCAATTCCTCTATGTATGAATTGGTTCCCCATTTGGGGGTTATGGCATCTGATAAACCCGGGACAATGATCCGGACATCGACACCTCCTAATGCCGAAGTTTTCAGCGCTGTAACAATATCGCCGGTTGGCATCAGGTATGGCGTTGAAATATAGACATAATCGTCAGCTGTTGCGATGGCAGAAAAGTAAGCCTGACTTATACTTTCCCAATCAGAATCAGGGCCACTGGCAGTCATCTGAACCAATTTTCCGTTTCCCGATTCAAAGGGTTTGAAATACTCGTTCCCCTTCAATATTTCTTTCGAAACAAAATACCAATCGGCCATAAATATGATTTGAAGCGCTGTTGCTCCGCCGCCGGTAACTTTGAGGTGAGTATCGCGCCAAGGGCCAATTCCAGGGACTCCATCCTGATACCGATCGGCAAAGTTCAGTCCTCCAACAAAAGCGGTTTCACCATCGACCACCAGAATCTTGCGGTGATTTCGGTAATTAACCCTTGATGTCAACATCGGGAAACGAACCTTCATAAAGCAATCGACCATGACTCCGGCGTCAGACATTGATCTGATGAACTTCTTTTTGAGTTCCCAGCTACCCACATCATCAAAAATCAACCGAACCTCAACACCTTCTTTTGCCTTCCGAATCAACAATTCGCGAAGGTAATTCCCAATCCGGTCATTTTCAATAATGTAATACTCAAGGTGCACATGGTGCCGGGCATTTTCTATTGTTCTGAAAATTTCGGGAAAAGTCTCCTCCCCGTTTCGCAGAATCTGTATTTCGTTGTTGTTGGTTAAAATGGCGTTTGAATTCGACAGCATCAGGTTCATTAGCCGCTTTTTCGTATAAAGTTGCTCGCTAAGTTTAAGGTGATTGTCGGGGAGATTATCGAGTTGCTCTACCGTCAGGTTTCGGAGTCGCTCAAGGTCTTTTAATCCTTTACGCGAGTACATTTTCGTCTTGCGGTATTCCTGCCCGAAGAATAAGTAAATCACTATTCCGGCAAACGGTAACAATACAAGAACAAGGATCCAACTGATGGTTTTAACCGGATTCCGGTTTTCAAGAATGATCAGGAAAGCAATAAATACAACCGTTAAAAAGTAAAGGATGGTTACCAGACTTGGCATGGCTTTCCATATATCGTACAAAATGGTCATCGGTTTTCACTGAATTGTTTAATGAGACTAAATTTCATCAAAAATCGACATAAAAGCAAATGGAAAATGCCCGAACGTGATTCTTTTAATTACAATCCTGTTCAAACTCTCCTTTTCAGCACATGCAGCTTGCAATCGTCAAGTTTTCGAAAGGCAATAGTTTTTCCGGAGATGTGTGGAGCTGAAACTCCTTTCCCAAAGAACTGGTTCCCAGTATAAATAAAGGCTTCATCCCACAAATTCAGTTCCAAGAAACTATTCAGCAATTCGCTTCCTCCTTCAACAATTACCGAAAGGATTTCACGCCGGTAAAGCTCTTCCATCATTTGTGGCAGTATATTCTGATCAAAATCAAGTGTAATATATTTCAGGTTTTCCGAATCTTGTTTTTCAATGGCAGTGAAAACCCAGGTTGGAGCCTTGCCATCAAAAATATGCAATCCCGGATCGAGTCGCCCCATGCGGTCTATCACCATACGCACAGGCTGATTTCCTGTCCATTCGCGTACAGTAAGTGCCGGATTGTCAAATTCAGCAGTATTGGTTCCGATCAGAATAGCCGATTCTTCGGATCGCTGTTTATGAACCAACCGTTTCGACAAAGCATTGGTAATCCAGGTCGGATGTTTCTTTTCGGTGCGGTCGGTATCAATAAAACCATCGAGGGTTTGTGCCCATTTCAGGATAATGTAAGGCCGTTTTTTTTCATGAAAAGTAAAAAATCTCCGGTTCAGATTTCGGCTTTCTTTTTCGAGTAGGCCTACCTCAACGTCAATTCCGGCATTTTTCATACGTTCAATTCCTTTCCCGGCAACCTCGGCAAACGGATCGATGGTTCCGATAACCACTTTCGGAATCCGGCTTTCGATTATCAAATCGGAGCAAGGAGGTGTTTTCCCAAAATGTGCACAAGGTTCGAGCGAAACATACAAAGTTGACTCTAAAAGCAACTCCTGATTTTTAACCGACCGAATGGCATTCACTTCGGCATGTGGCTGGCCAAATTTCTCGTGGTAACCTTCGCCAATGATTTTCCCGTTGTGCACAATTACGCAACCCACCATCGGATTGGGAGCCACATCGCCCATTCCGAGAAGCGCCAGTTCGAGGCATCGTTGCATAAAAATTGAAGGAGTACTCATCGTCTAAAAAGTTAACTTTGCCAAAAATAGCAATAAATGAAGGCAGGTATCGCATCCATCCGAAAAGAATTGGCAGGAATTTACGCTAAAGGCGAAATTGAAAGCCTTATTTTCCTGATTTTCGAGAAACTAAAAGGATATTCGCGAACCCAGCTTTTACTTGCCAATGAAGAACAACTCGACGAGAATGACCGGAAAGAAATTATGGTAATCGTTGACCGGCTAAAAAATCATGAACCCATTCAGTACATTCTGGGAATGACTGAATTCTATAGCCTTCCATTTTATGCTGTTCCCGGCGTGTTGATTCCCCGCCCCGAAACTGAAGAACTGGTTCAATGGATTATTCAGGAAAATAAGTATTCGAAACCAACGATTCTGGATATGGGAACCGGCACTGGCTGCATCGCCATATCACTCCGGAAAAACATTCCGCAATCGACAGTTCTGGCCTGCGACATTTCGCCTGTTTGCATCACTACTGCCCAGCGAAATTCGCTATTGAACAACTCCGAGGTTTCAGTTTTTGAATATGATATCCTGAACGAAATTCCTGATGTCGAATTTCCGGAGCTGGATATTATAGTCAGTAATCCACCTTACATTCGTGAAACGGAAAAGAGCCTGATGGAGAAAAACGTACTTGATCACGAGCCCGAATTAGCCCTATTTGTTGCGGATGAAAAACCATTGATTTTCTATGAACGAATTGCCGATTTCTCCCGAATTCATCTAAAAAATCAAGGTCAACTCTACTTCGAAATTAATGAAGCTTTTGGACCTGAATGTTGCGAAATGCTTCAGAAAAAGGGATTTTCAGAAATTGTACTGAAAAAGGATATCAACGGTAAAGACCGAATGATCGGCTGCCGTTATATTCGGTAATTCAATTTCACCTCTCTTCGGGTCTCGGTTTCCGGACTCCCAAAATTTCCTATATTTGTAGGAGGAGCAAGCGATCAAATGTGAAGTTGGAATCTAAACCACAACCCCGTTGAAACAATTTTTGGTATATACACTTTTGCTTTTAAACCTGATAGCTGCATCAGCACTTGCATTTGCTACAGTATCAGTTTTTCTAAGCCCCGAAAAGCTTTGGTTTGCGGCCTTGTTTGGAATGGCGTATCCGTACATTCTGGTTATCAATCTTATTTTCATTGTATTGTGGATATTTATCAAGCCAATATTTATCCTTTTTTCACTTATTGTTATTCTTGCCGGATACAATCAGATTGGCAACTACCTGCAATTTTCAGGACGACAGACGAAGGAAAAAGGAATTAAAATTATCAGTTACAATGTGAAATATTTCATGGGTACCAACCAATTCCCGACCAAGGAAAATGCGGATCATATACTGGATTATCTGAGGCAAAATAACGCCGATATTATCTGCCTTCAGGAAGTTCGGTTGAATAAACGACAAGTTTTTGATGTTACGAACAGCAAACTTCCCCAGATCAGTCACATGCAGCTGGCACATACCAGTCACGAAGGGGGACAGCTTACGTTAACCCGTTTCCCGATCCTGAATATGGGTGAAATCAGGTTCAATAATTCAGGAAACATGATTATTTATACTGATATGCTGATGAACGCGGATACGGTACGGGTTTATAATTGTCATCTGCAATCGTATCGCCTCCGCCCAAAGGAAATAAACTCGATTGACTCGATGAATTTTGAAAATAACCCTGAAAATAAGGCCCGAATAAAAGAATTGAGTGTAAAATTCAAAGATGCAATTATCAAAAGAGCTGAACAGGCAGCTACACTTCGCGAACATCTGAATCAATGCCCCTATCCGGTAATTGTTTGCGGCGATTTCAACGACACGCCGGTTTCCTTTACATACCGAACCGTACGCGGCGATCTGAAAGACTCGTTTACCGATTCAGGAAAAGGAACAGCAAACACTTACAACGGTAAATTACCATCATTCCGGATTGATTACATTCTGTACAGTCCCAAATTTACTAGTTATAACTTCGAGGTTTCTACCCTTAACCACTCTGATCACTACCCAATTAGCTGCGATTTATTTCCGGCAGAAAAATGAGATAAAACTCATTTGGGCAAAGCAAAAGTGCGGATTTTGAACTCATTTATTAATTTATTGTAACCCGCAATTTTTTTATAACCTGAATACTTTTATTTCTAAAAATAGAATTTACATTTGCATACCGATCGTTTAGTATGTAGAGATATGGATAACACAAAAGAGTTTATCATCGACGAAGCTTTCAAGCTGTTTTTAGATCATAGTTACGAAGCCGTTTCAATAAATGACATCAGTAAAGCCATTGGGTTTACGAAAGGTGCTCTATATCACCACTTCAAAAATAAGGAGGAACTTTTCAAATCGGTTATCGATAAATATGTTCACATGCCTGAAATAATTGCTGATGTTGATACAATCAGTCTTGAAGATTACATTCATTTGAGCGTAGCTCAAACAGAAAAGATCATCAGAAACCTGTTTGGCTTTTCTCTTGTTTTTACACCCATAAGCTATATGTCTCTTATTTCGGATGCATTTCGGCATTGTCAGGGCTATGCTGAATCGAAAGGGGTATTTATAAATAATGAAATTGAAAAGACCAGAAGGGTACTGGGGAATGCAATCAAATCGGGAGAAATCAGAGATGACATCAATCCATCGTTGATTGCAACCAATTTCTTTTCAATAAATATGGGACTTGCCGGAAATCTGGTAAGAAACAACTCCATCGATGATGCCATTGGCTTGCTAAAAGAACAAAACTTCGAATTCTACAAACTATTGAAAAAGCAGTAAATCATACATAAGTGGATATTATTAAGTCATTAAAAATAAATCAAATACATACCGGTCGTTCAGTATGTATTTTGGCACATCTAAAACATACCGGTCGTTCAGTATCGAAAAATAATTAAGCAACTATAGAAATGAAAAGAAATCTGATTCTATTCGCCATACTAATTGCGATGGCCAACTGCCAACAGAAACAAGAGGTTATAAAGAAAGAGAATACCTCTATCCGGGTTAAAGCCCAACCAGTTCAAACAGTAAATGGTTTGTCGAACTTACGTTACAGTGGTACCGTGGAAGCCGCTCAAACGATCCCGCTTACGTTTCAAAGCACTGGAACAGTTGAACAAGTTCTGGTTCAGGAAGGAGATGCCGTACGCAAAGGCCAGCTGCTGGCTGTAGTAAACAAAGCCGACAACCAAAGTATCTATAATTCGTCGCTGGCCACTTACCAGCAAGCCAAAGATGGTTACGACCGACTCAAACAAGTGTATGATAAAGGAAGCCTCTCGGAAGTAAAGTGGGTTGAAATGGAAACCAACATGAAACAGGCCGAGTCGCAATTGCAGATTGCCAAAAACAATTTAGACAAGTGCAATTTATATGCGCCTACCAGCGGAATTGTAGGAAAGCGGAACATTGAACCGGGGCAATCGTCCATTTCAAGCTTTGCTCCAATCGAACTTGTTAAAATCGAGAAAGTTTCGGTAAAAATTTCGGTACCTGAAAATGAAATCGGAAAAATAAAAAAAGGGATGACCGCAACGTTCACGATTTCAGCGCTTGATAATAAAAGCTTTGAAGGAACGATTATGAACGTGGGAGTCGTTGCCGACCAATTCTCCAGAACATACGAAGTAAAAATAACCGTTGACAACTCCAATCTGGAAATGAAACCCGGGATGGTTTGCGATGTGAAGATGAATACCTCAACCGAAAAGCAGCTAGTAGTAGTAGTGCCTTACAGCGCTGTTTCAAAAGATACTGACGGAAACTCTTTTGTATATGTTGTTTCTCCCGACAATAAAAATGCACGGAAACAAATTATCCAGATTGGGAAATATCAACCTTCAGGATTAGAAGTACTTAATGGATTAACTGAGAATCAGACCATTGTTGTGGAAGGAAAAGAAAAATTGTCGGACAACAGCACAATCAGTTTATAAAATGAGCCATAAAAAACCCGGATTTATCGAGGCCGCCATGCGGAATCGGAATATCGTTATCATTATAACCGTGCTCTTTATGCTGGTAGGGATTATTGCCCTGAAGAATATGCCACGTAACGAGTTTCCACAATTTACTATTCGGCAGGGTGTTGTTGTAGGCGTTTATCCCGGCGCAACTTCGGCCGAAGTGGAAGCACAATTGACCACAGAAGTGGAGAATTATATATTTGGATATTCAGAAGTAAAAAAAGCAAAGACCTATTCCCAATCAAAAGAGGGAATGATGTACATTTTTGTTGAGCTGAATGACAATGTAAAAAATGCCGACCAATTCTGGTCGAAGCTAAAGCATGGTTTAAGCGAACTGAAATCGACATTGCCAACGGGTGTTCTGGCATTAATTGCAAACTCTGATTTTGGCGATACTTCGGCCCTGCTCATTACTTTATCGTCGGATACAAAAAGCTATAAAGAACTCGAAAAGGAGCTGAAGAAACTTGAGGCAGAATGCCGCAAAATACCAGCAACCTCAAAAATCAAGCACTACGGACTTCAGAAAGAAAAAATATTTATCAATGTTAAGCCCGAAATGCTTAACGAATATAACATCAAATCTATTTCGTTATTGGGCTCCTATATGCCCAATGGGATGGTCAATTATGCCGGAACTTTAAAAGATGGTAAATACAACCTGGCAGTCCATCTTCCTTCAAATTTCGAATCAGAAAAAGATTTAGCCGACCAGATTGTTTATTCAGACCCAAATGGAAACGTAGTCAGGCTGAAAAACATTGCCACCATCGAACGGCGTTATGAAGATCCGGATAATTACATCAGGCAAAATGGGAAGAAGACCATCCTTCTTTCGCTCGAAATGCAAACCGGCAATAATATTGTAGGGTATGGAGCCGATGTTGACAAAGCCATTCAAAACTTTAAAAAACATACTTCGGATGAAATAGAAGTTGCTAAAATATCGGAGTTGCCGAAATATGTTGATGAGTCGGTTTCGAATTTCATGCACGAATTCCTGATTGCCATTATTGCAGTAATTCTGGTAACCATGCTGCTATTGCCGTTGCGTGTTGCCTCTGTGGCTGGGATTACAGTTCCGATTGCCGTTTTGATTACCTTGAGTTTTCTCTATTTCTTTGGAGTTGAACTACATACCGTTTCATTGGCAGCGCTAATCCTTGTTTTGGGAATGATAGTTGACAACTCCATCGTGGTGATCGACAATCATGTAGAAAAAATTGATCATGGAATCTCGCCCTGGCATGCCGCGATAAAAAGCGCAAAGGAATTGCTTACCCCAATCATTACAGCTACTCTGGCCATTATGGCCGCTTATATCCCGCTTGGGTTTATGGTTCCGGGAACTGCTGGCGAATTTATGCAACCACTTCCCATTGTGGTAAGCATCGCGCTTATTGTTTCAGTGCTAGTGGCTGTACTCCTGGTTCCTTACCTGAATTTCGTCTTCATTAAAAAAGGGTTGAAAAGACCTGAGTCCGGAAAGAAGGGCAGAACTCTTTTGGATGTGCTTCAGGGATGGTTCGACACTTCGCTCGAAGCGGCTTTCAGGCACCCTAAAATGGTGATTATTGGCGGAGTTGCATCAATAATATTTGCGGTGGTTTTATTTAAAAACCTCGAACAACAAATGTTCCCCGAGATGGAAAGGAACCAGTTCGCCTGCGAAGTGTATTTGCCAACAGGTTCGTCGCTCGAAAGTACGGCACTGGTTGTTGACAGCCTCGAAAAGGTATTGATGAAAGACAACCGGGTTACCAACGTGACCAGTTTCATCGGAACCAGTTCGCCACGCTTCCACACGGTTTACGCACCCAATATGCCATCGCCCAATTACGGCCAATTGCTTATCAACACCATATCAAACGAGGCGACCCGCGAAATTGTAAAAGACTATAGTCCCAAATATTCAGATGGATTTGCAAATGCCCATGTGAAGTTTAAAATACTTGCCATGCAGGTATCCAAATCTCCAATTGAAATCCGCATTTCATCCGATTCAATAAAAGACATCCGAAATACGGAAGCTCAAATAAACGAAATACTGCAAAAAACCAAATCTGTTGGTTGGGTGCGCGACGACTGGGATCAAAAGCAACAAATACTGAAAGTTAATCTGGATCGTGACAAGGCGAATCGATCTGGATATTCGAAATCGATGGTTTCGACCTCTCTGATGATTGGACTTGACGGCTTACCATTAACTACGATTTGGGAAGACGATTACCCGGTTTCGGTGCGCCTGTCACAAGAAACAAAAGGTAAGAAAGACATCAATACGCTTGCCGATCAGTATGTAACCTCTCCGATAGGTTTTACCGGAAGTCCGCTAAGATCGTTTGCCAATTTCACCCCCGACTGGACTGAAGGGACCATTGTCCGGCGCAATGGAACAAGAACTTTGACCATGCAGGTTGATAACCAACCCGAAAGGGCTGCATCTTCAATCTTGTCAGAGATTCAGCCACAAATAGAAAAACTGAAGCTTCCGGAAGGCACTTCTATAAACTATGGCGGAGATCTGGAAGGACAACTCGAAACCTTTATCCCAATGACTTATGCTTTAGGATTGAGCATCGTACTGATCTTTTTCATCATCCTGTTTCAGTTCAAAAAAGTGAAGCTTTCGTTTATCATCATGTCCACCATGATTTTATCGCTTCCCGGCACCGCGATCGGCTTAACTTTAATGGGTTATCCTTTCAGCACAACAGCTTTCATCGGGATTATAAGTCTCTGCGGAATGGTGGTTCGAAACGGAATTATCCTGATCGATTACGCCCGTGAACTGAAAGAAAAACAGCGCATGCCAATCCACGAAGCTGCTCTGGCTGCAGGGAAACGAAGAATGAGACCTATATTCCTGACATCAGCGGCAGCTTCGGCAGGAGTTATTTCGATGATTATTAGTCGCTCGCCGCTCTGGGGACCGGTAGGAACTGTGATTTGTTTCGGATTGCTGATATCAATGGTATTAACGCTTTATATTCTGCCAATCTTGTATTCGCTGGCTTATACTGATAAACCCAAACCTCAAGATGATTTATGGTCGGTGCCACCCATAACTCCACATAAACACGGACACAAAGACAGACCCAAAAGTGTTTTGACGATAATGGTAATCGGCCTTTCTCTATTCACAAATCAGATACAAGCCCAAACCTTAAGCTTGGATTCGTGCAAACATCTGGCCATCAGGAACAACAAAAAAATCATTGAAGCCGCGTACGATGTACAATCGTCGGTTGAGTTAAGAAAAAGTGCCTACACCAATTATTTTCCGAAGGTAAGCGCGAGTGCATTGGCTATGCGGGCGCCCGATTACCTGGTAAAAGCCAATACTCCGGAAATGAATTTACCTGTTTACGATGGCAATCTGGCAAACCTCGAAGGTGCTACCCAGTATGCCTATATTCCATCCATGGCAATTAATGCGGTTGATTACCTAAACATGGCAAGTGTTTCGGCAGCTCTGCCCATATATGCTGGCGGACAAATCAGGAATGGTAACAAACTGGCAGCAATTGGCGAAGATGTAAGCCGGAAGCAACAAGCAATGACCACAACAGATGTGTTGGTGAGAACCGACCTGTTATACTGGACAATCGTTTCGCTGAACGAAAAACTCAAAACGCTCAATAGTTACAAAGCACTTCTCGACACGCTGAACCGTGATGTAGCCAATTACAACAAAGCAGGGCTAATCCAGAAAAACGATTTGCTGAAAGTTCAACTCAAACAAAATGAACTGCAATCGAACCGCCTGAAACTGGTGAATGGCATTTCGCTTACCAAAAGAGCGCTTTGCCAGCACATCGGCATTCCATTTGATTCAACTTTGGTACTGACCAATGAACCAACAATTGGAGTTTTGATCCCAACGTCTCTGGCCATTAATGAAGCTATATCCAATCGTCCTGAGTATCAAATGCTCAATAAGGCAACTGAAGCTGAAGAGCTACAGTTTAAAATGACAAAGGGCGAATTGATGCCACAGTTGGCACTCGGAGCAATGGCCGCATATGTTGATGTAGCCAATTCGGGCGTAACTCAAAAGTTTGCTTTTGCCAGCCTGAGCGTACCAATAAGCGATTGGTGGGGAGGTTCACACAAGCTAAAACAGCAAAATCTGAAAATCGAAAAAATCCGGAATAAACTGAGCGAAACCTCAGAGTTGCTTATGCTTCAGATTAATCAGGCCGACAACGAAGTCAAAGAAAGTTTCGACCAGGTGCAACTTGCTCTAAAGTCGGTTGAACAAGCCCGGGAAAACCTGAAGGTGACTGATGACAATTACCGTTCAGGAAACATCAGCATTTCTGATTTACTTGAAGCTCAGGCACTTTTTCAGTCGTCGAACGATAACCTGACCAATTCGAGATGCAACTATCAGATTGCTATGTCGAAATATTTACAAGCTATTGGGAAATATGAATAAGAAAAAATGAAACGATCAAAATATAATTTAAGACTAAACGTCAACAATTATATCGCAATAATATAAACGTTCGGAAAACAGCCAAAGTCCCTGTCCCATTTATTGGGTCACTTAATCCTGGTTTTGGGCGGGGACTTTATTAAAGAATTCAGAACAAAGAGAAAAATGCAAACAGGCAAATTATGTGGTGATCTGAAATTACTAAAAATCAATAAAATGCAAGATTTTGGAAGTTAAACTTCAGTGGAAAATTGATCAAAAAAGAAAAATAATTGCCCAAAAATAGCCATTTAATTGCTAAATATCAGTAACTTATGTAGCGTGAAATTGGATTCAGGAGACAACTCTAGTTCCAGGTTCACCAGCATCAGTTGCTATTCTGTTAGTAGGGCCGGAACCACATTGAACGGATCATCTGAAAACAAATCAACAAAATGCCAGAAAATGATTGAAGTTCAAATTAGCGAAAAACAAACGATCGGAAACCCTAATTCCGAAAGAAATCGTGAAAACAAAACAGCGAATTACGAATTCACGATAATAGTACCCGTATTCAACGAAGAGGATAACATTTATGCGCTGGAGAAAAAACTTTCAGCATTCATTTTGCAATCGGCTTTGACGGCCTGTATCCTGTTTGTAAACGACTGTTCCTCAGATCAAAGTAAAGACCGGATTATCGAGGTTTGTAACCGGCAGAAACATTTTTATCATCTCAGCCTGACAAAGAATTCGGGACTTAGCGCGGCACTTAAAGCAGGAATCGATGCAACCTGGTCGACTTACGTTGGCTATATCGATGCCGATTTACAGACCACACCGAAAGATTTTCACTTGTTAATTCCGTATGTAGAAGAGTACGAGTTGGTAATGGGCATACGTGTCAATCGCGACGATTCGTTCGTGAAAAGAGCATCTTCCAAAATTGCCAATGGCTTCCGGAGGTTTATAACTAAAGATGGGGTAGCTGATACTGGTTGTCCGCTGAAAATAATGAAAACCGACTATGCCAAACGTATTCCTTTATTCACAGGGATGCACCGCTTTTTCCCGGCCTTAATTCAGTTGCAAAACGGAAAAGTGGCGCAGGTTCCGGTTAGGCATTTCCCACGGGTAGCCGGAAAATCGAAATACAACCTTCGGAACAGGTTGGTGGGTCCGTTTATCGACTGCTTTGCATACCGGTGGATGAAGAAAAGGTACATCAATTACCAAGTTGGAGAAAATAATATCGAATAGATGATTTACTTGTTAGGTTTTATTTCGCAGGTACTCTTTTTCATGCGCACGCTTCTGCAATGGGTGCTTTCGGAGCGTGCAAAAAAAGTGCTTTCGCCCACCATTTACTGGGTGCTGAGCATTATTGCGTCCTATCTTTTCTGTATTTACGGATGGTTTCGTAACGACTTCTCGATATTACTGGGCCAGTTGATTTCGTATTACATCTATATCTGGAACCTGAATGAAAATGGGGTCTGGAAAAAAATCAACGTCGTCGTGCAGGCCATCCTTTTTCTCACACCAATTTGTGCCATCGGATTTGTACTGAAAAACGGAGATTACTTCGTTTCCAATTTCCTGAGCAATACAAAAATCCCTTTATGGCTGATCATTTGGGGTTCAGCCGGTCAGATCATCTTTACCCTGCGCTTTGTGTATCAGTGGATTTATTCGATGCGGAGAAATGAATCGTTACTTCCGGTTGGTTTCTGGATTATTAGCTTGGTTGGCTCCGGAATAATTGCCAGTTATGGAGTAATTCGTGTTGATCCGATACTGGTTCTGGGACAATCGGTCGGGTTTATTGCCTACACCCGCAATATCGTTATTTACAGGAAAGAACTAAAAACACTGTCGCACGATGAACCAATATATGAATAACAAAGCCATTCGATATTTCCTGTATTTATTGGCATTTTTACCAATATCCATTTTCCGCGACTTTTCACCCGATAATGAACTTCGGTACCTGAGTATTGCCGATGAGGCTTTGCACAATGGCTCGATATTTACATTCTTCAACCACGGACTGATTTATGCCGACAAACCGCCACTTTACCTTTGGATAGTGATGTTGGGCAAATCAATTTTTGGGTATCACAGCATGTTTTTCCTGAGTATATTTTCATTTATTCCGGCATTGGTTGTGGTTTACATCATGGACAAATGGGTCGGAAGCCTCCTTTCAGAAAAAGAGCGACTAATTGGTGAACTGATGCTTATGACCTGTGGCTTTTTTATCGGAACAGCCATTGTCCTCCGCATGGATATGCTGATGTGCATGTTTATCGTTCTTGCACTTTACACTTTTTTCAGAATTTACAGCGGCGAAGGAAAACCACTCGATTCGTGGCTGTTTCCGATCTTCGTATTTATGGCTTTATTTACCAAAGGGCCAATGGGAATAATTGTGCCTTTGGTTTCAACCGTAGTTTTCCTGATACTGAAAAAAGAACTGAAAACCATCGGCAAATATTGGGGCTGGAAAACGCTGGTTGTATTACTAACTCTTTGCGGGGTCTGGTTTGCAGGCGTTAATGCTGAAGGAGGAAGTCAGTACCTCAATAATCTACTTTTCAACCAAACGGTGAACCGTGCAGTGAATTCGTTTCACCACAAAGAACCTTTTTATTATTATTTCCTGACGATTTGGTATTCGCTGGCTCCATGGTCGTTTCTGGTTATTGGAATTCTTTGGGTCGGGTTAAAGAACCGCATGGCATCAACTGATTTGGAGCGTTTCTTTTTGTCGATAACAATTTCAACATTCGCGATCTTATCACTTTTTAGCTCCAAACTGGCGGTGTATCTGCTTCCGGCGTTTCCATTCTTTGTCTATCTGTCTATGCTGTGGTTCAAAAAGTTAGGCTCACCAAGGTGGATGTACATTCTTGTGGGCATTCCGGCCGGACTACTGTGCATTGCTTTACCAGGAATACTCATTGTGCAATACTTTATCATTATCAGTACATTAAGTTCCTCTTATATGGTGCTTTTTGCCGCCCTTATACTTTCCGGAACGGGAATTCTGACACTGAGATACCTGTATAAACACCATCTGAATGTTGGTATAATTACCATGGGAGCTGGTATGTTGCTTTCCGTTTTTACTGTCTCGCTAGCTGTACCGCAGTACAATTCAATGATCGGTCTCAATCAGTTGTGCAATCAGGCAAAAGAAACAGCGATGAAGAAAGGTGGGGTGAACTACTATTATTGCGAAATGACCAAAGGCGATAATCTGGATGTTTACCTCGGGAAACCACTCAAAAAGCTGACGATAAGCGATCTGTACAAAACGAACAAAATAAAACCACCAGCAATTCTATTCACCTGGAATAAAGCCATTGAGCGAAATGACTCCATCCAGGTATTTATTAAAGGTAAAAAAACCTGCCAGACAGGAATTTACTACTCTATAGAAATAGAATAATAAAAGTAGGCCATGAAAATTTTAGTAACAGGTGC
This sequence comes from Prolixibacteraceae bacterium, assembly GCA_963676375.2. Taxonomy (GTDB): domain Bacteria; phylum Bacteroidota; class Bacteroidia; order Bacteroidales; family Prolixibacteraceae; genus Aquipluma. The sequence goes on from CAXXPT010000039.1 coordinate 61,521, forward strand.
CGCCGGGTTTATCGGATTTCATACGGTAAAGCAATTCGCTGAAAAAGGGAACCGGGTTGTCGGCATCGATAATATCAACAATTATTACGATGTTGAATTGAAATATGCCCGTCTGGCTGAGACCGGTATCAGAAAAGAACTCATAAAGAACCACCAGTCGGTACAAAGCTCAGTGAACCCCAATTACCGGTTCATAAAAGCCGACCTTCAGGATAAAGTATTTATCGACAAGCTTTTTGCAAATGAACATTTTGATGTAGTTTGCCATTTGGCGGCCCAGGCGGGGGTAAGGCACTCTATTGATAACCCTTATGCTTACATCAATTCAAACATTATCGGGTTTATGAACATTCTGGAGGCATGTCGATTTTACCCGGTTAAACATTTGGTATACGCCAGTTCGAGCAGTGTTTACGGCACGAACAAAAAGGTCCCGTACAGCGAGTCGGACAAGGTTGATTCGCCGGTCAGCCTCTATGCAGTAAGCAAACGGTCGAACGAACTGATGGCGCATGCATACAGCAAATTGTACAATATTCCAACTACAGGGGTTCGTTTCTTTACCGTTTATGGCCCTTGGGGAAGACCCGATATGGCGCCGTTTTTATTTATGGATTCGATTGTTAACCAGAAACCAATCAAGGTTTTTAACTACGGAAAGCTTTCGCGCGATTTCACCTACATCGATGATATTATTGACGGATTATCGGTAATTATCGATCGCGCACCAGCCGGCGAAATTCCCTATAAAATCTACAATATTGGAGCCGGTAGACCGGTTCAACTGCTCGATTTTATTGCTGCCATCGAAAATGTAACGGGCAAGACAGCCATCAAACGGATGGTTGAAATGCAGCCCGGCGATGTTTATCAAACCTACGCCGATACCACGGCGCTCGAACAAGAACTACACTATAAACCCCACATATCTATTCAGGAAGGAATTAACCGGTTATACGATTGGTATGCCTCTTATTCCAACCTATTCAACAAAAAACTCACATTCAATTAATTAACAAAGTAAAAATTTGATTTGAAGATTTAAATTATTGAAATCATGAAGATAATAGAAGAAAAATTTTCCCTGATATTTAAATACATGGGGATTCCCAAGGAACAAATCAGAATGGAAGCTTCGTTTGCAAACGATTTTGATTTTGAGGAATTTCAGTTTGCCTGCCTGGTTTTTTACATCGGTAGTTACTTTAAAATAAACATCAGGGAAATCGATTATGCCGAACTAAATACGATTGGCAATGCGATGAATTTTGTAAAAAGAAAGCTTCAAGTCAACTAATCTCCCAGAGCAAAATTCCATGTTAAAAAAATTACTTCGGACATCATTTTTGAATGTTCTGGCCCTTGGTCTGCTCCTGATTCATCCATTGATCAGTGAGGCACAGGACAAAACAAGCCGGCCAAAAATTGCGCTGGTGTTGAGTGGCGGCGGGCAAAAGGTATGCGATGAAACCATTTCGATGTCACTAAATATGATATCAATCTGTTCATAATTAAATAACTAACTTGGTTGTTCATAATTAAATAACTAACCCACTTTCTCGACCAATTTCGGCTACTGGTTCTGAAAGTACAAAGCGATCCGTATTCAGTCACAGTGTTGACATAAACAATTAAAAACAGAAAACAAAAAATGAGACTTATTAATAACTTGCTGATTCTGTTCATCAGTATAGCTTTTGCATCGTGCGGCGAAATGACAGATTATAGTCCTTACGACGCAAACACATCGCAAAGAAACCAGAATGCCAAAAATATCACCAAGATACAAGAAGAACAGCAAAATAGCGATTCATTGGTTTTTATAGCTATTTCCGACACACATTCAAATTATTCTGATTTGAGGGCTGCTGTTAAAGCTATTAACGAAATGGAGGGAATTTCGTTTGTAGTAATTTGCGGCGACATAACAGACTGGGGATTATCCAAAGAGTTCGAAGACTATTTCGGTCTCATCAACCGGCTGAATATCCCTTCTGTAACAATGATTGGGAATCACGACTACTTGTCGAATCGGTCAAACCCGAATGGCCAATTAATTTTCAGCAAATTATTTGGCCCAACAAATTTCTCTTTTGATGTCGGGAATTACCGGATGGTTATGTTCGACAATGTGGTCTGGGAAAACGGGAATCAGGAACCTGACTTCGATTGGTTCAAGGAAAAGCTTGATGCACCTGAAGGAATGACCAGCATTGCCTGTTTTCACATTCATCCCTGGGACCCGCAACTGGATAACGGATATGCCGACCGAATGAGGGAAATTATTGAGAATAAACCTGTCGCCCTAAGCATTTTCGGCCATGGGCATGGTTACAAAACCGAGGAGGTGAATAATCGCAAATACCTGATGGTTCCTGATATTTCCTTGCGTAATCTGACTAAAATCACACTGGCCAATAAAGCTGCTACATTTCAGCTAATGAATTACTAAAAACACACCATGAAAACACGAATTACCATACTACTATTGTTTTTTGCCTTTGCCTCCGAAAATATCTTTGGCTCCGGAAATAAAGAGCCCAAAATTATAAAAGACCTTTTCTCTCCTGACTATCTCAATTTTCAGTACGCCGGAAATCTCGGATTGGCATCGGTTGGAGTTGGGTATCTCTCAAAAAATGAAAAACACAATTTTGGGCTCAGCTACGGGTATCTGCCATCGTCGGTAAATAGCGTTGAAGTACATACGGTATCAGCCAAGGGCACTTTCAATTTTCGGAAACACCACTTATCGAAAACCGTTTTTTTGAATGGTTATGCCGGTACTAACCTGTTACGATCGTTTACCCATAATACCTATATGAAATTTCCCGGACATTTTCCTTCCGACTATTATATCGCGAATGCCATTCATTTAGCCCCATTCGTGGGTATAAAGGTTGGTTCCAGAAAAACCATAAACAAGTTTTCGTATGTCGAGTTAGGCACTTTAGATTACTACCTGATCAACCGATTTAAGTATAAATACATGAAATTTAGCGATTACTGGAATGTGTGTATGGGTTTAACCTTTCCGTTAAACGACCCAAAGTTACTGTCCGGAAAATCGAATTAATTGGAATAACCTGACTTAATACAAACGCTTCCGTTTCAGGAGATAAGTGTATAGCACGTGCTTAAAATCTTCGTTGATGTCGGCTTCAGCAAGGTCGATGTGGTACTGTCCGCAGCGCACACGCATTTCTTCGAAATAGTCTGACATCGCTCTTTCGTAATTTTTCTTCAGATCGTGAGGCGAAAAACGCAGATGCTCACCGGTTTCGAGATCGACAAACCGATAAGGTTGGTTCCTGAAATCGAACTCTTTCTCCTGACGGTGATCGGTCACATGAAAAAGTAATACTTCGTGTTTGTTGTATTTCAGGTGCTGCAGGGCTTCGAACAATTCGTCGGTATTTTCCTGGGCGATTAAGTCGCTGAAAAGAATCACCAGCGAACGCTTGTGGATATTTTCAGCAATCATGTGCAAAGCATCAACAGTGTTGGTCTGTTTCTGCAATTGAGCTTTTTCCTGACGTAACAATCCACCCAGCTGATTATACAGCAAATCGATGTGAACCGACGACAAACGGGCTTCGGAATGAAATTCAATTTCGTCGGAAAATAGCGAAAGACCAACTGCATCGCGCTGTTTCCGGAGCAAATAAATAATGGCTGCTGCCGAATAAACCGAGAATGCCAATTTGTTTATTTTTGACACTTTACCTTTTTCGTACGGGAAAAGCATAGACGACGAAGTGTCGATTACCAGTTGACAGCGCAGGTTGGTTTCTTCCTCGTATTGCTTCACAAACAAGCGGTCGGTACGGGCAAACAGTTTCCAGTCGAGGTGTTTGGTCGATTCGCCGGTGTTGTAAAGCCGGTGTTCGGCAAATTCGACCGAAAATCCATGAAAAGGACTTCGGTGCAAACCGGTGATAAAACCTTCGACTACCTCTTTCGAGATAAACTCAAGGTTATCGAATTGCTGAAACTGTTGTATGTCGAGTAAATTGTTCAAAAAACAGGAATTTGTTATCGGTGGTCAAAAGTAAAAATAAAAAAGGCATAAGAACCTCTGTTTCCTATGCCTTTTCTTCCTGAGAATATTTCTTAAAGAATGCTGTCAACTTTTGCTGCAAGTGTTGTTTTCGGAGCAGCGCCAACATGTTTTTCCACCACAGCACCATCTTTGAAAAACAAAATGGTTGGGATATTCCTGATTCCGAATTTGGAAGCAATTCCCGGATTGCTGTCAACATCAACTTTTCCAACGACTAACCTTCCGGCGTAATCGTCAGCAAGCTCGTTAACGATTGGACCAACCATGCGACAAGGGCCACACCATTCAGCCCAAAAATCAACCAGAACCGGCTTATCCGATTGAAGAACCAATTCTTCAAAGTTTGCATCATTAATTTCTAAAGCCATTTTTAAATATTTTTATATGTGAATATTAGAACAAAATCTTAGAATGATCACAAAATTAGACTAATTAATTTTAAAAGCAAGATCATCATGCGTTTCAAAATAGGCTAACAATTCATCTGTAATTTCGATCCTTGTATTTCTTGAAAACAGATTAACCATCATTTTTGTTTCGGGATCCCAAACATCAAATTTGAGCAGCGTTTTCCCTTTGCTGTTCAAGGTCAGGTCACACAACTCGGTCACCAATCCATTTGTAAGCGATGGCAGCGGTATTTTAATGGTTATACTTTTAAAGTATTTCTCGCGGATTTCTTCCATCAACTCTACCCTGTTAACTTTAAATTCGAGTTGGTCGCCTCCAAACCGGTTCTGAACCGAGCCTCTAACCATCAGGAAAAGACCGGGCTTGCAATATTTGCCGAATTCGACGTAGTCTTTCGCAAAAAAGAACATTTTATACGAATCGGTATAGTCGGTTAAAACCATGTAGCAAAACGGCTTACCGTTTTTACTGAACGACTCACGGGCTTCGGTTACCATCCCTACAAACGTCATTTCGCGCCCTTTCAGTGGCTCAATATTGTTATTCAGGTCTTTAAACGAAACATCTTTGGTAACCAGGGTTTTTATTTCGATTTTGTATTTATCCAGCGGATGCGAGGTGAGGTAAACACCTACCAGGCTTCGTTCCTTTTCGAGCAGTACCAAGTCGGCCCATTCGGGAACCATCACCGGTTCGGGTTTCTGAACCGATTGCGTTGACATGACCTCACCAAAAAGCGAAGGCTGCATGTTATTGCTTTCGTATTGCATTTTGTTTCCGTAACGAGCAAGCTTTTCGATAAAACTCTGGTCGTTTTCGTCAGGAGCAAAATACTGGCTTCGGGTATGTTTTTTGAACGAATCAAAAGCTCCGGCCATAGCCAGCGCTTCAAGGTTCTTCTTGTTTACCGACTGAAGGTTCACCCGTTCCACAAAATCGTATATATCTTTAAATTCGCCGCCTTTCCGCGCTTTGATGATGTCCTGAACGGCGCCCTCTCCCACTCCTTTAATGGCAGCCATCCCGAAACGCACATTCCCGGCTTTATTTACCGTGAATTTGGCGTAACTTTCACTTACATCGGGGCCAAGTACATTCATATTCATGCGCTTACATTCTTCCATCAGTTTCGTGATTTCAGTGATGTTGCTCAAGTTTCGGCTCATGTTGGCAGCCATAAATTCAGCTGGGTAATGCGCTTTCAGATAGCCCGTCTGGTAAGCCACCGCAGCATAACAAACCGAGTGCGATTTGTTGAACGCGTAACTGGCAAATGCTTCCCAGTCTTTCCAGATTTTGTCGATGAGCTTACCCGGATCTTTGCCTCCTTCGGTGCAACCTTCAATAAACTTCGGGTTAGCCAGGCAGCCGTCGTGAAACTTCACTTTCAGTTTATCCATCATGGCTATCAGCTTTTTACCCATCGCCTTCCGGAGCGAATCGGAGTCGCCGCGGGTAAAACCACCCAACGCCCTCGACTGAAGCATCACCTGTTCCTGGTACACGGTAATCCCGTAAGTATCTTTCAGGTAAGGTTCCATCAACGGCGAATCGTATTCAATTTTCTCCTGACCGTGTTTTCGCTTGATAAACGAAGGAATGTACTCCATTGGACCCGGACGGTACAGGGCGTTCATGGCCACCAAATCCTCGAAACGGTTCGGCTTCAGGTTGCGAAGGTGCTTTTTCATTCCGGGCGACTCGAACTGGAAGATTCCGGTGGTATCGCCGTTGCTGAAAAGTTCGAATGTGAGCGGATCGTTCTCCGGAAGATGATCCATATCTATGGTTATTCCGCGCGAAAGCTTAATGTTTTCAATGGTCTCCTTGATAATGGAGAGGGTTTTCAGCCCGAGAAAGTCCATTTTCAGCAGGCCGATGTCTTCTACGAAATGCCCGTCATACTGGGTGGTCAGTAGGTTGTCATCGTCCTTGGTGGGCATCACCGGAATATGGTCGGTCAACGGGTCGCGGCTGATCAGAATCCCGCAAGCATGAATCCCGGTCTGACGGACCGAACCTTCGAGCGTTTGCGCAAACTTCAGGGTAGTACGGATCAGTTCGTTGGGAGAATTCAGTTCCTGTTTCAGCTCCGGACTGTCTTTAAACGCAATGTTGAAGTTCATCTTTGGAGCGTCAGGAACCAGCTTCGTCAAACGATCGGCTTCCTGAAGCGGCAATTTCAGCACGCGAGCCACATCTTTGATGGCCGATTTGGTAGCCATGGTACCGAAAGTACAGATGTGCGCCACCTTGTCCGCCCCATATTTATTGGTTACATAGTCGAGTACTTTTTGGCGACCGTCATCATCGAAGTCGATATCCACGTCGGGCATCGAAATACGATCGGGATTCAGGAATCGTTCGAACAGCAAATCGTATCGCATCGGGTCGATGTTGGTAATCCCAACACAGTACGAAACCACCGATCCGGCAGCCGAACCACGGCCTGGCCCAACCAAAACGTCCATCCGGCGGGCTTCGTTAATGAAATCCTGAACAATGAGGAAATACCCCGGAAAACCCATCTTTTTTATGGTACTCAACTCAAATTCAATACGCTCGCGTACGTCGTCCGAAAATGGTTCTCCATAGCGGAGCCTGGCTCCATCCCAGGCAAGGTGTGCCAGGTAATCGGCTTCAAATTTAACCCTGACGACTTTATCATATCCACCAATAGATTTAAACCAATCTTCGGTGAATTCTTCAATTAGCATCGCTTCCGTAAACTTGTTTCGGTAATCTTCCTCTTTCCCAAAATCTTCCGGAATCGGGAAAACCGGCATAATCGGAGACGAATTCAGATTATATGCTTCAATTTTATCGTTGATTTCCTGCGTATTAACAAGGGCTTCGGGCACATCGGCAAACAAAGCGTTCATTTCGGCGGTGGTTTTAAACCACTCTTGCTTGGTGTAGCGCATCCGGGTGGGGTCGTCCAAATCCTTGCCGGTATTCAAACAGATCAGCAAATCGTGTGCATCAGCATCTTCCTGGTTAATGAAATGACTATCGTTAGTACAGATTACTTTCACTTCATGCTTTTTGGCCAATTCCAGAATTTTGGCATTCACCAGCACCTGATTCTCGTAAACATTCTGCCTCATTTCGGGTAACTCTGAAGGATGGCGCTGCAATTCGAGGTAAAAATCTTCACCAAAAATAGATTTAAACCACTGAATGGTATCATCGGCATCCTTCATGTTTCCGGCCATGATGTGCTGCGGAACTTCGCCTCCCAGGCAAGCCGACGAAACAATAAGCCCTTCACTGTATTTCTCCAGAATCTCTTTATCGATGCGAGGTTTGTAATAAAAACCCTCGGTATAAGCCAACGACACCAACTTGAGCAGGTTGCGGTAACCCACCAGGTTCTTGGCCAGCAAAATAAGGTGATAGCCCGAACGGTCGACCTTCGCGTCTTTTTTGTTGTGCCGACTCAGCTCGGCCACATAAGTTTCGCAGCCAATAATTGGCTTGATTCCTTCCTTTTTGCACACATCGTAGAACTCTTTGGACCCAAACATGTTGCCATGGTCGGTAAGCGCCAGCGCGGTCATGCCGTCACGTTTGGCTTTGGCAATCAGCCCGCGGACACTGGCAGCGCCATCCAAAATGGAATATTGCGAGTGAACATGTAAATGTGTAAAAGGAATCATAACAACAAGTTATATCTAAGGGTTATTTCTCCTGAAACTAAAATTTCAGGAAAGTAAAGGTACCAATTTCGACCCCCGAAAGAAGGGTTGTTGATAAATTGTGAGAAAGTTGATTCGATACTGTTCTTTACAATGACAAAAAAGAAAACGCGTAATCATTAATAATGATTTTGTATTTTTGATAAAAATTCGAACCATGAAACGAACCCCGAGTACTCGGGATGAGTTCCATCAGACAATTAAAAACAAATTATTTACTGATGAAAGATCAAGATATTCGTTGGATACAACGGTTTAATAGCTTTTCAAAAGCATTCATGCAATTAGAAAATGCGGTGGCACTTTCGAAAGAAAGACCTCTATCTAAACTTGAAGAACAAGGCATGATACAAGCCTTTGAATATACCCACGAACTTGCATGGAAAACATTAAAAGATTTTCTGGAAGACAAAGGAAATAATGCGTTGTATGGATCGAAAGATGTTACTCGGACGGCTTTCAAACTAGGATTAATTGAAAATGGAGATGTTTGGATGGAAATGATAAAAAGCCGGAATCAAACCTCGCATACCTATAACGAGGAAAATGCAATTGAAATAGTAACTGATATCATAAATAATTATTTCAAAAGCTTTATTCAGTTACACCAGAAATTAAAGCTATTAAAAGAAGAGGAAGAATAAGAATGAATTATGGGCTGAAAGATAACGCGATAGACCAGATAAGGCAGGTGTTTGCCAGATATCCCGAACTTGAGAAGGTGTTGTTATATGGCTCCAGGGCAAAAGGGAATTTTAAGCCCGGATCAGACATTGATCTTACATGTATTGGAGAGCATTTGACTCAATCGATCCTCAACAAAATAGAAAATGATATCGATGACTTGCTTCTACCTTACACTTTCGATATTTCAATCCTGAAACACATTTCAAATCCTGACTTTATTGCTCATGTTAACCGTGTTGGCATTGTTTTCTATCAGGCATCAGCTGGTAGCCTCACTATAAAATAATCTATATCCTTTCGTTTTCCCACTCCCAATATCCCCACTTTTAGGGATTTCCCGCCTTGTGCAGAGCATCTACTTTTGGCAGTATAAAAACTCACTGAAAAAAGTATATGAAACAAATCTTATTTTCTGCCGCATTGGTGCTGACTGCACTGTTCTCACAAGCCCAAACATCGGAACCAACAAAACCTACATACCAGAATCTGGCCGACCAGTTGTTATCGTCGAGTAGTAAACTCACCATTGGAGGCTACGGCGAAGTACATTATCACCAGCCGCTGAGTTCAGAAATACGTCAGAATGGCGAACTCGATGTGCACCGGATGGTTATGCTGTTTGGTTATCAGTTCAGCGAACGCACGCAGTTTGTCACCGAACTCGAATTCGAGCATGTGTCGGAAGTGTATGTAGAGCAGGCTTTCCTCCAGCACAAAATCAATAAATCCATCAATTTTCGTGGCGGCTTGCTTTTGATTCCAATGGGAATTGTAAACGAATATCACGAACCCACCACATTTAACGGTGTTGAACGTCCGCTGATCGACAACAAAATTTCGCCTACCACCTGGCGCGAGATTGGGTTTGGCCTTTCAGGAAATATTCAGCCAGCCTCAATTAAATATCAGGCTTATGTAGTAAACGGATTTAACGGTTACGACGGAACTGCCAAGCTGAATGGCAAAAGTGGTTTGCGAAGTGGTCGCCAAAAAGGCGCTTCATCGTACATTAGTTCGCCAAACTTTACCGGGAAAGTGGAATACTACGGAATCCGGGGGTTGAATATTGGTTTGTCGGGCTATTTTGGCGATACCCAAAGCAAGCTGTACAACGGAATCGCCAAAGACAACGATGCCGCGCTGGCCAAAGCCGACTCATCAGTTGTGGGGATGTCGATGATTGGACTGGATGCCCGCTACAACCTTGAAGGGCTTCAACTGCGCGGACAAATCTACTCGGTTTCATTGTCGAATACCGATCAATACAATGCCTTTACGGGTAAAAACAAAACTACACCCAACGATTTGGGAAGCCTGATGACGGGCTACTATATTGAAGCTGGCTACAATGTTTTCCGTCCTTTCGAGAAAGTAAAAACCGAACTTATCCCCTTTGTGCGACTTGAAGGTTACGACACTCATGCTGATGTCGCATCGAATATTACCCGAAACAAATCGTACAAAAACTCGGTTGTAACAGCCGGACTTACGCTGAAACTGGCGCAGGGCGCCGTTCTGAAAACCGATATGCAATGGGTAAAACCGGATGGGGCAAGTAGTTCCACCAAAGTATTCAGTGCAGGTTTAGGTGTGATGTTCTAATCTAAAAAAATGTAATGTTCAAACTGTTCATCATAGCATCCTGTTTTTGGCTTACTTCAATTAGTTTTCCTCCAAAAGGACTCGATTTTGAAGATAGAACCCTGAAAAAGGAAATTCAGAAAATTGGCGGAGTTGATGCGCCCGAATTGAAGGAAATTTCGTTTCCTGAAGTAAATTCAACACAGGGGAAGTTCTTCATCCTTGCTGATTTGAACAAACTGAAAAAATATATTTATGTAGGAAGAGTGAACAGCTGCCGCGCAGGTGGCTGTTCAAACCCTGCTCAGTCATCGATAGGGATTGAAACTTCGGAATATTTCGACTATCTGGTCGTGTTTGATGACCATCTTTCGGTTCAGCTGGTGAAAGTGTACAACTATCAGGCTACTCACGGGCAGGAAGTGACGAACAAAGGCTGGCTGAAACAATTTCAGGGATACGATGGCAGCCGTTCGCTCACTGTTGGTAAAAGTATCGACGCCATTTCAGGGGCCACCGTTTCGGTTCTCGCAATTACAAATGATATCCAGGAAAAAACCAGGTTATTAAAACAGATTATTTCAAAATAAAAAAGCCTGGAGATAAAAGTATCTCACAGGCTTTCCATTAACCTAAACCAAGCTTTAATCCCTTTTCAAATCATATTCGTAGGTTTCGCCACCCGAAGCAAAAACAACCTGGTAATTTCCCTTGTCAAGTTTTGTAAGATCGTATCCAACTGTAAGAGAAAACATATTTCCCATTCCCTTCTCCCAAATTAACTCGCGGTTACGATACACATACAAAATCATGTCATCCAAATTATGGTTCAGATGCGAAACACGAAGTTGATTATTTTTAAAACTGAAAATAGGTTCGGTCTTTTCAACGATCTTACCTACTGCAATCCCATGTCTACCAACATTCAGCATTTGTTCGTTTGACGCGCCATCAGCTTTTACGATCATTTTATAAATGCCGTGTTCCAGCTTCGAAAAATTAAGCGTACGGTTATATTCCGTATGCTCTGTTTCGGTTTCATGGTAAAATACCAGATCACCTTCAGAATTTAAAATACTGATTTCAACCTTTTGCTCTGCATTGTTCGAAATCTCCAAAAGAGCCCTTCCTTCGGCTTTTGGAAGAACATTAACTTTTAAGTTTCCACTGGCAAATGTAACTTGCGATAATAATGTATAAGCTACTAAAAATCCGATTGCGATAATTGTTTTCATGTTTGTATTTGTTTAAATTTTAACACTATAAGGAATTCAATTACTTTTTTGTTTATTTATTTCAATTATAAATTAAACAATTAATAGAAATAACTTCATAAAAACCTCATTAAATGACACTTAAACGATTGTTAATGTTAGTTAATACAATTGATTCCTTTGGAAGAACTAGCCGGATAAAAAGATCAGGTAATTACTGATTGTTTCCAGACCCAAATACTTTACATTTGAAAACCAGTTTTATTATCAGCCAGTCATGCGCATTGTTATTGCCCCCGATTCGTTTAAAGAATGTTTATCAGCCACACAGGTGGCTTTTGCGATCTCAGAAGGAATACGAAGAATTATTCCTGAAGCTGAAACTATAAGCATCCCTATTGCCGATGGAGGCGAAGGAACCGTTGATGCTTTGGTTACCGCAACCGATGGAAAAATTATTCAGGTTGCTTCGGTTGATGCGCTGAACCGCCCGATCGAGTCATTCTACGGAATTTTAGGCAACGGCAAAACTGCGGTGATTGAAATGGCCGCTGCTTCAGGAATTGAACGAATCGCTCCTGAACAGCGAAATCCGATGATTACCTCCACCTACGGAACGGGCTTACTGCTGAAAGCCGCTATGGAAGCCGGTTTTTCTGAAATCATCCTTGGAATTGGCGGAAGTGCAACGAATGATGGCGGCGCCGGAATGGCACAGGCACTCGGATTCGGACTTCTGGATAAAAATGATAATCCAATTGGCTGGGGAGGCGGTTCATTAGGCGAACTGCACCGAATTGACTTTTCCAATGTCAATCCAATGCTCCAAAATGTAAAAATTACGGTGGCTTGCGACGTACAAAATCCGCTTTTAGGTCCTTCAGGAGCAACTTACGTTTACGGACCGCAAAAAGGCGCCACTCCAGAAATGCTGGAAGCACTCGAAAAGAATATGGCTCATTTTGCCCGGATTCTTTCTCAGGAATTTGGCGTTGATTATTCCAATATTCCGGGAGCGGGCGCTGCCGGTGGGCTTGGTGCCGGATTGATGGCCTTTTGCAATGCCGAAATTCTCCTCGGATTTAACCTGATCAGCAGATTAACCTTTCTGGAAGAATACATCAGGGATGCTTCGCTGGTTTTTACCGCCGAAGGGAGAATTGACGCACAGACAACCTTCGGAAAAACCATTTCAGGAGTAGCGCAATTGGGTAAAAAACACCAGGTTCCGGTAATTGCACTCGCCGGAATGGTTGAAGGCGACCTGGAAGATCTTTATAAACAGGGTCTAACTTCTGCATTTGCCATTGCCAATCGGCCAATGGGCATGGAAGAATCGAAGGCGAATGCTGCCCAATTGCTTGTTGAAACGTCGTCGCAAATCATGAGGTTGATTTCAGCAACTGAAAAAATTTGAGTATCGAAGAAAAATCCATCCGAATAATTGTAGATTTGCAAGAATGAAATCGATTGCACAAATCCTTTCAGAAATAGAATACAACAACTAATCATCTAATTCATAACACCATGAAACGAATACTAACACTTTCACTTATTCTTTGTGCCCTGGCAACCGGAAGCTTTGCACAAAAAACCGTTGGCCTTGACAACTGGTTCAATCACGAAACCAACGAAAAAACCGGTAAGATTTATCATTACACCTGGGATGATGAAGCTTTCAGTGGATTTTCACAATTGGGCAATCTGTTTCAGAAACGGGGCGCTAAATTAGCCACAATCGCCTCTGCACCAAACAGTAAATCGATGAAAGGAGTCAACGTGTACATTATTGTTGATCCTGATACCACCAAAGAAAATCCAAATCCAAATTACATCCAGGCCAACGACATCAAGTTCCTGAAAAAATGGGTCAGCAAAGGTGGAGTCCTTTTATTAATGGGAAACGATGGACCTAATTGCGAGTTTACCCATTTCAACCAGTTGGCCGGAGAATTCGGTTTCTATATGCAGCACATAACTTTGAACCCGGTAACAAACCGGGTTTGGGACATGGCGGCGGAGACAAAATTTACCGATCATCCTTTGTTTTCAGGAGTAAAGAAAATTTACATGAAAGAGGTTGCCCCGATCGTTTTGTCGAAAAATGCCAAACCAGTCCTGAAAGACGGCGAATCGGATGCTATTTTTATTGCCGAAACCACTTATGGAAAAGGATACGTATTGCTGGTCAGCGATCCGTGGTTATACAATGAATACATCGACCATGCCCTGCTTCCCGAAAGTTTTGAGAACCTGAAAGCTGCAAATAATTTGGTAGATTTGCTGTTGAAGAAAGTAAACAAATAAGGATCGAATTACTGAATAGTTGAATGTGATGAATCCAGATGCAATAAATGACTTCGTTTCAGGATTACCAAAAGCAGAACTTCATCTGCATATCGAAGGTACGTTCGAGCCTGAACTGATGTTTGAGATTGCTGCACGAAACAACATTAAACTGAAATACAATTCGGTTGATGAATTGAAATCGGCCTACAACTTCAATAACCTTCAGGAATTTTTAGACATCTATTACAGCGGCGCAAATGTATTGATTCATGAGCAGGATTTTTATGACTTGGCCTGGGCTTACCTGCAAAAAATACATTCTCAAAATGTGCTGCATACCGAAGTATTCTTCGATCCGCAAACCCATACTTCACGAGGGGTTTCATTCGATAAAGTCATTTCGGGTATCCATCGGGCACTCGAAGATGGCCGTGAAAAACTTGGGATCAGCTACCGGTTGATCCTAAGTTTTTTGCGTCACCTGAGTGAAGAATCAGCTTTCCAGACTTTGGAAGAAGCCATACCATACAAATCGTGGATTACCGCTGTTGGATTGGATTCGTCTGAAAAAGGGCATCCACCCAACAAATTTAAACGGGTTTTCGGAAAAGCCCGGCAGGAAGGTTTCCTGACAGTGGCTCATGCCGGAGAGGAAGGGCCACCCGAATATGTTTGGGAAGCATTGAATTTGCTGTATGTTTCGCGCATCGACCATGGAAACCGGTCGCTTGAAGACCTCCTGTTGGTTGACGAATTGGTAAAGCGAAAAATGCCGCTCACCGTTTGTCCACTTTCGAACCTTAAACTGAAAGTGGTAACCGATATGACACAACACCCACTGGAGAAAATGCTCGAAAGAGGTATGATGGCAACTGTTAATTCGGATGATCCGGCCTACTTTGGCGGATATATGAATGAAAATTATCTGGCTGTGGCCCAAGCTTTAAATCTGACAGAGGAACAAATCATCCGCCTCACCAAAAACTCTTTTATGGCTAGCTTCCTGAATGAGATAGAAAAGCAAAAGATGATTGATATAGTTGACCTTTATTTCCAGGAGCAAAAAGACTAATTCTCGTCACTTCATCAAACGTAATTCGCTATATATTTCAGCCCATCCAAAGTCAGGTTCTCATCAATAATTTCAATCCTCGACGATACATTCTTCAAAACAGATGAAAGGCCGCCTGTTGCAATGACCGTCAACTTTTCACCCAGTTCTTCTTCGGTCCGACTGATCATAGAATCAACCATTCCGGCAAATCCAAGAACAATACCCGATTGTATGGCATGAACGGTGTTTTTACCCAGAACCGAAGGCGGTGCATTCAGCGGCACATCATACAATTGCGCGGTGTTACCGGTAAGTGATTTTAAGGCAGTAAGCAATCCAGGAGCAATTGCCACCCCAAGGATCTCTCCCGCCCGACTGATTGTTGTAAACGTAAGTGCGGTTCCGAAATCGATAACCATTGATGGCCCACCATACCCAATAAATGCCGCAGTAGCATCAGCTACCAGGTCCGTTCCAATCTCGTACGGATCTATTATTTGAATCGGTAGTCTATCATAGATCACAGGTTCGACCAAAAGCAGGGGGCACTCCAGCAAATGACTCAGCATTTCTTTGAATGACCGGATCAGACTAGGAACAACACTGCTTAAAACAGCCCGTGAGACTTCATTATAAGCGATTTTTGAACTTTCAAAGAGTGATCTGAAAATCACCTCATATTCATCCGAAGTCTTGAATCTGTCTGTTTGTATTCTCCAGATTTTTACCCATTCATTTTGATCGGCTACTCCAAATACGATGTTCGTATTCCCGATATCGATAGTTAGAATCATAATATGTACGCTTGAAATTTCTACTTTTAAAACTATTTTTACTCCCTAACAAAAGGATATAATGAAGATATTTCGGTTCCAAAGTTGTGAAATTTATTGCTTATCAGCATAAAAATAAAAAACAAACGTTCTTAAATTACAAACCTTGATTATATCGGTTTTTTTTTTCTAAATTTGGTTACTCTGGATTGCTTAATCCGATTACCAATCGGGCGGTATCGAGATAACGCTTTCAACTTTTTGGACAAAAACATATTTACGGCATGCAAAACACCAAGAATCCCCTGATATTTGTCGTCGAAGACAATCAGATGTACAATAAACTGGTCGTTAGTTACCTAAAAACCAACAAATTCACTAACGTTGAATCCTATTTGTCAGGAGAAGATGCGTTGAACAATATGTCAAAGAATCCGGATATCATTATTCAGGATTATTTGCTCGAAGGTATGACTGGTATTGAGGTACTGATCAAAGCAAAGAAAACCAATCCAAACATTGAGTTTATCTTTCTCTCGGGACAGGATAGTATTGATATTGCCATTAACAGCATGAAATATGGTGCATACGATTACATCGTGAAGGATCAAATGGCCCTGCAAAAGATGGTGAACAAAATTAACAAGATCAATTCGGTTACTGAATTGGTAAAATCGAACAAGCGCTACAAAGTTGGTGTTGTTTTATTTTTCATTGGACTTGGGATGCTTATTTTTGCAGTCATTATTTTAGCTGTATTATATCCTCGCTTTTTTGGATTCTAAGATTTTAATTTAAAGGCATAAAAAAACCCGGACAGAAAACTGTTCCGGGTTTTTTATGTCAATATGTAAGACTAGTCCTTCAATTTAGCGCTTAAGAACTCACGGTTCAAACGTGCAATGTTCGAAAGTGAGATGTTTTTAGGACATTCCACTTCGCAGGCGCCGGTGTTTGTACAGTTACCGAAGCCCAATTCGTCCATTTTAGCAACCATTGCTTTGGCACGACGGGCGCCTTCAACGCGACCCTGTGGCAACATAGCCAAATGGCTAACTTTTGCCGACACGAACAACATGGCTGAACCGTTTTTACAAGCAGCAACGCAAGCGCCACAACCGATACATGAAGCCGAATCCATTGCTTCGTCAGCATCCACTTTCGGAATAGCGATTGCGTTGGCATCAGGAACTCCACCAGTATTTACCGATACATAACCACCGGCAGCAATGATTTTATCGAACGCACGACGATCGACAATCAAATCTTTGATAACCGGGAAAGCTGCTGAACGCCAAGGTTCAATAGTAATGGTCTGTCCATCTTTGAATTTGCGCATGTGCAACTGACAAGTAGTTACATCGTCGTCTGGTCCGTGTGGACGGCCGTTGATGTACAACGAGCACATTCCGCAAATACCTTCGCGACAATCGTGGTCGAATGCAACAGGTTCTTTATTTTCGTTGATCAGCTGTTCGTTGATCATATCGAGCATTTCGAGGAACGAGCTGTCGGTAGAAACGTTAGCTAACTTGTAGGTTTCGAAACGGCCTTTCTCTTTCGGACCGTTCTGACGCCAAACCTTAAGCGTAATATTAATTGTATTTTCCATGATTGATGTCTTTTTTAAAAGCCATTACTTGTAATTACGCTGAACCATTGAAACGCTTTCGTAAACCAGTTCTTCTTTGTGAAGTTCAGGTTCAACATCGCTTCCTTTATACTCCCAACATCCAACATAGGCGAATTTGTCATCCTGACGCAATGCTTCGCCTTCTTCAGTCTGGTACTCTTCGCGGAAGTGACCTCCGCAAGATTCTTCACGGTTCAGTGCATCGCGGGCCATTAATTCACCAATAACGATGAAATCGGCCAAACGACTTGCTTTTTCAAGTTCAATATTCATTCCGGTAGTATTTCCAGGAATACGAACGTTGGTCCAGAATTCTTTCTTGATTTCAGCAATACGCTTGATGGCATTTTTCAGGCCAGCTTCGTTACGACCCATACCTACAAAATCCCACATCACTAACCCAAGTTCTTTGTGCAGGCTGTCAACCGAACGTTTCCCCTTGATGTTCATCAATTTTTCGAAGCGTGCCTTAACGGCCTTTTCTGCTTCAACAAATTCAGGTTCATTGGTTGTCATTCGTTTAACGGCAATATGATCAGCCAGGTAATTCTGAATAGTATATGGCAAAACGAAATAACCATCGGCCAAACCCTGCATCAAAGCCGAAGCTCCCAAACGGTTTGCACCGTGATCGGAGAAGTTGGCTTCACCGGCAGCGAATAAACCAGGAATATTGGTCTGCAATTCATAATCAACCCAGATTCCACCCATGGTGTAATGGATAGCCGGATAAATCATCATTGGTGTTTCGTATGGATTTTCGTCAACGATTTTTTCATACATCTGGAACAAGTTGCCATAACGCTCTTCGATGGTGTGCTGTCCAAGACGTTCGATTGACGATTTGAAATCAAGATAAACAGCCAAACCTGTTGCTCCTACACCGTAACCGGCATCACAACGTTCTTTAGCAGCACGCGAAGCAACGTCACGTGGAACCAGGTTCCCGAATGCAGGGTAACGACGTTCCAAATAATAATCGCGGTCATCTTCAGCAATTTGTGTTGGTTTCATTTTACCAGCACGAATGGCTTCAGCATCTTCTTTTTTCTTCGGAACCCAGATACGACCATCGTTACGCAAAGATTCTGACATCAAAGTCAGTTTACTTTGGTTTTCGCCGTGAACCGGAATACAGGTTGGGTGAATCTGAGCATAACAAGGATTGGCAAACATGGCGCCTTTTTCGTATGCTTTGATAACAGCCGAACCGTTCGATCCCATCGCATTGGTTGAAAGGAAGAACGTGTTTCCGTAGCCTCCGGTTGCCAATACTACTGCGTGAGCAAAATGGCGTTGTAATTCGCCGGTAACCAGGTCGCGGGCAATAATACCACGAGCTTTTCCGTCGACAATTACAATTTCTACCAATTCGGTACGGGTGTGCAATTTAACTGTGCCTAAGTTCACCTGACGCATTAATGCCTGATAAGCTCCAAGCAACAATTGCTGGCCAGTTTGTCCTTTGGCATAGAAAGTACGGCTAACCTGAGCTCCTCCGAATGAACGGTTATCGAGCAAACCACCGTATTCGCGGGCAAACGGAACTCCCTGAGCCACACACTGGTCGATGATGTCGTTACTCACTTCGGCCAAACGGTGAACGTTGGCTTCGCGGGCACGGTAGTCTCCACCTTTAATGGTATCGTAAAACAAACGGAAAACTGAGTCACCGTCGTTTGGATAATTTTTTGCAGCATTGATACCACCCTGTGCAGCAATTGAGTGCGCACGGCGTGGTGAATCCTGGATCGTAAAGTTTTTAACATTGAAGCCCATTTCGCCAAGCGAGGCAGCAGCCGAAGCACCTGCCAAACCGGTACCAACAATGATAACATCCAGTTTGCGTTTGTTTGAAGGGTTCACCAGTTTCTGGTGATCTTTATAATTGGTCCATTTTTGAGCCAATGGCCCTTCAGGAATCCTTGCATTCAATTTACTCATGTTTCAGTTATTAAGAAAATTAGAAAAACAGGTATTGCGCCAATGCGATGACAGCGAAGCCACCACCCAGAATAATGGCAACAATGTTGCTGATACATTTCAAACGAGGCATCCAGGTCGTATTATTCCAACCAATAGTTTGGAAAGCTGACCAAAACCCGTGTGAAAGATGGAATGCAAGGGCAACCGAACCAACTACATACAAGATTACAATTGGCAAAATTTTAAATGTTGCATTAACAAGCGAATAAGCATCTTCGCCTTTGGCCATATTTCCAAGGAATGGAAATTCAACTTCAGCAGCTTCCCATGCAATAAATCCTTTCATTCTCATGTAGAAATTGATGATGTGTACTGCCAAAAAAGAGACAATAACAATACCAAGCACCAACATATTCTGCGATGCAAATTCAACACCAGACGTCTTTTTGCCAGAAGCATAAGCCTGTGGTCCACGGGCTTTCATGTTCTGAAGCGTCAGAATCAGAGAATAAACAATGTGTAGAATAAATCCCAAAGCCAACATTGGCTCAATGATTTTAATCAAAGGGTTGGTTCCCATGAAATGTACTCCGGCATTGAACATTTGTCCCCGTTCGAATCCAAACACGCCATCAAGCAGCAGGAAAGAGTTCAGGAATAAATGCACAAAGAGAAACAAAATCAGGAACAAACCTGAAACGCTCATCAGGAGTTTCCGTCCAATAGAGGCAGTCAGTAAATTGCTCATAGAATAACAGATTTTTATTTTAATAATAGATTCATTTTATTTTGCCCGACAAAAGTAGAGTTAACAGGCATCAGATACAATAAAAAGCAGATCAAATTAACTAATTTATAATGTTTCTAAGCACATACTCCAGTTGAAACAGAACCTAAGTTTATATAATGTTAATAATTTAGGTGATTGGCAGCGAAAGATGTTGTTTGAAAAATATGACTGCCTCTTTTGCATAAACGGCATATTTGCATATTTTTGCAGCAGATTTGGGAATTGCCACAAAGGCTCAAAGCCACGAAGAAATTGAAAACTGAATATTCAATTTCCGAAAAAACGCAGTTTGAGGCTTTATTCAAGACTCAAGATTCGTAAATCAAGATTTGAAAGAAATGGTTTCATAGTTCAACGGATAGAATAGCGGTTTCCTAAACCGTAGATCCGGGTTCGATTCCCGGTGAGACTACTTTTAAAGCCACTAATTGACTGACAATTAGTGGCTTTAGTATTTATTTGGAAACGAAATACGATTTTATCCTTAACTTACATCCCTAATTTCATTCCAAATAAACTTCTGCTTCGGAATATCAAATCGAACCTCGTTGCCATTGGAGCGATCTCAAATTGTTTGAATTCCGGAGAAGTACTTTCGTTGTAATAGTGCTCCAATTGAAAATAGCCAACGGACAAACAACTCCTCTATTTAGAATCAATCTGTATTAGAGCAATCTGCTTAACTCATATCAACTATTATCTTCAAAAGATGTAAATTGTATAGCACTACTAATCAGCGCTAAAAATGAAAATTTACACCCAGCCATTTCCCCAATTTCCCAGCAATGGTAGTTATTATTTTCAGCTTAAATTCCCCTTTCTAGTCTGGCAAATCGAACAAAGAATAGGGGAAGATACATTCAATTGCATGTTATTCCTGACTAAATCACTGTAATTTAAATCCCAATTGTGGGGTAGTTTTTCCGCCTCGGTAAACAAAGTATTAAATCCAAAATATGAAAAACCTTTACTTCTTAGCTATTTTAGCATTGTTTATACACGGTAATAGTAAGGCCCAAACCCTTATTGCTGTAACTAACGATACCGGCTCCAGTTTTTATTCTACTCTTGATTTGGCCATTACCAACGCCATCGATGGCGACTATATCTATTTGCCTGGTGGAAATTTTAAAATTTCGAAACCGATTAACAAAAAGCTTCAGATTGTTGGAGTGGGCCACAACCCCGATTCTTGTACCACAACTGGGATAACCCAAGTAACCGGAGAATTTCGAATCATTAATGGAAGCGACCATGGTTCGGTTAGCGGCCTTAAAATATATGGTAATATTGTATTTGCTTCAGCAACAGATCAAACAATTAAGTATTATTCGATTGAGCACTGCAATATGTCGGGTGTAATTCTTGCTCCCCAATCATCAAATATTCTGATCAACGAATGTATTATTTATGGTATTAATGCCAACGGTTCGCAGGGAATTTTAGTATCGAAATCAATAATTGAAGGTGGTTGCGGAGGATTTGCAGCAAATTCATTTATTAATAACAATGTATTTCTAACAACGTCATTTGGTTATCCTACATCTGGTTGTGACTTTAAAAACAATATTTTTCTATCTGCTGGTCCATATCCTGTAGCAGGTTATACTGCTACATATCAGAATAACTCATTCACCACGGAAGTCGCCAGCCTCCACAATTGCTACAATAACATTGTTTCACCTGCTGATGGATTGTTTGTTAAAAAGACCAAAGCAGGTTTCGATTACGACCAGGATTACCATGTGCTTGCCACCAGCCCTGCCCATAATGCCGGAACTGACAAGACTGACCTTGGGATCTATGGAACTGCCAGCCCGTGGAAGGAAGGTTCTTTGCCCGGCAATCCACATTTACAACGATTACGGTCTCAATCGGTATCTTCTTTAAACGGCAATCTCGATGTAAAAACCAAAGTCGCCGCCCAAGATCGATAACCCAAATTTGTACTTCTCGGCGGATATCTGTATATCCTCCGTGTCCTCTGTGGTTAAATGTTTTCCCAGATAACTGACAAACTTTAAAATAACGAACCTAAATATCATGAAAAAAATTACCTTTTTAACTTTCCTTGGCTTTATCCTGTTATTGGCTGACCCAAGCCAAGCCCAATCGCCGATTGCCGTGCAAAACAACAGTGGTACTTCGTTTTATTCTACCCTCGATTTGGCAATTACCAATGCTATCTCTGGAGACTACATCTATCTGCCAGGTGGTAGTTTTAACGTTACTGTGCCTATTAGCAAACAACTCCATATAATTGGCGTAGGTCATAACCCCGATTCGTGCGCAGTAACAGGCATTACTCAGGTAAGCGGAACATTTTCCATTAGAAGTGGAAGTGATGGTGGCTCTATTTCAGGACTTAAAATTATTGGTCAAATACAATTTTACATTGGCACAACCGAAAACAACATAAGTAACTATACCATTGAGCGATGTAATATTGGATCTACAATTACATTGTCAAACCGAATATCTAATCTTTTGATTAACGAATGTATAATAATTGAAGGCATTAGTGGCAATTCTCTTCAAGGGTTCCAATTGTCAAAATGTATAATTGGTAGATATATAATAGGATTTGATTCTAATGCATACTTCCTTAATAACATTTTTTTTGGCAATGTTTCCTGTGGAAGTAATGTTTCGATTCAGGGTGCATTTTTTAAAAACAATATTTTTTTGTCCCCTTTGACAGAAGGAACAATAAATGGTGTATGTGTTGCTAAAAGTCAATTTCAAAATAATTTGTTTAATGCGGGGTGTTATTATGTTTCTAATTCAACAAATACATATCAGAACAACATCACAGGACCTGTATCCACTCTATTTGTCAACCAATCGGGAACAGTATTCGATTACAAGCAAGATTATCACATTAAAACCGATAGCCCTGCACACAATGCCGGTACCGATGGTACCGACCTGGGCATTTACGGTACCGGAAACCCATGGAAAGAAGGCTCTTTACCCAGCAATCCACATATTCAATCCAAATCAATTTCAACGATAAACGGCAACCTGAATGTTAAAATCAAAGTGGTTGCACAAGATTACTAACTACCCCAAAACCAAATACTATGAAAAAAGTTACCTATGCTCTTATCGGTTTTCTGCTTCTACTCGCAACACAATCCAAATCGCAAAACCTGATTGCCCTGCAAACAAGCGGTGTTTCTACCTTCTTCACGAAACTACCTGACGCTGTAACCAATGCGCATGATGGTGACACCATTTACATCGGTGGTGGAAGTTTTGACCCTATTACGATTAATAAAAGACTGCATTTGATTGGGGTTGGCCATCACCCCGACTCAACCTTTTGTACCAATTTATCACTATGTAGTTCAGTTCACCTCACTACAGGAGCAAGTGGTGGATCAATAAGTGGAGTCAGAATTTGTGATTTGAATTACGGATCTACAGGAAATGAAATAACAACAAATGTTACCGTAACCAGATGTTGGATAGGATATTGTACATTGTATCCCAAGAGCGCAAACAATTCTTTTTCAGAAAATATTATTCAATTATTGGAAGGGGGCAATGCGATAAATAACATTTTCCTTAATAATATCATTGGTCAAGCTGCCGGTTTTGGTTCCAACACCTTTAAAAACAATATTTTTCTGGGGGGATATCAATCTTGTAGCAGTGGTGGTGGATCTGGACCAGCTATAAACGGTATAAGTAATTCAATATTTGAGAACAATATAATAATTGGGGCGTCAGTCATTTGGTCTACAATCTTTAATAACAACATCTTTTTAAACGGGCTACCAACCGACAACAATATTGGTCTGAATAATCTTTTTAATCAGGATCAAGGTTCCATTTTTATAAATCAAACCGGAAATGTATTTGATTATTCGTACGATTACCACCTGAAATCTACCTGCCCAGGCAAAAATGCCGGTCGCGATGGCAGCGATATTGGCATTTATGGAGGCGCTTACCCCTGGAAAGCGGGTTCAATCCCTGCCAATCCTCATTTTCAACGCGTTCAGATAGCCCCCAAAACCGACAACACAGGCAACCTGAGTATAAAAATTAAGGTGGCTGCACAGAATAATTAATTATTCGAAAAACCAAATACCATGAAAAAAATTACCTGCCTAAGTTTACTTGCTGCAATACTATTTTTGGCAAAGCCGACCCAAGCCCAAACATTAATCGCAGTACAAAACGAAAGTACCACTACGTTTTATAACAGTCTCGATTTGGCAATTACAAATGCAACAAATGGGGACTACATCTACCTGCCTGGGGGAAGTTTTAAAATTACGGTTCCCATTGATAAACTGCTTAACATTATTGGTGCAGGCTATAATCCTGATTCGTGTGCTGCAAGCGGGATTACTGTAATCGTTGGTGATTTTAATATAAAAAGCGGAAGCGACCATGGTTCGCTTTCAGGACTGAAGATTGGCGGTTCGATTGCTTTTACATCAAATGAGAATCAGTTTATTAATTATTACTCCATCGATCGTTGCAACATGAAGGAGGTGTCTATTTCGCCTCGTTCTTCCAATATAATCATCAATGAATGTGTTGTATCCGGAAATATTGACGGCGGTCTTGCCCAGGGCTTTCAACTGTCGAAATGTATCGTGGAAGGAAGTGGTATTTCTTCTTTTGATTCTAATGCATATTTTATTAATAATATATTTATCGGGAATAAGCTTCTCCAGGTTTCAGGTTGTTCCTTTCGAAATAATATATTTTTGAATTCTGTAAACTATTATCAAAATGTTTTTCAGAATACCTTTCAGAATAATTTATTTAATGGTGGCTATGGCCTTGGAGTAAATCAAATATTACTAAACAATATCATAGGACCTGTATCAACTCTTTTTGTAAACCAA
Organism: Prolixibacteraceae bacterium; assembly: GCA_963676375.2. Classification (GTDB taxonomy): domain Bacteria; phylum Bacteroidota; class Bacteroidia; order Bacteroidales; family Prolixibacteraceae; genus Aquipluma. Next base: position 86,508 of record CAXXPT010000039.1, read on the forward strand.
TCGGGAACCGCATTTGATTACAAACAAGATTACCACATTCTAACAGACAGCCCGGCACATAACGCAGGAACCGATGGCACCGACCTGGGAATTTATGGCACCAGCAGCCCATGGAAAGAAGGCTCTGTACCAAGTAATCCGCATATTCAATCCAAATCGATTTCAACGGTTAACGGCAACCTGAATGTAAAAATTAAGGTGGCTGCACAAGATCATTAGCATCTCTAAAAACCAAATACTATGAAAAAAATTATATTCATCACTTTGCTTTGTGTATTCGTAATTCTGTTTTCTCAAGCCAAGGCACAAAGCCTGATTGCTGTGCAAAACGGCAGTGCTCCTAAATTTTTTCAACAAGTAGATGATGCCATTACCAATTCAACAGATGGCGATACAATATACATTCCGGGTGGCAGTTGGAATATTGGTGTTCCAATTAATAAACGATTACACCTAATTGGCGTGGGCCATCATCCAGATTCAACTAAGGTTACTTTTCCTACCACAATTATAGGAGAAGTTACTTTAGCTACGGGAGCAAGTAATGGTTCGCTGACAGGTATTTTAATAAAGGATGGATTTAATAGTTCAAATGCAACTATTAGTTCTTATTCAGTTTCGAGATGCCGAATTTCAATTCTCCAATTTTCTTCAAAAAACAGCAACTTTATGTTTGTTGAAAATATTTTGGAACAAAATATTAGTAGTAGTGGACCGGAATCCGCTTCTAATTTCTCGTTTTTGAATAATTTTATTGGATATTTAAATGGTGTTTACTTTCCAAATAACAGTATTTACAAGAATAATATTTTTTCATATTCCTCATGGTACGGTTATTCCAGTCAATATTCGTTGTTTGAAAACAACATTTTTTTTAGCAACATTATTTCCTCCATATTAAATTCAACTTTTAAAAACAATCTGTTTGTACCACAAGTTGTATTTCCCAATGGTACCAATGTTGGCTCTAACAATATTGTCAATCAGGAGCTAACCACTATTTTTGTCAATCAGGAAGGCTCTACATTTAACTATACTCACGACTATCATTTACAATCTACCTGTCCCGGCAAAAATGCCGGAACCGATGGCACTGACATTGGAATTTACGGTGGAATCTATCCATGGAAAGCGGGTTCAGTCCCGGCAAATCCTCATTTTCAAAGCCTTAAAATTAGCCCCACTACCGATACCAATGGCAACCTGAATGTAAAAATTAAGGTGGCTGCACAAGATCATTAAAATCCATCTCTGTATTTTAAAGTAAAACAGATCATTATGCTGAATTGTACAGTAAAATTCCAAGAAAAAAAAATATAACAGATAAACTAAATATTATGAGAAGAGTTACTTCAATAATTTTGATTTCCATATTAGTGTTTCAAGTCAGTTTAGCTAATGCACAAAACCTTATTGCAGTGCAAAATGGTGGCGCACCAAAATTTTATTCTATTCTTGAGAATGCCATAAATAATGCACAGAATAAGGATACTATATACATATCTGGCGGTGCATTTTCGTTTAGCACAACAATTACCATCGACAAGGAACTTCACTTTATGGGTACAGGATATCATCCTGATTCAACCAAAGTATTGCCGACACAAATCAATAGCAGTATAGTTCTGGTTTCTGGTGCAAATAATTCAAGCTTCGAAGGATTTTTACTCAATGGTGATATTGTTACAGTTAGCATTAATGAAGATGTTGATAAAATATCTATTCAAAGATGTTATTTTCGATCTATTAGATTAAGTCGATCGTCAGAATATTGGGTTGTAAGGGAAAATATTATTACAGGTAATGTATCTGGTGGTGATAATTCAATGCAACCATTTGCTCAGAATAATATTTTTTCAAACAACATAATTGGCGAGTTTATATCGTGTTTCGGCCCCAATAATGAGTTTAGGAATAATTTTATGAATGGTGGCTATTTCTATCTTAATAAAATTGATGGTTGCTTCTTCAAAAATAATATCTTCAATATCAATTCATATGACCAAAATAGATATTACACTATTAGTTCATCAGTTTTTGAGAATAATATTTTTAGCGGATCTTCATTTATACCAAGTGGATGTATTAATCGCAATAACATCGATCAACAAAGTTCTGCTTCCACTTTTGTGAATCAAAGCCTAACTTACTTCGACTATACCCAAGATTACCACCTTAAGACGGATTCACCTGGCAGAAATGCAGGAACTGATGGTTCCGACATTGGTATATATGGAGGAACTTACCCATGGAAGGAAGGCTCAATCCCAGCCAATCCTCATTTCCAACGAATTCAGATTGGCACAAAGACTGATATTAACGGTAACCTGAATGTTAAAATTAAGATAGCGGCACAAGATCATTAAGAACTATTAATACCACAAAATTATGAAATCCATTAATATTAGAAAATATAATATACTTTATAGTATATTTCTTGCATTATTAATGTTAGCAACACTAAAAGTGGCTGGTCAAAGTATCAAGACTATAGGTATTCAATCAAATTTCACAAGTCCATTCGGACAACAAAATAAATATTCAAGAATTCAAGTAATCAGACCAGATACAACTGCTGATTTTTCTATGAGTAAACAAAAAAAAGATTTTAAGTTAAATTTCAGCAAACAAAGTAAATCCAAAGCAACAGATTTTTTCGATAAACATCGAAAAGAAATGGGAATAACCGACAAAGATAAACTTGTACTTAAAAAACAAGAGCAGGACGATATTGGTATGACCCATTATCGATACCAGCAAACCTATGAGGGAATTGTTGTTGAAGGCGGAGAATTTCTATTGCATGAAAAAAACGGTTCATTACAAACTGCCAATGGAAATTTTTATGACAATCTAAATATTAATGTTAAGCCAACTATTTCTGAACAAAATGCCTTAGAAAATGCAATGAGAAATGTGGGTGCTGAAAAATGGATGTGGGAAAACCCTGATGCTGAGAGGTTCTTGAAAAGAACAACAGAAGATCCGCTTGCGACATACTTTCCAAAAGCCGAGTTGGTAATTTTACCATTTGAAGAAATTACCGATAATGTCATTTACAAGCTTTGTTACAAAATAAACATTTCAGCCGAAGAACCATACACAAATTACGATGTATACGTTGATGCACATACAGGAGAAATTATTAAGAAAATTAATAAGTTATGTAATGCCATTGAAACAGGTACTGCCGAAACATTATACAGTGGGACAAGATCAATAATAACAGATTCATCCGATGGAATTTTCCGTTTGAGAGATTATACTAGAGGAAAAGGTGTAGAAACTTATGATAGCAGGAATAAGATAACTTATCTTGACGCTGAGGATTTCGAAGACGCAGACAATAATTGGACAAAAGAATGTATTTTAAAACAAGTAAACATTCCTTCAACAAATAATAAATGGGAATCATTAGGGGAGAGTGCATCTACAGGTGGTAAACCAGATATTTATATGGAAATTAGAGATGTTAAAGATAATTTGGTTTATAAATCAAACACTATCGATAACACTAATGCACCAGTTTCTTTTAATTTATCTTTAATCCTAAATAATCCACCATATGAAATTAAAGTGCTTGATAAAGATTTAACAACTCCTGATTTATTAGGTACTTTTTCAATTTCAACAGCTATTGGTTCATCAAGTTTAACTGATAACGGAACAGCATTAAACTGGATTACTACTTTTTCGAATAATCCAGCGTTAGATGTCCATTGGGCAATGGAAAAAGTATATGATTTTTATAAAGAAAAAATCGGCATAAATAGTTATGACAACAGAGGCTCGAAAATTAAAAGTTATATAAATGTTAATAATGATGTTAAAAATGGATTGCCAATAAATGCTTTTGCTGATCCAAATAATTTCATGGTATTTGGATTAGGAGATGATAATTATTCGACCCCGCTTGTTTGTTTAGATGTAGCTGGGCATGAGTTTTCTCATATGGTTATAAATAATACTGCGAAGTTAAAATATGAAAACGAATCCGGAGCATTAAACGAGTCATTCGCTGATATTTTAGGAACTGCAATAGAATTTTATGGAAATCCTTCTGATGCAAATTGGACTATTGGTGAAAACATCTGGTTAAAATCACCTTTTTATATGAGGTCAATGTCAAACCCTAAATTAGGTTTTTTTGAGTGTCCAGACACTTATCTGAAAGAACTCTGGAAACCTTCTGTTATTACACCAACAAAAGAAAACGATAGGGGCGGAGTTCATTATAATAGTGGAGTTCAAAATAAATGGTTCTATTTACTTTCACATGGAGGAAGTGGAACAAATGATAAGGGGGAAAATTATAATGTTACAGCATTAGGTATTGACCAAGCTACGAAAATCGCTTACCGAAATCTGTCATATTACCTAACATCGAACTCAAACTTTGAAAATGCAGCTTACGGTTCGCTTAATGCTGCAATTGATTTATATGGTGGTGGTACAACTGAAGTTCAATCTGTAATAAAATCGTGGTATGCAGTTGGTGTATTAAATTCGCCAGGATCATTTTGTTCCGGAACAACAAAACTAACGGCATCTTTGGGTACATTTAATGATGGCAGTGGAAATTCTGACTATGATAATAATGCTGATTGTAAATGGCTAATTCAGCCAAGTGGTGCCGATTATGTAACATTAAATTTTACGGCTTTCAACACCGAAGCGGTTAATGACGAAGTAATTGTCTACGATGGGGCAACTATTGATGCACCAGTATTAATGGAATGGTCGGGAAGCACTTTACCTTCAACAGTTATATCAACTACAGGAGCGATGCTTGTACGCTTTATAACAAACGAAACAACTGGAGCCTCAGGTTGGCAAGCAAATTATGCTTCAGGAACTGTTACATCATATTGCACTGGTCTTAAAATATTAAATAGCTCTTCTGGTGCTTTTACTGATGGAAGTGGAGGTAACAACTATGGTAATAATGCTCAATGTTCATGGTTAATTTCTCCACCCGGTGCAACCAGTACTAGTTTGACATTTAACTCGTTCAATACAGAATTGAATTATGATGGAGTAATTGTTTATGATGGTAACAGCACCAATGATCCAATACTAGGACAATTTACAGGAACAAACTTGCCGCCAGTATTAACTTCAAGTGGTGGTGAAATGCTAATAGTATTTACCTCCAATAATACAATTACTTCCCTTGGATGGTCTGCTTCTTATATTTCTACTGGTTCTGCCTACTGCTCAGGTATAACGACTCTGACTAATACTTCAGGTTCATTTACCGATGGCAGTGGTACAAATAATTATCAAAATAATTCCGATTGCAGTTGGTTAATCCAGCCAACAGGTGCCACTTCAATAACACTTGGCTTTTCAGAATTTGATTTGGAATTGCCTCCACCAGAAGGAGGATCAATGTATGATTACCTTGAGATATATGATGGCACTGATGCTTCAGCACCCATAATTGGATCTTTTACTGGAAATCAAATCCCAGAACGGATAGTTTCAAGCGGTTCTTCAATGTTCGTACATTTTCACACCGATAATGCAACCACCGCAAGCGGATGGAGTGCATCCTACACTTCTTCATCGGAAACTCATTGCTCCGGAACGACTATTCTTACAGCATCTTCAGGTACATTTAGCGATGGAAGTGGTTCTGGAGAATATGGAAATAATTCAGATTGCAAGTGGTTAATACAACCAGTGAATGCAACATCTATTGTTTTATCTTTTACATCATTTGATACAGAACAAGGCTATGATGGTATTCTGGTTTATGACGGAGAGAATATTTGGTCTCCTCTAATTGGGATATACACAGGAAATACATTGCCACCTCAAATTAATTCAACTGGAGGATCAATGCTTGTAAGGTTTATTTCTGATGGTAGAACCACAATGCAGGGTTGGTCTGCATCTTATCAAGCCAATATCTCGGCAGGAGGATATGGAAGTTTAACCACTTATGAATATTGGTTTGATGATAATTATTCTTCAAAAGTTTCGAGTTCTATAATCCCGGTTAATTCATATAGCTTGAATAAGAATTTTTCAACTGATGGACTAGAGTCCGGCTTACATAGTTTACATATTCGCATTATGGATAAAATTGGGAATTGGAGCTCTATTGTCAGCGATTTTTTCCATAAACTACCTGTTACACCTGTTGGTTCACCAAAAATGATAGCGAGCGAATATTGGTTCGATGATGATTTTGCGAATAAAGTTTCGACTGCAATCACTTCAAGTCAAACTGTTACCGTGGATGGTGGATTCGATGTGGCTTCGTTGACAAACGGCTTGCACAGTTACCATGTACGGTATAAAGACGATGCTGGTCAGTGGAGTTCGGTGGTGAGTGAGTTTTTCCAGAAATTGCCCATTGCGCAAGCCGGTTCCCGAAACATTGTTGCCAGCGAATATTGGTTCGACGACGATTTTGCCAACAAAGTTACCGCAGCAATTACACCCGGACAAACGATTTCGATAAGCAGTGGTTTTGAAGTGGGTGCTTTAACCAGCGGATTGCACAGTTACCATGTTAGGTACAAAGACGATGCCGGCCAATGGAGTTCGGTGGTGAGCGAGTTTTTCCAGAAACTACCAGTTACAACTTCCGGTACACGAACCATTACTGCTAGCGAATATTGGTTTGATGATGGATTTGCAAGCAAAGTAACCACCGCGATTACTCCCGGTCAGACAATTACAGCCAACGGAGGGCTTGATGTTGGTGCATTGACAAATGGCTTACATAGTTATCATGTGCGCTATAAAGACAATGCCGGGCAGTGGAGTTCGGTAGTGAGTGAGTTTTTTCAGAAATTGCCTCTTAATTCAGCACAGAACAACCTCATTGTGATGTACCGCTATTGGTTCGATGGCAATGATCAGGCCATGATAACGGTAAATCTGCCCGATCCGGTTACTCCTTATCAATTGGTCCGAAACATTACTACCTGTGGTTTAACCGATGGCGACCACACGCTCCATTTCCAGTTTAAAGACTCTTATCACATGTGGAGCGCGGTTACAACCGATGTCATTACAAAAAGCGGTTCGGCTGTAGCTGAAATTACAGCTAACGGAGCAAAGACATTCTGCCAGGGAAATTCGGTCACTTTAACTTCAAGTGCAGCCGATTCGTACCTGTGGAGCAATGGGGCAACAACCCAAAGCATTGTTGTTGCAGAATCGGGCAATTATACGGTAACTTTAAATAAAGACAGCGATTGCGAATTGACTTCGGCGGCTACTGTCGTTGTTGTTAATCCATTGCCCAAAACAGCCGGGGTCATTTCAGGAAACACCAGTATTGCAAAGAACCAGTCGAATGTTTTGTACAGCGTACCTGCAATTGACGATGCCAGCTCGTATATCTGGACTTTGCCCACCGGAGCCACAGGCACAAGCACCACGAACAGCATAACCGTTAGTTATGGAAATGAGGCTGTTTCAGGTAATATTAAGGTAAAAGGACACAACGATTGCGGCGATGGACCGGAAAGTTCATTGGCTATTTCAGTTGGATCGATTTTAACCCAGAATATTCCATTGTATACCGGCTGGAACATCATCTCGGCCAATCTGATACCGGCCAACGTCAATCTGAAAGATTTATTTCAACCCTTGATTGATGCAGGAAAACTCAAAAAGGTAATGGACGAAGCTGGTAAAACTCTTGAAAACTTAGGGGCATTTGGCGGCTGGAGAAACAACATCGGTAACTTGAATTCAGCCAAAGGCTACAAAGTAAATGTAACAGCTACATCGGCCCTTTCACTCGAAGGCACTCCGGTTCAATTGCCATTTGCTATTGCATTAAATGCCGGCTGGAACATTATTTCTTACCCTTCAGCAAGCATCCAGGATGCCAAAGCCCTGGTTCAATCGTTGATTGATGCCGGCAAGTTGAAGAAGATAATGGACGAGACCGGTAAAACCATTGAAAACTTAGGCGCTTTTGGTGGCTGGCGCAATAGCATCGGGAACTTTATGCCAGGAAAAGGTTATAAGGTGAATGTAACAGCAAACTGTACATTATCCATTCCTGCCAATGGAAATAAATCGGCTGTTGTTATACCCGAATTATTGGCTTCCGAACATTTCAAACCTGTTTTTACCGGTAACGGAACCGACCACATGAATATACATTTGGTTAACCTGCAAAATACAGGAATACAGGTTGGCGATGAAATCGGTATTTTCGATGGTAAACTTTGCGTAGGTTCTGCCACCATTGGTGCAGAACAAATTATGGCAGGTAACATTAGTATTCCGGCATCATGCGATGATGGAATGGATGCAGTCTCTGATGGATTTGCTGCTGGTCATCCGGTAAGATTGAAACTCTTCCGGAACATGAAAGAATACACTTTAAAAATAGAACCTGTACCAAATAGCAAAAATGTATTTGCAAAAGGTGAATCGATGTTCGTGCAGGTCGGTTTTGATCAAGCGACAGGTCTGGATGAATTAGCTATTGAAACTACTGTCAAATGTTATCCAAACCCGTTTAGCGAACAGATTAACATTGAAATTGTGCTTCAGGAGCCTCAGAAACTTGAAGTCAGAATATATGATGTAAACGGCAAATTAGTCCGCAGCT
>CAXXPT010000040.1:0-22050 GCA_963676375.2 Prolixibacteraceae bacterium
ATAGCAATCCGTTGAGCAACTATTGGTAATTCAAGTTCCTTGTTCATTTCAAATACCCCGTCGTCCTGAAGTTTTCGGATGATTTCCTGACGTTGGCGCGCCATGTCGCCCAAGGTATAAACCGGATCAATATCGCGGATATTCAGGCTAAACCCAAACACCTCATGATATTCAATCTTGGCTTGCAGTAATACTTTGAGTCCTTCAGAAAAAGTCTGCCTGGTGGTCGTTTCGAAGTATGGTTTCAGCATCCTGAACGTATACGACCAAATGGTGGCGCGGCATCGGGCAATCACCGTGTCGGTTCCTGCTTCGGTCTCAATCAGGTCGAGGTAACAGTGACCACTTCGGTTCACGGTCATCTCGCTGATTTCGGCTTTCACCCAAACCGGCATCGAAAAAGTGTCGTCCAGACTACCTTTAACCTGTCGTTGTAATTCAAAGAGAGAGAGTTGCTGATCGTTCATTTTTTTAGTTTCGGGTTGCGAGATCTGGGTTTCGTGTTGTTTTCCGCAACTCGTAACCTGTAACTCGTAACATTAATTTACTGCGACTGAACACTGAGCCCTTTTTATTGGGCAACTTTCACCAGCTTTATCCGCTCTTCCATTTCTCCGGAACGGATGCTTAGGATCAAAAAGCCCTGAGGCAAGTTAGCAAGATTCTTCAGAATAATGGTTCCTTCGGGTTTGAAAGTGGATTGCCAAAGGCAAATTCCCTGGAGATTGTATATGCTGATCAGGTAGTTTTCGTCAACAACAGTATTCAGATTTCGAAGAAAAATAGATTCGGAAAACGGGTTGGGTGAAACTGCCCATGAGTTCTTTAAATTCAGATAGGTTGTGCTGTTAACTTTCAGGTATTTATCTGCTTTTTCAAAATCCGGAATTCCAAAACCCAACAGAGAATCGGGTTTATTGTATTGATTAGCCGATTGCTCAATAGCTAATTTTGCCAATTTTGCCCCGGCATATGGATTGGCCTGTAAAAGGCAGGCGGCCATTCCGGCCAAAACCGGAGATGAAAATGAGGTTCCGCTTGCATTGGCAATAAAACCATTACTATTAACCAGTGTTGTTCCCGATCCCATGGCTGCCACATTAGGTTTTACCGCTCCTCCAAAAGCTGGCCCAACAGAGCTGAATGTCGCCCGAAGTCCATTTTTATCGACAGCTGCAACTCCAATAACGTTTTCTCCGTCGGAAGGTACAATAATGCGTTTCCATGAATTATTCCCTTCGTTTCCGGCACTGCTAAAAACAAGGATTCCTTTCTTAGAAGCCAGGTTGGCGCCTTGTGTAACCCTCGTCTTTTTGCCGTTTAAATCGGGATAGGTGTGATCCATATTGGGGTCGTCAAATTGAGAATACCCCAGTGATGAATTGATTACATCGACACCCAGACTATCGGCATACTCAGCCGCAGCTACCCAGTTGTCTTCTTCAATCAGGTATTCAGAACTAACATCTTCCGAACGGAGCAGGTAAAATGAGGCATCAGCTGCAGTGCCAATTAAACTTCCGGGAACATTGCCGCCCATACACGAAAGAACGCTCATACCGTGATAGTTCTGCGCGTATATATCAGCCTTTGGATCAACAAAGTCGCGGGTTCCGAGTATCCGGTTCGAATTGCGTAAACTATCGAATGCCGTAATCGTGTTGACATGGAGGAATCCCGCATCAAGAATGGCAATCTGAATGCCTTTCCCGCGAAATCCTTGATTGTGTAGGTATTGGCCATTCAATTGAGTGAGTTGACTGAGCGAATTTCCATAGTTTACCGGATCGGAAATTACGCTGACATCCTCTTCCGCAAACTTATTGTGAACCGATTTTAAAACATTGCCCGGTTTAGTTAGCTGAACCAATGTTACAAAGGGAAGGGTGGTAATCTTTTTGATCAACGTCGTGTCGGCAGTTCTTACTGTTGCACCATTCAACCATTTCGAGGTATGCACAATCTCCAATCCACGTTTTTTAAGCGAATCCAGATAATCGGGAGAAACGGGCAAGTCAGTTTCGTCGATCGAAATGTGTTGTCGTCTGCGCCGGTCGATTGATCGTTGCGACAAAAAAGCTTCAGGCTGACTAATCAGGTATGGTGTACCTTTTTTGTCTTTTAGCTGCACCCAATACGAATCTGGAGCTGCATTTTGTGCAGGCAACACCAAAGTATAGAATAAGCTTAACAGCACAGTAATCAGCAGCTGCTTCATGATCAGGGTTTAACGAATTTGCATCAATCGCATGTATTCTTCTGGATTTTGCATGAATTTTTCCGGATCGGGAACACTGTCGCCTTTCGACCTATAAGTATCCGTTTTTTCTTTATCCATTCTATCCTGAACTTCAGGATTCAGTAATTTGCCAAGCTCGAATTTAAGCGTGTACTGAAGTTCACCGCCAGGACTGTAATATTTCCAATCCTTATCGCGGGTGTCATTGGTGTAAATGGCGTCCAGTTCAGGCTTACCGTTTGCAAACCAGGTCTTGAAGGTTCCGTTCCGGAGCCCTTCGGTATAAGTACATTCCAGAAAAGCTTTTCCATCCTGAAAATAGGTGCGGTAAATGCCATTTAGCTTGTCGTTTTGCCAGTTCGATTCTTCCAGCAGTTCGCCTGTTTTGTAAAAGCGTTTGCTGGTGCCATTTTTTTTTCCGTTCACATAGGTTTCGGTCGACACAACTTTCGAATCGAGCAGGTAGGTCCATTCACCGGTTTTCTTTTGTCCGGAATATTTTCCTTTGGCAATCATCTTTCCGCGTTCGTCAAAAAGTTGTGCATCCGATTCGTCGGTACCTTCGGTGAAATTCATTACCGCTTTGATGTTTCCATTCGGATGAAACCGCTTCATTTCGCCAACAGGCTTGTCGTCTTTGAAGGTTGCTTGGTAAATCAGCTTTCCTTCGAAATCCTTTTTTATCCAGAATCCTTGTTTTCGTCCTTGTGCATCCACTTGATTCACTGTATTCTGTGCGATTATACTTCCCGATATCAGGAGAAATAAACAAATAATCAATTCACGCATATCATATCAATTTTTTCGAGCTTCTAAGTTAAATATTTATTTGGCGGAATCGATTTGAAGAGGGGATGCAAAACATGTTTTGACTACTTTTTATATAATTTAACATACATCATATTTTGAGTTTGCTTATTTTTGGTTAACAGAATAGAAACAATGTTTTTCAAAAATCAACTTAAACAATGTTCAGTATGAAACAACTTTCGCTCTTAATGGTAGTTCTTTGTTTTTTGTGTGGTTCGGCAATTGCCCAGTCTAAAATCGAATTCGGAGTAAGCACCGAAGGATCACTTTTGATTTTCGGTGACATTCCTCATTATTCCCAACCCAAAAAAAATACCCTTGGTACCGGAATCGGCGTTTATGCCTCGTGTAACATTACAGGAAAACTTTCAGCCGATCTGGGCGTAATGTACCGGTTTAAACAACTGAAAGAGTATTACGATATTGGGTCTACGGGTTATGGTTATGGTGGTTATGATGGTAGTTCACCATATTCTCCTGAAACAGTGCAAGGATGGAAAACCTTTCCTCTGCACTATGTCGTTGTGCCGGTCCACCTTCAATACCTTGTCTACAAAAATATTTTCGTGCGTGGTGGAATCGAGGCCAGTTGGCTGACCAATTATGATACGGGAAATGATAAAACTGAGTGGAACTGGACTCTGGGGTTTGGTAGTCAATATCACAAATTGAAATGGTCTGTTAATTACATTCGTGGATTTAAAGATGTTGGGTTTGCCAATAATTTATTTACAATTGATGGAATGCGTTCAGCTACAATTTACCGAAACAATATGATGCAATTAAGTCTTTCTTATCCGCTATGGCATAAAAAATAGAATAATTTTGTTCCTGAAATCCAAAATCTAACTATTGTTATGACAGAATTGATTCGCACTACAAGTGATAATGCCGACTTCAGGAATCTGATTACTGCTCTGGATGAAGATCTGTATCAACGAAACGGAGAAGCGCAATTGCAATACCGCCAGTATAACCAAGTTGACTTGATCAATCATGTGGTATTGATTTATATTGAAGGCAAACCAGTTGGCTGTGGCTGCTACAAACGGTTTGACGACCAAACGGTGGAAATGAAGCGGATGTTCGTTCTGCCTGAAATGCGGGGGAAACAACTTGCCGCACAAATGCTTCAGGAATTGGAGAAATGGGCTATTGAAGAAGGCAATACCGGCGCTGTTCTGGAAACGGGTCATCGTCAGGTAGAAGCTATTCGGCTTTACACTATGGCTGGTTATTCGCTCATCGAAAACTACGGACAATATGTTGGGATGAAAGAGAGCATTTGCTACAGAAAGAAATTGAAATAAGCTTTTAGTTAGTAGATGGCTTCAAGCAACCTACTAACTAATCAGACAAAAGCCCCGTCGGAAATTCCTGTGGGGCTTTAAGATCAAAAGATGCTTTTGGGTGTGGCTTATTTAATCTTTCCTCTGATTGTAAAGGTTATTCAAAGGGTCCACCTGTATAATCTTTCTTAAATTCAGGACCATCCAAGGTGATTATCCAAATCCTTTTGACCGAAGTTTGATCGACTAATAAAAGTGGATTTGGAGATTATAAACCTTATCCGTGTTTTTTGCAGAGTTCAATGAATTTCAGGACTCGTTCCGGTTTTACGTCATTCTGTAAAATATGTGCCGGGGCTATCATGTAACCACCGTTTTTACCGAGAATGCTGATCTTTTCAACGATATCCTTTTCCAGTTCTTCATCGGTGCCGTTGGGCAATAAATCCTGCTGATCGATAGCTCCCCAGAAAGAAAATATATCGCCGAAACGATCTTTCATATCTGTCGGAAGGTGGCCTGGAACTCCCGGCTGAACCGGGTTGAACACTTCGAAGCCGATTTCGCGAATATCGTCGAGCAATTCGGCAACCGCTCCATCGCAGTGAAGGATTGTAATAATATCGGGTTTGGCTGCTTTGAAGCGATCGACCATTCGTTTGTAATGTGGTTTGAGCTGCTCACGAAACGTTTCCGGAGGAATGATCAGGCTGGTTTGGGTGCCAAAATCGTCGCCAAACCAAATGGCATCAACACCGCGCTCAATTAACCGCAATCCGATTTGGGTTTGAAATTCGGCACAGGCTTCAAACAATGGTACGACATATTCGGTCTCCATCATCATGTCGATCAACAGTTTTTCCATTCCAACCAACTGATGGGCCAGCGAGAACACGGTTACTTCAATATCGCCAAATATCAGGTAGTTGTCGTGGTATTTTTTGATTAGTGCTTCGGCATCGCGGAAACGTCCCGGAGCATCCGGATCAGGAAACCGAAAAGCAACAATGTCGGCTTTGGTTTCGGCATGAGCCAGTGGATATTCAATTACTTCGACGTAAATATCGCCTTGCCGCATCCGCATCTGGTATTCGTTCAGCCACGTGCCATTTGCATCTTTGAAGATTTTATAATCATCAGAAACCGATGCTCCGGTAACCACCACATCGCTACCCATCGCTACCCTCAATTCGTTGGCACTGATTCGGTAGGTCACATCTTCATACAAATTCTCGGTATAATTGACCGGAATACCCATTTTCTTTCCGAAGTGATCGGCCAATTGGCGGCACAGATCGAACTGAACCGGAATCCGGTCAGGTAGTCCCGGCATTCGTTTAAACGCTTTCAATACTCTTTCTCTTGGTGTCATAATGTTAGGTTTTAATGTCGTTACATTTTTTGAGAAATGAAGATTGGTTTTTCGTAAGTTGCCATTTTTTTATTAGGCGTTTTTCCCATAAAGAATTCGAGCGTTCCTCCTGAAACGATGTCGCTGTGCGTGATGAAATTCTTTTGGTAGGGTTTACCGTTCAGCAGTATTTTCTGTATGTAAATATTCTGATCAGAAAGGTTGTTGGCTTTTACGATCATCGATTTTCCTCCTGAAAGCTGAATTCGTCCTTCGCTAACCGATGGCGCGCCAATGGCGTATTCTCCAGAAGCCGGGCAAACCGGATAAAATCCGAGTGACGAGAATACATACCAGGCCGACATTTGTCCGCAGTCGTCGTTACCACACAATCCGTCGGGTTTATTGAGGTACATGGTGGTTACAATCTGGTGAATGCGCTCTTGCGTTTTCCATGGTTTCCCGGCCCAGTTGTACATGTATGCCACGTGGTGACTGGGTTCGTTCCCGTGAACATAGCAACCCACCAATCCTTCGCGGGTAATGTCTTCGGTCTCAGCAAAATATTTGTCGGGCATATACATGGTAAACAACGAATCGACGTGTTCGCAAAAACGGTTGTTACCGCCCATTTTCTGAATCAGTGTCGGGATATCCTGAGGAACATACAATGAGTAGTTCCATGAGTTTCCTTCAATAAATCCTTCATTGGCGGTGTGCATTGGGTCGAATGGCGATTTCCAATTGCCTTTGCTGTCTTTGGCTCCAACAAATCCGGTTCGTTCGTTGAACAGGTTTTTCCAGTTGTTGGCCCGCTTTTCAAATGTAGCCGCAACCTCTTTTTCGCCCAGCGATTTGGCCAGTTGGGCAATGCTCCAATCGTCGTAAGCATATTCCAGCGTCATCGACGAGCCAACAGCATTCGTTTCATAAGGTACATAGCCTAAATCCATGTATTCGCCCAGGTTTCCGTAACTACGGTGCGTTGCCGAAGCCACACAGGCAGCCAGTGCCCGTTTGCCGTCAAATCCACGGATACCGTTCATCCAGGCATCGGCGATTACCGGAACTGCATGGTAACCAATCATACACCAGTTTTCGTTTCCGAAGTGGCTCCAAACCGGAAGAACATGATGAACACTTTGGTCGTAATGAGCCAGCATCGAATTGATCATATCCGAAGCCCGTTCAGGCTGAATCAAGGTGAATAGCGGGTGCAACGCACGATAAGTATCCCACAGCGAGAACACCGAATAGTTCACAAATCCTTTGGCCTGATGGATGTTGTGGTCGAGGCCACGGTATTGCCCATCCACGTCCATATATTGAATCGGGTTAATGAACGTATGGTACAGAGAAGTATAAAATGTGGTTTTCTTTTCTGGAGAGGCGTTAACGGTAATCCGGCTTAACTCACTTTGCCAGTTGGCTTTTGCCTCTGTCCGCACTTTTTCGAAATTAAAATGAGGAACTTCGGCTTTCAGGTTTTTCAGCGCTCCTTCGGTGCTGACAGCCGAAATAGCGAATTTGATCTTAATTTTTTCGCCGTCGGCAGTTGCAAAATCGAAGTGGGCTTTCAACTTTTTCCCGGCCATTTCCGGAAAATTGTGCTCCTGATCGAATTTTCGCCAGAAGCCTTTATAAACCAGGTTTTCTTCGTTTTTGCCTCCGTAGCTTTTAATCGGTTTCGAAAAAACCATTGCAAAATAGAGGTAGTTGGTTCGTGCCCAACCGCTGGTAATGCGGTATCCGGTAACCAGCGTATCGTTTTCGACACGCAGGTACGACCACAAAACCTTTCCGTCGTAATTGTAAATCCCATGGTTCAGGTCGAGGATGATATGCGCATCGTCGCTCTTCGGAAACGTATATTGATGAACCCCTACATGCGTGGTGGTTGTCATTTCAGCTTTAACCTTGTAATCGTCGAGCATTACGCTGTAATAACCCGGTTCGGCTTTTTCGGTCTCGTGGCTGAATCGCGAACGGTAACCACTTTCGGGTTTGTCGGTAGTACCCGGATTCAACTGCACTGGGCCAACCGTTGGCATGACCAAAAAGTCGGACAAGTCTGAATGCCCTGTTCCACTCAGGTGAGTGTGGGTAAATCCTACGATGGTTTTGTCGCTGTACTGGTACCCGGCGCAGTAGCGGTATGCTGTGCCGGTATATTTGCCGTTTACTGCATATGGAATGGTATCGGTATCCGGACTTAACTGAACCATCCCGAACGGAACGCATGCTCCAGGGAATACATGTCCCATTTCCTTGGTACCGATCAGCGGATTAACGTATTGAGTTAAATCTTCGGTTGTTTGCTGGGCATTCATTGATAATGCACCCAGACATGATAATATCAAAAAAGTAATTCTTAAGAAGGTTTTAAAATTCATTGGTCTTTTCTTTTATGTATTTCAGTTAGTAATCTCAAAGGAATTACTTAAATCATTTTTATCCAAGTCAATTCAAATTATTCAATTACGAATTTGTAAACAGTTTTTTGATGATATTTTTCACCTGGATTTAAAACAGTTGTTGGAAACTCGGGTTGGTTGATGGAGTCAGCATAATGTTGTGTTTCCAATGCAAAGCCCGAGTATTTTCCAAATCGCTTTTTGCCATAGAGTTCCGGTTCAGGAATGTAATAACCCGAATAAACTTACAATCCGGCTTGGGTGGTAAAAACCTGGACACTGCGCACTGAGGTTTCTTCACTTAGTGTTCCTGCCCAAAGAAGTCTGCCCCGTGGTTTTTTTAGTACATAATTCAGATCGTAACCATTGGGCAAAAGCTGTATGGATTTTCCGATCAGCCAGAATTTCAAGCGAACGGTTCAGAATATTACCTTTTCTCCCATTGCGGTTGAAATACGTGTGATTGGTCAGGTTCCTGAAGCTTTTGGTTCCGGCATGTAGAGTTTAACTCCTTTTTTTGCTGAAAAGGGTGGTCAGTTTGACCGAATATTACAAACCTCTGCATTAAGCTTTTTCTTTTTTTACTTTGATTGAAGTCTTACTTAATACGGAGTCAATGCAATCTTAAGAATGGTTTTGAAGCTATTTGACGAGTTTTTAAATTTTGGATGGCCTTTAACAAGACACTAGTGATAAAATATCAAACTCAATAATTATTGAAAAATAGAAACCGCAGTAAATCAGGTGTTTACTGCGGTTTCCCTATGTTTGATTGTCGTTTTAATCGACCTTACTTCACTTCTTCGAAAATAAATACTTATGAAAATCAGCTAATTATGATCTCATGGTACAAATAAGGTACAGATGTTATATGTTTATTCTGAGAATCTATAAGCTAACGAGAGAATGCAAATGTATGGTTTTCTTGCCTTTAACAAGTCCTCAATAGATTATTTTGATGCTTTTTCTAATCAGTAGGTTAACCCAAACTGCCAGAGTGGTATCGTGTTCAAATATCCCAGTTCAATGTCATCTTTTACTATAAATGCTTTATCTGTACCTTGGATTTGCTTCAATCCTTTATTTTTTCCACCTATTTCAAACGTGTAATCACCAATCAGAAAATCAGCGATAGGCGATACTATTACATCATACTTAACTCTTAGCTGATTCAGAAAAAACGTTTCTCTTATATTTCCTGTATTGGAGTTATCGTTTGCTAAACTGTAAATCAGATTCGTATTGTCAAGATAAATTTTGTCCACCTTTCCCAAACCTCTTATTCCTCCTGTAGAATCCCTTAATTGTGCTATCATTCCGGCTTCTTCAATAAACAGGCAATAATCAGTTATGTTATTCCGGCTGGCCGAAAGGGCAGTTGCTATACTTGTCATATTGGGCTTAAACGGTACACTTTTAGCAATAATGGCCAGCAATTGCTTTAATTTTCGGCCAGTGGACACATTCATCCCGGCATACAACGGAATATCTGTTTCCAAAGTTTGGTTAACAATTTGTTGTAACCTCAGATCAAAGCCTTCCTCTAAAGCAAAAGGATAATATCCTCTTTTCAGATAATCTCCAAAAAAAGGTAATGGATGTTTTACTTCAGGAAGTTCAGCTTTATGGCCTAGGATTTCTTCCAATGAATACCGCTTGACAGTTATTTGATGAAACATCTGCAGATACTCCCTGAAAGACAAACCTTGCATATTGTACATTACAGCCCTTCGGCTTAGATCAGAGGCTCCTTTTTTGATATCCAACACCGAAGAACCGGTAAATACCACATTCAGTTCTTGATGATAATCATATATCAGTTTTAGTTCCTTCGACCAGTCTTTGTATTTATGAATTTCATCTATAAACAGGTATTTTCCACCGCGCTTTACAAAATCACCAGCTAAATCAATCAGTCTGTTGTCGGCAAAATAAAAATCCTCAGCAGTTACATAAAGCGTCTCAATAGGATTCAGATTCTTTTTAATATGCTGTAAAACTAGGGTAGTTTTCCCAACTCCACGTGGGCCAGTAAGTCCAATCATACGACTTTTCCAGTTCATTTCAGTATAAATATAGCGGAAGAAACCAGTGTCTATCTCACTTAGAAGTTTCTGAAACTGTTCAAATAATTTATCCATAGCAGTTATTTTCTGTAAAAGTAATCATTATGCACTCAGTTAGTGCATAATTTGACAAAAATAGCACTATTAAAGTGCAAATTGTATTTTAATCTATTTTGTTTATATCTATTAGTCGTTGAATGACTTATATTCCTATAAAAAAAGGAAATGTCAAATTTTAGGTATGATGATGATGTGCTGTTGAATTGGGAAATAACTGGCACTGGGAGGTGCGTAGGCAGTTATTCTCATTTCAATGGCATGATGAAACGATCAATACAGCCTGAACAAACCGATAATGATCGGGAACCGGTATTATGGGGTAAGCAATTCGCAGGTAAAAATAAGCTGAAATGATCGAATTGTGGGTGGGGGAAAGTGTGGGTGTTGAGGTACGAAACACTTACACGCGGGGTACTAAAGCTGGTGAGGTGAACGAATGAAATATGAATGGAACGGTTGAATGAGTGAGACGAACCGGCTGCAAGCACAAAGGCCAAGCGCGAATTCTCCTATATTTTTACCTGCACCATTAAAGGGCGGTGGGGTATTTGAGGTTTTTATTTTTCGAGGCAAACTATACCGCAGGGGCATACTGCTGATTGGGTTGGGAAAAGCAAGGGTGGTGACTGAATGCAATATAGAGAATGGGGTTGGGTGGAATGGAGCTTCCCGTTTTGGCTTTGAGTTTCGGATTGTGGGTGGGAAAGCCAATGGGGAAGCGGAATGAAAAGGCGGGTTGGAATTAGCGTAATGGAATGAATGGAAGCACTCTTGAGTAGGTAGCCGAGGCTGGGGCTGACAATGAACGGAATGGAACGTAAGGCGGCGGAACGAAGTGCAGCCCTGGAGTGTAATGGAGAGAAGCGAAAGCCACTTGCCGTAGGTTTTGGTCGTAAAACAATTCATGGTCTGCCCATTAGGCTAGTAATTGATGAAAGTGTGTCATAAAGGACTATCTGGTATGTTCTTTAGGGGTCGTTTATTACCCCAATTTTGTGCTTCTATTAAAAATTTGCTTCTTGAAGCTTCTTTCCGTAACTTCTCTATTTTGTCAATGTTGACGAAATTTTAAATACAATGTATTTCGCAAAAATTTAGGACAAGCAATTTCTGAAGATCATTAGATCTCATTATCTCGCAAAAAATAAACTGCATAAGGGAAGTTCCTACGCTCACAAAATTATTAGCAATGGCATTTTTACTATTGCTAATAATTGAATACCAAATGACCGAGAGTTCAGTTATTTTTTTAATAAATCACGGATTTCTGTTAACAGAATTTCTTCTTTGGTTGGTGCTGGTGGTGCTGGTTCTTCAGCCGGAACTTCTTCTTTCTTTTTCAAACTGTTCATAGCTTTAATCATCATAAAAATGGCGAATGCAATGATCAGAAAATCAACCAATGACTGAACAAAATTACCATAGTTGATTGATACGGCCTGTTTCGTTATTACTCCTGCAGCATCAACAACAGGATCTGTCAATAGAATTTTGAGATCGGTAAATTTTACACCACCCAAAAGAAGCCCAATTGGAGGCATAATTACATCGGCAACAACAGAACTGACTATTTTCCCGAAAGCTCCACCAATAATGATACCAACTGCGAGATCAACTACATTGCCTTTCATGGCAAATTCCTTGAATTCTTTTACCACACTCATAATCTTGATTTTTAGTTTATAAAATATTAAAATTTATATGAAAATCCTACACCAAGAATCTCTTTAAACTGAACCCGTGGTCCCGATTTGTCCGTGATACCATCATTGTTTTTATCTATAGCAATTGCAATATCATCGTCATATAATAAGTGGGTATTGATGTTCGCGGTAATATATTTGTTCACTTTAAAGGCGATCTGAGTCTCCCAGCTTATATCTATATTCTGTGGGTTGTGCAGATAGTTGGAAAACAAATCCAATTTTGAAGTGAAAGAAACGCCTTTGAAAAATTCATTTTTAAAATCATTCTTTGAGTAAATTAAACGGATATAGCCACCAAATTCGCTTTTCGATCTTTCACCTTTCTGTAACCGATTGCCTAAAATATCATATGTTGCAGCCTTAACGCCAAATGCTCCGGAATCAGCCAACTGCTGATCATTTACGATAGTTATCTTGCCTGTCAGTGGTGCTATAAATGCACTCAAATAACTATTGGGTTTATAGTCCATACCTATTGCTCCGATAATGTATGCCGGGGCAAGGAAATTCGATATTTTAGCTGTGTCTTTTGCATAATCCTTACCTACGGTCATTTGTGTCTTGAAATTTAGCAGTGCGGCATAATAAAAATCTTTGTATGCTTTTCTGCCGTATTTTGAAAGAAAATCAAATTTGTCATCTGTTTTCATGTAATCAGAGTTTTTGCCTTGTTTTAGAAGACCGTATCCCAGATCCAGTGAATTATCCCAAATTGATTTCTTGTTTTTATAATTAGTAAAGCCGCTGAATAAGCCATTTACTGCAAAAGAATTTTGACCACCAGCCGCCCAGTTTGTTAATGATGTTTGCGCAAGATTGAGTGAAACGATACCGCCTTTTTTCCAACCATGAATGGTATCCGTATTTTGTTTGCGGAGTTTAGCTTCTCCGTCAGTTATTTGTCCCCAAAGAATAGGAGCAAGTCCCAGCACAAAAAAGAATAATAAGAAGATCTTTGTTTTCATAGCTACTGTTTTATCATGTTTTTTGCAAGCCGCTATTAGTGAAAGTAAATTTTTCTATTTTTTAGTTGTATTAAGGTGATGGTAGTTAAAAAAAGCACCAAATAATCCTTGCCCAAATTGACAAGGATTATTTAACGCATTGGGAGCTGAATTATTTTGATTTTACAATTTCAAATTCGACTCTGCGATTTAAAGCACGTCCTTCTGGAGTATCGTTAGATGCCGCGGGATTAGCTTTTCCAAATCCTTTCTGTAAATCAATGCGGTTCTTATTAATTTTACTTGAAAGAATTGCTTTTACAACTGCATTCACGCGGTTTTTTGAAAGATTCAGATTGTATGCATCAGAGCCTTGAGCATCAGTATAACCGGCAGTAACTCGTACGATGTAATTGCTATTTTCTTTCAGAAGACTAACAAGTTTATCAATCTTTGCTTTTTCGTTTGCAGTGATTGTTGATTTGTTTGTATCAAAATAGACTGGTTCAACTTTCATTCGTTCTGCTTCAATTTCTTCGGCAGTTTTTTCGATAATTGGACAGCCTGTTGCATCAACTTTAGCTCCTTTGGGTGTATTTGGACATTTGTCTTTATCGTCGGTTACTCCGTCACCATCCGAATCAATCGGACATCCTTTTTCGTCAACCTTCACACCTTTTGGGGTATCAGGACATTTGTCCAAATAATCAGCAACGCCATCACCATCGGTATCAACCGGACAACCTTTGGCATCAACTTTCACACCTTTAGGGGTATCTTGGCATTTGTCGTCTTTATCGGCAACGCCATCTCCGTCAGCATCAGGACAACCTTTAAGTGATGTTAATCCGGCAACAGTTGGGCAATCGTCAATATAATCAGCAACTCCGTCACCATCTGTATCGATTGGACAACCATTGGCATCAACAGCTACACCAGCCGGCGTATTTGGGCATTTGTCCTTTTTGTCGGAAACTCCATCCATGTCGGAATCTTTGGTTTTTCCAAAATCAAACTCAATACCTAAAGTGGCTTTCCAAAAATTGTCTCTGGTATTTTTACCTGCAGCCATTGTTTCGATGCCATTTATGTAACCCGCTTCAAGATAAAGTGCAGTTGCTGGACTAAAGTAATATTTGCCACCAACTCCCAAGTCAAAGTTAAGCCCTGATTCACCATTGTCGGCAAGAAAGCCTGGACCAGCGTATAAATACGGACGAAAGTTTTTATTCTCGCCAGTCAACTTGTATCTCAAATTGAGGAATGGATTCACTAAGTCAAGGTTGTTGGTTAGTTTCGAATTGAATAATCCAAATTCACTTTTTAGCATCAAATCTAGCCGCGGACTGAGGTATCTGCTTAAATACAATTCAGGCATAAAGCCAATACCCGATTTGTTAAGTGTGCCATAAGCACCAACTCCGGCACCAATTCCCCATTTTTTATCTACGGTTTGTGCGAATGCTGGTTGGAGAAGTAAAATAGCTGTTATAAGTAAAAGTAATTTTTTCATAATCTACTATTTAATTATTTATCAGATGTATAATGTTATAGTTTGAATGTTAAACCCAACTTTCCGCCAGAGAAAGCATTTCCTCCTCCAAACTCTAAGTTGAGTCCAATTTTATCAGTAAAAAAATAGCGACCTCCTATTTGACCTCCAAGACCAAGGCCTGAAGAATGAGATCCTACGTAATTGTCAGGCGAATTCCATATATAAAAACCCAGGTTTAACCCTGCATAGAAGTCCCAATTCTTAGGTATTTCCAGTATGCGGTTAAAATGGTAATTTCCATTTCCAGAGATTCCAATAACCGAACTGTTGTAATGATTACTACCAAAGTTTTCACCATACGAACGGTAAGAAAGTTCCCCCCCAACGGTGATGTCCGGATGTACTCCGTAATCTAATCCAAAATACAGTGGTACACCCCATGATGATAACCCTACTCCGGCATTAATCTGCGATTCACCTTTAGCAATAGGCGATTGGGCAAAGATTATACTACTAATAAGAATTAGAGATAAGGTTAATATGTGCTTTTTCATTTTTCCTGTTTTAAATTTTTCAATTAATTGTTTTTCAGTTAGGTTACTTCAATGTCCCCTGTTCTGCTTGGTTGATCATTTGTTTGTTTGCAGTAATATAGATTTCAACCCTGCGGTTTTGTGCTCTTCCTTCAGCAGTTGAGTTGTCAGCAACAGGCTCATCAAATGCTTTACCTTCAGTAGTTATTCGATCAGATGAAATTCCGTTTGAATTCAAAAAACTTGCAACAGAAGCGGCTCTATTTTTGGACAACTGTACGTTTGTTTCTCTGGAGCCAGTGTTGTCAGTATGACCATAGATTGTAACATCCGTTTCAGGTGTTTCTTTTAACGAAGTTGCAAACTTATTCAATGCTGTTTTTGAACTGGCGTTTAAGTCACTTTTCCCAGTGGCAAATAAGATTCCACTATCGAAAGTAACTTTAATGGCTTGTAAATTATTTGCATCAGTAACTGACTCGACCTTTGCACCTTCAATTTTTTCAAGTTCAGCCTTTTGCTTGTCCATCTTTTTACCAATTACAACTCCTGCACCAGCTCCAACAGCTCCACCAACGGCTGCTCCAATTGCTGCTCCTTTTCCATGGCCAACCAAAGCCCCAATTCCGGCACCCAAAAGAGCACCACCTGCACCACCAATAACACCACCTTTAGTTGCGTTTTTAGTTGATGAACAACTACTTAATAGCATTACACTACAAAGTAGCAGTGCAATCGTTTTGTTAAATGATTTCATGTTTTTTTGCATTTTAGTTATCTGTATTTTTATTTTTCTCGAATTAAGATTCGATTCGTTATTATTTTCCGAGTTCTTTATACACTAGTCCAGCTGCAATAGCACCGGCAATGGGGATAACAATAAATAACCAAAGCTGAGCCAGTGCCCAATCACCTACAAAAAGTGCCTGACTTATACTTCTGGCTGGGTTAACAGAAGTGTTTGTTACGGGGATACTTACTAAATGTATCAGTGTTAAAGCCAAGCCAATGGCCAAACCAGCAAATCCCTTTGGCGCTTTTTCATCAGTTGCCCCAAGAATGACAATTAAGAACATAAAAGTCATGATGAATTCAGTAATAATTGCAGCCAGTAGGCTATAATTGCCAGGCGAATGTTCGCCGTAACCATTGGCAGCAAAAGAACCAATAGATGAACCATTCCCGGTTACAATAAAGTACAGGGCAGTTGCAGCCAGGATTCCTCCTGCAATTTGGGAGATCACATAGGGCAGTACTCCTTTTGCTTCAAACCGTCCTCCAATCCATAACCCGATTGTTACGGCCGGATTTAGGTGAGCGCCAGAAATATGCCCTAAAGAATAAGCAATTGTAACCACTGTTAAACCAAAAGCGAGCGAAACTCCAAGTAATCCAATTCCTACGTTTGGGAAACCGGCAGCTAATAATGCACTTCCGCAGCCACCAAATACAAGCCAAAATGTTCCAATAAATTCTGCTAAATTTTTTTTCATCATTTTTAATTTAAGTTAGAATTTAATATAACTGTACTAAAGTGAATTAACCCAACATTATTATCTTATATCTCATGAATCTTTAAATTCGATTCTTTCAAACTTGAATTCGCTGATGCACCTATTTAGGCAATTACCAAATAAATCGCTACCAAGCCTTCTAAATTCAATAGATTCTTATCTGTCACATAATCGGGCAAAGCATTCTCCGATTTCCCGAATGAATGAGTGCCCCAAAATATCTCGTGGTCCATTTGATGTATTCACGGAGTCGTATTGGACTTTATGCTGAGTCATTTTTAATAATATTTCTGATTCGAAATCGGCAATTTCTATATGTTTAAGATCAGAAGTCATATAGAGTATATCATACATGTAGTGCAACGAAGCAATTTTTTCATCAGATAATCTGTCTGTTATAATTCTGGTAGAAATATATACCTGTGTAGCATACCATTGAATTACAAAAGAATTTTGCCAGATTGCTAAAAGTTCATTTGAAGATAGGTTCAACTTCAGGACATAAGAATCAATGGCTTTTTTATCAAAACCAAGTTGAATAATCCTATTAATAAATTCTTTTGCCTCCATCCAATTTGCCAAATAAGTTCCAGCCTTTTTTGAATTTGATGATTGACTACTATGTTAAACATAATTGTGTTAAAATGGTTATTTTTCTAAATTTAGCTATAAATATTTATATATTTTATAATTCAAATGGAAAAGATTCTTTTTTTCAATCCAATTTTTTTTTTAATAACAATATCTATACAGCAAGCTATACAAGAAGTATATTGTACTGCAAAATAGAAATTCGGTCAAACCGATTATGAGTTACCTATAATAATTAATCACTTGCAAATCGGTTCATTTTTGTATTTGGGTTGTTGTTATTTTGAACCTTTCCAATCTACGATTAGTATTATAACCATGAAAGTATTTGCGGAAAAACATAAGGGTGAGATTTGGGAAAAAATAAACGTCAAATGAGAAGTATATTTTTCTTTTTTACTCCTATAAAACAGTTATGGTATCGACAATTAGAATATTTCATATAAAATATCAATTTATGGAAATAATTAGATATATTTAATTCACTTTTTTCAGTATGTGATTAATATAATAGAAAGGATCGAGCTGGTGGAAGCAAATATTTTACACAGATTTCTAAGTAATCAAAATAGGATTTCAAAAGAGCATCCTGATTTTCGAAGAGCTTATCTGATAAATGCTATCCTTTCTATGATGATTCTCTTTTTTCTTTTTTTTACAATTATCGACATTGTTGCATTTAAATTATACCAAGCAGCAGTAATAAATTGTACCGCTTTTTTGACTTCTTCTATTTTTCTTTATTATTTTCATAAAACCGACAATGTTAGATTCATTGCGAAAGTTACGGTATCCATTCTTGCACTTGCTATTTTATTGGTAATTTTTCAGCTCTCGCCCAAACATGATATTTTCTATTGGATGGTAACTGTTCCTCCTGTTGCCTTCTTTTTATTGGGGAGAAAGTCAGGCTATGTTGTATCAATTATTTTTGGTGGAATTATAGCTACCTATTATTTCATCAAAGATGAACAGTGGGATTCCGAACTTTTTGGATTAGAGGCTGCTTTCAATATTAGTTTAGCTTACCTTGGGCTAGTAATGTCAATCGCCTTTTTTGAATCCAGTCGGCAAGATGCGTTCAATGATATGGCGAAGGATCTTGAAAAAAGAAAACTGGCAGAACAAACATTAAAGGAAAACGAAGTCCGTTTGTCTGAATTAAACGCCACAAAAGACAAGTTTTTCTCGATTATTGCTCATGATCTGAGAAATCCTTTCAACACTATAATGGGGTTTAGTGAAATACTTGAAGATCAAATTAAATCAAAAGATTATGGGAATACTGAAAGATTTGCATCATTAATTAAAAATTCTTCAGTGCAGGTTATGGATTTGCTGACAAATCTTTTGGAATGGTCACGACTTCAAACCGGCAAAATTCAATTAAGACGTGAACATTTTGAATTTGGATCATTTATCAATCGAATAGTTAACTTATTCAATAACACAGCAAGACAAAAGAAGATTACCATTTCAACAGATATTTCAAGTAATGGTGAATTATTTGCAGACAAAGAAATGATTGACACTGTAATTAGAAACCTGATCTCAAATGCAATCAAGTTTACGCCTTCAGGAGGTACAATTACGATATTAACTAAACAAACACAGAAAGAACTGATTGTGATTGTTCAGGATAATGGGATTGGAATAAAACAGGAAGCAATTGATAAATTATTTCGGATTGATGAAAATCATTCGACCCTTGGCACTCAGAAGGAAAAAGGAACAGGACTTGGACTATTACTTTGCAAGGAATTTATTGAAAAACATGGTGGAAAAATATGGGTAGAAAGTGAAGTAGGAGAAGGAAGTACATTTTCGTTTTCGATTCCTATAAAATTATCATAACAACATTTCTATAATTATCCATTAATTTGCTTTTCTTCTCGTACTGCAAGATATTACCCCACCCAATGAAAGCAAAATGAGGAAAGCCGGAACGGTGAATGAGTGAGACGAACCGGCTGCAAGCACAAAGGCCAAGCGCGAATACTCCTATATTTTTACCTGCACCATTAAAGGGCGGTGGGGTATTTGAGGTTTTTATCTTTCGAGGCAAACTATACCGTAGGGGCATACTGCTGATTGGGTTGGGAAAACCAAGGTGGTGACTGAATGCAATATAGATAATGGGGTTGGGTGGAATGGAGCTTCCCGTTTTGGCTTTGAGTTTCGGATTGCGAGTGGGAAAGCCAAGGGGGGAGCGGAATGAAACGGCGGGTTGGAATTAGCGTAATGGAATGAATGGAAGCACTCTTGAGTAGGTAGCCGAGGCAGGTGGCTTTGGCCGTAAAACAATTTATGACGAGCACTTTAGACGAGGGTTTTTGTTGTCTTCATTGGCAATAATGTTGATTAGAAAGTTACTAATCGAATACCGGTTGCGTAGGGGATACGCTATTGGGCATAATGTAAGTTCTAAATTTTATAAAAGTATCATAAGAGAAATAACTTTGATGTTCTTTCCGTGTAATTCATTGCACGAATTTGGTACTTATATAATTTAGAAACTGGCTATTCGATACTCCATAATGCATCTTCCTTAAAATTGTCAACATTGACAAAAATTGAAGCAGGATACTATATAGCTGATAATGACAATAAACAGATTTCAGGTAAGGGATAAAAAAATCATCTGAAATCAGCTCTTTTTGTTCTGACTTTTTACTTAAACCGAAAATGTAGATCAAAACTACCATCAACGTTTTGTGTCCACATCTTTTCTGACAGTATCAGAAATTAAGTGTTTGTTTGGTTGTTTTTAATAGGTTATTCCACTGTATTGCTCCGCCAGCATTTTTTACGCTACTTCCACGTATGTCCAGTCCTTTCCATACATTTGCCGTAGGGCATGTCCGCTGAATATCGTTTACACTGTTGCCCAAACCGCTTCCTTCGTGCGTGCAAAACGGAATAATTGTTTTTCCTGTAAAATCGTATTCTTCCAGAAAAGTAAACACGGCCATCGGGAAAGTTCCCCACCAATTGGGGTAGCCAAGGATGATGGTATTGTACTGATCCATATTTTCGATATGCACAGCCAGTTCAGGGCGGGCATTGGCTCGTTTTTCGGCCGTTGCTACGTGCGTGGTTTCGGTGTAATCGACCGGATATTCCTTCACCGTTTGGATTTCAAACAAATCGCCACCGGTGATTTCCTGTGCCATTTTAGCTGCCACTTCAGTATTTCCAACGGGAAGGTTAACAATTTGACTGCCTACATAATTCTGGCCTTTGCGCGAATAATACGCAATCAGTATTTTTGATTTTGCCATTTTATTGATCTAAAAACATTCTTTTCAAATGTGTTGGATAATTTTCAAGGTCTTTCGCAATGTTTTCATTCTTGAAAATATCAAAACAATTATATCCGCTTATAATCTCGCATCCGCAAAAACGATAGTTGCTGGTAATGTTTAGGAAAAGATCCGAGATGCCTTTGCCTTGCAGCAGTTGCTGTGCCGGATTATCAAAAGCTTCTGCCGGAGCATTCCAGGTAGCACAAATCATAAATTTTTTCTCCTGCAATTTTCCGCCGGTACCGTATTGTTTCGTCGGATCGGTTCGGGTTCGCCCATCGCCGGAAAGAAATTTTTGGCTATTCAAACCACTATTAAATACTTCGTCCACATATTTTTTATAGATCCACGGCGCCCCAAACCAATTTACGGGCGTTTGCAAAATAATAATATCGGCTTCAATATGCTTTTCTACTTCTTGTTCAGGAATATAGTCATCTTCAACCTTTGTTTCTAAAACCTCAATTGACTGAGAAGTGAAAAAGTCTTTTGCAACCTGATGAAATTCATCGTTTAATTTCCCTTCCGACCAGTTGGGATAGCTTAAATGTGTATTGATTAGCAGTACTTTCCTTATTTTTTCCATGTTATTCTTTTGAGTACTTTCAATTATTTGCCTAATTCTCGTCTGTCCTGCCAATCAAACGTTGATTTCCGTTTAGCAATCATCCATTGGTTGTTTACACGAACAAATTCATCCTGATAATGAACGCCCATTGTCGTTTTCATCTTTTTCCCATTTTCATCACCGATAAGTGTCACAAAACAATAAGAAGTTCCTGTTGCGTTGTCACCATTGATGTTCACTACTTGCTGTCCGTTGATGTGGTAAACTGTTTCGAAATTGTTCAGAAAACTGGCGAATGTTTCTCCGATCTGCTTTCGTCCGGTTAATGAGGTAACTTTTTGCCCGTTAATGTAGGTTTCAACACTTGCATCTTCTGTAAATAGTAGTACTTGAGCCGTTATATCTTTCTTGTCGGCTAATATTGAGAAATTATCAACAAGCTCTTTCAATGCAATTCTGTTTTCAATTTCTTTAATTCTTTGATTGATGTCGGTATCTTTCATGGGTTGCGCTTTGGGAAGTAAATAAATGAATACTAAAACAATAACTAATGCGAGTTTTTTCATTGTATTAAATTTTAATGGGTTATAAAAAAAACAATTGGAATTTTCACACTGTAATACCACCGTCAATGGCAATGGCCTGTCCGATAACCATACTTGAATCGGGGCTGCATAGCCACAACACCGCTGCTGCAATCTCTTCCGGCTCAATAAAACGTCCGGCAGGTACAACCTTAACCATTTCAGCTAGCATATCAGCATTGCCACCCGTAAGAACTTCTTCCATAGGTGTATGTACCATCCCGGGGCAGACAGCATTTATACGAATTCCTTGTTTTATATATTCAAGCGCGGCAGACTTGGTTAACCCAATCACTGCATGCTTTGAGGCACCATAGCCAGACAATCCGGGTACGCCCTTAAGTCCTCCCATAGATGAACAGTTCACAATTACGCCTGCTCCTTGTTTTAACATTTCCTGAAGTTCATGCTTCATACAGAGCCAGATACCATTCAAATTTACCGATTGCATACGGTTCCAGTCTTCGCTTTTGATATCTGCTGTTTGAATGATACTGCTGATGATGCCTGCATTATTGTAGGCAATATCCAAATGTCCGAATTTTGATACCGTTTTCTCAATCATTGTCCTAACCTGTTCT
>CAXXPT010000041.1:0-8683 GCA_963676375.2 Prolixibacteraceae bacterium
ATCGTAATAAGTTATTTACAATATATTTTTCTATTTGACATAATATAAATTATAGGAAAATAGAAAAATCGATTAATCGTTCTAGGATTTCAGGTTTATGTAAACCAAGGTATGATCCAAAGGCTATCAGTTTATAAAGTATTTAGAATATCCTTTAAAAGTCTGTCAAAATCCATTCCTCCGTTTGATGACGGAGAATATCCCAAAACTATGACAATCAATTCTTCTGTAGGAAATATAAATATTCGCTGACCATCATGTCCGACACACATATACATATCCTCCGGGGCTGAAGGAAGTTTTTTACTCCTGTTAAGCCAGAAAAATGAACCGTATTCCCCATCACTGGCTGAATTGGGAGTTCTGCTGTAATCAACCCATTTTTCAGGTAATATCCTTTCCCCATTAAACACTCCATAATTCTGGAACAGCAATGCAAACCGCGCGTAATCGCGTGCTGTAGCGTAAAGATACGATGAACCAACAATTGTTCCTGATACATCAACTTCAAAAATTACATCAGCCATACCAATCCTGTTGAACAATTCCTTATAAAAAAATGAATAATATAAAGAATCATTATTGAACTGGTTTCGTATCAGATTGCTAACAATATTGGTTGTCCCTGATGAGTAATACCAGTGGGTTCCGGCAGGATATTCCAATGGTTTTTCGAAGGCAAAGCGACTCATATCTTTTTCGCAATGAAGCATTAGGGTTACATCAGACCTGTTCCCGTAATCTTCATTCCATTTTAAGCCACTTTGCATCTGCATCAGGTCATTAAGTGTTATTCTATTCCTGTCACTGTTTTTCCATTCTTCAATTACAACGGGTTGAGATAAATTCATAGCTCCTTTCTTTACCTCGATCCCTACCAGAGCATTAATTACACTTTTTGCCATTGACCAGCTCAAGAAACGTGTATCTTTTCCGAACCGAGGCTTATATACTTCTGATACCAGGATGCCCTTATGAAGTACCAGGAAAGCAAAAGCATTCCCATTATATCCGCTATCAGCCATTATCCTGTTTGAGATAACGTTGAGAGCCTGAAGATCAATACCTGTAAGTGTATCAGGCAAAATATCACCAAGCGGCCAGGCAATAGTATCCTGCGAATAACCCGGATCATTATTCCCGGGATATCTTATTTTGCGAAGAGACTCCTCCGTAATATCTCTCAAAAGAGTAGCCCCAAATCCATCTCTGTAAATGGCTTTCGATTTGCCCCAAAGGAAATGGCTGGTAACACTCTTTTCATCATAATTAACCTCATTTTCAGTAAACCTTATAAAAGAAAAGTTTAGATCAATAGCTTCTACATCCACAGGTTCTCTACCTGACACAAAGACAGCAGAGCAAAGGTTCTTTGCAGCATATCCGGTAATGATGGGAAGTAATGAATTAATATATACAACACTGCTTATAATTACAACACCCAGGAGGGCTGAACCTCCGTAAAATACTCTTTTCCTTTTCATTATAAATATAGATTAGAATCTTCTAAATTAATTGAATTATAATCTTTTGTAAAATCCCCGGACTCTTTTTTACAAATTTTTTATTCCGGTTCTAGAAAAGTCAGGAAAATGTATTAAGTCAAATCAGCCCGGCAAACTGTAACATGCTCAGATTCTTATATATTCCGCCTTCCATTAACATCAATTGCTCATGCGTTCCATTCTCAACAATCCGGCCACCATCCAGAACAATAATCTGACTGGCTTTACGGATAGTTGATAATCTGTGTGCAATAACAATAGAGGTTCGTCCTACCATAAGTTTTTCAAGAGCATCCTGGACAAGACGTTCCGACTCTGAGTCGAGCGATGAGGTTGCCTCATCCAATATCAGTATCCGGGGATTTTTTTAGAACAGCTCTGGCAATTGCTATCCTTTGGCGCTGGCCGCCGGAAAGCTGGGTGCCCCGCTCCCCAACGATTGTATTAAGTTTTTTCCGGAAATCTGTCAATAAATTCTAGTGCATTTGCTTTTTCTGCAGCCTGAATAATTTCCTCTTCGGTCGCATCTGGCTTGCCATAAGATATATTTTCCCTTAAGGATCCTCCGAAAAGAAATATATCCTGAAGGTACCAGGGCAATCTGGCTGCGTAATGAAGATAATGAAAAATCGCGGCTGCTCCTTTTACCAAAAAGAATATCACCTGATGTTGGTTCATAAAGTTTAAGTAAAAGTGCCGCAATGGTCGATTTACCAGCTCCACTTGACCCTACAATAGCGACCATCTGATTCTCGGAAATTGTCATATTAATGTTGATAAGAACCTCTTCATCAGGCCTTGAAGGATACGTAAAATTAAGATTTTTAAATCTTATTCCGCCATTAAGAATCTCATCTTCAGGAATTTTCTTTAACTTGTGAAGATTCTCTTTTTCTTCGTTAAATAAGTCAAAAAGCTCCTCTGTTGCGCCAATGAACTTTTGTATCTGAGTGAAGACATTCGCAAGTCCTCCAATTGTACCACCAACAAAACCTGAATAAATTACGAATGAAAAGAGCTGTCCGGCATTTATTATGCCTGATGACATCATTACTGATCCTCTCCAGATTACGGCTACCATTGCACCAAAGAGCCCAAGAATCATGAATGCTGAAAAAGCCCCTCTGTACTTTCCACCCTTCATTCCGATGGTTGCAATCTCATTGGTTTTGTTATTATATCGCTCTATTTCAAAAAACTCATTAGTATATGTCTTAACTATCTGAATCCCTTGCATTGTCTCTTCTACAATAGTATTTGATTCTGCAACTTCCCGTTGAACCTGTTTGGAATATTTTCGGATAAACCGGCCAAAAAATACCGCGAGAAGCATCATTCCCGGTATAATTGCCAGCATAAAGAGGGTCAGTTTCCACGAAGTGATTGCAAGTAGTGTTATTCCACCAGCAATAATTATTATCTGTCTTATAAATTCAGCTAATGTTGATGTAAGTGTCTCTTGTAATAAAGAAATATCGGACGATATACGGCTTATAAGCTCTCCTACCCTATGCTTTTCAAAAAATCTTAAAGGAAGCATAATTAAATGATTATATGTATGTTGCCTGATAAAAGCCAATGTTTTTTCAGTTACATTTACAAATAGCACAACTCTGAAGTAGGAAAAAACAGACTGTACCAACAGAGTAACAATAAGCAACAAGGCAATCCTGTTCAACTCATGCGACAGATTACCGCTATTCCCTGAGTTGACAAGGTTTCCTAACAGTTTTGGAAAAGCCAGACTTGCAATACTTGACCCCATAAGAAAAAAAAGGCCCCAGGCGTATTCAATACGGTAAGGTTTAATGTAACCATATAATTTAAAGGAACTCTTTAGACCCGAAAGAGTAATCTTCTTTTTTGGAACTTCACCCATAAAGTTTTCAGTGTTATATTTGTTTCATACAGATACAAACAATAATTTAGGATAGTTGTTTTAACAATAGGAAAATGCTAAAAAGATTTTTTAATCTTTATAAAATGCAATATTACAACTATTTGAAAATACAAAAAAGATCATAAAATGGAAGCCATTAAAAAATCTACACTTGATTTCTTAAAAAATCTAAAAGACAATAATAGCAGAGACTGGTTTCTAAAAAACCGTAAATCTTATGATGATGCAAAAACAAATTTTGAATTATTTATACAAGCTATAATAGACGAATTAGTATCATTTGATCCCATTATGAAAGGTCTTGAAGCTAAATCATGTACCTACAGGATTAATCGGGACATAAGATTTTCATCTGATAAAACGATATATAAAACTTATATGGGTGCATTTATTGTAAGAGGAGGTAAAAAAAACGGAGATAAATTTGCAGGTTATTATGTGCATGTTGAACCCGGTAATTCAATGATTGCCGGAGGAGCCTATATGCCACCGGCTCCATGGCTTTCAATGATAAGAGAAAAAATCAGTGAAGATGGAGAAAGGCTTACACAGATTATAAATGACAAAGAATTTATAAAGCTTTTTAAAGAACTTGAAGGAGAAAAACGTAAAACTGCCCCTAAAGGATATTCAAGAGATCATATTTATATTGAACTTCTTAAATTCAAAAGTTTTCTTGTCTCAAAAATGATTTCTGATAAGGAGATTTGCAGTAAAGAATGTTTTGATATGATTATCAGAGCATCCAGGACAATGAAACCATTAAATGATTTTCTGAACGAACATTAATTATGTTCAGAAATTTATTTTCCTGGCTAACCGGATTCATTTAACTGAATTTATATGAAGGGACTTTTCTAATCCTAAGGTTCAAAGGAGTTACCTCTAGGTATTCATCATCTTTTATCTGCTCCATTGATTCTTCCAGAGAGAATTTGAGCTTTGGTGCTATTTTCAATCCCTCATCCGATCCGGAAGCTCTCATGTTTGTCAGTTTTTTACCTTTAATGATATTCACTTCAACATCGCCCTGACGGGTATATTCACCAACTACCTGTCCTTTATAAACCTGTTCACCCGGATCAATATAAAACCTACCCCTGTCCTGAAGCCGGTCGATAGCATAACCTGTGGCCATTCCCATATCAAGGGAAATCAGTGAGCCATTTTGCTTTGGCATCAGATCGTCACCCTTATATTTATCATACGCCCTGAAACGATGGTGCATGACTGCCTCTCCTGATGTGGCAGTGAGCATATTATTTCTCAGTCCGATCAGACCCCGGGCAGGAATATCGAATTCAAGATGAATGAGATCACCTTTTGGTTCAATAATGATCATTTCACCTTTCCTCTGAGTTACAAGTTCTATTGCTTTTCCTGAAAAATCGGCAGGTACATCAATAGTTAAAGTTTCATAAGGTTCAGATTTTAAACCATTTATTTCTTTCAAAATAACTTTGGGTTTTCCAACCTGAAATTCATACCCTTCCCGACGCATTGTCTCTATAAGTATGGATAGATGAAGTATTCCACGTCCGTAAACATTAAAGGTATCTTCTGATGTTGTCTCTTCAACTTTCATGGCAAGGTTCTTCTCAGTTTCTCTCATCAATCTTGTTCTGAGGTGACGAGACGTAACAAACTTGCCCTCTTTACCAAAAAGTGGTGAATTATTGATTGTAAAAATCATGCTCATAGTAGGTTCATCAACTTCAATCCGGGTAAGAGCTTCCGGATTTAGAAGATCTGCAAGTGTATCGCCAATCTCAAAATCTTCGAGACCTACAACAGCACAAAGATCACCACACCTTACACTATCCGTCTTAACTCGTCCAAGTCCTTCAAATACATAGAGTTCCTTAACTCTGACCTTTTTTACAGCTCCAGCCTTCTTACATAAGGTATAATCAACACCTATATGGATATCGCCTCTAAAGACTCTCCCTATGGCAATTCGCCCCACATAACTGGAAAAATCAAGTGAAGCAACCTGCATCTGGGCAGTCCCTTCAATATATGGGGGCTCGGGTATCTGTTCGAGTATTGTATCAAGAAGATAAGTAATATCAGTTCCCGGCTTTTTCCAGTCTTTGCTCATCCAGCCATGCTTTGAGGAGCCAAATACCGTCTCAAAATTAAGCTGTTCATCAGATGCATCAAGATTGAACATAAGTTCAAAGATATCCTGTTGAACTTCATCAGGCCTGCAATTTTCCTTATCTACCTTATTAACAACTACAATTGGTTTAAGACCAAGATTAATTGCTTTACCCAGCACAAATCTCGTCTGTGGCATAGGTCCTTCAAACGCATCAACTAGGAGCAGAACACCATCAGCCATTTTCAGTACCCTCTCGACTTCGCCGCCGAAATCAGCGTGACCCGGTGTATCAATGATATTTATTTTAACTCCTTTATACCGTGCTGAGACATTTTTTGAAATAATTGTAATGCCTCTCTCCCTCTCAAGATCATTACTGTCGAGGATCAGATCCCCTGCTTCTTTCCTCTGATCCAAAACTTTACACTCTTGGATAATCCGGTCAACCAATGTGGTTTTCCCATGATCAACATGAGCAATGATAGCAATATTTCTAATTGACTGCATAATAAAAATTCAGAGTGCAAAAGTAATACAGTTGACGGGATTAACGATAAAAACCCTGAAAATTAATTTTTAAAGAAAAACTCTTAACAAAATTTCATATATTTCGAATTAATTCTAAAATAAAGTATATGAAAAAGATGATCTTCGCACTTCTATTCACTGCACTCACGCTGATATCGGTTCAAAGTCAGACAGGCATAAAACTTGAGGTTGGCAAGAAAGCCCCTGACTGGATGTTCACTGATGCCAGCAAAAAGGAGTTTACTTTGGGTTCGTGGCCGGGAAAAGTTCTTCAGGTCAATTATGTTGATCCGGATGAATCTGAATTAAATGAACCATTTAACGAAGCGGTTAATAAGGCAGTTGATATTGATAAGCGGATCAGCAGAGATGTTTTTCAGGGTTTTGGAATTGTTGACTGCAAATCGACCTGGAAACCTAACAGTCTGATACGCGCAATTGCCGGTAAGAAGGCAAAAAAATTCGGCACTACGATTTTGTTTGATTATAATGCTACTCTTCAGAATCTGTGGGGCATGCCCAAAGATGGATATACTGTTGTAATATTGGATAAAAACCGAGTTTGCAGGGCGTTATACAACGGTAAGATTCCGGAATCGGAAAACGAAAAGATCATACAGATGATATTAGCTTTAACAAAAGAATAACTCTCTCAGGTCTCTTTTTCAACTATGAGGTTCTCGGTTAATAATCCTGGATCTGTGTGAAAAAAATATGCACGAGGTTCATATCTGCTTGTATGGTTACACGGAGTTTATATTTAAAGACAACTGAAAAATAAAAACATTTTGTTTATCCCAAACCTTTTACTGATAGCCGGAACAGGGACCAAATCAGGGAAGACGACGATGGCTTGCAGAATAATTGAGCAGATCCGTCATCCTGAGCTTGTTGCTATTAAGATTACTCCTCATTTCCATGAGACTACACCCGGACTGGCTACGATCCTTGAAGGAGAGGGTTATTCAATTTATAAAGAAAATAATCCCGGTACAACAAAAGATACTTCCCGGATGCTTAAGGCTGGCGCTTCTCAGGTTTTTTTTGCTAAGGTAACTGATGAAACTCTTCCAATGGCATTCGATAAAATCATGGACCAGATTTCCGGAATACCTCCCATTATTTGTGAATCTCCTGCCGCAAGATATTATGTTGATCCTGGATTGTTTATAATAATGTCTTCTAATTCTGTAATTAAACAAAAGGATATAAATAATTTACAGGAGTTATCTCATGTAAAATTTACCATGGAGGAATCTGAAAACAGAACAACCATACCGATAAGTTTTAACAATGGGAAATGGATATATGAAAAAGAAAGTAAGTAGTAAAGCTTAAAAACAGAATGTAAAACAATCTTCGGGCCAATCAGTTAATCTCCTTAACATCTGCAATATCCTTTCCCAGTTTAGCTTTAATTCTCTCCAGGTCGTTTTTCATCACAGCAATAGACTGCATAAGTTGCTTTTCAGGAAGAACAGGTTCCGGGAGCTCACTGCTGATATAATTGACAAATTTCCAAATCTCTTTTACCTCATTTACATGGACCTCATAAGGTTCATACATAGGATTAAGAGAATAAAGGACAAACTTTCCGTCAATATTTAAATTGTTTTCCACTACTTTAAAAACAATACCATCGTTTAATGTAAATACAATATAGGCTTTGCCACTGATAATATCATGCCAGTTTTGCATAAACTCACCTGTAACCCAAGAACCATCAGGTATTGGCAGCATTGAATCACCCTTAAGCTGGAAAGTTCTGTATTTCCGTTTATCAGACAAGAAGGGCAACCGGAACCTGGGAAGTTCACCGATATATTCAGGATCAGCGTAGCCTGTAGCATAACCGGCTTTAGCTTTTTCAGGCACCAGTTCAATGTTTTCCTGGTTGTCGGAAGCAACAGTTGTTGTGAGTACTCTCAGATTACTTCCTTTGACATAAGCATCGTATCCCCTCTCGAGTTCACCCATCTGGCTCTCTGATAATTTAGTCAGATCAATCTTCAATAGTGTATCTATTGACATATTAAAATACCGTGAAAATGAGATTAATATCTCAATGCCCGGTTGGGCTACACCGTTCTCATAACCGCTCAGGGTCGAACGTTTAAGATTAAGGGCAAACTGCGACATCATCCTGTGTTCTGCCTCTTCTTTTCCTTAAAAATTTTAATGTTAGATGCGAAATACATAATTAAAATTGATTATATTGTAATCATTATTTTTGATTAATAATCTAATCAAAAGTAAAACTTAATTGTTATATGTACAAGAAAAAGGGATTTATTTTTATAATCCGGACTTGCGAGTTGGAGATTAATTAAATTTTAAATAATGATTTTATCCGGCAACATAGACCGATCAGTTCTGCATCTCGACCTCGATACCTTTTTTGTATCGGTCGAGAGGCTTAAGGAACAGCCGACTGAACGGTAAGCCTGTCATAATAGGCGGCATGTCGGACCGCGGTGTGGTTTCGAGTTGCAGTTATGAGGCACGAAAATATGGAGTAAGCTCTGCAATGCCAATGAAGATGGCGAGGAACATGTGTCCTGATGCGATTGTTATACGCGGCGACATGGAGTCGTACAGCAACTATTCAAACATAGTAACTGATATAATCGCCGAAAGATCACCGCT
>CAXXPT010000042.1:0-10777 GCA_963676375.2 Prolixibacteraceae bacterium
AGCGTTATGACTATTGGGCTTCAGGACGGATGGCATGAATATGGTCGTGATGAAGTTGAAGAAATAAAAACACTATGGAGTACTTGCTTTGGATACTCAAATACGACTCAGGTTCGTCAGATTGGGAATATGGATGCCTGGAAAGCAAAACAGCAACCATTTTCCCCTCGTTTGCTTCTTTATAACGGGAACAATACCGGTGGTGTTGAAACTCAAACATTATCGTTGGATTACGGCAAGCCAAACATAGGATTACTTGATAAGTATTGGAAAAATTGGAACCGGTTTTGGGCGAACCGGCTTGCGGTGACAGGAGAGTTTGATCTACCGGTAAATATTCTGAGTCATGTGGTAAATAACATTTGCAGTAAATTTCGTGTACGGGAGGGAGAATTTATTATTGAAGAAATGAGTTGCGAGCTGTACGTTGATCGGATTGGAACTACCGAAATTAATGGGTATAAGGTGGATTAAGTTGTCCTTTCGTGCGTGGCTGTTTTGGATGATCTTCGAAATAAAAACGCTATGAAAGACTTCCTGATTTCCTTTATGGATGCCTGCATGGAAATAGCCGATGAATTGTGGAAATTAGTCTGTGGACTGTTTTTCTCGATCATCGGCTATTTTTTGCCTATTAAGGACCTCACACACATGGTTCTTATTATTTTCCTTATTGACATGATTATTGGTTATCTGACTGCCCGTAAATTACGTGGAGAATCATTTAACCCGAAGATTATCTGGAACAAAACCGTTCCTCGAATGGCCTTCAGTATTTTACTTCTGGTACTAACTTATTGGTGGGATACGACCTGCAAACAGGAATATTTACCGACCTATGTTGCAATAGCCTGGTTTATCAGCGGTCTGCTCATTTTCTCGATTGCCAAAAACGGGTATAAGCTGACAAAATGGAATGGATTTAAGTTGTTGGGAGATGCGATAGAGCATAAAATCGAAGATGAAACGGGTATTGATTTAAGTAAAGGAGATTTATAGCTATGGAAAAACCAAT
The DNA here is from genome assembly GCA_963676375.2 of Prolixibacteraceae bacterium. Taxonomy (GTDB): domain Bacteria; phylum Bacteroidota; class Bacteroidia; order Bacteroidales; family Prolixibacteraceae; genus Aquipluma. The sequence goes on from CAXXPT010000042.1 coordinate 1,016, forward strand.
ACAGGTAAGACCGGCTTTATACACTATGTTTTACGAAAATCTGAAGGTTATTGCGCTTGAATATGGGTATAACCTGATTTTACACGGAAGCGTTCACCGCGACCTTGATCTGGTTGCTGTTCCGTGGATAAATAATCCGAAACCAGAGCTTGATATGATCAAGGAATTTGATCGCTATTTCAGTGGCCGGTGTTGTTCGCGTAAAGAAGATTATCTGCATTCTGTTCTTCCTGGAGGCAGAAATGCTTATGTGATTAACCTGAACCGTGGAGATAAAAAAGGCGAATGGAATGGATTTGATGAACAGTATTACCTTGATATTTCGGTAACCCCATTAGGCGTTATGCCAGAAAATAAATGCGACCATTCTTCGGCTATTAATGATTATGTAGCTGACACAAGATGGTGTCCTGATTGTGGTTATATCGATGAACCAATCATTAAAAAACAAAAATAGCTATGGCAAATTATGAACTTGCGTTTAGAAGCATGATCAATAAAGAAGGTGGTTATGTGAATGATCCGGATGATCCGGGTGGTGAAACTTATAAGGGTATTGCTCGAAAAAAACAACCGGATTGGATTGGTTGGCCGCTGATTGATGTAATGAAGGAACATCCAAATTTTCCGGCCAATCTGGATTCTCAAATCGTTATTCAGGCGAAATTAAGGGAATTTTACAAGGCTGTATTTTGGGATAAAGTTGGAGGCGATCAATTAGTTGATCAAGATGTAGCTTACTCGATGTTTGATTTTGGTGTGAATACGGGTGTTTACTCCAGCGTATTTATAGCTCAGACGGTCGTTGGTTTTATTGGCGCCAATGCTGACGGTAAAATTGGCCCGAATACCATTAAGGCAATTAACGCATTTAATCCGGATCATTTTATTGCTGCTTTTATGGTTGAGAAAGTTCGGTCGTACATTAAGATATGTAAGAGAAGGCCAGATTCCCGTAAGTATTTTTTTGGTTGGATTGATAGAAGTGTAAACCCGTAAACATTGTTGACATGAAAACATTTTTTGGAAATATATGGAAATACCTGGCGATATTCTTTGCCGGAGTAATTGCAGCCTTAGTATATGCGATGAAGCAAATGAGGCCGGTTGAAACGACCAACGTGACAGCCGGAACGTATGTTGCAAGTCAGGAACAGAAGATCGGTAAGATGAAGCAGCGAGGCGATGGTAATACTCAGGATGCTTCGGTTGCACCGGCAGTATCGGAACGAAAGCTGAAGCGAATGGAGCGAAGGGCAAAGCGCAAGGCTCTTAGACAATCTCAGGGAACAGAAATGGAAATGACTGATTCGGGTGGTGATGATGAAGTTCATCGATGGCAAACAATAGCGATATTCTTGTCCTTTCACGGATAACTATAAAAAGCGACGTTTGATTATCATTTTGAATAAATCCTAAAAAAGTTATTATGAAAAAGTTTGTTGCACTTATTATTATCCTGATTTCCGGAATGCTGGCTATTCCGTCGGATTATCAGGTAAAAGCTTCAGGAACCCATGTTCTATATGCTTCGACGAATAGCCAAACATATCAGGTTGCAGACGCAACCGTTGAAGATGAATTGCTGAATGCTTCGACGACCGTTGAAAAGGCAGAAGTAACAGCAGACCTTGAAACGCCAAAGAGTACATTGGATGATGTTATGAATGTTCCGGCCAAAGGATCTGGAACCGATGATTGGTTGTATTACGGATTAGGTGTTGCGCTCTACATTTTTTATAATTTTGTAGTACGATTATTTCCGACGGCGAGATCATGGACAACAGGAGCCATGTTGTACCGATTAGGAAATTTACTATTGAAAGATAGATCGGTGAATGGTGGTATTATGCGAATACGAAATGATACAAAATAGTGATATTGGTTATTTAGGTTACATTTAGATTTTAGTTCACTTTGAAACCGGAGATTCGACACCTCCGGTTTTTTTAGTTCGATATATTTGGAAAATACATAATAACTTATACTTTTGCATTGTCGATAGTAAACAGTGAAAGCATGTAAACATGTAAACTCTGCTTACTATGTTTTAGTGAAACTATTGTATAATTGTAAACCGGTAAACGTTGAAAGCAATGTTTACCATTAAAAACCAAATCGTTATGACACGAATTATTTCTATTGCCTTACACAAGGGCGGTACGGGAAAAACCACTACCACGTTTAGTTTAGGAGCCGGATTATCGAATGCCGGAAAGAAAGTACTATTAGTTGATATCGATCCTCAGTCGAATTTAACAGAGCATTTAGGGCACTACAATCCTGATGAACCAAACATGTATCAATACATTACCAGAAAGCGGAAAGATGTTTCGCTGATCAAGTTAAATGAGAATCTGTTTTTGATTCCAAGTTCGTTGGATTTAACCGGTGCTGAAACGGAGATTAATATGATTCCGAATCGGGATTTGATTTTGAAGCGAATGTTAACGACGATCAATCAGGTTATGGAATTTGATTTTATTCTCATTGACTGCCCACAGGCGTTGAATGTACTTACTTTAAATGCGCTGATGGCATCGACCGAAGTTCTTATTCCGGTTATACCCGAATCGGGTCCTGTTGCCGGAATAAATAAGCTAATTATGTTTTTAGAATCGATTATGGACAATTCGGATCATACCGTTGAAATTATAGGGATATTGTTTACGATGGTTCAGAAGCTAAAACTGCATGAGGGAGTTATGGAGATAACAAGGGAAAAATTGGGTGATGTGGTATTGCCGTTTGTTATCCGGAAGAATGTTGCATTGGCCGAAGCTATTTTTCACCATAAAAGCATATTTGATTATTCGCCAACGTCAAACGGGGCAAGTGATTACAAGCCACTTGTTGACCTTGTTTTAAGTAAAACAATGTAGTCGTGTAAACATTAAAAATCAGAAAAAATGGCAAAGAAAAATTTTGGATCTGGAATAAGTTCATTGATTAATGGCGGTATTAATACACAAAAAACAGAAACCGTAAGTATTAACGCAATAGAAACTTTTGAAACGACCGGAAAGGCTGAAATTTCGGCTGAAGGCCGGTCGGATAATGATGTACTGAAGGAAACCCGTGGATATGGCCGGAAAACGTTTATAATGTCGGCAGAATTGAGCGAAACGATTGCGGCATGGGCATGGTATAGCAGAGAAACGGAAAAGTCTGTCGCGGAAAAGGCATTTGAACCATACCTGGCTTCGTTGGATCAGTCGGAGTTAAAAACAGCGGTATCCTTGTTCCGGAAAAGAAAAAAGAAATGATTTTTTTTCTTCAATTCAATTAAAGTTTAGCTATTACTAAAGATTAAATAACTTAAAGAGATTAAGAACTTACAGGGCTGTAACGGATTGTATTAGTGTTAATTACAGAGGCTCAACCGTAGGGATTGCATAATTGAACCGTAGGGATTGCATAATTGAACCGTAGGGATTGCATAATTGAACCGTAGGGATTGCATGATTGAACCGTAGCTTTTGCATAGCCTTTTTCTCGCTAAATTGAATATTTATGGAAGATTTACCAGTAAACCCTAACCGCAAATTCATTGCAAAAAGCAATCGATATATTTCGGCTGGAAAGGATTTGACAGCAACACAAATAAACCTGATTAATGTTTTCCTCACTAAAATTGTAATTAAGAAAAATGTTGATCGTGTTTACTTCACAGTATTTGAAGTAAAAAAGCTTTTGGGTATAAACGTAACGAATGCCAAAAGGTTACGGGAAACCCTTGATGAATTGGATAAGATAAAAATTTCGAAGTTGGAAGATTCGGGCAAAATAAGAATTGCTTCGTTGTTCCAGGAAACGAATCTTTCGGAAGATAAATCGACGATTGAATTTTTATTGTCGGATTTGGCAAAAGAAAGTTTCATCCAATTGGATAAAAAGAATTCGTACACCAGACAGTTAATAACAAGTTCGATCCATCAGAGTACATCGGCACATGTAGTATGGGATATTTTATCTCAAATTAAAACAAAGCGCGACAAGTCGATTATAGTTCCATTGGACGATCTTAAAAACAGAATGGGCTTAACCAAAGATTCGTATAAGGATTTTTATGAGTTTAGGCGAAATGTGCTTGAATTGGCTAAAGTGCATATTTCGGGGCGAAAAGGTGTTGATGGTAAAGAGGATATTCCGGCAAAAACAGGGATACAGTTTGAGTATGAACCGCTAAAACAGGGTAAGTGTGTTGTCGCAATAAAATTCTGGATTACATCGATAGAAGATTACGAAATACCACCGAAAGAAGAAGAAAAAGAAGAAGTTATAATTAACACCGACGCTGAAGTAGCGAAAATGGTTGAGTCGATGAAGGCTGAATTTTCGTTTACTCCAGAGTTTATTAGCCATATATCAAACGACCTTCCAATCAAATATTACTATGCTTTTCTGTTTGATTACAAACAGAAGGTTAAGACTAAAAATGAAATATTACACCCTGAAAAAGCGTTGAATGATATTTTTTGGAAGTGGAAGAAAAGTCCTAAAAAAGCGCCGGTTCCTGTTGTTGTTCCCGTTATTCCTGATGAAGTGTTGACGATGTTTGCTCAGGATTATAGTGTTAATATGCCTGAAGCTCAGAATGAAATGAGAAAGGTATTAATTAAGGAATTCAACTTCACGCCGGAAAAACTGAATACCCTCATTACGAAATATGATTACAGCGCATTTAACGCGATGCTTTATAAAATACGAATGCGCGAGTTTAATCAAAACCCGTATGCCCACCCATCGAAAGAATTATGGATGGATTATGAAAGGGTGTCGAGTGAGAAACCAAAGATGTACACTATTAGCGTAGAAGAAGTTGTAAGTAATAAAAAAATTAAATAATGACACCGGAAGAACCAAAGAAGGAACTGACCCCGAAACAATTGGCCGCTAAGAAATGGTATGAGGCCAATAAGGAAATAGTTAAAGCGCGAAGCAGGGCAGCATATTGGGCTGATACGGAAGGAGCTAAAAAGCGACATGCTGAATATGCGAAGTTGAATCAGGAAAGCCTAAAGAAGCATGGTCGTGATTATTACCACCGGAATAAGTCGGCCATTAGTGAGAGGCGATATGGGCCGAAATCGGAGCGAAAAGTACGATTGTCGAAAAAGAACCAGGAGTATTTAGAAAATCGGGAAGAACGGTTGGGTGAGGCGCGAGAGATAGTAAGGAGTTTAAGGAAATGAGTTATGAATTATAAATTATGAATTATGGAAGATGTAGTTGAACAGGTATTTGAGATTTCTAAAATGATAAGAGATCATGTTGGTGGAACTATTGAAGAGCAGGAGGCCGTTAGGCAGGCCATCGAAATCCAGCGGAATATGATACTTGCCGGATTATCTGGTCAGTTGCCGGAGATTTCCGCAGCTCTTAATGAGATTAGTGACACGTTAAAAGTATAAGTAACAACATATCAGACGGTTACTTATTTTGACAAAATGGCAGTATGGTTATAGTTGAACGATAAGAAATCGACCATGACCGGAAAATACTGTAAAATACCCGATAATTAGCAAATAGACAGCTAGTTATCGGGTATTACTTTAATTAACACAATAAACGTTCTAGGACAGTTATTTTATTGAACGATAAGTATATCGCATCATTTTAAAATGTTAGGATCGTTCAATATAAATTCAATTACATTGATGATTATTATTGCAGAATTGGCGAAATATGATGCGGAACCCATGACCTTATCTATTTTTTTTTTGGAATCTCCTTTTTGCTCATTATTCTCATTCTCTTTTAAATGTTTCTCTTTATTCAACATTTCTAATTCATCTTTTACCAATTGATCGTATCTGCTTTGCAGGTTATTGAGCATGTGAACCATTTGATTAACGCTTTCTCTAATGTGATTAGTTTGAAAGAATATTTCTTCTTTCTCTGGAGATAATATATTTATTGAGTTCTTAGAATAGAAGTCAGGTTTGACCAAATTTACATTATCAAAATTTTCATCAAATCGACCTGTTAATAACCACCGTACATCTAGTTCTGGATATTTCAATGCAATTTTTGTGAGCATCGGTATTGGAATCTTAACTTCACGAGTTATCCAATTGTCAAGATGTTGGCGAGTGATCCCGATACTTTCCCCGAAATCAGAATAAGACATTCCTAGTTTTATAATAAACCGTTTTAATCTTTGGTTTACAGATTCTTCCATTATTACAATAGTATTTTTCAATTTATATCACATATAAATAGCAACAAGTACACTAAATTAGTACATGCTTTTAGTACACAGAATTCAATAATTCTGTACGTTTGAAGTCAAATAAATATACAAAAAATAAACATAAGTTGTTCACTAAAAGTTCAAAAATAATTCAAAAAATAATCAAAACAGGATTTTGTCAAAATAAAAAACATGGATAACCAGAACAACACGACCGTAATAGGTACATTAACAGAAGGTTGCGTATTGACTAAGGAAAGTTTGAGAAAGCTTAAAAAATTGTTACCACCTGATGCCGAAGCTGATTTGGCTCGTCAATTTGACATTTCAAAGCATTACGTTAGGAAGGTTTTGTTGGGTTATTATCTCGAAAACGATAATCCGAGGCTAGATGTGATCGAGGCAGCGACAGTAATGGCGATAAAATACAAGACCGAATTAAATGGAAAGGTTGCCACAATCAGTAAACAGATTGAAGCGCTTTAAGATAAAAAAAGGAGTATGTGTCCACTTCAATACAACGGCTACGTTCACTGAAATAACTCGTTAAATGCAAAGAAAAAACCGGTAAATATCAGAGCTTATTTATTGGTTCATTGGTTGAATGCTTCCGTGAGTATTGGGCTTGAAAGAGTTGGCTTAACGGCCTGAATTGGCTTCGGTGAAATGAAGCTGAAAACGTGCAGCGTCGGGAGAAAAGGTTTGTTTTTAAAAGCTACCTGTAAGACTAACCTTGTGTTCGTTTTATCCAACAGGTAGCTTTTTTCTGTCACCATATTAATCGATATATGAAAACACCAATTATTGTCCTGATTGTCACCTTCATTTTGGGGTATATCGCCTTTAACCATGTATATGCGTGGTTTGGCGTATTGATCCCTGCCGGTGGGGTAATCTATTTTATCAATTCATTAATCAAATTCATTAAATCTAAAATCGTATGAGAAAGTATTTATTGTTGGCATCCGTGCTGCTTTCGTTAGTGTTTGTGTCGTGTGATCGAGTTGGCCCAAATGAACAGGGCGTATTAATGGAAAATTACGGTAAGAACGGGAAATCGGACTTTTCGCTTCAGAAAGGTAGTGTATGGGTTGTTTCTCCCGGATCGGAATTGTTTACCGTTCCATTGTGGGAACAGCGTGGCGATTTTGGCGACCGCGTATTGCACCTGAAATCGGCTGATAATACTGAATTTAGTTCGCGTCCGATGTATTCGTTCAAAGTTATTGAATCGAGGGCTATCGATGTTGTATTCGACAACAAACAGATTGGATCGGATGGTGATTTTATGGTATCGTTGGCTGACAATGTGCTTGAACCATTGATTTATGATTTGATTAAAGAAGAATCGCGAAAAAACAAAACGGATATGTTGATGGCCGATGGTGGTTCGCTGATCTTCGAAAACAAGCTTCAGGAAGTCGTAAGGGAGGCATTTAAAACCCGTGGTCTGGAATTGTTGTCTTTCTCCGCTCAATTGGAATTTACGTCGGCTGTTACCGATAAAATAGATAAGCGCAACGAAGTGAATACCAATATTACTGTATTGGATCAACAGATATTGGAACAGAAGAAAAAGAATGAATTGGAGCTTCTGATTACCGAACAGAACATTATCCGGTCGAAAGGCTTAACCCCTCAAATCCTTCAGAAAGAATTTATCGATGCCTGGAGAGAAACCAAACAGCCATTATACGGCAATTTACCATTATCGCTATTGCGGCAGTAAAAATATTATCAGGCGTATGTATTTAAACAAGCGCCTGATTTTTTAAGCCTTTGTAGCTCAGTTGGCAGAGCATCGGTATGTGGGACGTATGAGTTCAAGCCCATAACAGAATGTCGTCGGTTCGAGTCCGGCCATCGGCTCACGGTGATTAAAGCAGTCGGGGGTAAACCTTTCGGGGTTCCCCTGATTCACCAGAAATGTAACAAGTAAAACCAATAATCTAAACATTTTGTAAACTATGATTTCTGAAATTAACATTAAAGTATTTCATGGGAGGGAAGAAGGAAAGGTTGATATTGACTTTGCGATTGAAGGAGATTGCTTTCAGATTGCCCGTGCCATTTTAGAGGTAACAAAGCTTAATCCAGAATTTAAGGCCGCAATGAATAAGGCTGAACTTTTGAGTTACACCATTCCGTTTCTGGAGTCGGTAAAAGAGATTGAAAATTCGATTCAGGAATTACACGCGAGAATCACGAGTGATGAACTAGGCGCGCATTTAGCGGAACTAATTAAAGAGAAATAAGATGGATTTAAAGCTTAAAAAGACCGACCACGAAGAACAGTCGTTGGTATTGTACCCACGGGTGTTTTGCTTGATCAGGGAAGGGATGGAAGCCATTATGAGCGACCCGAGGCTATCGGTTATTTTGCGTGACAATGCGTTGGAATTGAAGCAATTTTTGGAGGACTCAACCAATGAGGATAAACCTGCTTTATTCACCAAACAAAAATCGATTTGCCTGTGTAAGAAATGCGGAGGTTCGAGGGTGTATAAAGTTGTTCCGGACGACCGTAGTGATGAAGTTGAGTGGCTCCCATGTGAAGTGTGTGGCGGTGAAGGACAGTTGTATATGGAAATAGTGAGAAGGGGGATTCCTGCCACGGAATACCACCGGAAGAAAATGATTGATTAGTGAATTTAAACCCAATAAAATTAGAAGTATGTTAATTGAAAAACCATTTCAGTTTACGGTAGATCGTATCGAGCCGTTGGAAGAAAAAGAAGGAAAAAAGCAATCGGCATTAATTTGCAAGTTTCAGAATAAGGACAGCTTTGGTGATCCGGTTGGAAAGCCAGAAACATACCGAATTATGGCATGGGAAAATACTGCTGTGAAGTTGCATGACCTGAAGCTTAAACAGGGCGATGAAGTTATGGTGATATGTAAGATGAACGGATTTGAAGGTCACGATATTCAGAACGGGAATAAGGTTTATTATAACAATTCATTGTCGATCTGGCAGATTAAAAAAGTATCATAAAAAGACCGCATGAAAGTAGTTTATAGCCTATCGGTTTCACTATTGATTTTTTTGATTGTAGCTGAAACGACGATTTCGTTCAAGCCATTCCATGTTTCGTTTAATAGGCTCCCGCTTGCCATTGGAACGTTGCTGATTATTGCAGGAATGATGTTTATAGAATACCAGGGCAGGCTAAATGGCCGTGCCCTGGGTAAGAACGATGTTATGGAAATCTTAAAAGAATACGAATCAACCAATCATAAGCAAACCCCATAATTGTCCTTCCGGACGAAAGAATAAACCTCCATTATTAAATCGAATTATGCCTAGAATCAATATTTCGCAAGCGCAAGCTATTGCCATTTTGCCGGTTATTAATGCACCGAACGGAAGCACGAAAGTGGTTAATGTGGTGATTAAGAAATATAAAAGGCCATTTAAAAAGGGCGATAAATTGGTGCTTTATGCAAAAAATTACAACAGCCGGTGGCAGCGTTTTGGCGTGGTTGAATGCAAATCGCAACAGGACATTTCGGATAAAGAACAGGAGTTGACTCTTAAAAACACCTACGACCGGAGATATTACCTA
>CAXXPT010000043.1:0-6480 GCA_963676375.2 Prolixibacteraceae bacterium
TAGCGATTACAGTATCTTTTTCAGAGATAAACGACCGACCATAGCCAACGGATTCGCCAGTAAGCAGTTTACGGGAAAGAGCAATCCTTGATTTCAGGGTCATTATGGGACGAAGATCGAGTTTTCCATAGAGATTACTATCCGGTTCATAGCCATAGAGCATAATGCCAGGACGAACAAGATTGAAACGGGCTTGGGGCAGGTTAACCAAACCACCTGAATTTGAAGCATGAATATATTTTAGACAATAACCTTTAGCTGTAATTTCATCGAGAGCGGAATTAAACAACTCAAGTTGTTGATTAGCGTAATTTATGTTTGTGCATGAAGTTGCAAAGTGAGTACAAACGCCGACAAATTCAATATTTGGCAATTTAGCAGATTTATTAAGAAAAGGAACAGCTTCATTAGGATGAATACCTTCGCGATTCATACCGGTTTCTATAAAAAGGTGCAAATTTGCAATAGTACCCGCATTTTTAGCTTCGCGCGATACAGCTTCGACGAAATCGAAAGACGAAACAGCAGATTGAAGATCATATTTAACAAAAAGGGAAGCTTCTTCAGGAGAAGCTGCACCCAGCACAACGATTGGCATATCGTCCCCGGACTGTCTAAGGGCAATACCTTCTTCCGGGAAAGCTACGCCAAGGAACTCAACTCCATCATTGCGCAAAAATTTGGAAATCGGAATTAAACCATGTCCGTAAGCATTAGCTTTTACAATAGCCATAATAGCCGAATTTCCGGAATATTTCCGTATGGATTTCAGATTATAATAAAGGTTGCTAACGTTTACTTCCGCGACGGTAGAACGCATAAATCCCCCACTAATTTTTCTTGTTTTGATGTTGATAGGGTAGCCAGCAGTCTGTTGATTAAGTAAGGTTTTTAAAAAAAAAAGTCATTCCGGTCAAAGTCCCGGAATCTGAAAAGCCGCAGTGGAACTGGATTACTCACTACGTTCGGAATGACAATCGCAAGTGCTTTTACTTTATCAACAGGCTGTTAGATGTATCCGTTTGATAACCATCAATACTATACCATCAAAATCAATAGCTGCAAAAGTTTTTTGCAAGTATAAAATAACTATGTTACAAAAATAATTATTTTTTTGTTTTTAGCAGCATTTTCTTGATTGCATCGATCGAACGTTTTTCTTCTTCTTGGTAATGTTGCAATAGTTGTTCTTGAGGAACAGTTTTAATCGCAGGTTTTTTTTCAATAGGTGTGGAAATATCGATTTCGCTTTTAACGCTGTCGGAGCCTGAAGTTGCTAAGTCTGGCTGTTTTTCGGTTAGCGGAGTAAGGCGATCTACCTTTTCGCCATTGGCGATAGATTCGAGCTTTTCTTTCCCGAAAACTGTTGCAAGTTTTTCGTAAATTGTTGAACGGGTAAATGGTTTGGAAATAAATCCTGCAGTACCATATTTGAATGCTATACTAAGATTCTCAGTATCGGAAAGAGCAGAAACCATTAAAATGGGTATATCCTTTGTAACTTTTATATGCTTTAAAATTTTAAGAGCAATCAACCCGCTAAGCTCCGGCATCAGTATGTCCATCACAATTAAATGTGGCGAAAACTCTACAGCAAGTGCTATTCCCTCGAAAGCATTCGAAGCTAAAAGAGTTTGCTTAAATCCGTAGCTTTCCATCGTTTTAGCAAGGATTCGTTGCATCCAAACGTCATCGTCTATGATCAGTACACTATTTTCCACAAAAGTCAGTTCAAGTTTTAGTTTAAATAAAAGTTACTTCTCTAATTGTAACTACAAAATAAAAGTAGAATTCGCTAATGATACGTATAGTAATTCACTATTCGTTCACATTGGTATTCTTATTATCGGCATTTGACGTAAAATATAAAGTTGAGGGTTGAAGCGCAGACGGGGTCTTCTCTTTGAAATTAACCATTGAACGCGTAATAGCTTTTTTTAGAGCCGTTAGCTCCGTGCGGGCAGCCTGACGATTCATATCGATTATTTTATCGTAAACTTCTTTGCGATGAACAGGTATAGATTTAGGCGCATCTATGCCTAAACGAACGATTCCCCGATCAAAACTTAATATAGTGATACGAATTGATGAACCAATTGTTATTATTTCTCCGATTTTCCTTGACAGGACAAGCATTGTATCATCCCTGAATTTCTGCCCAAAAACTTTTGATTTTTAGTAATTTATGAAAAAAAAACGTATTTAACAATTGTTATTTTTTATAATCCAATAATTCCGAGTTAAATCCATTTAAATAAAATTTTAAAATATTGATATTTAAAAATGTTGGTTAAACAGTGAATGCTCACAACCGTCATTCCGAACAAACTGAAATATCCAGCTCCAGTCTATGTTTTGGATTCCCGCCCGCGAGTTTGATCGAAAGCTTCATATTCCCAGTCATTCCAGCGACTGCGGGGTAGTAGCGAAGCCAATACATAAAACTGCTCCCAGCACAGTTTTTAAGAGGGCACGTAATGACATGCTCCTACATCCAGAATGACGGTTACATAAATCAGGAATCTGAAAATAGTTACAGAAAAAAAAACGGATTTCTCACAGCAGCTTTTAAAAGGCTGTTGATTTATCTATCAAGTTTCGTGCTATTTGTCTGTATGCAATATACGATGACATTTTTATAAATTCACACTTAATCAACAACCTTCTAGTACGCCAGCTTCACTTCTTTTACGTTACTGTTCTTGAGCTTCAGAATGCGTTCCACTCCCGATTTAAGCGTCATCGTTGCACCAGGGCAACCGGCGCATGCACCTGATAGTTGAACAAATACGATACCGTCTTCGACACTTTTAAGCTTAATATGCCCGCCATCGGCTTCTATAAACGGTTTTATATCAGTATCAATTATGTTTTGCACACTTTGATACAATGTCTCATCACCTGACTGCATAGGATGTTTCCCTTGATTTATGTAAAAATAATATTTTCTTTTTTAAAAGATAAAACCAAAATGCAAATTCTAAAATGCAAAAAAATAAATATAAAAAAAGTTTTTCAAATGAAGGCAGTAAATTTTTATTTTAGAGGCTGTTGATTAAGTAATCTTTATCTTTTCCCCTGCCTTTAACCACCTCTAAAAAAAGCAGGGATGACTTTAACATTACCGACTTCTTCAACAGCCTCATAGAATAGCCTCTTTTAAAATTTACGAATGAATGATCTATTAAAATTCTTATATAAAAAAAAACGTCATTTGATCAAATAAAGGATTTAGATAATGCCGTTTAAGTAAATGGCATAATAATTGAAGGCTTTAAAGAAAAATTGAAAGACTAAATTTTAGGAAAATATGACTCAAGAAAATGATTACACAATTATCGGCATAGATGGTGGCGGTACAAAAACACGTGGGATTCTTTACAGACAAAATAAAATCATAGCTCAATCGAATTCGGGTACGACCCGGGTTGGCACCGTTGGAGTAGGTGAATCTTGTGAAAGATTGCTCAACCTTATTTCTGACCTTTGCACTCAGGCTCAGATTGATTCCGAAGAGCTTGACGCGGTTGTCATCGGTCTTGCGGGTGTTTGGCTCGACGAAGAGAAAAAACGTTCCAATCAACTCCTTAAGACTCTGGCACGTAGTCAAAAAATTACTATGAACGATCTGATTATCATGAGCGATGCCGAATTGGCTCTCGAAGGGGCTTTCGATGGAGGAAATGGCATTATAATGATAGCAGGAACCGGTTCGATTGCTGTTGGAAAATTGCAAAAAGACAAAATGGTGCGTTGTGGCGGCTGGGGTATCGAACTCGATGACGAAGGTAGCGGTGCATGGATTGGTCGAGAAGGATTAACGGCTATTGTTCGCGCTATTGATGGTCGCGGCAAACCTACTATTCTTTCTGATATTTTTGCAGAACTCTTCCCGACAATCAACATGGAAAGACCCCGTACTATCGTTAAAGCATATTCCGAGCGCACTTTCGAGTATCACATGCTAACGCCTTACGTTATGAAATGCGCCGTTGACAAAGATGAAGTGTGCCTTGAAATCATCAACAGAGCTTGTTTTCATTTGATGGAGCTGCTCGAAGTTCTTCAAAATCAATATAAAACCCAAACTGTACCGGTTGCACTAATGGGTGGTATAATTGAGAATAACACTTTGCTTGCTGAACTGCTGTTCAATCGATTGGATGGACATAAAAAATTAAAAAGGGTTAATCCAATGGGTTCCGCTCTCGATGGTAGCATTAGCATCGGTATGAAGAAAATCAAAGAAATGGATTAATAAACACAATCTGCAAAAGGGATACGGCATGCCGTATCCCTAATTTGCTCGGTATAATATTGTTTGATATAATATTATTTGATACAATATTATGCTAATCTGATCTTACACTAATGAATGACCGCTCATTTGCTCGGGAATGTCTATGCCCATTACTTTTAATATTGTAGGAGCTATATCTGCTAAAACACCATCATGAATTGTTTTATAATCATCACTGACAAAAATGCAAGGCACAGGATTAAGCGAATGCGCTGTATTTGGAGTACCATCGTTGTTTATGACATGATCGGCGTTGCCATGATCGGCTATAATCATTGGCGTATAGCCATTTTCAAGCGCAACGCGAACAACTTCGCCAACACAATCATCTACCGTACTGACAGCCTGCAAAATTGCTTCATAGATTCCGGTATGACCAACCATATCGCCATTGGCAAAGTTAAGACAAATAAAATCAATTTCCTTCTTGCGCAGTTCATCGATAACGGCTTCTTTCACCGGAATAGCACTCATTTCAGGCTGTAAATCATAAGTAGCTACCTTAGGTGATGAAATCATAATACGTTTTTCGCCCGGAAAAACTTCTTCGCGACCACCTGAAAAAAAGAATGTAACATGAGGATACTTTTCTGTTTCAGCGATTCGTAGCTGCTGCAGTCCTTCGCGAGAAATTACTTCGCCCAGGGTCATATCGACATTGTCTTTATCAAATACAATTTTGACATCAGTAAAGCTGTCATCGTAGCGCGTCATCGTAACATAATACAAAGGCATTGTTTGCATGCCAAACTCGGGAAAATCCTTCTGTGTTAATGTTACTGTGATTTCGCGCAAGCGGTCAGTGCGGAAATTGAAGCATAATACAACATCGCCGTCCTCGATAATTGTCAGAGGATTGCCATCATTGCCGGTAATGACAGCCGGCTTGATAAACTCATCAGTAATTTCATTGCGGTAAGATTCCTCGATAGCCACCACCGGATCGGAAAATTTATCGCCAATGCCTTTTGTCATGAGGTCGTAACCGAGCTTAACCCTTTGCCAGCGTTTATCGCGATCCATTGTATAGTACCGACCGCAAACAGACGCCACTTTTCCGGCTGAATTTTTCAAATGCTCGCAAAGCTCTTCCATGAATGCTTTACCACTGTGTGGATCGCAGTCGCGTCCATCCATAAGTGCATGGATAAAAATTTTCTCAAGACCGAACGATTTTGCCATATCACATAATGCATACAAGTGCTGCTGCGACGAATGAACGCCTCCATCCGAAACGAGTCCTATCAGATGTACCTGTTTGTTGTTTTGCAGGGCATAGTTGTAAGCTTCGATCAACACAGGGTTTTTCTGGAAATCACCATCACGGATTGACTTGTTGATCTTGACCAGGTCCTGATATAAAACCCTGCCGGCTCCGATATTCAGATGACCTACTTCGGAATTTCCCATTTGTCCGTCCGGCAAGCCGACATTTTCGCCACAAGTAAGTAATTGACTATGAGGATAGTGTTTGGTTAAAGCATCGATATTGGGCGTTTTGCCTGAAAAGATTGCATCACTTTGCGTGTGGTTGCCAATTCCCCAGCCATCGAGAATCATTAAGATAAAGCGGTTGATATTGTTACTCATGAAATTTTGCTTTCAATAATTCAATATGTATAATTAGAATTTAAATTTAGGATTACGGAATGTGATGTTATTTATTTTGAGAAAGCTGAAAATAGAATGAATGCAACATCGAATAATATCATTTCCTTTATAAAAAAAAGTCATTTCGGCCAACGCTGGAATCCATAACTCTTTTAATAACATATATTTACTGTTTACATTGAAAATTTATTTGTCCTATTTCATATAGAAATTGATATTAGGAGGGTAATGTCCACGTTGCTGGCTTCTTAAACCATCTATACCATTCTTTTTATATTTTCTTATCCAGAAAGTAAGAGTTGAACGTGCTATATTTAATATTTTTGCGACTTCAGCTTCGTTATGGGTCAATGCTGATTCGATGCTCTGAGCTTGATAATAACATTCGATTCGCTGATACTTTTTAATCTTTG
The DNA here is from genome assembly GCA_963676375.2 of Prolixibacteraceae bacterium. Classification (GTDB taxonomy): domain Bacteria; phylum Bacteroidota; class Bacteroidia; order Bacteroidales; family Prolixibacteraceae; genus Aquipluma. The sequence goes on from CAXXPT010000043.1 coordinate 6,325, forward strand.
GCTATCTGTTCTCGATAGACTGATTCTTAAAAAGTTTTTCCGGCGTCCCATTACATTATTTCCCCTTAATGTGTGGAAAAATGCAATACGCAAAATTATATGGCTATTTACAAGTAGGAAATGATATTATTTGCACAATAATAGCTTTTATTATTT
>CAXXPT010000044.1:0-4502 GCA_963676375.2 Prolixibacteraceae bacterium
CTTTGGTTATAATTTAAATTGATTACAGCAACTAAAGGATGAAAATTTTCATTATATATCATTTTATAACTCAATATTTTTAATAAATTTAGCTGGAACACCCCCAACCATTGTATATGGTAGTACATCTTTTGAAACAGCAGAATTTGGAGCAATGATTGAATGATGTCCGATTGTTATACCAGGATAAATTGTGCAATTAGGACCTATATAAACATTATTTTCTATATTTATTGTTGCTGTTGGTCTATATTTTTCATTTTGTTGATTCAATGGAATACTGTTTAAGCACATAGCATAACTGGTATGTGTCCATAAACAAGATGAAGGACCTGCAATATGGACAAAATCTCCAATTATTATATCATTACTCATATCAAGAATATTTGAAATCCCAATGTAACAATTTTGACCAATCTTTATTTTTCCACCAGATGATCCTGTGATTATTACATTCCCCTCTATCCAAGAGTATTCACCTAATTCTATTCTTCTTAAAGTCACATTACCGCCAATAATAGAATTATCTTTTAAAGTTACATTATCTCCTACATATGTTTTCGAAGAAATCGTAACATTTTTACCAATTTTACATGAATTTGAAAATATAACAGTATAATCTATATTATTCCCTTGGAAATATTTAAGAAATAAATATTTTTGTTTAATATATTTAAGAAAGTTTATCATGAATTTTTTCCATTTGATTTATTGGAGAAAATAAAACACCTTTTTTAGAAAATTCATAAAAATCAACTATGTTTTTTGAGAAATCAGTTTTAAATTTATACAATGATTCTAACTTTTTATCAACTACACATAGATCATAGTAATTGGATCCTATTGATTTGGACAATTTAATTGCTTCCCATTGGAGTAATTCTCCTTGACCTAAGTTTGGTGCATTATTTATAGTGGCGCCTTTCCAGTAATGGAACATATATAAATTACCAATTAAAAAAAGGACTGATATATATATATCCTGATATTTTGCTGCTAAAATAAAGAAATTATTACTTTTCTTTAAGTCAAGAAATAGATTATAATAAAGTTCTTTTTTAAGTATTGAATAACCTAATTTATTATGCAATTCATCTACGATATGCCATATTTTTCCAAAACCATATTTATCATCAATTCTTTCAACTACAATATCATTTTTAATAGCTTTTTTTATCATATTCCTTCTTTTTGAATCAATACTTCTCATAAATATTTCATCTTCGGAACGGCTTAAGTCAAGTATTGCAGTTTCTTTTTTATGGATGTTGACGTTAGTAATATTTTGCGTATTTCTTATGAATATACTTGATTTATAGATGATTTTTTCCTTAAATTTAGGTTTTAATGAATTAAATATTTCATTAAGATTTAAATCATTCAAACTTATAAAACCACCATAGGGTACATCATAAGGTGGATTAAAATAAACATTACTACAAAAGTCTCTTTTATCTATAAAAACAGGTGAAAAACCTATTATTTCGTTATTTCTTGACAGTTCTACAAATTCAAGTTCTAATCCCATAGTTTGAGCATAAATATTGCAAAACCTGAAATCATGGAAAATTAAACCGTAATTTGAATTACAGAATGCAGAATAATGTTCAGAGTTGATTTCTGATACAGTGTTAAATTTTATTTTATACATTGAAAATTAAATTCTTTAATCTTTTCAACAATATAATCAACTTCTTCATTAGTCAAATCGGCATGTAATGGTAAAGTTATGAATTTGTTTGCTTCATTTTCAATATATGGACAGTTATTACCCCATTCATTGAAAAGTGGCTGTACTGATAATGGTGTATAATGACAACCTGTTGCTATTCCATTAGACTTCAGATAAATCATTAGTTCATCTCTTCTATCTGAACGAATTCCAAACATTTGATATACATAGTTTTCCGGTTCGTAAGGTAATAATGGCATCACAAAATCAATTCCGGACAATCTATCCATATACATTCTTATAATTTCAGATCGTCTTTTATTCATCTGAGGCAGTTTTTTAAATTGTACTAATCCGATTGAAGCAGCCAGATCATTCATATTGTACTTATAACCAAGTACATTCAACTCATAAAACCAATGCATTGCATCCTTGTTAGCATTGGTATATTCGTGAGCTGTTTTCCAGTTATCTTTATCAATACCAACCCAACGCATAGCTCGAACATCTTTTAATAAATCAATATCATTTGCACATATCATACCGCCATCGCCAGTTGTCATTAATTTCTTTTCTTCAAAGCTGAAGCAACTTACATCACCCCAAGTTCCGAGAGCTTTACCCTTATAAATACCACCAGCAGTATGAGCACAATCTTCTATTATTTTTAAGTTTCGGTCTCTTGACCAAGGAACTAATTTATCCATTTGAACAGGATGACCGGCATAATGTACAGGCATTACTGCAACACATTCATTATCATATTTTCTTTCTAAATCTTCTAAATCAATACCTAAAGTGATAGGATCACTATCAACAAATACAGGTATTAATCTATTATAAAGGATTGCTGACGCAGTAGCTGAAAATGTCAATGACGGAACTAGTACTTTTTTACCTTCATGAAAATTAAATACTCTTAAAGCAAGATGTAATGCAGCAGTTGCTGAATTTAAAGCAATTGCCTCATTACAACCAATAAATTTTTCCCATTCCTCTTCGAATTTATTGACGTTTGGACCAAGACCAACCCAAGAACGCTCAAATGCATCTTTAACTGCTTCTAATTCTTCATTACCTAATGATGGTTTAAATAATCTTATATTCAATTTATTATTCCTTTATACTCATTTACAAATTCTTCAAAACTCATATTGTTTTTATCTTTTTCAGATAATATTGGAGTTTGTATACCCCAATCAATATTTAAATCTATATCATTCCAAATTATTCCACGTTCATTTTCTTTGGAATAGAAATTATCTACTTTATAAAGAATTTCGGAGTGGTCTGATAATGTCAAAAATCCATGTGCAAAACCACGTGGTATTAAAATCATTTTTTTATTAACTTCACTTAATTCTATGCTATTCCATTTACCAAAAGTCAGAGAATTCATTCTTAAATCAACAAATACATCTAAAATTGAACCTTTAATACATCTGACTAATTTAGTCTCGGTATATTGAGGTAATTGAAAATGTAAACCTCTAATTATATCTTTTTTTAAAGAACAGGAATGATTTTCTTGTACCCATTTATTTTTTATTCCAAATTGATCAAATATATCAATATCATAAGTACGCATAAAAAAGCCACGTTCATCATTTCTTGGCTGAAGTTGAATTTCAAAAACACCATTTATTTTATATTCTTTGATTTCCATATTTCCTGATAGAAGTTTATTTGTTTTTGTGAAAGCGATAATATATTTAATTTTTCAGGATTCATATACCATTCAACAGTTAACTTAATACACTCATCAAAACTCAATACTGGTTGCCACTTTAATTTTTGGATAGCTTTGCTTATATCAAGTATTAATTGATTTGCTTCATGAAGTTTTTCATGTTCTGAAAAATCCTTCCAATTGCCTTTACCTGCGTTTTCAATTATTTTTTCAACAACTTGTTTTACAGAGTAAATTTCATGGGTAAGAGGACCAAAATTCCAAGCTCCAGAGTAATTTGATGGTTCCTGATAAAGTTTTGCTGCAAGAAGCAAATATGCTCCAAGTGGTTCAAGTACGTGTTGCCATGGTCTTACAGCATTTGGATTACGTAATTCAACATCCATATTATTTGTAATAGACTTAATAATATCAGGTATTAATCTGTATTTGGACCAATCGCCACCACCTATAACATTCCCTGCTCTCGCTGATGCAATTCCAGTGCTTATATTATTATGGAAAAATGAATTCCTATAAGAACTTATAATAAGTTCAGCAGCACCTTTACTTGCACTATAAGGGTCATGACCACCCATCGGATCATTTTCTCTGTATCCCCAAATCCATTCTTTGTTTTCATAACATTTATCAGTTGTAATAATAACTGCTGATTTAACAGATTTTGTTTTTCGTATTGCTTCAAGTACATTTACTGTACCTTGAATATTTATTTCAAATGTCTCAACAGGATTATTATAACTTTCCAAAACCAGAGGTTGTGCAGCAAGATGAAAAACAATTTCAGGTTGTTCTTCTTCGAAAACATCAATTAATTTATTTAAATCCCTTATGTCAGCTCTGTAATCAGAAATTAAACTTGTAATACCGGAAGATTGAAATATTCCATTCTCGTATAATGGTCCCAATGAATAACCAATAACTTTAGCTCCAATCATGTTTAGCCAGATAGCTAACCATCCACCTTTAAAACCAGTATGACCTGTTACTAAGACTCTCTTGTTTTTATAAAACTTTAAAAAATTCATAATTTACCAGATTTTCCATTTAGGATTATTTATCCATAAATTATTTAAATATTCATAATCTCTGTAAGTATCCATACACTGCCAAAAATCTTCATGACGATAAACAGTTAGT
>CAXXPT010000045.1:0-398024 GCA_963676375.2 Prolixibacteraceae bacterium
GCTCGATCAATCGGGTAATAAGCTAAACTTTGCTTTTCGTGAACAGATACTAAAATGCAAAAATCAACTGAGTCAGTTCCAATACCTGATTAAAATTCGGAGTCTGGAAACCATCCGAACTGAAAAGAAAAATCTGAACTCGATTCAGGAAAAGCTACGTTTGATCGATCCGCAGAACATTTTAAAACGTGGTTATTCACTTACCATGATGAACGGAAAGATCGTTAAATCGGTCAAACAAATAAAAGAAGGCGACCGGCTTGAAACACGACTGAGTGATGGAACGGTGAAAAGCACTGTAGAAACAATTATCAGAAATGTTGAAAATTAAGATGCTGAAACAAGTTCAGCATGACGATTCGAGCATTGGGGGACGTTCTTGATGCAGCAACTTGAAACTTTGAACTTGAAACTTGAAACTAAAAGATATGGCAACAAAAAAAGTAACTTACAAAGAAGCGATTACCGAAATCGAAGAGATTCTGGAAAAGATTGAAAACGAAGAACTGGATGTGGATGAATTAGCAGAACAAGTAACCCGTGTTTCGGCGCTGATTACCATTTGCAAAGACAAACTGCACAAAACCGAGGAAGAAGTAGAAAAGATTCTGAAAGATATGAATCAGTAAATTTCATCGCCTGAATTTTGTGAACTTCAGGCGACTGTCATTCGTTTAGCATGTTGAGAACGGTATAATTTTAAACTCAACGGCGAATGAAACAGTTCTTTTTGATATTACTAATCACTGGAATTTGCGGCTGTAGTCAACCAACAAAGAATTTGCAGAACTTACAAAGCCGCATTGACAGCCTGGAGCAAAAGCTGAATAACGCATATAAACCGGGGTTTGGCGAATTTATGAGTGGCATTCAGGCACATCATTCCAAACTTTGGTTTGCCGGGCAAAACCAGAACTGGAAGTTGGCCGATTTCGAGATTCACGAAATAATGGAAGCCATCGAAGACATTCAGAAATACGAGACTGACCGAAAGGAAAGCCAACTGATTGAAATGATTAATCCGGCACTCGACAGCATCAATCAGGCGATCAAACAAAAAAATCCTGCTCTTTTTAAGAGTAGTTTCACTTATCTGACAAACACTTGCAATAATTGTCACCGTGCTGCCAGCTTCGAATTTAATGTGGTGAAAATTCCCGACAGTCTGCCTTTCAGCAATCAAGATTTTAAGGTAAATGAGCAAAAGTAATCTGCGAGAAGTTGCCGGGGTATTTCTAAAACTTGGCATAACCGGCTTCGGTGGTCCAGCGGCGCATATTGCCATGATGCGGGCAGAGATGGTAACCAAACGAAAATGGCTGACCGAGCAACATTTCCTCGACCTGATTGGCGCCACAAACCTGATCCCCGGACCCAACAGCACCGAAATGGCCATTCACATCGGGCACGAAAGAGCCGGTTGGAAAGGACTAATTGTTGCCGGACTATGCTTCATCTTGCCCGCGGTTCTCATAACCGGTATTTTTGCCTGGCTTTACAAAGAATATGGACAACTTCCGGAGGTACAACCATTTGTTTACGGAATTAAACCAGCGATTATTGCGATAATTCTTGGAGCAATCTTCCCATTGGCCAGAAAATCGTTGAAATCAGTCGAACTGGCATTAATCGGGTTTGCCGTTTTAATCTTTTCGCTACTCAGTTTCAACGAAATTTACCTAATGTTTGGAGCAGGTTTTCTGGCTTTACTCCTCCACTCCATCCGAACACGAAAATCAGATACGATAAAGCAAATTTTCCCCTTCACATTTCTTCAAATACCCGGAACAACCATTTTGGCAGCTTCCAATTTAAACCTGTTTCTGATTTTTCTGAAAATCGGAGCCATACTTTATGGCAGCGGCTATGTGTTATTTGCATTTCTCGACACCAAACTTGTATCGACCGGAATCCTATCGCGGCAACAATTAATTGATGCAATCGCGGTTGGACAATTCACCCCAGGCCCTCTTTTTTCGTCAGTAACATTTGTAGGATATCAAATAAATGGCTTCCCAGGTGCAGCCGTTTCAACCATCGGAATTTTCCTGCCATCTTTTGTTTTTGTGGCATTGCTCAATCCTTTGGTAAAAAAAATGCGCAATTCCAATCAGTTTTCTGCGTTTCTTGATGCAGTCAATGTGGCTTCTGTGGCAATCATCATCTCAGTTTGCTACGCCATGGGAAAAGAAACGATTACCGATTGGCGAACTGTTTCGATCGCAATTGGAAGCCTGCTCCTGATCGTCGGTTTCAAAAAAATAAACTCAGCTTTAATTGTTTTTGGTGGTTCGCTGGCGGGCTACCTGTTAACTTTTATTTGAAATCCAATTGTGATGATCTTGTCCAGTTAGTTCTACCGGCTTACCGAAACAAAAAAATGGTAAGATCAAATCAGACCTTACCATTTTCACTTTTCTTGCTTCTTTTCCCGGCCTGAATCCTAGAATTTGATATCCAATCCGGCCATAAAGTTGATTCCGGCCTGAGGGAAATATCCATCCATGGCAAAACGTTCGCCACCCAAAACATAGGAATAAACCCAGGCATTGTTCTCGTATTTGGTATCGAACAGGTTATTCACCATCAAGTGCAGGTTAAATTCTTTGGCGAATTTCTGCGGAACACGGTAGGTGAATTTCAGGTTATTCAACAAATAGCCATTCAGTTTCCGGTCGTTACTCGAGGTGTTGTCGATGTATTGTTTACTTACCGAATACGACTGCAAACTGACATTTAAACCTTTGGCGGCAATCCATCTCAACTGGCTATTGGCAATCATTTCAGGAGAGAAAGCCAGATCGGTAGTGCCTAGTTTGGTTGCTATTTGCCCGCCATTGTCCCAATCATCCACATAGTCGGTAAAATCCTTGATCTTGTTTTTGCTGAGTGTTACATTCACATCCCATTTCAGTTTTTCAGTCAGCTTCATTCCGGCCATCAGTTCCAATCCGGCGCGGTAGCTGTTGTCAACATTTACCATGATTGGCGCACCTACATCGTTGATTTCGCCTGTCAGGATTAACTGATTCTGATACGACATAAAGTACGCATTGGCTCCAAAAGCAAAGCCGGAAGTATTGTATTTGTAACCCAATTCAAAGTCGTTCAACGTTTCAAAAGTTGGCTGCTTGCCTTTGGGATCGGCATCAACGTAATTATCGCGATTGGGTTCGCGGTTGGCACGGGCAAAGTTGGCATACAAGCTTTGTTTTTCGCTCAACTGGTAAAAAACACCAACTTTGGGATTGAAGAACTCAAAACTATGAGCTTGAGACAGGTCGCGCAAATCATCGTCCAGACCTTCGATTGTATAGTCAATTTTTCGGTACTGAAAATCGGCAAACAAGTTCAGGTTTTCAACCAGTTCGTAATTGTATTTGGCAAACAAGTTAAAATCTTTCTTCAGCCCTGTTCCTCGGTACCATTCATGATCCAACTCCGAATCACCCGCATTACGGGCCCATATTACTTTTCCAAAATGATTTCCGTCGTACACATTATAACCTCCGCCAAAAGTAAACTCACTGGTTTCTTGTTTATGAGTGGCCGAGAATGTTGCACCGTAAAAATCATTATCGAGCCATTTCCGGCGAATCAAATCCGATTTCTTAACGGTTTCACCACCAATCACCGGAGGAGTAATCAGGTAATCAGCCAGTTTTTGGTTTTCCTTGTATTGCTCGTAATAGCCGTTTCCGGCAGTGTAAAACGAGCTGGCATTTACGTTAAACGACTCCGACAACTTGTGCGAAAACAGCACTTGATAATGATCCTGCTGATAATGGTCAATTTCGTTTTTATAGGTGTACAAGTTGTAGGTCCGGCTGTCGGATGCAATCATTTCGTCCACCTGTTTTTGCGAATACAGGTAATGATCGGCATAGCGTTGCATTCCGGCCAGATCGCTGTTCAGGCGAACAGAAGGCACACCGTTCCACGCCTGGTAAGTATCTTCTAATCCTGAAAACACATTAATTTTGAGAATTGTATTGTCAGTAAAATATCCTCCGGAAACAAAAAATGATTTCAGGTCGGAAGACGCACGGTCGATAAAACCGTCGGAACTGACTTTCGATAAGCGGGCATCGAATGTGAATTTTCCTTTGAGCAGACCTGTACCAACGCCGACTGAATTTTTCAATGTTCCGAACGATCCGGCAGACGAGCTGTATTCAGCAAAAGCATCCTTATTAATGGTGGTAGTTTGCAAATTGATGGTGGCGCCAAAAGCAGCAGCGCCATTGGTTGAAGTTCCGACACCGCGCTGCACCTGAATATTGTCGGTTGAAGATGCCAAATCAGGAATATCGACCCACCAGGTACCGTGCGACTCAGCATCGTTCATCGGAATGCCATTCACCGTCACATTAATACGGTTCAGGTCGGTTCCCCGAATCCTGAAATTAGTATAACCTACACCAGTACCTGCATCCGAAGTGGTCACAAAAGAAGGAGTCAGGCCGAGTAAATATGGAATGTCCTGTCCCATATTGTTATCCCTGATTTCCGATTTTTCAACCGTAGTAAAAGCTACCGGAGTCTTTTCCTTTGCCCGCGTAGCCGACACCAGCACTTCTTCAGCCATAATATTGTCTTGTTTTAAAACAACATCCAATGTCTGATCTTCATTCAATTTTACTTCTTTGTTTTGTTTTTCGTAACCGATAAAAGATACCGTTAACTGATAAACTCCGGCCTTCAGGTTTTTAAAACGATAAGCGCCGTTTACATCGGTGGTTGTTCCATTAAAACCGTTCGAAATCGCAAGGTTTGCTCCAACGAGCCGTTCGCCGGTTTCAGTTTTCACCGTTCCCTTTAGTGTAAATTGGGCAAATCCCCAAAACACCAGGCATTGCAAAAGCAATGTCAAATAAATCCGTTTCATTCTTGTTTTTTAAAATGGTTAATAAATAACCAATGAGGCAAGTAATTCCCTTTCGCCATCCCTTCGCCGGCATTACCCGTATCAGGTTCGGTGGGTGTGATCTCAGCCTGTAATTACCCCGACTTTTGTCGGGAAGGCACCCCATTGCGTAAATTGATGGGGCAAATGTAGGATTTTTGACGAACGCAATCCAAATTTTTCTGAGAAAAAGTGTTTTTAGTCTTTTTCTTAACGCTTGGTTTGAGCAGATTCCTGTCCTAAAACTTTAATTCATCCTTTTCCGGAAAAATTGTCATTCAGAATTTTACGAAAATGGAAATATTGACACAAAAAAATGACTTTATGACATTACTAATCAACCACATAACCAATGGCATTCAGTTTGAAATATGGTATACGAAAACAAGAAATATAAATCATGTATAATTAAAAAATGGAGGAATTAAACTATGTTACCAGTATTTAAAACCAGAAGCTTACCGGGTTTATTTGATGAATTTTTTAATGGAAATTTACTTCCAAACTACATTGAAGAAGGAGCATGGAAATCGACTCCGGCTGTAAATATTTACGAGAACAATGAAAAGTTCGAAATCGAGATTGCAGCTCCCGGCCTCGAAAAAGAAGATTTCAAAATCGATCTGAAAAACGATTATCTGTTGGTTTATTCAGAAAAGAAAGACAAAAAGGAAGAAAAGGAAAAAGGGAAAGTGGTTCGTTCTGAATTCAGGTATTCTTCGTTCCAGCGTTCGTTCGCCCTTCCAAAAGACATTGATGTAAATGCCATTCAGGCAAATCACAAAAATGGGATCCTGGTGATCGAACTTCCGAAAAAAACCGAGCAAAAAGATAGCTCTGTGCGACAGATCGAAATTCAATAAGCTCTTGATGGCTTTGTTTAGTTTGGGGGATTGTACTGAAAAGTGCAATCCCTTTTATTTTTACAGTGCTTTTTTCGAAAAGCTCAAAGGCAGTAAACTCTCCACTCCATTCAAAACCAGAATAGAATCCTGTCCATCCAAAATAATACGAATTGGAGTTTCAAATCGAACTTCGACTTCGGCCAAAGCCTGCCGGCATCCACCACAGGGTTTTACCGATTCGTTGACCAACACGCCATTCTTAGCTGCAGAAATGGCAATTGTTTTAACTCCGGAATCAGGATAATTGGCATTGGCATAAAATAAAGCGACCCGTTCGGCACACAAACCGGAAGGATAAGCTGAATTTTCCTGATTATTTCCGGAGACAGTCATTCCATTTTCAAGCAAAACAGCAGCCCCAACATGAAACCCGGAATAGGGAGCATAAGCCATGGAGGTAATTCGTCTTGCTTCCTGAAGAAGTAACTGGTCAGTTACAGGCAATTCAATAATATTTTCAAATTCTTGTACTACAATTCTGATTTCGGTCGTTTTCATCAGTAGATAATTATTTTTTTAGTTGTCTGATGGAACTCACCCGGATGTATCGGGGTTCGCTTCATCCTAAACAGTTTTTATCAAAAGTACATTAATAGTTGTTATTTGGCAATGACCGCAACTTGCAACATTTTCTTATTTTTGCGAAGACTCAAACGAAAGTTATGATTAAATATATTCTATCGGTTATTGCATTTTTCATTTTTACCACTGGGTTTGCTCAACGAATCCCGATGACCCGCGAGGCATACATCCAGAAATATTATCCTTTAGCTATCTCTGAGATGGAACGAAGCGGTATCCCCGCCAGTATTACACTCGCTCAGGGTTGCTGGGAGTCGCAAAACGGGAATAGTATTCTGGCTACCGATGGAAATAACCACTTTGGAATTAAATGCAAAGCCGAATGGAAAGGCAAGAAAATATATCATGACGATGATGCCAAAGGTGAGTGTTTCCGCAAATATGCCCATGCAGAAGCGTCGTATCTTGACCATAGTAATTTTTTAATGAATAGCAGCCGATACAGCTTTTTGTTTCAGCTCGACCCGAAAGATTATGCCGGTTGGGCGCGTGGATTAAAGCAAGCTGGTTACGCGACCGATCCGAGTTATCCGGAGCGGTTAATTAAAATTATTGAAGATTTCAAGTTATACCTTTACGATGAATATGGAGATAATCGTCAGGTAGCCTCAATCAAACAAGAAACGCCACAAGCCAAACCTGAGAAATCACCTGTTGCAAAAAAGGCTAATATATCCCGCAAAATTGAAATGAGAAACGGCCTGCGTACGATTGTTGTGTATGAAGGTGATACCTACCAAAGTCTAACCAAACGATACAATTTAAAAGATTGGGAATTATATACTTATAATGACTTTGGAAAAGGAAGACAGCCACGTCCAAACGAAATACTCTATATTCAGGCAAAATACAAGAAAGCCAACAAGCAAAACAAACAGCACGTAACCGAAAGCGGCGACACGATGCATTATATCGCTCAAAGATATGGTCTGAGATTAAAACAATTGCTTCGCAGAAACCGGATGGATGCAGGCGATGAACCAGCTGAGGGACAAATTGTATATTTGAGAAATAAAAGACCAAGAAAAGGTTAAACTCAAGGAAAAAGGATAAAGTAAAAAGGCAAAAGTAAGAAGCGAAATCTTAAACTTTTGCCTTTTTACTTTTGCCTCGAATTCAGGTTTTACTCCATCGGCTAAACAGGAGTCGTAAAAGTACTTTGTCGGCAAAAAATATAAAGTTCAGGATAAATACGATTGAAATTACCGGGATTATATTGCCTGACATAAAAGCAAAAGCTTTCAGAACAAACTCTTTATCGACAAAATAATAAAAGCCTAAAACGACGCCAATAAGCAATAGTAACAATCCAACAACAGAAAGATATTCGCGTAAATCGGTTTTCCATTGCTCGCGACGAACAACCTGCCTGGTAACTTTTTGAGCAAAATCAACCGGCAATCGAAAGTCAAGTTCTGTTCTGAACGACTTTTCTATCAATTGATCGAGTTCTTCATTTTTCATGACTAATCCCCTTTACTGCATTTAAACTGTTCTCATCAACTACAAATTTAAGCTTTTCCTTTAAAAGTGCTTTTGCCCTGAACAGGTAGCTTTTAATAGTTCCTTCGGGCATCCCGGTTATCTGTTCAATTTCCTGATACGAAAATTCTTCCAGATGAAACAAGGTCAACACAGTCCGGTACTGAACAGGCAACAATTCAATCTGATCCCGAATATACCGGTGCAAATCAGCCTTCTCAAATTCATCCGACCGATATTCTGTCAGGTTACGCAACGCCGCCGAATCATCCGGATTTACCTCATCGCCTTTCTTGAATTTCCGCAAATAATTAATGCTGGTATTATAAGCAATCGTTGCAATCCAGGTCGATAATTTGCACTCGTTGCGGTACTTTCCCAAATTCTGATACACTTTCAAAAACACCTCCTGACAAACATCTTCCAGCTCATCGTGACGCTGAATCAATCGCCCGGTTATATGAACAACCAGTTTTTGGTATCGGTTTACCAAAAACGTAAATGCATTCATATTTCCGTTTAAAATCTGGCTTATTAATTCAGAATCGTTCATACTGGAAGTTTGACACCGACTGACATTAAAATGTTGCATCAAGTACCGACATTTTATTCAGAAAAAAAACTGAATCATCTGCAACATTTCAGAAACTCTTGCTGTCACATCTTACAAACATTTAAAACTGAAAATTATGAGCATGTATGAAGTATTAATGGCAGCAGTGATTTTTTATGCAATATACAGTGTCTTAAAAAACTTCACTGATTTTTTACTGAAACGGAAGATTATTAAAGCCGGACATTTCGAAAATGCCGGAATCCTTGATCAAAAAGTGGCCTCGGTTGCCGTCGAAAATCAGGAGGCCAATAAATATCCTTCGCTGAAATGGGGCTTGGTTGCTTTCTTTGCCGGAATAGGATTTATTATCATTAATTCAATGAGTCCAAGTCTTTACAATCAAGACAACTATCGCAATTTTACTGAAAACAGCGTATTGCCATTTGGTATTGAGCTGGTTTGCATTTCTCTGGGATTCATTGTGTATTTCCTGATTGTCACTTTTATGAAGAAAAAATAGGATTCAAAGCAAAAGTAAAAAGGCAAAAGTTAAAAGTAGAAGAATCTACTTTTAACTTTTGCCTTTTTACTTTAAACTTTAGCCTTGATTTACATTTTCACCCGCCAATCGCTCAAATCGTGGAATCCACGCAGCAATTCATCGGTTTTCATCCGTTTCTTTCCTGAAAGCTGAATATCAGTAACCGATAGCCAACCATCAGGACAAGCGATTTTCAGGAATTTCTTACCATCTGTTTGAAGTGTACCCGGGGCAGCCGGTAAACTGCTGTTATCGCGTGTTACAGCAAATATTTTTGCAGTCAGAACTTCTCCCTTGCCGGGATGCTCCAATTCTGTCCACGCCGCCGGATATGGCGATAAACCACGAATCAGGTTACGAACAGATTCTGTATCGCGGGTCCAGTCTATACGGCAATCGTCTTTAAATATTTTGGGTGCGTGTTTTATCCTCTCCGGATGGTCAATTAAATGCTCCTGATCAATGGCTTCAACGTTTCCACCAGCAAGCTCATCAACCGTTTTTAGAACCAAACCAGCTCCAATTACCATCAGACGATCGTGTAAATCGCCAACCGTGTCGTTTTCGGCAATCTCAATTTTCTCCTGAAACATGATTCTACCGGTATCTATTTCGTGCGAAAGCAAAAAAGTAGTGACTCCGGTTTCGGTTTCGCCATTAATAACAGCCCAATTTAGTGGCGCAGCACCGCGATATTGTGGCAGCAACGATCCGTGAAGATTGAAGGTTCCCATTGGAGGCATACTCCAAACGATTTCGGGCAGCATACGGAAGGCAACCACAATCTGCAGATCAGCTTTCAGGCTCTCCAACTCAGCAATGAATTCCGGATTCTTCAGCTTTTCAGGCTGAAGCACACGAAGCGATTGCTGGGTAGCATATTGCTTAACGGCTGATTCGCTCAACTGCCGTCCACGGCCAGCCGGTTTGTCAGGAGCAGTTATTACCCCAACCACATTGTAGCCATTTTCAACCAAGGCTTTCAAACTCTCAACAGCAAAGTCGGGAGTTCCCATAAACACTATACGGATTTCTTTTGGAGCCATCGTTTTTTTGTACAAAGATAAGTCAGGAAAAGGAAACACAAAACTGTAAAATGGAAAAGACACAAAACCTAATCCATAATCGAAAATGAGTTGAGAATGAACCGCTTAATCTTTCGTTAACAAAAGAAGCAAACACGCACAGCGCTGACTATCAAACAATTAATCTCTTTCAAAGTTAAATTATCATCAATATAACGCTAAATAATTTTATCACAGTCACTTATGCAAAATTACATCAAAGCTTTAGGGTATTTTTGTTTCGTCAATATTGACTTTGAATTTTAATTCTTGAATTTATGAGCTTTAAAAAACAATTTCTTAAGTCGAAACCAGTATGCAAGGTTTCATTCCGTTTAGACGCAGCAGAAGCTTCTGGAGCTAAAAAAGTTCAGTTGTTGGGCGACTTCAATAACTGGGATAAATCTATAGAACCAATGACTGCGTTGAAAACAAACGATTTTACCGCTACACTCGAACTGGAAGCCGGAAAAGAATATCAATTCCGTTATTTGATCGATGGATCAGAATGGAAAAATGATTCTCAGGCCGACGCCTTGGTAGCTAATAGTTTTGGCGAAGAAAACAGTGTAGTTTCTACAATTGCTTAATTTATAATTGGTTTACCAATTGTATAAAAAGCCGGAACCAGTAAATGATTTTACTATGTTCCGGCTTTTTATTTAATAGTCTGTCGGTATCGACTTAAATATCGTATTTATTTTCAATCTCAGGCCTAAGCTTTCGGTTGCCTTTTACGGCTTTGGGTGAATATGGACAGTTTTTACATCCGTTCGAGCAGCAATATCCCCTTTTAACCAGATAAAATTCAGTCATTATCCGGTAACCTTGCGGACTCATTTCATAGTCAATGCCTTCAACTGGCGAATAGTCTGCGCCTTGATCGAACATACTGTCGAAAATTCCCATTCCTGATTAGTATTTAAACTTCTGAAGAAAGTGTCCCATCCGGTCGCGTTTGGTTTTCAGGTAAGCCTGATTGAATTCGTTGGGCTCAATCTCAATAGTTACAGTCGAAACAACTTCAAGGTTAAAACCTTCAAGTCCGACGCGTTTGATAGGGTTATTGGTCATCAACCGCATTTTTGAAACTCCCAAACTACGTAAAATCTGCGCACCAACGCCATAATCGCGTTCATCGGCATCAAATCCAAGATGTATATTTGCATCAATGGTATCCATTCCCTCATCCTGCAATTTATAAGCTGCAATTTTATTCATCAGGCCAATCCCACGACCTTCCTGTTGCATGTAAACCACAACACCTTTGCCTTCTTTCTCAATCAGGTCTAATGCATGATCGAGCTGTTCGCCGCATTCGCATCGTTTCGATCCAAAAATATCGCCAGTCATGCACGATGAATGTACACGCACCAAAATAGGTTCATCAGCCGCCCATTCGCCCTTAATCAAGGCAATATGCTCAACACCATTCGACAATTGTTTAAATGGGATAATCCTGAAATTTCCATGCTTTGTTGGCAGAAATACTTCTTCGCCGCGTTCAATAAGGCTTTCACTCTGAATACGGTAATTGATCAGATCTTTGATTGAAATTATTTTCAGATCAAACCGCTCAGCCAATTTCATCAGCTCGGGCAATCGCGACATGGTACCATCGTCGTTCATAATTTCAATCAACACACCAGCCGGCGTTAATCCTGCCATCCGGGCTAAATCGACTGCAGCTTCGGTATGGCCTGCGCGACGAAGAACTCCCCTACTCCTTGCTCTGAGCGGGAAAATATGTCCCGGACGGCCAAATTCTTCAGGTTTAATATCTGGATTTGCCAATGCATTCAGTGTTTTTGCACGATCGCTGGCCGAAATGCCGGTAGTGCAGCCATAGCCAAGTAAATCAACAGAAACGGTAAAAGGAGTTTCATGTGACGAGGTATTCTTTCCTACCATCATCTCCAATTCAAGCTCATCACACCGTTCTTCAGTAATTGGAGCACAAACCAGGCCTCTTCCGTACATGGTCATAAAGTTGACCATTTCTGGTGTAACCATTTCTGCAGCAGCAATAAAATCACCCTCATTCTCACGATCTTCATCGTCGACCACAATAATTAACTGCCCGACACGAATAGCTTCAATAGCTTCTGGTATCGTATTTAATTTTATCTCGTTCATTGATTAAAATGATTTTCAAATAACGCCGCAAAACTAACTAAAATTATCGAGCTGAAGCTAAAAAAACACATTTATGCCCGCTTCGACTTCTCCCAGTTTACTGATTGCCTTCCTTTCAGAAAGCGGATCATTCCGAGAATTGAGGCATAATTCATGGTGAGAAAGTAAAAAGGGACAAACAGCAGTTTGAAACGAATTTTGTGACGTTCGATTAATGCCCCCAATAGGGCTAAAAAATAAAGGAATGCCTGAAGATAAAAGAAGATGGAGTAAAAACTATCGAAGCTCCATGTTCCTGAATTCAGTACTATGAAGAAATTGATGAATAACAGGCAGAACAAGGCAATTGGAGCAAGAGTCCACCGTAAAACTTTGTGAGAAATGTACTGAAATGAAAGCCAGCCATAACGGAATGGATTCATCAATTCTTTTAACCGGCCAACGGTTTGAAGTCCTCCGGCAGCAATCCGAACTTTTCGCTTCAGTTCTTCGGATACGTTTACCGAAGCGGTTTCGATAGCATAAGCATTGGGAGTATAAGCAATACGGTAACCTCGTTCGGCAATCCTAAGCGATATAATAAAGTCGTCCAGAATCGTATCGTTTTCAACTTCGGAATAGAGATCAGTCCGAATAGCAAAGAGTTCACCAACCGCACCAACCGCCGAATTCAATTCGCTGTCCATCCGTTTTACCCACGACTCAAATTTCCAGTAAATATTTTCGCCTGATCCGGCAGCTCCATCAGCTTTATGGTTTACGATTCGTTTCTCGCCGGCAATACATCCGACCTGCGGATCATTAAAGGTATCGGCCATTACCCGGATTGCTTGTTTGCACAGCGTGGTATTGCTATCTGAGAAAATAACAATTGGGGCATTAACAAATTGAATTCCACGATTCATGGCATGAATTTTCCCTCTTCGCTCCGGAAGGTGATGAACTTCCATTTGAGGATATTTCTTCAGCAAGTCAGGGGTCCCATCGTCCGATCCATCGGTAATCCAGAGGTATTGAATCAGATCTTTAGGGTAATCGAGTTCAAGCAGATTAGCTACTTTAACATCAACATAGCTACTTTCGTTATATGCGGCGACGAACATGCAAACCCGAGGCAAATCTGCGGATTTGGCTTCAGGGTTAACTTTTTTCTTTGATATCGCTCTTTTCAGAGGTAAAAGCAGGACAAGTAAAATGGCATATCCGGCAAAGGTATAAAACACGATCAGAAGCAATATCCAGAATATGATTTCCAAAGTAATTAATGTTGTTTGTAAAATTCGATGAGCGCTTCGGCCTGTGATAAATTGTCGAACTTCTCCTGAATAAAACCGATTGCGCTTTTACCAATCCGGTTCGAAAGGTCTCGATCGTGAATCAACTGGTTTATCGCATCCACAAACCGATCGGCATCGTTGGCAATCAATATGTTTTTGCCATTCTCTGTAGGGATACCTTCAGTACCGATATCTGTAGTTACAATCGGTTTCCCAAGCGCCATGCCTTCAATAATCTTGATTCGCATACCACTTCCGGAGAAAAGCGGAACAACCATAACAGCTTTCGAATTAATAAAATCGTAGGCGTCATTAATTTCCCCCAGATATTCAACACCCTCTTGTTTTATTAGACGCTCGAACCAATCAGGGGCATTTCTTCCGGCTAGGTAAAATTTCAATTCCGGATTCTGGCTGTGAATTTTGGGCCAGCAATTGTTAAAAAACCAGATTAATCCTTCCTGATTGGGAGCCCAATCTAATGCTCCGATGTGAAAAAGTGATGGAAATTCAAGCTTGCGGGCGGTAGGAACAAGCGAGGCAAAATCGATACCTGTCTGCGAGGTATGACGTGGTTTGCTATTGCCCAATTTATCGAGAATAATGCCATCACGATCGGTAATTGGCACTAGTAAGTCGTAGGTATTGAGATAACTAACTTCGAATCGTTTGATTCGTTTCGAAAGATTACGGAGGTACTTTGAACGAAATCCCTCAGATAAAGTGGCAGTCCGTTCCCAAATTTCGTACTCAATATTGTGAGCACGGTAAGAAATCAAAGCATCTGAATATTTTCGGATTACCGGAATGTACGGACATAAATACAAGCCTTCGAGCTGAATAACATCGAAACTTTTCTCAGTTAACAGCTTGGCTAATTCGTGACTAAATTCGTCGGAAATAAAGCGTTGTGCATTATACGGAAGCCTGGAAAACAACAGATTAAGCGTTGCTTCGATCCAATTGATGGAAGCTGGTACTTCAACCAGCCGAAAATCGGCCTTACTGCGCAAATCGGCAGGCATATCTTTAATGCGAATGTGATGTTTTGAAGTATTCATGCTTAACACGGTGACATCGTGCCCAAGCATTGAAAAACCCTTTGTCAGGTTTAAACAGGCAATGGCTCCTCCGTCTTTTGGAGGCCATGGAACTTTATTCATCAATTGAAGTATTCGCATCTATCTGTTATTCAGGTTTACGGCGATTAAAAAATCGCAAATTCATCAGACGTTTAAAAAGTATTTGATAGCTTTCAAGATTCATAACTCCGGAATCGGTTGCAGCCTTGTATGTGAGCCAGATACCCAACGGAAGGAAAACAAATGAGGAAAACCACATTCCACCAATCATCGACCAGGCATCTTCGCGTGCAAACTTTTCACCGGTAATCATCAGAATATAATAGGCAATAAACATTAATATCGACACAACTACCGGCATACCCAAGCCACCCTTCCGGATAATAGCCCCAAGAGGCGCACCGATGAAGAAGAAAATTAAGCAGGCAAACGAGAGTGTAAATTTACGGTGCCACTCCATCGGATAACTATTCAACATCTTCTTTCGAATATACATATCGTCGAGCTGCTGACTGATCGCCTGTGAATTATTTCGAACATTACTAATGGTTCGCTGATAAAGGGCTCCCTTATCAAAGGTACTCATTGACGCAATATATTTATCGAAATCAACAATACTGTCAGGTTTTACTTTGGGATCAATTTGAAGCGAATCGACCGGATTGGCCAGCCAGGTAACTTGTCGGTTGATATCGCTGGTATAATTAAATGCAGTTAAATACCGATATAGCCTGAACTTATATTCGCGAAACATGGAATCACCCTGACTGGTGAGTTGCGAAACATTCAACATTTTCGATGCTCCTTTATAACGTTCATCATCAACCCTGCTAAATTCGAATTCTTTCATACTAATATTAATCACTTCTTTCGAGAATGATTCGCGCCGAAAAGGAAACCGTTTAGCCGAACTTTGCTGTCCCTCTGGCCCTTCGGTATAACTTTTACCGTTATATAGAGTAACCGACATGAATTTTTTATCTTTTGTCAGCTCCATTTTA
Source organism: Prolixibacteraceae bacterium (assembly GCA_963676375.2). Classification (GTDB taxonomy): domain Bacteria; phylum Bacteroidota; class Bacteroidia; order Bacteroidales; family Prolixibacteraceae; genus Aquipluma. The sequence continues at coordinate 15,533 of CAXXPT010000045.1, forward strand.
CCCGAATCTGACACCGACACACTTACATTCCCCTGATTATCCGAATGATCATAAATCATTACATCATAAAGCATGTTATTATCTTTCCCCTTACGCTCAACTTTGATGCTGTAATTTTCCATGTCGTTACTGAAAACACCTTCCTTTATGACCATTTCAGGCTTTTGCTGCTTTATACTTAACATCAAAGAGTAGAACTTAAGGTTGGTTTTGGGAAGAATATTGTTCGAGAAATAAAATGCAATCGAAGTCATCAAAACTGCAACAACAAAAAGCGGCCTCATAATCCTGAACAACGAAATTCCGGAAGCCTTCATGGCTACCAGTTCGTAATTCTCTCCCAAGTTGCCAAAAGTCATGATTGAGGCCAATAACATAGCCAGCGGAAATGCAAGAGGAATAAGTCCAAACGCAGCATACATCAACAATTCAGACACTACGCCCCAATCAAGTCCTTTTCCTACCAAATCATCAATGTATTTCCACAGAAATTGCATCAGCAGTACAAAAACACAGATGAAAAAGGTCATAAAAAATGGACCAAAGAAACTTTTAATTATAAACTTATGTAGTCGCTTCATGCTTATGCTTGCGTAATAAAACGTTTACAAAACTAAAGTATTTTGAAGAATTAAAAAGTGAATCACCGGCACCGCCAGAAATTATTTTGATGCTGGCTTTCATGAAATTCGCCATTACATGCTTACACGCATAGTATTGATTCGAAAGATTGAGTTAATAACAGGAAACAAACGGTTAGGCAATGAGACAAAACAAAGCCAATTAGAAAATTATGTTTTTTGAAGGTGCAATCAAAAACATTAAACTCTGCATTAATCATTGCGATGACAAACGAGTCTTCTATAAAATAGAGGATATTTCGAAGGAGCAAAATCAGGACCCGAGCAAATGTTTCAATTTTGAGATTTGAGTGTCCCAAAGATTAGATGTTTCTTTAACTTCATCTTCTTCGGCAAAATCGTTAATTGTGAGCGAAACATCATTGGTTAAATCATCCTGATTGATAACGAACTCAAAATAAGAATCCTCTTTATCCATATCGTCACCAACCCATTCGTACCGAACCATTTTATTTTCCCGATGAAGTTTTTTTTCAGCACTTTGGCTGGTATCTCCCCAAATAAATGTAAACAGATTTCCTTTCACACGAACGTCATCAGCAAACCATTCGGTCAGTCCGGCTGCTGTACTAAGTCTGTTAAAAAGGACTTTGGGCGAGCAGTTGACGGTGTATTCCAATTGTATTTGTATTTTTCCAGCCATAGGTTCTTTGATTTTCTGCAATATATGTATTTAAACAGAAAAAACAACGCATCGAAAATGGTGGCAAAGATTTTTTTTTGTTTTTTTTCAACCCGATCAATCATCGAATAAATAAAGTGCTATATTTGCCACCGCAAAAAAGGAATGAAAGTTTCTATTTTTCATCGTTCAAAATAAATAATGGCGAGGTAGCTCAGCTGGTTAGAGCGCGCGATTCATAATCGCGAGGTCGGCGGATCATGCCCGCCTCTCGCTACTTAAAAATAAAGCAGTTAAGAAAATTTTCTTAGCTGCTTTTTTCGTTTGTGGAACTCATAAAGTAGTATAAAAATCAATCATTTATCTATTCCTTCAATTGCATAATTACTACATCTGGAACAGTGAATTTAAAATTGGCGCACAACTAAAAGTTCTTTTTTGTAACTTTAAACATTGTAAAATACAAATACAGGTTTTTCATTGCTATAAATTACTCAAATTCGAAACAAATAAATTCAAAGCAGCTTAATATATAGTACCGTTATTTAGTATACAAATTTCACTTGTTACTTTTGCCGTTACGTCAGAAACTTTATGAAACAGAAAAACTAGTTTAGTTTTAATTTGTTTTGGAATATAACAGGAACTCAAGTGTGGTTACAGATTTATTGCAAATCTCTCCCCAACCGCACTCTTATCTGACTTAAACCAAAATTCAGACAATTTCTTATACTAAAAAGAGTTTAACACATTCAAAAGCAGGTTTAATTACTATGCCGGAGAACACCTAATAAAGGCACTAAATAATTTACATACAAACGCAAAATATGTTCAATCAACTCATAAACCACGAAAAAAAAATCGCCCTTATCGGACTGGGTTATGTTGGCCTTCCTATTGCCCTTGAATTTGCGCGCAAAATGTCAGTAATTGGTTTCGACATCAACAACAAACGTGTTGAACTGATGAAAAACGGAGTAGATCCTTCGAATGAATTGACTTCCGAAGACTTTAATAATACCGATATTGCATTCACAGCAAATACTGAAATTCTAAAGACAGCATCATTCTTTATCATAGCAGTACCTACACCCATCGATGACTACAAGCAACCAGACCTCAGGCCACTCATCAATGCAAGCATTACAGTGGGAAAGGCGCTAAAAAAGGGAGATTATGTGGTTTATGAATCAACAGTATATCCTGGATGCACGGAAGAAGATTGTGTGCCGGTTCTTGAACACGAATCGGGCCTTAAATGTGGAGTTGATTTTAAAGTAGGTTATTCACCCGAACGGATTAATCCGGGCGACAAAGTACATACACTGACCAATACGGTTAAAATAGTTTCGGGATGTGACGATGAATCGTTGGAAGTTATTGCTCAGGTTTACGAGCAAATCATTACAGCTGGAGTTCATCGGGCTCCAAGCATCAAAGTTGCCGAAGCCGGTAAGATCATCGAAAACACCCAGCGGGATGTGAATATTGCTTTAATGAACGAATTATCAATCATATTTAACCGATTGGGTATTAACACCTATGATGTAATTGAGGCTGCCGGAACCAAATGGAATTTCCTAAAATTCTACCCGGGGCTTGTAGGTGGCCATTGCATTGGGGTTGATCCTTACTATCTGGTACATAAAGCCAAACAGGTTGGATATCATGCCCACCTAATCGATGCCGGACGGTTTGTTAACGATTCCATGGGAGGCTATATAGCCAAGCAAACAGTAAAACGAATCTTAGCAGCCGACAAACACCTCAGCCAATCAAAAGTCTTGGTATTAGGTTTTACTTTCAAAGAAAATGTATCTGATGTACGCAATACCAAAGTGGCGGATATTGTTCGTGAATTGCAATCGTATCGCGTTAGTGTAGACCTGATTGATCCCTATGCAGATTTTCAGGAAGTTATGCACGAATACCAAATTGAGATGAAGCCGCAACCCGAAGGAACTTACGATGCCATTATTGTAGCTGTAGCTCACCATGAGTACAGAACAATGAAAGAAAATGATTTTTTAAAGTTTGCTAATGAACACTGTTTGTTGGTTGATGTTAAAGGATTGTATGTTAATGAAATTAAAAAACTAGATTATTGGAGTTTGTAGGAAACAATAGCTATCTGATTGATTTGTATTGAGAGAACATTAAATTTTCCAACGAACTATTACCTGATATTTATTAATTCACAAATCGATAAAAGATGACACAAAAAACTGCATTAATTACTGGTGTTACCGGTCAGGATGGCGCTTACCTTAGTGAATTCCTTCTGAAAAAAGGATATATGGTTCATGGAATAAAACGGCGCTCATCCATGTTTAACACCGAACGAATCGACCACATTTATGAAGACCCGCAAGTTGAAAATCGTCATTTTAAGCTTCATTACGGAGATTTAACCGATAGCATGAACCTGACCCGAATCATTCAGGAAACACAGCCCGACGAAATATACAACCTCGCCGCGATGAGTCACGTTGCCGTAAGTTTCGAGACTCCTGAATACACTGGCAATGCTGATGGACTTGGAACATTGCGCATACTTGAAGCCGTACGCTTACTTGGATTGATTCAGAAAACCCGTATTTATCAGGCATCTACTTCCGAATTATATGGAATGGTACAAGAAGTTCCTCAAACAGAAAGAACACCATTTTATCCACGCTCTCCCTATGCCGTGGCCAAAATGTATGCCTATTGGATTACGGTAAACTATCGCGAAGCATATAATATGCACGCCAGTAATGGAATTTTATTTAACCACGAATCGCCCATCCGGGGTGAAACGTTTGTAACGCGTAAAATTACCCGGGCAATCAGCCGAATTGCTCTTGGAATGCAGGAGCAGCTTTTTCTGGGAAATCTCTCCTCAAAACGCGATTGGGGACATGCTAAAGATTACATCAGAGCAATGTATTTAATTCTTCAGCAAGACCAACCAGACGACTATGTAATTGCAACAGGCATCACAACTTCCATCCGTGATTTTATCAAGCTTTCATGTGCCGAAATCGGGCTCGAAATGAGCTTTTCAGGAGAAGGGGTTAATGAAAAAGGGGCGATTACCGCAGTTGATGAAAAACGTTTCATCGAAAAAGTGGGAGAGCGTTACTTAGGTGGAATAAAATCAAGAATGACTCCTCACACCCTTGTAGCGGTCGACCCGAAATACTTCCGTCCAACCGAAGTCGATCTATTAATAGGAGATCCGTCCAAATCAAAATCTAAACTGGGATGGGAACCACAATACGATCTGGATGGATTGATCAAGGATATGATGCAATCAGACATTAAACTTATGAAAAAAGACGCGTGGCTGAGAGAAGGCGGCTACCGAACCTTAAATTACTTCGAATAATATATACTAATTCACGGATTGAAACGTTTACAACCAGGACGATTAAAGCGTCAGATTGTAATCGATTTCAATCCGTGTAATCATATAAAGAGATGGATAAAGATTCTAAAATATATGTAGCCGGGCATCTTGGACTTGTTGGTTCAGCACTCTGGAAAAACCTGCAGTCGAAAGGATACAACAACCTTATCGGGAAGACCATAAATGAGTTAAATCTGATGGATGCGAATGCAGTAAATGCTTTTTTTGCTTCAGAAAAGCCTGAATATGTAATTCTGGCAGCAGCAAAAGTTGGTGGCATTGTTGCAAACAACACCTATCGGGGGCAATTCATTTACGAAAACCTCATGATACAGAACAATGTAATTCACGCCGCATACCTAAGCCAGGTTAAAAAGTTGCTGTTTTTGGGTTCAACCTGTATTTATCCGGCGGAGGCACCACAACCCATGTCAGAAGAATGCTTGTTAACTGGCCCGCTCGAATACACCAACGAACCTTATGCCATTGCAAAAATTGCCGGTATCAAACTTTGTGAAAGCTACAACCTTCAATACGGCACTAACTTCATTTCGGTGATGCCAACCAATCTTTATGGCCCAAACGATAATTTTGACCTTGAAAAGTCTCATGTACTGCCGGCTATGCTCCGTAAAATGCACTTGGGCAAATGTCTGGAAGAAAACAACTGGGAAGCCATTCGTCAAGATTTAAACAATCGCCCGATTGAAGGGATTACTGGAATCAATAATCCTGATGATATTTTAGCCATTCTTTCAAAATATGGCATCCGTATTAATCAGGAGCAATTAGTTTCTGTAGAAATCTGGGGAACAGGTTCGCCAATGCGCGAGTTCCTCTGGAGCGAAGAAATGGCCGATGCTTGTATATTTTTAATGGAGAATATCGATTTTCAGGATGCCATTCGAGTTAATTCGGCTTCGACTCGCGAAATTCGCAACGCCCATATTAACATAGGTACAGGAAAAGAAATCTCAATACGAGACCTGGCCTTTCTCATCAAAGAAAAACTGAAATTCAACGGTAATCTGGAATTTAATACATCCAAGCCTGATGGGACTATGCGAAAGCTAACGAACCCAAATAAGCTTCATTCATTGGGATGGCATCATCAAATTGAAATTGAAGAAGGAATTAGTAAATTACACCAATGGTATTTGAGCCAACAATAGATTCACCGGTCATAACGGATTACATCTATGGCTTAAATTTACAATAGAGAAATGTACTGTATAATTTTTACCAAAAAGTATTTCAGTTAAATTTCGAAATCAACAAATTCCACATCAGTAGGGAAAAAGGATAAAAATCCGTTTTATTGAAAACCATTAGACAAATTCGTTGTAACAGAGTATATATGTTATAATAAGGCCATTCATAAAATAAAAGCAGTTGTATTGCTCATCAATTTTGGTCAGTCAAGTCATAAATGGAAATATTTCATCAAAACCTCATCAGCGAAACCTAAAATATGAAGCATCTTGTATCTGCCCCCCCCAATACGATACCGTATTTTCATCAAATATCGGGTCTTTCTCCTGAAGATTGGTTTATCTCATCTGATCCAACAGCCAAAAGAGTTGGTTCCGGTGGAGGAACATCGTATTTGTTAACCGAATTATTCAATCAGAAAAAAAAAACACTGTTCGAAGAATGGTTAGCGGAGGAGAAACGAGTGATTATTCATGCCGGTGGACAAAGCCGCCGTCTGCCAGCCTATGCCTCAATTGGCAAAAGCTTAATGCCCATGCCTGTATTCAGATGGTCACGCGGACAACAGCTCAATCAACGATTAATCCACCTTCAAGCCCCATTATTCGACCAAATACTTAACTGTGCTCCGGAAAAACTGAACACACTGATTGCCAGTGGCGACACGCTGATATTCTCAGGCAAAAACATCCCGGAGATTCCGGATGCCGATGTGGTTTGCTTTGGGATGTGGCTCGAACCTGAAAAAGCTACCAATCATGGTGTTTTTTTTGCCAGCCACGATTCGCCCGGGCAAATGCAATTCATGTTGCAAAAACCCTCTATTCAGGAAATAAAAGAGCTCATTCATGAATATTATTTTCTGATGGACATCGGCATTTGGCTACTCAGTCAAAAAGCAGTCAAATTACTTATGGATCGCTGTGGATGGAACGGAACGACCTATAAAAATCAAACTCCGGATTTTTACGATCTGTACAGCGAATTTGGAATTGCAATGGGCAGTTCGCCGGTTCAGGCCGATGCTGAAATCAATAAGCTGAGTGTGGCACTCGTAAACCTTGAAGGCGGTGAATTTTATCATTTGGGAAATACTTCAGAACTGATTACCTCCAATTTGGCTATTCAGAACCGGATTACCGATCAACGTGAAATTTGGCATCGACAAATCAAACCTCACCCATCCATATTCGTTCTAAATTCTGAAGTCGGTGCTACTTTAAGTGCCCGACACTCTAATCTCTGGATCGAAAATGCTTTTATCCCAAAAGGATGGCAATTACTTGAAAACCATGCTTTAACAAATATTCCTGAAAACAATTGGAACCTTGAACTGAATAAAGGAGTTTGTCTTGATCTCGTACCGGTTGGTTCTACAGAAGTTGTGATTCGAAATTATGGGTTCAATGATCCATTTAGAGGAGCTATAAATAGTGAAACGACTCTCTTTATGGAGACAAAACTTTCTGTCTGGATAGAAAATCACGGACTGACTGATTCGTTCAAGAATCAGGATAAAGACATAGACATTCAGTTCCTTCCACTTTTCCTAATCCTGAAAAAGGAAGATATCGGGGATGCTTTTCTTCAATGGCTGATTGACACCCAGCCTATTCCTAATCCGGAATTCACTAAACAATGGATGCATTCACGAAGAGTAAGCGCCGACGAAATAGCACAGATCTGTAATATTTCTCAAATTGAAACTCAAAGCACTTCACATCGAATTAAAGCCATACCGGCTATTGCCCGAAATTATGCGAATTCAGTTTTTTACCAACTCGATCTGGAGAAATTAACCAACGAATACGTAAAAAACGATCTGGAACTTCCGGCAGAGCTTCAGACTAAAAATAACGACTGGCTCCCTCTGCATGCCCATATGTTTCGTGCAACAGTTCTGCGTAAAAGAGGAATTGAGTATAACAATGAAGAAAAGAAGGCATTCGACTATCTCCGTGATTCGGTGTTAAGTTATTTTCATCACCATTTGGTAGAACCTTCGATTAATCTGCTACCAGACCAGATTGCATGGGGCCGCAGTCCGGTTAGGCTCGACCTTGCAGGCGGATGGTCGGACACTCCACCCTATTGTTTTTTGTATGGAGGGAAGGTATTGAACCTTGCAGTTGAACTAAACGGACAGCCACCTTTGCATTGTTATATTAAAGCATCAGAAAAACCAGAATTTGTCCTTAGATCCATCGACCTCGGAGCTCAGGAAACGATTACGACCTATGAAGAGCTAAAAGAGTTCCACAATGTTGGTTCTCCTTTTGCCATTCCCAAAGCCGCCCTGGCACTCTCTGGATTTATTCCTGATTTTTCTTACCGAAAATTCTCGTCATTACAAAAACAACTCACCGAAGCCGGAGGTGGATTGGAAATATCTATCTTATCCGCAGTGCCAAAAGGCTCGGGATTAGGTACAAGTTCAATTCTTGCAGCCACTGTGCTTGGAACGCTTTCTGAAGTTTGTGCATTGCGATGGGATAAAGCTGAAATCGGCCGACGAACCTTGGCACTCGAACAACTGTTAACAACAGGAGGCGGCTGGCAGGATCAGTTTGGAGGAATCCTCGAAGGGATTAAACTACTTGAAACCAGTCCGGGGAGGTTGCAAAGTCCAATGATTAAATGGTTGCCTGAATCGTTGTTCTGCGATCCTCAACATAAAAACAGGATGCTACTTTATTATACCGGAATTACCCGAGTTGCCAAAAGTATTCTGGCCGATATTGTAAGAGGTATGTTTCTCAACTCGTCGTCACACCTGTCTTTATTGGAAGAGTTAAAATGTCACGCCGAAAATACTAGCGCAAATCTGTCGGCTAAAGACTTTGATGGCTTAGGTAGAAACATCAAAAAAAGCTGGGAATTGAATCAAAAATTAGATTCGGGAACCAATACGCCCGAGATCCAAAAACTCATCGACAGGATAGCCCCATGGTCGGTTGGGCACAAATTGCTTGGAGCCGGTGGCGGCGGATTCCTGTTCATTATGGCTGGCGATGAAAAGGCTGCCAATCAAATCAGACATGAATTAACTACCAATCCGTTTAACCATAGGGCCAGGTTTGTCGATTTCAGCATTTCAAATACAGGGCTTCAGGTTACCAAAAGCTAGGCGATCCCGAAACTGATTATAAAAACCTCCAACTCGTTTGTCAACTGGCAAACGGATTGGAGGTTTTATTTTATAGGCAGCCTACATTTCTACTACAATCCCAATACTTCCGGTCAATAATTTTCGGGATTCAGGAGCAACAACCTGACTTTCGTTACTACGCCACCACGTTTTGGAATAGCCCAGGCTTCCAACCAACCGGTAATAGTTGAGTAAACCTGAGTTGCGCAGCTTCCAGTCAAATTTAAATTCCGACATCATGGTCCAATCGTAAATTCCATCTTTTGTAAAATTCCGAAGAGGATATTTCAACATATCTTTATCTGGGCCTTCCATCATATATCGGTAAATATCGCCGTAAATCTGATATACATTACTGCTTGCCAAATCATTTGTGCCATGAATAATCAACTTGTTATCAAGCGATAAAACCAGATCAGGAACTGCCACATTCACCAGTTCCCAATTTAGTTCCGAAGAATTAGGCGGAAGATAAAAGCCCAGATTAAATTCATCGTGGGTATAAGTCATATCTAAAGCTCGGTTACTACCAAAAGTATTAAATTCAGTTTCAGGGTAATGACTATAAACAAAAGGCATAAGTCGGGTGTATTTCAGAGTTGAGGTTGTTCCCGGAATAATCCCTGAAAGAAGGTTTGATTTCCACCCCAATTGCCAGGCATATCGGTTGTATGGTATTTTCATCAGTTTTCCGGTTTTGTTAAAACTAAATTCATCAACAAAAAATCCACCCCAAACTTTTCCAACCGAGGGAATCAGCGTAGCCACATCGAAATACATGGTCAGATTATCGTGATCGCCCACATCAATTTGAGTAAAATGTGGCATTACGAAGGGAACCATGTATGCGAGCTCAAAACGTTTCGACCAGATATTTCCACCACCAGCCGAAATTTGCAACCAGCGAGTTGGCATAAATTCAATCAGGTGATAGGTAAAATTCTTTTGTACATCACCTAAATCGTAACCATAGATTTGTCGTCTGTAGTTCGAATCCTGGCTCGCATAAGAAAATAATGATCCCATCAGGTATGAATATCGTATCCATTTGGCAGGCTGAATTTTCAGTTCAATTCCAGGAAACCGGCGCGCGGTAGATGAAAGAACCAAATTATTCTGATCGTGCCCCCAAGCTCTCCGCTGATTGTTGATGCTCATCTGAACGGCACCATCGAACCACGAACCATTCAGCTCAGTATGATAAATCATTCCGGCAGTCATATCCTTTTTCACCGGCTTTCCTTCACCTGATGTACCGGAAGCCAAAACATGCGCCCACATCGTATCGAAATTAAACTGATAAGGCAAATATGAATATCCAACCGTTTCGTATGGAAACACAACCTGCTTATCGCGGGTGTACGATTGATAAAAAATATCCGGAGTTAATCGTTCAATGGCCAATCCCAAGCCTGCGGTAAAAGTCAGATGTTCTCCCAAATCTCCTGACAAATAGGGTTCACCAAGCAAACTGGTCGACCATGTTCCATTCTTGCCAGATCCATTGCGAACAGATGTTTCGGCACTAAAACCAGCCACTGCATAGCTACTTTTCGAAGCCTGTTTATAAATTTTCAAACCATTTGTATCTTGCATCATATCGGCTAGTTGCCGTTGAACCGTTTGTTTCTCTCGTTTTGACAAATTCTCATTTGCAACAAGCTTTATCAGAAGTTCAGCGATAAAGCTTTTTGTATACGGTTTGGCCTGAGGCAGAAAACCCAATTCTCCTTTAGTTTCAAAATAATCGAGTATCTGGTAAACCGGATTGTTTAATGGAATTATCTTATTTTTTAGACGCAGCGATGACATGTCAAATATATTATCCGCAGGTTTATTTCCTTCTCTGGTCGTTATCACACTATCGGTGCTCAGTCCATATTGATGTAAGCTATTTTCCGAGGTTGTAGGTTGAGTCAAAGTCGACAAATAACCAGAACCAAAATCCTGACTTTCGACCTGATAAAAAGCAAACAGCAAACAAATTATTGTTCCCAGAACAATCTTATTCATACTCATAGCAACTTATTTTAGTTCATAACTATAGAGATAAACAAAGGCAAGTTAAAAAATACAATAAAAAATCACCACAAGCCCATTGAACTTAAAACAATACAGTCTGAGTTAAGTTGATTTGGCTGCTTCATAAATTCATCCTCAGCCATTTAATTAAAACTCATTAAAATTCACAACCACTATGAAAGTAAATTGTTAATTCACAATATACGACCGTGTAATATTTATTAAATCAATAGAAAAAACGATACTTTTGTGTCGCAAATTAGTTCACTATTTAAAACGAATCTAAATTATGACAACGCATAAAAAAGCACTTTTAATGATACTCGATGGTTGGGGAATTGGCGATGGCACCGAACGTGACATTATTGCAACAGCTCCAACACCTTTTATGGACTATCTGAATGCAAACTACCCTCATTCGCAACTTCTTACCTGTGGCGAATATGTTGGCTTACCTGATGGCCAAATGGGAAATTCGGAAGTTGGTCACCTCAACATTGGCGCCGGACGCGTAATTTACCAGGATATGGTAAAAATCACCAAGGCCATCCGCGAGAAAACGCTTTGGAACGAACCTCAAATTGTAAAGGCTTTTACTTACGCTAAAGAGAATAACAAAAACGTACACCTTATTGGCTTGATTGGCCCCGGTGGAGTTCACGCACTGAGTACTCATATGGTTGCCCTTTGCCAGATCGGAACCGACTTTGGCCTGAAAAATACATTCATCCATGGATTGACAGACGGACGTGACACTGATCCACGTTCAGGATTGGGTTTTCTGGAAGAAGACCTGAAAAACCTGGAAGGCACAAACGGCAAATTTGCTTCGCTGATTGGCCGTTATTTTGGTATGGACCGCGATAAAAACTACGATAGGTTTAAACTGGCGTACGACTTATACACCGAAGGAAAAGGAACACCGTCAACCGATTTGCTGAAAACCGTAAAAGAATCATATGAAGCTGGTGTTACCGACGAATTCCTGAAACCAATCGTAATGGTGGATGAAAACGGAAAACCATTGGCTACCATTCAGGAAAACGATGTGGTGATTTGTTTCAATTTCCGCACAGACCGCTTGCGCCAGACTACGATTGCTTTCACCCAGCAGGATCTTCCTGAATTTGGACTGAAAACCATGCCTTTGCAATGGTACACCATGACCAATTACAAAGCCGATTTTAAAGGTATCAACGTTATCTTCGACAAGCCGAACCTGAACAACACCATGGGCGAAATCGTTTCGAAAGCCGGAATGAAACAAATCCGTATTGCCGAAACTGAAAAATATGCGCACGTTACATTCTTTTTCAGCGGTGGTCGCGAAGAAGAATTCCCTGGCGAAAAAAGACTTTTAGCTCCATCGCCCAAGGTTCCAACCTATGATTTTCAGCCCGAAATGTCGGCACCAATGGTTCGTGACCTGATTGTTCCTGAATTGGAAAACGGAACTGCTGATTTTGTTTGCCTGAATTTTGCTAACGGCGACATGGTTGGTCATACCGGCGTTTACGAAGCAATTGTGAAAGCAATATCAGCTGTTGATTGCTGCGTTAAAGCTGTTGTTGAGGCAGCTCAAAAAGGTGGTTACGAGGTTATCATCATTGCCGACCACGGAAATGCTGACAACGCTGTTAATGAAGATGGATCGGCCAATACAGCTCATTCACTGAACCCGGTTCCATGCATTTATATTACTGAAAATAAAAACGTTAAAATCAATAACGGCATTCTGGCCGACGTTGCTCCTACCCTGCTGTCAATTATGGGGTTGGAAGTTCCGGCTGAAATGACTGGAAAAGTATTGATTGAAAAATAAATTCAAAATTCCACTTCAATCCTGACAGGTTTCGAAACCTGTCAGGATTTTATATTACCTGAAATGCTCGAAATCGGACGTACAATTGTTAGTTTAGATGTTTTAGAAAAAAAATTTCTTTGTGATTTACTTAAATGCAAAGGAGCCTGTTGTGTTGAAGGCGATTCGGGCGCTCCGGTTACTCCGGAAGAAGTGAAAGCAATTCAGGAAGCTTATCCTGAAGTTGAACCTTACTTGTCTGAAAATCACAGGAATGAAATTCGCAAGCAAGGATTTTCGGTGATTGATCTGGATGGCGACTTGGTTACACCGCTTGAGAATAACAAGCAATGTGTTTATACCTACGAAGAAAATAGCATCCTGAAGTGTGGTATTGAGAAGGCGTTTCTCGATGGAAAAATTTCGTTCCGGAAACCGGTTTCTTGCCACTTATTTCCCATCAGGATAACTGAATACAAACGTTTTGACGCTGTTAACTATCAACAAATAGACATCTGCAAACCAGGGCGCGAGTGCGGTAAGAGCGAAAAACTACCCCTTTATACTTTTTTGAAAGAACCTTTAATCAGAAAATACGGAGAGGAGTGGTATGAGCAACTTCAATACGCCGCTGAAAACATGCCAGGGAGGAAATAATCATTAGCCATTCGAAAGACACCATTAGTTTTCCAAATGACTAATGACTATTTTCTTGTTCCCTTAGGCAACAATTTCAATCCTGTTTTTCTCCGGATCATAAACAGCACTTTCGTAATATCCGTCTCCGGTCATTCTACCCGGACTAATTATCTCAAAGCCATCTTCACGGAGCATATCAGTAATCTGATCGACTTTCTCGCGTGAGCCTACTTTAAAAGCCATATGAGCGATACCGGTATAATGTTTTTTGTAATCGTTTTTGCTAACCGAAACCGTTGGCATTTCCATTAACTCAAGCCTGCAGTCTCCTTCAAACGAAAGGAAATAAGATCTAAACTCCTTGGAATGATTGTAATAGCCCGATCCTGACATGGCATTAAAATAATGCGAATAGAAATTTCGCATCCCTTCCAAATCGCGTGTCCAAATTGCTATGTGTTCAATTTTCATACGTAAATAATTTATTTTTTAAGAATCGTATGTAACTCATCTGTTGCATTTCTATCAGTTTCGGTGACAACCTGCAAACAGGGTTGTTTCATAATTGAAGTATTAGTAATTGCTTTTTCTTTCATCGTGTAGCCTCCCACTCTTCATAAAATTGCACCAAAAAATCGCTCATATACAGGTGTCTTTGTTCAGCAATAATTCTGGCAGTTCTGGTATTCATCCGATCTTTCAGCAATAACAATTTTTCATAAAAATGATTAATCGTAGGCGCACTATTGTTCTTATACTCCTGAAAGTCATTGTGCATAACCGGAATAACCGATGGGTCATAAATCAACCGGCTTTTATGGCCACCGTAGGCAAAAGTACGGGCTATTCCAATCGCCCCGATTGCATCTAGTCGGTCAGCATCCTGAACAATAGCAGCCTCGATTGATTTAACCGGAGTATCGATTCCTGCTCCCTTGAACGACACTTCGTCGATAATCTCCAGAATATGCGAAGCAATCTCAGCATTAAGTTCGATGGAATCAAGCCACTTTTCGGCTTTTGAAGATTTTGCTGTTGATGCCACTGTTAATTTCCAATCGTCGAGGTCATGAAGCAATGCAGCCATTTCAACAATAAATAAATCACAATCTTCAGTCTTGCCAATCCGAAGCGCCATCTTTCTCACCCGATCAATATGGAACCAATCGTGCCCGCTTCCTTCGTTTCGAAACTCCGATTCGATAAAATGCCGGGTCTTTTGTATGATTTCTGGAATATTCATTTCCTTTCAAATTTATATCATTTACTGGCTTATTCGGAACATCTTGCCCAATTTATTTTACAATTTTATAATGTGAAAGCGACATCAAACGAACATACTAAGCCTGAACATGTTTAAATCAAACTTTCAGGATTAACCGGAATGCAAAACATCGCGGATAAACAAAACTCCGACGAAATAATTCCAGAATTCGAATAAATTTTATTTTAACCTTGATTTAAAGGTAGAATATTCAAATACTTCATGAATGTTTTAAGCCAAAGAGAACATTTATATACTTTTGATAGGCCTTTGCGTTATTAAAATAGCTATTGATACAGAATTATGAGGAGATTGGAAGTT
This sequence comes from Prolixibacteraceae bacterium, assembly GCA_963676375.2. Classification (GTDB taxonomy): domain Bacteria; phylum Bacteroidota; class Bacteroidia; order Bacteroidales; family Prolixibacteraceae; genus Aquipluma. Next base: position 30,594 of record CAXXPT010000045.1, read on the forward strand.
TTGACAATTCCTGCAATGTTGCAGGCCAGCTATCGGGATTTTGCGGATAATCAGTCGCTGATATTTGTTGGCGAAGAAAACCTGACATATAAACAACTGGAAGCTGAAGTAAAAAAAGCAGCGCTTCAACTTCAATCACTTGGAGTTAAAAAAGGAGATAAAGTCGCAGTATTTAGCCTGAATATGCCCCAATGGGGTATTGCATTTTTTGCGACTTGTGTTCTTGGAGCTGTTGTCGTTCCCATTCTCCCGGACTTTCACCCCAACGAAATCAAAAACATCATTCAACATGCAGATGTTTCTGTAGTATACGTCTCAGAAACATTGCGTTCAAAGCTCGAACCAATATCAGGAATTACAGTTATATATATTGAAAACTTTCAGGTTTCTTCAGACATTACGCAGCCAACGTTGGAGAAAACTGATGAACAACTTTTCCAATACCCGTTAGTTGAGGAAAATGATCTATGCTCAATTATTTACACTTCGGGAACAACCGGCAAGTCAAAAGGGGTAATGCTGACACACAAAAACATAGTATGGACGGCGCAGCAAAGCTGGATTATTCAAAACATTGTTCCGGGAGATCGGTTCCTATCTGTTTTACCACTTTCGCACACTTTCGAAAATACATTAGGACTCATTTTGCCTGTTAAATATGGAGCAACAGTAAATTATCTTAAGAAACCACCGGTAGCCTCTGTTTTGATGTCAGCCTTGCAACAGGTCAGGCCAACAATCATGTTGATAGTACCCTTGATCATCGAAAAAATATACAAGGGCAAAGTTTTACCTGAAATCAACCGAAAATTCATTACACGGATTCTCTATAAAATTCCGGTTTCGAGAAAGCTATTACACAAGGTCGCAGCTAAAAAACTTTTCAGATCGTTTGGTGGCGAACTGAAATTCTTTGGAATTGGTGGGGCCAAACTTGATGATAATGTTGAACGCTTTTTAATGGAAGGCGGGTTTCCGCTTGCAATTGGGTACGGAATGACCGAGTCGTCACCTTTGCTTGCAGGCGCCGGAGTTGGCAAAACACGATTTCTTTCTACAGGACACCCCGTGGAAGGCGTTAACCTAAGAATTGCCGATCCCGACCCCAAGACCGGGTTGGGCGAAATTCAGGCAAAAGGTGAAAATGTAATGTTGGGTTATTACAAAGAACCGGAAATTACGAAAAACACATTTACCAAAGATGGCTGGCTCAAAACCGGAGATTTGGGTTGTTTTGACAAGGATGGAAACCTTTTTATTCGGGGACGGATGAAAAACATGATCATTGGATCGAGTGGCGAAAATATTTATCCGGAGGAAATTGAATCGCTGATTAACCGAATGGAATATGTAGTTGAATCGCTGGTAGTTGAACAAAAAGGACGATTGGTTGCGTTGGTATATCTGAATATGGAAGAACTTGAAAAGAAATATCAGCATCTTAAAAGCGAAGCGGTGCTGTATTTAAACGACAAGACAGATGAAATTCTGAAAGAAATTCAAAACAAAGTAAACATTGAGCTAAATAAATTTTCACAAATACAGCGAATTGTTCTGCAGCCAATTCCATTTGAGAAAACGCCGACACAGAAAATCAAGCGATTTTTATATTAATAGTTAATTGCAATTATACTTTTGAACTTTTCTATCTTTTTTCTGACTATGGTCAAAAAAAAGAAAAAAAATCCATCTAGGAAGGAAAAAAACATTCTCCAATTATGTTTGTTAACTATTATTCAGTAAATTTATTTATTCAAAACTTAAATGAAGCCATGTTTCTTTCAAACAACGATACAGAATACTTTTCAGGGTATATAAAAATCAATGAAAATCTCAAGATTGAAGAGTTTTCAGGACAGATTAACCAAATCCTAAGAAAAGAACATTTGGATTTGAATGGAAACTTTATTCAGATTGTTGAAGGACTAAAAAAGCCGATCCGTTTCTTTTTTGAAAATGAAGTTTTGGCAGCCATTAAAACAAAGAAAATCTGCCACTTATCCTATAACCGAAAAAACAGCATTTTACATCTTTCGATTACTCCTTTAAGCTCAGAAGTAACTTTAATCAGCTTCGTAGAGACTCCAAAGTCTGAAAATTCAATTGAAGAAACATTACCAGAAAAGCTGAAAGAAATTTTAATCAGGGTGAATTCAAACCTACAGGTTGTTTATGTCTCCAAAAACTTCGCAAACAAATTGGGAACTAAAACATCTTCAGTAATTGACAAGACTCTTGATGAAACCCAGTTATTCAAAGAAAACACCCATCACATTTCAGATCTGGTAGCTCAGGTTTTTCAACAGCAGCGCGAAAAAGAAGAAGACATCGCTCTCGTGAAAAAAGAGAAAAAAGTATGGTGGAATCTATCTGTTATTCCTGAGACCGATCCTTCAAATTTGCAGCAAACGGCATTAATTATACTACGGAACATCAACCGACACAAGATAATTGAAGAAAAACTCAGTGAAAGCGAGCAACGCTACGAAATGGCCATTGAAGCTGCTGATTTGGGTATCTGGGATTATGTTGTTGGTACCGGAAAAACATTTTATTCGAGAAAGTGGAAATCAATTTTGGGTTATTATCCAGATGAAATTCCAGATGATTATTCGATTTGGGAAGAATTACTTCATCCGGAAGATAAAGACCGAATGATTCATTTCATCAATAACTTTATCAAAAGCGACCTGCGCGTGTACGAGGCAGAATTCAGGCTCAAACATAAAAATGGCCATTACATCTGGATTAAGAGCCGCGCCACAGCTCTGAGAGATGAAAACGGGAAAGCGATCAGGATGCTGGGAACCCATCGTGACATCACCGAAAAAAAAAAATCGGAAAGTGAATTTAAAAAGCTTTTCCAGGCCATCATGCAGAGTCCTATTTCTGTAGTCATTACCGATAAAGATGGATATATAGAATTCTTTAATCCGGCATTCTGCAAAATAACCGGATGGAAAGATCAGGAAATACTTGGTAAAAAGCCGAGTATCCTTAAATCCGGTTTCCAGCCAGCCACTTTCTACGAAAAACTCTGGAAAACAATCAGTTCAGGAAACGAATGGCAAGGCGAATTTAAGAACAGAAAGAAAAATGGAGAGTATTACTGGGAACTCGCCAGCATTTCGCCCATTAAAAATAACTACGGAACGATAACCCATTATGTAAAAATAGCCGAGAATATTTCGTACCTCAAAAAGATCGAAAAAGATTTAAAAAAGGCAAAGCAGGATGCCGAAATTGCCAATAACTACAAAAACCACTTTCTGGCCAATATGAGTCACGAAATAAGGACTCCTATCAATACAATTATTGGATTTAGCGAACTCATTAAAAATGAAAATCTTCCAATCCAAAAAAGACACAAATACTCCGGAATTATCGAAGAAAACAGCCAATCGCTACTTCGGTTAATTGACGACATTATTGATGTTGCCAAGATTGAGGCTAACGAACTGAAAATAAAAAAAGAAGCCTGTTCGCTCGGCGATTTATTTTCGGAACTCGAAATGACTTATAATAATTTTATAAAAAGGAAACAGAAACAAAATCTCGAACTTATTTTTCAGATTCCGGAAGAAGCTCACCACGATGTCATTTTCACTGATCCATACCGGCTAAAACAAATCATAAACAACTTGTTCCTAAATGCATTAACATATACCGACCGGGGACACATTGAGGTAGGATACACCATTCTGAGCGAAACCAAATTACGTTTTTTTGTTTCCGACACCGGCGCCGGAATTCCTTCGAACCGCCTTAAAAATATCTTCAAACGATTCACCCAAACCGAAGAAACACTTGGCTCTGACTCTCAAGGCTCCGGACTTGGCTTATCGATTTGCAAAGATCTGACCACCCTTTTGGGGGGCGACATTAGCGTCAAATCTGTCGAAGGTGAAGGAACTGTTTTCTTCCTGACCCTGCCATACGATAAAATAAAAATACCGATGGTAAGGACTGCTGCAAAACCTGTTGCACCTTCAAGGTATAATTTCAGCGACTACACAATTATGGTCGCCGAAGACACACCTTACAACTACGAATATCTGTACAGCATTCTGCAAAAAACGGGAGCCAATGTGGTTTGGGCGAAGGATGGAATTGATGTATTAAAACTGTACAACAGTTCTAAAATCGATTTGATCCTAATGGATATTCAATTGCCTGAAATTAGCGGCTATGAAGCAACCTCGCAAATCAGGTTGACGAATAAGTCACTGCCCATCATTGCACAGACGGCCTATGCTATGACCGAAGACAGGCAAAAATGTCTCGAATCTGGCTGTAACGAAGTTTTGGTTAAACCCATCCGTATGGACGATGTGTTGGCTACCGTGGCTAAATATCTCCATAAATAAACGTACTAAATTCAGTCACCAGTTCCAATTAATCAAATCCGCTGATTAAATTTGAGGCTTACAAAATAATCGGAATATGCATATCGATCGGTTTCCATCGAGATTACTTGAAAATGCGGTGAATGAATTTGCAAAATTACCTGGCATTGGTCGTAAATCGGCTTTGCGCCTGGTTCTTCACCTGCTCAAACAAGACCTTCAGGAAGTGGAAATATTTGGGAACAGCCTGATTCAGCTTCGCACAGAAATCAAACATTGCAAAACCTGTCACAACATTTCGGATACTGACACCTGCAGTATTTGCGCCAACCCTTCGCGAAACCCTTCCATTATTTGCGTGGTCGAAAATATCAAAGATGTAATGTCGATTGAAAACACGCAACAATTTAAAGGCTTATATCACGTTTTAGGTGGGATTATATCTCCAATGGATGGAATCGGCCCTTCAGATTTGGAAATCGATTCTCTCGTCAGCCGCGTGAACGAAGGAAATACCGAAGAAGTAATTCTGGCACTGAGCACGACCATGGAGGGAGATACAACCAACTTTTTCATATACAAAAAGCTAAAAAACAGCGACGTAAAGATTTCAACGCTGGCCCGTGGAGTTTCGATTGGCGACGAACTGGAATATACCGACGAGGTAACTTTGGGACGGTCAATTGTCAACCGTATGAATTTTGAAGAATCCATCATTCGATAAGAAAAGGAGCAAAAAGGAAATAAAAAAAACCACATAGGCACATAGAACACATAGTAAAGGGGAAATAAAAAACCTATGTGACCTGTGTGTCTATGTGGTAAAAAACGAATACATGAAGTTATCTGTAGTCATCGTCAATTACAACGTAAAATATTTTCTGGAGCAATGCCTTCATACCGCTATTAGAGCTGGAGAGAAGGTTAGTTCCGAAATTATTGTGGTTGACAACGACTCGGTTGATGGTTCGTGCCAGATGATGGAAGAGAAGTTTCCGGAGGTGAAATTAATCGCCAACAAAGAAAATCTGGGCTTCTCGAAAGCAAACAACCAGGCCATCCGGATTGCCAAAGGCGAATACATATTGCTCCTGAACCCTGACACAGTAGTTGAAGAAGACAGTTTCCAGAAAATTGTTGAATTCATGGACAAAACACCCGACGCAGGCGGACTGGGAGTTAAAATGATTGACGGTAAAGGCCGGTTTTTGCCTGAATCGAAACGCGGGCTTCCCACTCCGGAAGTTGCATTCTGGAAGATGTTCGGATTTTCAAGACTTTTCCCTCGTTCAAAACGGTTCGGGCAATATCATTTGGGTTATCTCGACAACAATCAGATTCATGAGGTAGATGTTTTGGCAGGCGCATTTATGTTGCTTCGCCGCGAAACACTCGCAAAAGTGGGATTGCTCGACGAAGATTATTTCATGTACGGCGAAGACATCGATCTCTCCTATCGCATCACCAAAGGGGGCTATAAAAACTATTATTTCCCCGAAACAACCATCCTCCATTACAAAGGAGAAAGCACCAAAAAAGGCAGTGTAAACTATGTGAGAGTGTTTTACAACGCGATGATTATTTTCGCCGGAAAACATTTCTCGAAAGGCAATGCCCGCCGATACGCCATTCTGATCAATCTAGCCATTTATTTCAGGGCATTATTATCTTTGATTGGACGATTTTTCAGCAAAGCAAAACTAGCATTGGCCGATGCCAGTTTGATCTTCCTCGGGTTTGCCATCCTGCTTCCGATCTGGGAAACCTACAAATTCCAAAGAGGTTATTACCCGCGCGAATATCTTCATGTCGCAGTTCCAATTTATATCTTAATATGGATTTGTTGTATCTGGTTTAATGGCGGATACCGTAAGAACATCCAGTTCATGCGAATTTTCAAAGGTTTGTTTTGGGGCGTCATTTCCATCCTGATTTTTTATTCGCTGATCGACGAAACCATGCGCTATTCAAGAGCTTTATTGCTTCTTGGTTCGGGCTGGGCATTTCTGATCCTGCCAACCTACAGGTATTTATTGCATAAATTTAAGGTTCCCGGTCTTGAGCTGGAACTTGATAAGCAAAAACGCATCGCTGTGGTGGCTGGAACAGCCGAATCAAAACGTATTTCTGAGTTGATTATCCATTCGGGACTAAAGATTGAACCCGTTGGATTTGTTTCGCCCGACGATTCTGTTCATCAGCAATTTTACCTGGGCAATATTCATCAGTTGCCCGAGATTATCCGGATCAACAAAATCGATGAACTGATTTTCTCGTCTGAAGATATTCCTTCACAAGAAATCATCCGCCTCATGCTCGATCTGAACGACCTCAACGTCGATTATAAAATTGCTCCACCTGAAAGTTACTCGATTATTGGCAGCAACTCCATTTCGACCGCAGGCGACATGTATGTGGTTCACATCAACTCCATTGTTAAGGAAAACAACCGCAAAAACAAGCGCGCTTTCGATCTTGTAACAGCTATTTGTCTGTTCATTCTTTCGCCGTTGCTGATCTGGAAAGTAAATACCAAATCAGGTTTCTTAAAAAGTATTCTGGAAGTTCTCGCCGGAAAGAAAAGCTGGGTAGGCTATTGCTCCGGAATTCAAAACAACCTGCCTTCAATCAAAAAAGGCATCCTCTCGCCTGCTTCGCTGTTTCCGGAAACCATTCCGCAGAAAAAGAAAGATGAACTGAATATTGTTTATGCCAAAGATTATAGGCTATTGAATGATCTGGAAATTGTACTGAAAACCTGGAAAAACATCGGACAATCATGACAACAATGAAACTGGAATTTGGCAAGATCCGTTTCAGGGCGCTCGAGCCCGAAGACATCGACATCCTTTTTGAATGGGAAAACGATGCAGAAATCTGGGAGATTAGCAACACCTTCGAACCCTACTCCAAATATATTTTAGCCAAATACATCAAGGATTCGCAGCACGACATATACGAAAGCAAGCAAATCAGGATGATTATTGAGACCATTGACGGAAAGGCTGTAGGAGCCATCGACCTGTTCGACTTCGATCCGTTTCATTTCCGTGCGGGTGTCGGAATCCTGATACATGACGAAAAAGACCGAAAGTTAGGCTATGCCACCGACGCCTTGAAACTTCTTTGCGCATATGCTACAAATTACCTCCGGCTGCACCAACTTTACGCCAATATCAGCGAAGATAACCTGGCCAGTATTCACCTGTTCAAAAGCAACGGATTTGAACTCATTGGAACAAAAAAAGACTGGCGTAGAACACTGGATGGATGGAAAAATGAATTGATGTTTCAGAAGATTTTGTAGAGATAAATCTATTTTTTCCGTGTTAAATCCAGCAATCCATTAACAATCGTCAGCGGATGAGCCGGGTTGCCTGGAATATATAGATCGATGGGATATTTATCGAGGAAACTCCGATCAAGAGCAGAACTTCCAGCATGGATACCACCGCTAATGGCATCGGTTCCGACCAGCACAATCAGTTTCGGTTCCGGAATTGCATCGTAACAAATCTGCAACGATTCGGCCATGTTTTCGGTAATCGGACCAGTAATCACAATTCCGTCGGCATGGCGCGGCGAAGCCACAAAGTCAATTCCGTAACGACTGATGTCGAACTGTACATTGTTGGCGGCATTGAGTTCCATTTCGCAACTGTTATCGCCACCAGCACTTACTTGACGTAGCTTTAATGAACGGCCAAAAATCCGGCGAATTTCATTCCGTACCTTTTCCGGATCAACTTCAATCGGTTCTTCATCGCCTTCTTCCACGATCAGCCGATTGCGGTCGTTGGTTGATATTTTATAGTCGGTTGTGAATCGTATCTTAGTCGGAAACCTTTTGGCACACTCGCCGCAGAAGGTGCATTTTCCGAGGTCGATGCTTACCGGATTCGCAGAAATCGCATCAACAGGACACAAACCGATCAATTCAGCTTCATTCACCTTTTCAGAACTAATCACAGGACGGCCCCTGAAGATACCGGGAACTTTGGCATTGGCTGTATCCGGAATAAATTGCTTGCCTTGATGATAGACTATTTTTACATTATCGAACATGGTGTGTCATTTATAAATTCGCTATAATGAAACTAAATTTAAAAGGCCTTTCTCAATGTTCAGCCTTACTGGCATTCCGTCCGATAAAGGGATTATTCTCTGAGCAACATTCTCTCGCGGACGGTTTTCTTTTTTCAACTTTCATCCGTTGGCTAAAGCCAACGGCAAAGGATATCGCTCTAATGATTTGTTCCGCTATATCCTTGAACCAGAGGCCCCCTTCCTTATAAATCGTGACCTGAATAAGACAGGTTAAAACTCTTGTTGCAAATCGGGAAATCGGATATTTCGTTGTTCCGGACAGCCAATGCTAAAGCGAGCCAGTTATGAAACGACGGGTCTTTCACTTTATAATGTGCTAATTCGCCCTGTTCATCAGTGATGGCGCAATGGCAAATTTCGCCACGCCAACCCTCGACCAGCGAAAGTGTAAACGAATTAGGTTTCGGGCTCTTGAATACCGATTCAATTCCAGAAATTTCAGGAACATTTTGAATCAAATTCCGGATATATTGCATGGATTGTTTGACTTCCGCCTTTCGGATTTGAACCCGTGAATACACATCGCCATGGTGTTTAATGATGGGTTCGTGATTCATTTCCGGATAAAGACCAAACGGATGCGATTGGCGGATATCGCGGTTCAGTCCGCTCATGCGGGCAGCCATTCCAACCGTTCCAATCGATAAAACATCTTCATACGAAACCACACCAGTACGCTCAAAACGCGAAAGGGCGCTGGGCAGTTGGAACAATTGCTCATTCATTTCCAGAAAGTCAGGCTCGTAAACATCCAATATTCCGGCTAATCGTTGAGCCAATTCAGGAGTAAACGGAAATTGATTTCGGCCTGGTCTGATCAATCCTTTGGACAAACGGTTACCGCCCCATTCTTGCATAAAATTGATGATTGGCGTGCGCAGACGACCAAACACCGCACTGCCTAACTGATAAGCAATGTCGGTACAAACTGCGCTTAAATCGCCGGTATGCACTGCCATTCGTTCCAATTCGAGAGCAAGTGTCCGGGCATATTCAATGTCGCGCAAAGGTTGAAATCCGCAAAGGCTTTCCCACACATGCGAGAAAGCAGTGGTATGCCCTACCACAGTATCGCCGGCAATCGATTCGGCTATCGTTGTGCGTTGAAGTAGTTTTTTCTTCGCCAGAAACTGTTGTTCAATTCCGCGGTGCTGGTAACCCAACTGGATTTCGAGATGGAGAATTTGCTCGCCATTGCAGATAAACCTGAAATGGCCGGGTTCGATAATCCCGGCATGAATGGGGCCAACGCCCACTTCGTGCAATTCGTCGCTTTCGATGGAAAAGAAAGGATAATTGGCAATGGTTTTGGATTGGTCATATTGGTTTTTGGCGTACCGCACTGGCTTTAACCATGGATGATCTTTGTACCCCACTCCAAAATTCTCATGAATCTCGCGTTCAAACTTTTCGAAGTTGAAGTTGCGGAAGGTAAATGAATCAAGCATGTCATCTGATTTCACCAAACACGACGAAACGTAGACCTGATGCGTGTTGTCGTCGGCTATGCAGCAAATCACCTGAATCTGATTTCCGACCGGAAAACCAAAATAATTGACGCAATGCCTTTCCGGAGAATCGGTTAATAAACCGGTATTCAGGTCGATAAAATCTCCGTAGCCCATTACAGGAATCTCCGAAAGCGGGATCGTTTGATTATTAACTATCGTTGTGTAGTTCATACTCATTTAATTTGGTAACAACATGACACTTTCTTTGATCAACTGCACAAATTCAGCCGGAGGGTTCAAACCCAAATACACGGCAAGCGCCAGCAAGATAAACTGACTGGACGATTCCCACGGACTGATAACCGGAACATGCGAATCGTCAAATCCGACAGGTGGGATGAACAATATCTTCATGACGCTTTTTCCAAATGCCCAGATAATCATAGTAAGCAAAAGAAGAACAGCCACCAGCAAAATAATTTGATGCGCCTCGAACATCGACCGGAAAATCAGGAATTCGCTTACAAACAGTCCGGACGGAGGCATGGCTGTTGCGCTGATAAATCCCAACAAAAGCACCATTGCCCCAGCCGTATTGTACTTGAAATAATTGCCCACGTGGTAAATGCTCTTGTTCTGGAATACCCGGTACAATTGGGTAAACTGAAAGAACAGGCTTGACTTCACAAAAGCATGAAGGATAATATGAAGGATCGCGGCATAATAACCAATACCCCCAGCGGCAATCCCAAGCATAACCAAACCCATGTGTTCCAACCCTGAATAGGCCATCATTCGTTTGATGTTCTTCACCTTGATCATGTAAACCGTGGCAATAAATACCGACAGGAATGCGGCAATGCCAATAACCAGATTGGCCCAGTGATGAAGCGGAGTGTTTGCTACAACAATGTAAAAACGGAAAATACCAACAAACCCGAGGTTCATCAAAACACTCGAAAGTAAAGCGCCTGCCGGAGCCGGGGCTTTGTCTTTGGCATCGATACCAGCGGTAAACATGGGCACCAAACCAAGCTTGGCCGTAAAACCCGTGAAAATAAAGAGAAATGCCAACCTCAACCAAAATGGATTTAATCTGGAACTATTGGCAACCAGATTTTTAAATGAAAGGTCGTCGGAACCTGCATGTTCGAGCGAAAGACTTAAGAACAATATACCGATGAACACAAAAGTGATGCTGATGGCACAGATAAACACATATTTCCAGGTTCCTTCCAATGCCAGTTTATTGCGGTGGTGATAAATCAGGGCCGAAGCGCTCAGGGTGGTGATTTCAGTAAAAATCCAGATGACGGCAATGTGGTTGGCCAGATAACCCGCGCTGATAGCCGACAGCAATAACACGTAGGCGCCATAATAAATAGCCCGCGAATGCTGGGGCGCTGGCTGGTCTTCCAGATAAATATGACTGTGAATGATACCGGGAATGGAAATAATGCTCAAAGTACACAGTAGCAAAACAGCCAGGGAGTCGTAGGTAAAATAGCTCAATTCGGTGATGTGTAGGTTGAAATAAGCATGAAAGGCTAATACTCCCTGAAGGATCAGGAATAATCCCAGCAAGATAAATGTTATCGCCTTGTTCCGGTTCAGAAACAAGGCAAGCGCTATTGAAAAAGCTCCTATCAGATATATTCCTATCATATTCTAATCATTTTAAATCCACATATTAATCATTTTCACCATTCCCAGCCTGCGGCAGGCAGGCGTCCGAAAAAAGGATTATGCTCTGAAAAACATTTTCCCGCGGACGGTATTGTGGTTGCCACTAAACCTTTACTATAAATATTATACTCCTCCGGAGTTAAAAACATTCTCCTGTTTCCCTTTTCCGTTTTCCGTTTTCCGAATTTCTAATAATCCTTCAGACTACTTAACTGGTTTACATCAATATCTTTAAATACGTCACCAATTTTATTCAGGAAGATGCCTAAAATGAGCACACTGGCAAAAATATCGAGCATAATGCCCAGGTTCACCAACATCGGCATTTCGTTACCAACAGCCAGCGACAATACAAAAACGCCATTCTCAATAATCAGGTAACCAATGACATGGGTTATGATTTTACGTCGGGTAGCAATAAAATACAAACCGGTGAAAAGTGACGACAGCGCCACTACAAAAAATATTTTATCCAGACGGGTATCGTTAATTCCATTGGCTAGCAAAATGGTAACAACCACAATAAATGTGGTAATGATCAATGACACAAAATTGGGCAAAAAGGGCTCCGATTCGCGGGTAATGTTGTTTCGTTTCAGCACGTAAGCCATAAACAGCGGAACTGCAACCGACTTAAAAACAATGGTTTCGAGCAAGATCAAAGCCAGGTTTACCGTGTTGATTTCTTTCAGTTGAAGAAACACAACCACGAAAAGCAATACACCCTGAAAAGCCAGCACTTTCAAGTAAGTCAGCATCCGGTTGGCAATGGCCATGTAGAACAGGGTGATGATGAAGGTAATAAGCAAAACGTCTATCATGGGGTTCAGAATTTACGGTTTAAACAAACTTTCCTAAAATCAGCAAGGCACCAAAGAAAATTAGCAGGCTTACTGATGTCAGCACAAAAATAAACTGGGCATTGTGGCTCATGCGGAACCTAGCCATAAACGATTCGATGAATCCAACTCCCGAAGCCAGTACGAATTGAATAACAAAGAACATCGGGATTGAATATTGTAATGGGAACACACCGATGAAGAGGTTGACCACCAAAGCGCCATAAATGGCAAATTTCAGGTACCCGGCAGTCAGGATTAAACCCAGATCGAATCCGCTGTTGTCAAGAATCATCACTTCGTGAACCATGGTCAATTCGAGATGCGTTTTCGGGTCGTCAATCGGCATCCGGCTATTTTCGACCATGGCAATCATCATCAGCACAAAAGTTCCCAATATCGCCAGTGCATAGCTGATGTACGATCCAATATGCAGTGCCGCAAACATTTCCTGAAAAGAGGTATGCCCGGTAAGCAGCGCCAGCGAGCCCATCAGGATAAAAAAAGCTGGTTCGGCAAACATCGAATAAAGCGCTTCGCGGCTGGCACCCATTCCTTCGAAGCTGCTTCCGGTGTCCATCGCCGAAATGATGCTGAAAAACTTACCCAGCGCAAGTATATATGCGAAAAAGATAAAGTCGCCGTCGAAACTTAAAATTCCTTTCGATTGCCCGAACGGCACCACCAGCATAGCCATGACGACCGATGAGAAATAGATCGTGGGCGCAATCTGAAAAACGAAACTGGTCGTTTCGCTGTAAACAACCCCTTTTTTAAAGAGCCGGGCCACATCGAACAGGGGCTGAAAAATACCCGGCCCTTTACGTCCTGACGAAATACTTTTCACACGGATGATTACTCCGGTAAAAAAGGCCGCTGCTATGAGGATGAGAATTAAACTCAGCATAGTTATATCTGCTTTATAAAATCGATGAATAATACAATTTGATCGTAAAACAACGGAATACAAATGACCGAAACGATAAAAATAATTCCGTAGAGAATATAGAATTGCAGCTTACCATTCTGAAGGAACAAAAATCTTCCCAGCAATGCTTTATAAGCAGCTATTGGATTATCAACCAAGTATTTTTCAATCCGGTCGTAAATATGCGTTTCGTACGAACCTCCCGAAGGAAAAATACCCTCAACGTCTTTTTGAGTTTTTGAGGAAAGCAAAAATGGACGAAAAAGTTTGCTGTATGGCCTGACGAACGATCCGGCAGTGTATTGCAATTTTACGGTTGGAGCAATATATCCGCAACCCCAGGTAGGTTCAATCGAAGCTTTCCGGTTTTGCATGACCAGTTTCCGGAGACCAAAAACTGCCAGGCTGATCAAGATAAATATCCAGGTGCCCCAGGTTACCGGCTGAAGAAGTTCCGTTGTTTTTTCAGCGAAAGGCATATCCGAAATAGCCGGAAGACCAGCCAAAAGATTCACTGGTAGTGATAACGCATTCATAAAGATTTGTGGGAACACGCCTATGAACACGATCAGAAACGCGATCAGGTAAAGCGGCAAAAGTTGCAAAAAAGGAACTTCTTTCACTTCGTGGTCGAATTTCTGCCGGGGATTGCCTAAGAACACAATCCCGAATGCTTTGGTAAAGCACAATAACGCCAACCCACCGATAAGAACCAGCGACAGCACTGAAAAGATAATGGTCATCAACGGGCCGATCAATGAACCCTGCATCCAGTAATAGAAGCCACTGTAAATAATAAACTCCGAAATAAAACCGTTAAAAGGTGGAATTCCGCAAATGGCAATAGCCGCAATCAGAAAAAGCAAAGCGGTTTGTGGCATCTTCTTAATCAACCCGCCCAAATGGTCAATATGAAGGGTGTGTGTGGCCTGGTAAACATTTCCGGCGGTATAAAACAAAAGAGATTTGAACAAGGCATGATTCAAGGTATGCAAAAGTCCGCCGGCAAAACCGAGTGAAGCGAGCAGGTAATTGCCCGTACCCAGACCGATGCAACCAATACCAATTCCCATGCCGATAATGCCAATATTTTCGATGCTGTGGTAGGCGAGCAACTTTTTAAGGTTGTGTTGCAAGATGGCCAGCATCACACCATACAAACCTGAAATGACAGAAAAAGCCAGAATCACCAGACCAATGGTATAATAATCCGTCTTAATTAAGGTGATCATGCGGAGCATTCCAAAAATCCCGATTTTAATGATCACGCCCGACATAATTCCTGAAATATGTGCCGGAGCCGCCGGATGTGCGTATGGAAGCCATGTATGAAAAGGAACAAATCCGGCTTTGATGGCAAATCCAATGAAAAAAAAGAGAAACAAAACCAATCCTGAAGCTCCGGGATGTTGGGTTGTGTAAGCAGTCAGCGAATTGAAATCGTAACTTCCGGTTTTAAGGGCTACCCAAATAAAACCAAGCATCAGGAATACAATCGAAACATGCGACTGAATCAGGTAATTGATACCGGCTCCCAGTGTAGCCATCTTTTCGTGTTCGAATATGACCGCGAAAAAGGCTGAAAGTGCCATAATTTCCCAGGCAATCAGGAAAACCAAACTATTTTGTACCGCACAAAGACTAATCAGTGCGGTATGAAGTAAAATGAAAACGATGCTGTGCAGCGTGAGGTTATTCTTTTGTTTCTGATAGACTTTCATGTAAAAAAGCCCGTAGAAGCTGCCGGTTATAAAAACAAAATTGATAATCAGGATAAACCATCCGGAAAGAGCATCCATCCGAAGGTTAACCGGACCAGTTACCAAACTTCCGGCGAATGAAAACTCTAAAAATTGTCCGGACAATGTTTGAAGCGCCAGAGAACCAGAAACAAAAGCGTTCAGCACAATAGCCGCAAACAATACGAACCCCTTCCCCTTTACTTTCAGAAAGGGAATGATAAGTATTGCCAAAACCGGCACTGCCATGAAAACTTTTATCCAATTCATTTTAAAACAGTTAAAACAGTCAGGGTAAAAATAGCGACCATAAACACAATTCCATACCACACGTACGATTGTACCCGGCCATTCTGAATAAATTTAAAATAATTTGCCGCATAAACCAGATGATGGGTGATATAATTGATAAAGCGATATTCGAAAAAATCCTGATAATGGGATACATATTTTCGGCTCTCCGGAAATATCTCTCCGGCTTCCAATTCTTTGTATTTTTTTTCTTCGAACAAAACAAAACCAAATATTTTGCCCAGCGATTTCGAAAACGATTTGCCCGTGTATTGCATTCTGCTGTTTGGCGCAACGTAAGCACATCCCCAGGTAGGCTCCACCTTTTGAGATTTACCTTTTATTACAAGCGCACGAACGCCCCAGCTTGCGGCTACAATCGAGACAAACAGGATCGAATAGAGATTAATATTTGTGATACTTTCAGAATAAGCGGTTAATCCCGACGGTGCGACAATCGATCGGGCATTGCCCAAATTTCCCAACAGGTTAAAAATCGTATTCAGGTAAAATTGGGGCAGGAATGCAACACTCAGCATGACCAAAACAATCAGATATTGAGGAATCAACATCAGAGAAGAAACCTCAACCGGCTGATGTTTATACTGTTTTCTTGGATTTCCTAGGAAAATAGTCCCGAACGTTTTGGTGAATGTCAGAACCGAGATACCACCAATGATGCTCAATCCTCCAAGTGTAACCACCAGCAAACTAATCTGGCTGATATTACTGGATTTCAATCCTTCCAGAAGTCCGCTATAGAGAATAAATTCAGAAACAAACCCGTTGAAAGGTGGTAATCCGCCAATGGCAATGGCGCCAATCAGAAAAAGGACTGCTGTTTTTGGCATTTGCCTGATTAATCCGCCCAGTTTATCCATGTCGCGGGTATGTGTTTGCTGGTAAACCGAACCTGCCGAATAAAACAGCAATGATTTAAACAGCGAATGATTGAGGACGTGCAACAGTGCTCCTCCAAAACCGAGGTAATATAAAACCGCTGACTCGTTGCCCATTCCCATCAATCCGAGCCCAATGCCAATACCAATGATCCCAATATTTTCGATGGTGCAATAAGCCAGCATCCGTTTAAAATCGCGATGAACAGCCGCATTCAATATTCCATATACTCCGGTCAAAACCGAAATGGTAACCACAATTTCGCCCAGTAATAAAAAGTCAGCTTTCAGAAAAGAAATAATCCTGAAAATTCCGTAGATGCCCAGTTTCACAATCACTCCTGACATGACACCCGACACATGCGATGGCGCCGCAGGATGTGCATGAGGCAGCCAGCTATGTAAAGGAATAAAACCGGCCTTAATGCCGAATCCAACAAAAAAGATCAGGAACAGCCAGACGTTGCTGTTTGCACCAAAGTAAGTTTGAAAAGCATCGAAGCTGAATGAGCCCGTCTGAAAATAAACCCAGATAAACCCAATGGTTAAAAACGTAACACTGATGTGCATCTGAACCAGGTAATTGATTCCGGCTTTAATGGTTTTTGGCTTGTCGTGATCGAAAACAACCAGGAGCATCGACGACAACGACATCACCTCCCAGGCAACCAGAAAGGCAAGCGAATGTTGCAACATGCACACCCAAACCATCGACAGGTGAAAAATGACAAATAAAATCCAGTGAAAGGCCAGCTTCGGAGCGGAATTTATGTAAGGTTTTAAATACCCGATACCATAAATAACACCGGTTACAGAAGTGAAATTGACAATTAAAATGAACCAGGCCGACAGCCCGTCAATGCGGATAAGAATGTCACCCCAAAATATGTTCCCCTGAAAAAGAAGTTCTTTGATTTCACCATTTAGTGCACCAATGGCCAGTAAACTTGTTAGGACTGCATTGACAATAACTGCCGATGCAGCAAGATAAGATTTTAACCTGGTGGAAACAAAACACAAGGCAATTATTGCAACAATTGTTGCGCACCACGATAAATTCAACAGTCCTGCCATCTCCATCATTTTTGTCTTTTGAATTTACATTGTTTCGGCTTGCAAAGTAAGGCAATAATTAAGGTTGTTAATTTGAATCTGATCATCGAATAATTTGATAATAGTCAAGTAATGCATTGACTTTATCCCTATATTTGATCGATTAACTGAAAAATATGGAAACAAACGATTTAATTCACCTTGAAAAATTTACGTCAAAGAGTGATTCAATTTTTAAAAATATTCCAGCCGATTTAAGAGTGTTTCTGGAAAGCCAAATGATTGACCGAACCTACAAGAAAGGACAGCCTATATTTCTGGAAGGTTCTTATTCAGCCGGAATTTATTACTTAAAAGAAGGACTGGTAAAAAAATACAAGACCGATCACGCCGGGAAAGAACACATTTTATCGCTTTGTTCTGAGGGCGAATTACTTGGATACTCGGCTCTATTGTGTAACGAACCTTATCCCGATTCAATTGCAGCCGTCGAAACTTCGAGTTTGGGATTTCTACCAAAAGAAGTATTTCTGAAAGCCACAAATGAATCAAATGCCCTGATGAGCTGCCTTTTATCCAGCTTAAGCCATGAGTTTGGTGTAATGGTAAACAGTGTAATGGTGTTTGCCCACATGTCCGTTCGGGAACGATTGGCACTAACTCTTTTGATCCTTTCAGAGAAATTCAGAAGAAAAGACAAATCGGATTTGGTTGAGATCGTATTGTCACGCGAAGATTTGGCGAATATGGTTGGAACTGCAACGGAAACCCTGGTGCGTCTGCTACAAGAATTCAAGAAGGAAGAAATTATCGGAATCAATGGAAAGATAATCAGCGTAATAAAAACAAAAACACTGATCGAAATGTCGAAATTCTATTAAACTCAAATATTCCAGTTTTTCAGTTATTAACTATCAGGTTGGATTCCAATTAACATTGCCTTTAAAAACCTCAAAAAAACATTCGATTCAATTGAAACATTTGGATTAGAACTTACATTTGCACCTTCAAAAATCTGAACGGAATGGAGCCAATTTTTCTTCCTAAAACATGGAGCCTGTTTAAGAAAGGCTTGCTGACAAAAAATGTAACCAACGACATTTTTGCCGGAATTATCGTTGGGATTGTAGCGTTGCCATTGGCAATTGCGTTCGCTGTGGCTTCGGGAGTTTCTCCTGAAAAGGGAATCATCACTGCTGTAGTTGCCGGTTTAATCATCTCATTACTTGGTGGGAGCCGCGTTCAGATTGGCGGGCCAACCGGCGCCTTTATCGTTATTGTTTATGGAATTATTCAAAAATACGGATTCGATGGACTGATTATTTCGACCATCATGGCCGGAATGATGCTGATTGCCTTTGGATTTCTTCGATTGGGTTCTATACTTAAATTTTTTCCTCATCCTTTAATTGTTGGTTTCACGAGTGGTATTGCATTGGTCATCTTTTCTACCCAAATCAAAGATGCAATGGGCTTGCCTATCGATAAACTACCGGCTGAGTTCATTGCCAAATGGGAAGTTTACTTCCACCAGATGCAAAATTTTAATCTGTCGGCTGTATTAATTACGGTTGGAACCATTATCATAACTGTATTTTCCGGACGACTAATCCCCAAAGTCCCAGGATCGTTCATTGCCATTATTGTAATGACGGCGATCGTTGCCGCATTTGGTCTTCAGGTCAGCACCATCGAAAGTGTGTTTGGTGCAATTCCCAATAAATTTGCAATTACCATCCCATCAATCCATTTCGATCAGTTGGGACAATATATGCAACCTGCATTGACCATTGCCTTGCTTGGAGCCATTGAGTCGCTGCTCTCGGCTGTCGTTGCCGATGGGATGATTGGTAGCAACCACCGTTCGAATACCGAATTAATTGCCCAGGGAGTTGCCAATATTGTCACTCCGTTTTTTGGAGGAATACCTGCAACCGGAGCCATTGCAAGAACTGCCACGAACGTCAAAAACAACGGACGGACTCCAATTGCTGGTATCACCCATGCAGTTACACTTTTACTGATCATGCTGGTTTTCGGGAAATGGGCGGTTTTGATTCCGATGCCTTGTCTGGCCGGAATTCTGATTGTAGTTTCCTACAACATGAGCGAAATGAAGTCGTTCTTTTCGATTTTGAAAGGACACAAATTTGATGTTTTTATATTGCTCAGCACCTTTATTCTGACTGTATTTGTTGATTTAACTGTTGCTATTGAAGTTGGCGTGGTACTTTCGTCGCTGCTCTTCATGCAACGGATGTCGAGCCTGAGCAAGGTAATTCCTCTGGAAACCGAATCGGACAGCTTAGAAAATTATGCTGACATCCCGAAAGGAGTTGAAATATTTGAGATCAGTGGGCCATTCTTTTTCGCAGCCGCCCGCCGTTACGAAGAAACGCTGAAAGACATTAGTCACACGTCGAAAGTGGTCATTATCCGGATGCGGCATGTTCCGTTCATCGATGGTACCGGCCTCCGAAACCTGAAAGCCACCATCAAGGATCTGAAATCAAGACGGATACAAATTATACTCTCGGGAGTTCAGCCTGAAGTTTTTGAAGAGTTAGAAAAAGGTGACGTTCCGACATTAATTGGTCCAAACAACATAACTGCAAATTTTGATCTGGCTTTGGCCCGGATGGAACAAATCCTGAAAAAACAAAACTAAACGCTAAATTACTGCCGAAAACTCAGGGATTTCAGGAAGGAAAGCATACGAATTATCATCGTAGTTAATCTTACAGCAAAAGTGCTGTAACCCATTGCTAACAATCAGGAAAGGTACTTTCAACTGCATATTGTACCGCACGATCTGATCAAAAGCCTGCTGGCTGATTTTTACTTCAGGAGCTTTGAATTCGGCAACCAGCATGGGATTTCCTGATCGGTTAAAAACAATCATATCTGCACGTTGCGGATTATTATTTACTTTCACTCCGGCTTCAACAGCAATCAGCGAAACCGAATATTTTTTCTCAATGATCAGAAATTGAACAAAATTCTGTCGCACCCATTCTTCCGGAGTAAGCCGAACGAATTTCTTCCGAAGTGAATCGAAAATAAATGATTTACCTTCCGTAGTTTTTATCTTGAAAGAATATTCGGGCAAATTCAGTTTTTGCATGACGAAGCCAACAAAGTTTGTATTTTTGTAAAAATAGAAAAAAAGTTGGGAGTGCCTAAAGTTCCTTCGCATGTAACTTTAGACACTTCGGACTCCGAACTTTAGACACTTTTTTATGAAGACAAAAGAAGAAATTGTATCGAACTGGTTACCAAGATATACCGGAAGGGCGCTGGACGAATTTGATGATTTGATCCTGCTTACCAATTTCCACATGTATGTGGATATGTTTGCTAAAAAATTCGGAGTTCCAATTTTGGGCGAAAATAAAAATATGCCCAACGCAAGTGCTGAGGGAATCACCATCATCAATTTTGGCATGGGAAGCCCAAATGCTGCAACCATGATGGATCTGTTAAGTGCCATTCACCCAAAAGCCGTTCTGTTTCTGGGCAAATGTGGCGGACTAAAACAGAAGAATCAGTTGGGCGATTTCATTTTACCCATAGCAGCCATTCGAAGCGAAGGTACATCAAACGATTATTTACCACCTGAAATACCAGCTCTTCCTGCATTTAACCTCCAGCGGGCAGTCTCAACCGCCATCCGGAACCGGAAGCACGATTATTACACGGGCGTTGTTTACACCACCAACAAGCGGGTTTGGGAATACGACGAACGTTTCAAAAAGTACCTCGAAAAATCGAGGGCAATGGCCATCGACATGGAAACGGCAACCATCTTTACCGTCGGTTTTTACAATCAAATTCCTTCCGGAGCATTACTGCTGGTTTCGGATCAACCAATGATTTCAACTGGTGTAAAAACTGAAGCCAGCGACCAGATTGTTTCGAACAACTTTGTACTCGAACACCTCGAAACCGGAATAGATGCCCTGCTAGAAATCAAAAACAACGGAGAATCGGTCAAACACCTGAAATTTTAACACCAGATACGAGAATGACTTTCGAAGAAATAATCGGTAACCTTCAAAAAAAGATATATCATCCCATCTATTTTCTGATGGGAGAAGAAACATACTTCATTGATAAAATCAGCGATTACATTGCAGACCATGTGTTGACTGAAGCTGAGAAAGGTTTTAATCAAACGGTTCTATACGGAAAAGATACCGAACCGCATACGATTATTGCCAATGCCCGCCGATTTCCGATGATGGCGAACTACCAGGTAATTATTGTTCGGGAAGCCCAGAATATCAAGAAAATAGAGGAGCTGGAAACGTATGCCAAGAATCCGCTAAATTCGACCATTCTGGTTATCAACTACAAATACAAAACACTCGACAAACGAAAAACATTCCCCAAGCTGCTGGATCAGAAGGGAGTGCTGTTCGAGTCGAAGAAAATATACGAAAATCAGCTTCCAACCTGGATTTCAACTTATCTTAAAAGTCAGCAGTACACTATTTCGCCACAGGCTGCCGCGATGATTTCAGAATTTTTAGGAGCCGATTTGAGCAAAGTGGCCAACGAACTGGACAAACTGATTATTTCGTTACCTGTTGGAACTCAAATTACTCCTGATCACATCGAAAAAAACATTGGAATCAGTAAAGAATTTAATGTTTATGAACTTCAGAATGCTTTGGGCGACCGCGATTTGTTGAAGGCCAACCGCATTATCAATTATTTCGGGGCCAATCCATCGTCCAATCCGGTTCCGGTAGTCATTTCGTCGCTGTTCTCTTATTTTTCCAAAATACTGAATTATCATTTTCTGGAAGACAAATCGCAAAATAATGTAGCTTCGGTGCTTCAGGTACATCCGTTTTTCGTAAAAACATACATAGCTGCGGCTAAAAATTACAACATCAAAAAGTTGGTTGAGATTGTGAGTATTCTGCGTGAGTACGACATGAAATCGAAAGGATTTGGCAATATATCAGCCACGCCAGCCGACCTTCAACGGGAAATGATATACCGCATTTTACATTAAACCATTCGCTCATGACCATTATTCTGATTGCCATCACAGTGGCCGTTTCGTATGCAGCATTTAAATCGCCTAAACTGATGGATCAGTTGCAGTTTAACGCCAGCAAAATAGTTCACAAGCATGAATATCACCGGCTGGTTACACATGCCTTTATTCATGCAAACTGGGAACATTTGTTTGTGAACATGATTGTGCTGTTTTCGTTCGGACAAGCGATCGAAGAATATTTCAAATACAACTTTGGGAACAATGCAATTCTGGATTATGCTCTCCTGTATTTAGGTGGAATCCTTGTTTCGAACATATACGCCCTGATCAAGCACCGCAACAATTACTTTTATAACTCGGTTGGCGCTTCCGGAGCCGTTTCGGCTGTACTTTTTGCCGCTATTTTCTTCGACCCATGGAATAAAATATTATTCTTCATGATCTTGCCCATACCGGGAATCGTATTTGCCGCGCTTTACCTGGTTTATTCGTACCAGATGAGCATGAAACAAAAAGACAATGTAGCTCATGACGCACACTTTCTGGGCGCTTTATTTGGTTTTATTTTCCCTATACTTCTTAATTATCAATTATTTGAAAGCTTTCTGGATAAACTTTTCAGGCTAATATGAGCACAAAGGCAATATTTCTGGATCGTGATGGTGTTTTGGTTGACAATAGCGAACAGTATTACATTTGGAAATCAGATCAATTAACTCTGGTCAATGGTGTTATCGGAAATCTGAAGATACTTTCGCAAAAAGGATTTCAGCTATTTATTGTGAGTAACCAGGGTGGAATTTCCCGCGGGTTGTATTCAAAAGACGATATATTAAAACTTCACGAAAAGTTGACACAAACCTTCAGGATAAATGAGATTGAGATTACAGAGACTGTTTTTTGCTCCCATCATCCTGAAATTGAAAAATGCCTTTGCCGAAAACCGAATTCGCTGATGATTGAAAAACTGATAGCCAAATACAAAATCAACAAATCTGATTCATATTTAATTGGCGATAGCCAGTCAGATATGGATGCAGCCGAAAAAGCCGGAATCCAGGGAATCCAAATCATAGCGAACCAGAATATGTTTCCATACATCTCATTCCTGAACAAATGAGCAAAGGCAAATACATTTTAGTCAACGGATCATTTATGCCAACGGAAGAATATCATATTTCACTGGCTCAATCCGAAGCGCTCCACTTTTCTGAAAAATTCAGGGCAATCCGGACCTCTTTCCCGTTTTTCAACGAAACACTTGAGCTTATCCGGCTTAAACTTCTATATTACAACCAATTATTTCCTGAATTCACATCTGATAATGGAGCAGGGCTAAAGCGGCAACTCGAACGTGTACTGACTAAAAACAAACATTTTCTTGGCGCGATAGCCACATTAACCTTCAGGTTTGTCGGAAAGAAAGTACATTATACCATCCAATCAGAAAAAACGGAACCGGTTGGTTACGAATTAAATGAAAAAGGCTTGTACATTGAAATTATTCACCCCATACAGAAATCAATATCATCACTTTCGAGCCTGTCATTAGGTTCGGAAATCTATTGGAACATTGCAGCAAGCCATCTTAATGAAACGACAGCCGATGAACTTCTAATTGTCAATACATCGGATGGAATTATTGAAGCACCTGAATCGAACATTTACCTGATTAAAGGAAAGAGTGTTAGGGGAGCCAGCAGCGACCGGGGTGCCTATGTGGATATTACAAAACCGCTTATGCTTGATCTTTTTAGTAGGCTAAAACTTGACTACACCGAAGATGAAGAAATAACAGACATGAATCTCCGGGAGGCAGAAGAATTACTGATTGTAAATTCGATGAAAGGAATTCGTTGGGTAATTGGATTTGAAGAGAAACGATATTTCAACAATAAGATTAGGAAAATAAACGAATTGTTTAACCAGCAGATTTCTAGTTAAGTGAAGGATTTTCAGGGAAATTTTCCCACATGGTGTATTTACCTCCCATTGCACGCACCGATTTCGCCCACATTTCATTTTCATCAATGTTCATCAGATCAGCTTCTGAGGCATTGGCCACCAGCCAAGAGTTCTCATTAATTTCCTCTTCAAGCTGACCGGCTTCCCATCCGGAATAACCCAAGAAGAAACGAACCTGTGAATGATCAACAAGACCTAGTTTAATCTGCGTTTTGAGGGCATCAAAATCACCTCCCCAATAAAGGTTATCTTTAATATGAATACTTCCGGGAATTAAATCGCCAAGCGTGTGGATAAAATAGATTGAATCGGTACCAACAGGCCCTCCAATGTGTATTTCAGAATCAAAATCAGGGAAATCAACAAAAAGATCTTCTACCGGAAAATCAACTTTCTTATTCAGGATAAAACCAACTGCTCCATCTTTGTTGCACGAGGCCAGGATTATTATTGACCGGTTAAAATAACTTCCCGACAAAAAAGGTTCTGCAATCAAAATATTACCCTGCTGCGGAGCAATATGATTGGTCTCAATCCGGAATATATTTGTATTTATCTTCATCGGTCGAACTTGATTGAAGAAATATAGTAAATCTCACAATTGAATCAAAAGAAATAATTGAATTTCAGATAAAATTAATCAATCAACTAAATATAAACAAATTACAAGGATTAAGAGATTGTAAAGCATTGAGTAATTTGCAGCTGGGATGACAATTCAGGACAACAAATAAAGACAAAGACGTCTTAATTTCTAATTGTCCTCAACGATAACGTAGATTTCTTCGTTGGCTTTTTTCATAAAAAACTGCTCCCGAGCAAACTTTTCGAGGTTCTCGTCATTGGTTTGCAATTCAATTAATTTACGTTTGTCGGCATCAATTTTATGCTTGTAAAAATCAACCTGCTCCTGAAGAAGGGCAAGCTCGTGAAGATTTTGTTGGTGCTGCCTCAAATTGTTATCGTCAAAAAACATGATCCAAACAACGAATGCACCTAATGCAATCAAGTATTTGTTAATGATCGATTTTACGATTTTTGATCCTAATTCTTTGGCTTCCATGCGAATGATTTTAAACAAAAATAGGTTTTTCCCGCACAAAAAAAAAGGAGATGAAAAAATTCATCTCCTTTTCTGCTAAAATTTAATTTATTCCTTATCCGGAGCAAAATTTGGATAAGTATAACTCTTTGGTGAAACAAAAGTCTCTTTGATTGTCCGAATAGATGTCCAACGCAAGAAGTTGAATACTGAACCGGCTTTATCGTTTGTGCCTGAACCTCTGGCTCCGCCAAATGGCTGCTGGCCAACCACCGCTCCGGTCGGTTTATCGTTAATATAGAAATTACCTGCGGCATTTTCGAGTCGTTTGGTAATTCGCTCAATGCTGTAACGATCTTGCGAGAAGATAGCGCCAGTTAACGCATAAATAGACGTACCATCTAAAATTTCAAGAGTGCGATCCATTTCTTCGTCAGGGTAAACATAAACAGTTAAAACCGGGCCAAACAATTCTTCGACCATCGTGGCATAATCCGGCTTTTTTGCCAGGATTACTGTAGGCTGAATAAAATAGCCCACCGATTTATCGCAGTTTCCTCCGAACAACACCTCTGCATCCTCATCTTTACGAGCCCGTTCAATAAAACCGGCAAGCTTATCAAACGACGATTCATCAATTACCGCATTGATAAAATTGGTAAAGTCTTCGGGAGGACCCATTTTTACAGTTGCCAGCTCGTTACCTAAACGGGTGCAAACATCGTCCCAAATACTTTGTGGCACATAAGCCCTCGAAGCTGCCGAACATTTTTGTCCCTGATATTCGAAAGAACCGCGCAACATGGCGATAGCCAAAGCTTGTGGATCGGCCGTCGGATCGGCGAAGATGAAATCTTTTCCGCCGGTTTCACCAACAATTCGTGGATATGATTTGTATTTATGGATATTTTCCCCAATTGTTTTCCACATTCCTTGAAACACTCCGGTTGATCCGGTAAAATGGATTCCTCCAAAATCAGGCGATTTGAAAATAACATCAGCAGCGGTAGGGCCTCCAACATAAACCAGATTGATAACTCCATCAGGCAATCCGGCTTCCTGAAGAACTTCCATGATCACAGCAGCCGAATAGACTGCAGTTTTCGAAGGTTTCCACACCACTACATTTCCCATCATAGCAGGTGCTGCAGGCAGATTTCCGGCAATTGACGTAAAATTAAATGGAGTAAGCGCAAAAATAAAACCTTCGAGTGACCTGAATTCGTTGTAATTCCAAATTCCAGGTGCAGATTCAGGTTGCATTTTGTAAATATCAGTCATACAGCGAACGCCAAACCTAAAGAAATCCGCCATTTCACAAGCTGCATCAATTTCGGCTTGATAAGCATTTTTTGATTGGCCCAACATAGTTGCTGCGTTAATTTTGGCGCGATAAGGCCCAGCAAACAAATCGGCTGCTTTCAGAAATATAGATGCACGGTGTTGCCAAGACATTGAATTCCATGCTTCGCGAGCCAGCATGGCAGCATCAATTGCCATTTGCACATGAGAAGAATCTCCCTGATGATAATATCCAAGTGTGTGTTTATGGTCGTGTGGAGGTGAAATGCGCACCCTACGATCAGTTGTAACCTCCTTACCCCCAATAATCATAGGGAGTTCGAGCTCAACTGATCTCAAATCAGCAAGCATTTTCTTTAATTCTACTCTTTCTGGTGAGCCAGGCGCATAACTTTTCACAAGTTCATTTTTTGCGACCGGAACATTAAAAAATCCTTTTGACATGGTTAAAAGTGTTATATTGACATTTTATACATCCTTGTTGGCAAAACTAAACTTTCTGAACAGTTTAAATACTAATAAAAATCACCTTTCCATTTTTGTATAAATTTTGACAAACAAGAATGGAATCTAAATTTTACTATATTTATTCCCTCGTATAAGTTGAATGATGACGCAATTTCATGCTAGACGCAATAACTAAATCAATTATCAGCCGTTACCACACCGATACCAAACATGACTTAATCAAGATCATTGGTTTTCACGTGTTTATTATACTTGGATTACTGACTGGACTGGTAATGTTTACTATCGACATGATTGGCAGTTCTTCGTATGAATGCTTACCCGGCGACGTTGCAATACTTATTCTTTTTGGGGTTGCGTTTTATGGACTGCGACACATAAGCATTTCATGGGCTGCGAATATTTTCTTTTTAGTTCCGTTTATTCCTTATTTTTTCTTCATATCGAGTTCGTTTGCTGTTATTCCAAATCACTTATCAGTAACCAATACACTATGGAGTTTAGTC
This sequence comes from Prolixibacteraceae bacterium, assembly GCA_963676375.2. Lineage (GTDB taxonomy): Bacteria > Bacteroidota > Bacteroidia > Bacteroidales > Prolixibacteraceae > Aquipluma. Next base: position 58,227 of record CAXXPT010000045.1, read on the forward strand.
CCATTCTTTTTATTTTTCCTGATTTTCAGTGATAAAAAAAGAGATCTGATCATATTCTTTGGATTGTCCATATTCACCTTATTGGTTCATACTTATCAGGCCGGACTTACCGATTTATTACTGAAATACCAATGGGAATCGAACACCACATTTACCAATCCATTTTTAACTCTTAGCGGTTATTTTCTGGGTTCAATGTTGCTCTCATGGAGATACCAAAACGCTATAAACGCCTTAATCGAACAAAGAGAAAATACGGAAACTATTATTAATCAAACTATTCGAAATCTTCCACAAGGAATGATGCAACTCGAAATTATCAATGATGAATTCGGGACACCTTCCCATCTGGAAGTTCGTAAAACCAACCTGGCATTCGAACGGCTTTTTAAGATCACGTCGCGCGAATTAAAAGACCATTCGGCCGACGATGTATTTCCTAAAATATTCAGAGGTTCGTTTGACTGGAACAAGGAATACCTTCATTCGAAAAAGAAGCATTTTTCATTTTACCTTGAACGACTTGACAAATACATTGAAGTTGACACCTTTAAAATTTCCAACAATCAAATAGTCAGCCTTTTTATCGATGTAACATCAAAACAAAATAAGATAATTGAGTTGGAAGAGAACAAAAAACGCTATCAGGTTCTATTGGAAGCAATCCCTGATTTGTTTTTTATAATAGACAAAGATGGTGTTTATGTGGATTTCGTATTCAAAGCGTCCGAAGCCCTTAAAATTAAGCCGGATGATATCATTGGCAATTCAATTTTCGAGGTAGGATTTTCCGAAAAAATGTCGGCGAAAATATACCAGTGCATTCAGCAATGTATTGAATTTGACAGCATTGAAACCATTGAATATGCACTAGAAGTTGAAGGCTCGTCGGCAATGTTTGAAATGCGCATCGCACGGCTGAATGATCATTCGGTTGTTTCGCTAGCACGCGACATTTCGTCGAGAAAAATGGCAGAACTAAAATTGGAAGAAGCCAAAAATAAAGCGGAGGAGGCTGATCGCCTAAAGACTGCATTCCTTGCCAATATCTCTCATGAAATCAGAACCCCGATGAATGCCATTATCGGATTCTCGAAAATGTTGGGTTCTCAGGAATTTGACGAAGAAGAGAAAAGCAAATTCCTTGAAATAATTTTAACCAACGGGAAGTTATTATTAGCTCTGATTAATGATATGATCAGCCTGTCAAAAATTGAAAGCAACACCCTGGTGGTCAAAAAATCGGTTTGTAAATTAAACGATTTAATGGTTTTACTTTATAAAGATTTCACTTACGAAATGGAAGATAAAGTAAACATCCGAATGAAAGTGAGTTGCGACAACCCAAATCCAAAATTTGCGATTACAACAGACGCTGTTTTACTTCAGTCTATTCTACAGAAACTAATTGATAACGGTATTAAATTCACAGAACAAGGTGAAGTTGAATTTGGATACCAGATTCAGGAATCAAATCAGATAAGCTTTTTCGTAAGGGATACAGGTATTGGGATATCGGAAAAAGATCAAAGCCGCATTTTTGAGCGTTTTCACCAACTCGACAACCGCACAATACGCGCCTATGAAGGTACCGGACTTGGATTATCAATTGCCCAACACTATGTACGATTACTTGGCGGTGAGTTGTTGGTTAAGTCGAAGTTGGGTTCAGGATCAACCTTTTCATTTACCATACCATATACCAGAGAGGAAAGTCCGCTAAAAATAGTTCGCTAAAGCAAGTTCTCAGTTGCACTAGTCAAGCGTTAGTTTGTGTTTTGAGCAATAAAGACGGCGTAAAATCCGCCCTTTCGATCTGTTATTCAGCTTATTTCACTTCGAATTAGCCGAATTAAGTGTCAGAAATCCAACCAGACGATCATAGCGGCTTGATTGATCCTTATAGTAAGCAAAAATCTCATATTCATTTTCGGTGATAAAGAAAGTGCCCTCCAGATTAACGGAATCCGCTTTCTTTGCACCTTCAGGAACATAAACATACTGGTAGTTGTAATAACCCTGTTTCAGAAGTAAGGTTAACTCATAACCGGCAGCTTCGTAATTCCATTTCATTTCGTTGGTTTTATTGGCGTTCCACCCGGTAAGCGCCCCAAAAACGTTAACCGACCCGCCAACCAGCTGACTTGGCATAGGTAAGTAAAAGTGCACAAACATGTAATCGCATTCTGTATCAGCATCGGTAACACGATCCTGACTTTCAATCACAAAATTCCCATTCATTTCTTTATAGGGAAGGTATTTTTTGTTGTTCCGAATTTGGTCGGTAAGAAGAGTAACATGATAGTAAGGCCTGATAAATTTGACATTCTCTACATTTTCACCATTACGTCTATTGGTACGGATATCGAAATAGCGGAATTCGTTTCCGCCAGGAAATACATTTTCCTTATTGTAATCGTAGTCGAGCACGTTTTCGCGAATATAAGCAGGTTTCAAATCTAATATAGCATTATCCCACCTCCGGTTCTGCATCAAAACAACTTTAATATCCTCCCGGGGATTCATGAGTTTGAGTTCCTGATTTACAACCTTAAAATCGACTTCCTGGTTTTCGCCATTGTACACATCGAAAGTTGCCTTTTTCACTAAACCTTCGATTCTTACCTTTGGCTCAACCACATAAAAACGCTGAATCAGCACCAGATTCTCCCGATTATTATTTTCAAATACAACCAATGCATAGTTTCCGGAATATTTTGGAGAACAATCTTCATTGGGGATGCTCACTTGGTAGTTCACAAATTTTACAGTGGTATTAAAACTCATGGCATAATCGGATATCGGATTATCAGGAAATCCAGACAAATATTCGTTTTGCTGAATATACGATTCGTTCCAATTCGCATCACAATGAATAACCGTGTAGGAATAATTTTTTACATCTTCAGCCAGATCATCAAATTTCAACAGAAGTTTAACATCGCTTCCCAACTCAATTACAGGGTTCGAAAGCTCATTTCCTTCGCGGAACATCTGAACCGACTTTATTTCATCATGAAAAACTGCATTCTGATAATAAAACTGATCAACTTTTTCGGCAGCCTGAGAGTTTACGACCAAAACGATATTCAGGAGAGAAAATAATAGTGCGGTATTGAGTTTCATTCGATTTGTTATTTATAAAAATCAGGAATTCATTTCAATGCGACAAAAAGAACCAAAAAGTGTGCCGTATAAACAAACGATCCTAATGTTCAATTATTTCGTTGACTATATGATACGTCAATTTTAAGAAAAATATTCATTCCTTTTGCTCCAAGCCATTCAAAAGAGAAAATCGATAAGTGCAAACTACAAGAGAAACAGGGTACTTTTGCTTTGTATCATTTTTAACAGCAATTACCTGCCTTGACCTTCAATTTCTATTATTTTTGCACCATGATTTATCACCGCAAATTCATTCATCCAAAATCGGCACCATGGGTTGTGTTTGTTCATGGCGCAGGTGGCAGCAATGTTGTTTGGTTTAGGCAATTAAAAGAATTCAAGAAACATTTTAATGTTCTCCTTGTCGATCTCCGCGGCCACGGTAAATCCAAACCTACCATTCAGGATGAAAATTCAGGATACTCTTTTGATGAAGTTGCGCTGGATGTTATCCATCTGATGAATCATTACGAAATCAGAAAAGCTCACCTGGTAGGTATTTCATTAGGCTGTATTGTAATCAGGGCAATTGATAAACTTGCGCCCGGAAGAGCCGAATCAATTGTACTGGGTGGGGCAATCATTCAATTCAATAAAACGCTGAAAGTATTGATCAGCATGGCTAAGATATTGAATTCGGTGTTACCATACATGTGGTTATATAAACTTAATGCCCTAATCCTGATGCCTTATCGCCGGCATCGCGAATCGCGGAATGTTTTTATTAAGGAAGCAGTTAAACTCGGGGAAAAGGAGTTTGCCAAATGGATGAGAATGACCCGGGAAATAAAATCAAATCTCAACGAGTTTCTAAATCTGGAACCTTCAGTTCCGGTTTTGTACTTGATGGGCGATGGTGACCATATGTTTTTGCCGATGGTCGCCGATTTGGTTAAGAAACATGTCCATGCAAAACTTGAAGTGATTAAAAACAGCGGTCATTGCTGCAATCTCGATCAGGCAGGTATTTTTAACGAGATTTCGATCCACTTTATAAAGCAAAATACAATAAAGAAGGAGCTGTTACAATTTAAATAATTATGCAGGGATAGTAAAATAGAATGTTGATCCTTTCCCAACCTCAGATTCCAGCCAGATTTCTCCTTCAAACATCTCAACCAATTGTTTCGAAAGAAACAACCCAATTCCGGTGCCTCGATACAGATGCTGTTTGTTGTTGTCAATTTTTATGAATCGGTCGAAAATAGCTTCATGGTGATCTGAATGAATTCCAATTCCGGTATCTTTAACTGAAAAGGCATAAAACCCGTCGACTCTATGGCAACCAACTTCAATGATCCCATTTTCAGTAAATTTTACCGCATTCGACAATAAATTACGAAGAATTTGTTCAAATCGCACTTTATCAACCCTAATAATAATCTCGGACATCTCCAGCGAGCATTTAACTGTTACATTTTTTCCTGAAAGTACTGAAAGTTGAAATGATTGGACAATCTGACTGATAACCGGGACAACATCAATTTCCTGAATCTTTACGGTAAGCTGATTGGATTCAATTTTCGAAACGTCGATGATATCTTCAATGAGGTTCAAAAGGTAATCACTGTTGCTTGAAACCTGTTCCTCAAAAATCTTCTTATCCTCAACCGAAATATCAGGATCAGACATGAGCGATGAAAAGCCAACAATTGCATTTAGCGGAGTACGTATTTCATGCGACATATTGGCAACAAACGCTGATTTTAACAAATCCGACATTTTTGCCCGTTCGTACTCATAAATATAATTCTTTTTAATGGCTGCCATAAATGAGAACATGACCAAAAAGTCGAAAATCAAGCCGATATAATTATCGTTCATTCCGGCACCTGAATTAGGATAATCTCCAATGATTTCTGGATAATTAAATTCAAACAGATATAAACACAAAATATTTAATGACAGAAGAACTGTGATTAAAAGAAAATATCTCTTGTCGAAAACAAGAATCAAAAATGAATAAAAAACAACAAAAACTCCAATTACCGGCCCTCTGGAGCCGTAATTAACAAACCAAATCAGATCAATGAAGATCAAAGAAATAATACTGGTCACCAAAAAAAACACATTATTTTTACTCACTAAGCGACCATAAAGGTAAAGGCAGAGGTAGGCAAAAGTTCCAATTGCAGATGCAAGTATAATAGAAACCTTAAGATCAAGAATGATATTAAATACGGTACTCACAGCAAGGATTGCTGTAAGAGAAATGGTTGAGAGTAACATAATCTTATCTTCAAAACGATGAATTGCCTCTCCGAAAATCAGGTTCTGAAAACGTTTTTTGTAAGTTGATAATTTTCTCATCGGAAAATCAGTTGGAGATTTATAATACTCAATTCGGTATCAAAGATATTGAAGCTTTTATAATTTTAAATCAAAAAATCCATAAGTAAAACAATATTAACACATTAAAATCAAGCTAAAATAAAATTGAAGAAACGGCAGATTATCATTACTTTTAAAACAGCTAAAATTTAAACTCATGATCATGGAAAAACACATTAACATTGTTGCTGCCCTTCAAATCGGATTAAGTATTTTTAATTTGCTGATTGCCTTCCTGATTTTTACCGTCCTTAAATTAGTCGGAGGATTTGTTGATAACGCCGACGGAGCAACAATCCTTTCACTAATTGCAGATATTTTAGCCATCGTATTTATTGTAATTTCAGTCCCTGGAATTCTTGCCGGATTAGGCCTATATAAAAGAAAAGAATGGGCACGTATTCTTACGCTTATCCTTTCAATCGTTGAAATATTCAGTTTCCCATTTGGAACAGCCATCGGAATTTATTCCATATGGGTATTAATCCAACCCGAAACAATTGTTGCTTTTAGCCAAACCGAAGAAATCAAATACTAATCTCAGAGTGAAATCCATCTATATACTGATTGGTGGACGCGTACAGGGAGTTGGGTTCAGATATTTTGCCCATCATAAAGCCAATGAACTAAACATCTTTGGATGGGTAAAAAACACTCCCAACGGAAAAGTTGAAATTGAGGCAGAAGGCGACCCTGAGAATGTAGATATCTTTCAGGAATGGATGAAGATAGGTCCAACCAGAGCCATCGTCCAAACGTTTTCAGTTTCAGACATTACCCCTTTGCGCCATTTTAACAACTTTATTATTCGATAAATTTTCATTTTCCCTTTTACTATTGACATTTTACTAATTGACTTTATGAAAAACTATCACATGTCTCCTGACGAATTCAGGAAACAAGGAAAACAAATGATCGACTGGATTGCCGATTACTATGAAAACGTTGAAGAATATCCAGTGCTGTCTCAGGTTAAGCCCGGCGAAATAAAAGGCCAATTGCCCAATACACCTCCAACAGAAAGCGAATCGATAGAACAAATTATGGCCGATGTTAATTCGATCATAATGCCAGGGATTACTCATTGGCAATCTCCAAACTTTTTTGCCTATTTCCCGTCCAATTCATCAGGGCCATCAATTCTGGGCGATTTGCTTTCGTCCGGGTTAGGAGTTCAGGGAATGCTTTGGGCAACCAGCCCTGCCTGCACCGAGCTCGAAACGCAGGTTTTGGATTGGCTGGCCGAAATGCTTCAACTTCCTGAAAAGTTCCGGTCAACTTCCATCGGTGGTGCAGTTATTCAGGACACCGCATCAAGTGCCGCATTAAGCGCAGTATTAGCCGCACGCGAACAAAAAACCAACTTTCAAACCAACGACTCCGGAAATTTAGGAAACCTGGTTGCCTATGTTTCAAGCCATACCCATTCATCGGTAGAAAAAGCCATAAAAATTGCCGGAATAGGAAAAAATAACCTTCGCTTGATTGGAGTAGATGAAAACCTCGCGATGCGGCCAGATTTGCTTGAGACTGCAATTAAAGACGACTTACAAAATGGGCTATTTCCCTTTTTCGTCTGTGCTACCGTAGGAACAACCTCAACCAATGCCATGGATCCGCTACCTGAAATTGGTCAAATCTGTAAGAAATACGAACTATGGATGCACATTGATGCAGCCATGTCGGGAACTGCCGCCATTTGTCCTGAATATCGGTACCTATTAAATGGCGTTGAGCTGGCCGACAGTTTCTCGTTTAATCCCCACAAATGGATGTTTACCAATTTCGACTGCAACTGTTTTTTTGTTGCCGATCGGTCGGTGCTGATTAAAACATTGAGTATTCTTCCGGAATATTTGAAAAATCAGGCTACCGAAAGCGGGGCAGTATTCGATTACCGCGACTGGCACATTCAACTTGGGCGCAGGTTTCGTTCGCTGAAGCTTTGGTTTGTTATCAGGCATTATGGAGTAAACGGTTTGCGATATCACATTCAGCAGCATATTTATTTGGCACAGCAATTTGCCGAATGGGTCCGATCTTCAGCAGAGTTTGAACTGGTCGCCCCTGTCCCACTCAATCTGGTTTGCTTTGCCCATATAAAAGGTAACGATTTCAATAAGAAGTTGCTCGAAACAATCAACAACCAGGGTGAAATGTACTTCACTCATACGGTTATCAACGGACGATACATATTACGGATGTGCATCGGACAAACCAATACCGAAACCCAACACGTCGTTCAGGCTTGGAAAACCATTCAGGAAACAGCCAAAGAATTAATTAGCAAGGAATAACACCAAAACATGTTCAACAACAATTTTTGATGCGCTTAATTCCATAAGTGTTAGTTTTACATTTATTATTAATTCCGTATTTTTACAACTTCAAAACTGAAATACTTTAAAATTTAGATCATGATAAACTTAAAAGAATTAGAAATTTGGTTTGTAACCGGGAGCCAGGATTTGTATGGCCCAAAAGTTTTGGAACAAGTGGCAACCAATTCAAAAGAGATTGCAGCTTTTTTTAATGGTTCTAGCCAAATACCAGTTAGCGTTGTGTATAAATCGGTCATGAGAAGCCCCGACGAAATAACCAATGTTTGTATTGAAGCCAATTCTACGAAGAAGTGTATTGGGGTAATCACTTGGTGCCACACCTTTTCACCATCAAAAATGTGGATTAACGGGCTAAAATTATTGAACAAGCCTATGCTCCAACTGCACACTCAATACAACCGCGATCTTCCATGGAGCGAAATCGACATGGATTTTATGAACCTGAATCAGGCTGCACATGGCGACCGCGAACATGGGTTCATTTTGACCCGTCTGCGGAAAGCTCGTAAAGTAGTAGTTGGATACTGGAAAGAAGAGGACGTTCAGGAACGCATTGGTGTTTGGAGCCGTGCTGCTGCTGCCTGGCACGATATGCAAGGCGCTAAGCTTGCCCGTTTTGGCGACAACATGCGCGAAGTTGCCGTTACCGAAGGCGACAAGGTAGAAGCCCAGATTAAACTTGGACTTTCGGTTAATACCTGGCCTGTTGGCGACATAGTAAAAATTATCGATCGTGTGAGCGAAGCTCAAATCGATAAACTGATTGAAGAATATAACGACACTTACGAATTCGATAAAGAAGCTTTGGTTGGCGGTAAATATCACGACAGCGTACGCTACCAGGCCCGCATCGAAGCAGGTATCAAATCGTTTATGGAAGCCGGCGACTTTAAAGCATTCACCACAACTTTCGAAGACCTTCATGGATTAAAACAACTTCCAGGTCTGGCGTCACAGCGCTTAATGGCTGCAGGTTACGGCTTTGGTGCTGAAGGTGACTGGAAACATGCAGCTTTGGTGCGTGCCGTAAAAGTAATGGGTAATGGTCTGAAAGGCGGTTGTTCTTTTATGGAAGACTACACTTATCACCTCAATCCAGTAACCGGATATAAGGCTTTAGGTTCGCACATGCTCGAAATTTGTCCTTCTATAGCCAACGGGAAAGCTAAGATTGAAGTGCACCCATTGGGAATTGGTGGCAAAGATGCTCCTGCCCGTTTGGTATTTAACACTCAAACTGGTCCTGCAACTTGTACAAGCCTTATCGATATGGGAACCCGTTTCCGTATGGTAGTGCACGATGTTGAATGTGTTGAACCAGAAGCAAAACTTGAAAAATTGCCGGTTGCCAGCGCATTGTGGACTCCAATGCCTGATCTTAAAACTGGCGCGGCTGCATGGATTTATGCCGGAGGTGCTCACCACAATGCATTTAGCCAGGCGGTTACTGCCGAATACATTGAAGATTTCTGCGATATGGCTGGAATTGAATTGGTTCAGATCAACAAAAACACTTGTATTTCCGATTTCAAGAAAGAATTGAAATGGAATGATCTGTATTACCTGTTATCAAGTGGAGTAAGATAAATTAAATAAAGCAGCCCCCAATAAAGAGCCGGAGAATTTTTCTTCGGCTTTTTTGTTTTATGCCAAACGATCAGAATATTCCTTTAACTGTTTTATTGCTTCCGAAAGATTCTGATGAGGATAGTATTTTTGATGGGCAAGATTCAGGAAACGAAGGATAAGAAAACCATCAAAGAACTGAAAAAACCGTTTCCGGAATGAAGGTAAAGAAGAACTATTCTGATTTATTTCGTTGAGCTTACTCGAAAATTCAAGCGTTTGAAGGTATTCCTGAACAGAAGACGGTAACGAAGCCATGAATCCGTCATCGGCATTATTTCTGAACAGCGAATCGACTTGATCAAATAGGACTTTCAAATCGAGAAAAGCTTCAAAGTTATAGGTGACCGTTAAATCCCCATCTTCGTTCATCCATTTAGTCATAGCGGCACCTGTACCAAAAGGAACCCGATCAGAGACCCGTGCCGATGGATACACAAAAGCATCGTTAATTTCGGCGATTTTCCCAAGTTTGGTTAGTTTATTGAGAAAATAAAAATCTTCACCCGCCTGCCTTCGGTTCATTCCGCCTTGCTTTACATATGCGTCAGCCCTGACAGCAAATGCCGATCCGATGGTATAAATCGAATCCGGAAATCCGGCGAAGTCCAACGCTTTCTTATAATAATGCAGGTAATCTTCGTAAAGCTGAATCCCAAGTTTTTGTTTGGAATCGGTCATTTCATCTACTCGGTGCTTAAAATTCAAGGTTGCTGCGAAACAAGATTTGTTCTCCATGAATACCGATTCGATTTCCTGCAAATAATTGGGCGAAAACAAACAGTCGGCATCAGTTGATATAATGACACCGTTAGGCTTGTTTATGGCATTAAATCGTCTAACAGTCTCATCCATGCCAATCTTTCTGGCCATTCCGGCACCGGCATGTTTTGCATGTACCAAACGGGCATAAATCGGGTGCAGGATCAAGTTTTCCCAATCGTTTTCCTTTTTCCATTTAAACAAATTCAGGTAATTCTGCTGATTAAAATCCTTAACTGCCTGACTACTGTTTTCCGATTCATTAACCACTACAATCACCTCACAATAAGACCGAATCGGGTCGCAAGACCATAAGGATTCCAACGTGCGAAAAATTTCAGGCTCGTTCAGGCAGGGTATCATCACAATCATCGAAACTAAAGGAGAAACTTCAGAATCAATAAATTCAGGATAAACCACATTCTTATTAATATACTGGTTGGCAAACATATTGAAATGATTGGGTGCAATTTATATCAAATAAAAAAATCCGAATTTCTTCGGATTTTCAATATCTTATTTCAGATCGATTTACTTCAGTTTTGCTTTGGAATATCTTGCATTTAAACCAACCAATACTTCTTTGGTAATATTGCTAGCTTCATCGCCAATTAACACTTCACCTGCATTAAGAATATAGCTGTATTTTTTATCCTTGTTGTATATTTTCAGGTAATTCATGATACTGTCTAAAAGCTGCTTATTATTATCGGTTTGTATCTGAGCTAGCTTGGTCGACAATTCCTGATCAAGTTTGGTAATTTGTTGTTCTTCACCCATGAGGCGATCACGCTCCTGCATGGCACGTTCCTGACTAAGAAAACCTCCGCGTTGAGCTTTTTCCTGAAAGGCGGCTGCCTGTGATTCAAAACGGTTGCGTTTTTCACCATATTCTTTGGTAAAAGCTTCCTGTTGCTTTACAAAACCATCATGCATTTCCTGAGCAAAGTCGTAATTTACTGCCAGAGAGTCAACCTTAATATAGGCGATGCTTAATTCAGAATTATCCTTTCCGCCATTAACATCACTCTTACCCGAAGCATGTGATTTGCTTCCACTAAAGTGCAGAATATAAAGCCCTGCAACTAACAAAAATAAAACAGCAAATAGCACTATTGATGTATTTTTCATATACCCTCTATCAATAAAATTTTGCCAAAAATAAAAATTTATTGCCACTATCTACTAATTAACCCGATTATTTTTCGGAACGGCGACAGATAAGCTTTTAGAAAGAAAAAACAGCATAAAAGCTGCGCAAAATCATATGTACACTGTGATAAACATCATTGAATCCAACCCTAAGTCTGATGTATTTTTATTTCCTGAAATGACAAACAAAAATCTCTCAGGATGCTGAATAAATTACTCGCTAACGCACTTCCATATATGCCCAAAAAATTGATCTGGATTTTTTCAAAACGCTATATTGCCGGAGAAACAATCGAAGATGGACTTAAGGCCTCACGCGAACTAAACAGACAAGGCATTGAAGTGACGGTAGATTTGCTTGGCGAATTTATCTCGACAATTGAGCAAGCCGAAGAAAACCGGAATAAATACATTGACATTATCGAACGATTTACCTCAGAAGGTATCATTGGAAATTTTTCGGTAAAACCAACATCATTCGGATTACTGATCGATAAAGATATTTGCTATACTAATATTGAGGCCGTTATCTTAAAAGCGGTTGAAAAGGAAACGTTTATCCGGATCGACATGGAAGATTCGCAATGTGTCGACTCCGAGTTGGAAATGTTCCGTAAGCTTCAGCAAAAATATCCTAAAAATGTTGGTTTGGTTATTCAGGCCTACTTACGCCGGACTAAAAACGACTTAATAAACATGAGTAGTATCCACACCAATGGAACTCCTCTAAACTTCAGACTCTGCAAAGGTATTTACATCGAACCGAAACATGTTGCTTTTAAAGAATATGAAGAAGTACGTGAACATTACCTGGACGATTTGAAATACATGTTGGATCACAACATGTACGTTGGGATTGCGACTCACGATAAATTTCTGGTTGACAATGCCATTGAGATTATCAAAGAAAAGAACGCTGACAAAACAAAATATGAGTTCCAGATGCTTTATGGTGTCACTCCGGAACTTCGGAATAGTATTGTAAAGCAGGGATATAAAATGCGTGTTTATGTGCCATTTGGGAAAGACTGGTTTGGTTATTCCACCCGTCGGTTGAAAGAGAATCCAAAGATGGCCTCGCACATTGTAAAGGCACTTTTTTTTAGGGGTTAATTTTAGGGGTTATTACCGGGGAGGTCTGAAAAGACCTCCCTTTTTTTGTATGTGCGGAGAGCGAGGGATTCGAACCCCCGGTACCCCGTAGGGTACAACAGATTTCGAGTCTGCCCCGATCGACCACTCCGGCAGCTCTCCTGTTTGAATACGGTAAATATAACGATTCTCTAAATTGTGCAAAAAATAATTGATGCGGATATAGTCAGAATAGATTATTTTATTCCCTATAAAACTTAGTAATCCGAGCCTTTGAAACGCTTAATATATTAAAGAAAAGGAATATAGAATAAAAAATCCCGGCACTTCGTACCGGGATTTTTTATTGAGAGATTAGAATACAATCTCTTCCTGATTTTCATCAAAGAAATGATACTCGGAGAGCGAGTACGAACTCATCTCCTCAACTTTAATGCTTTTTAAGAGTTTGAAAGCCCATTTGTTTTTTAAAGACCAGATACCTTTGGTTAGAAAGGCTGCCAGATAAGGATGTGTTTTAATTACTACTTTACTCTTATTTAGCTCTTTAAAAATATATTTAACCTTGCTTTCCAATTCATCCACCAACAAAATTGTTGGTGTAATCTTTCCGGTGCCTTTGCAGGTTGGACACACCTCTGCCGTTTCAACATGTTCTTCAGGACGGACGCGTTGACGGGTTATTTGCAAAAGACAAAATTTACTCAATGGCAAAATGTTGTGCTTAGTGCGGTCAACAGCCATTGCATCTTTCATTCTCTCGTAAACTTTATGACGATTTTCTGCTTGGTGCATGTCAATAAAGTCTACAACAATAATACCACCCATATCTCGCAACCTCAGTTGGCGGGCGATTTCATCAGCAGCTGCCAGATTCACCTCAAGAGCATTAGTCTCCTGGTCAATGCCGGCTTTCGAACGATTTCCACTGTTCACATCAATAACATGAAATGCTTCAGTGTGTTCGATTATCAGGTATGCTCCATTTTTGAAGGATACTGTTTTGCCAAACGATGCTTTTAATTGCTTATCAACTCCGTAATACTCAAAAATCGATTGATTACCTCTATAAAGTTTGACGATTTTTTTCTTTTCCGGAGCAATTGATCCCAGATACTCTGAAATTTCTTCACATACAATAGGATCATTCACAATGATACTATTGAAGTCGGGATGATATATATCCCTTAACAAAGCGGTTGTTCTGCCCAATTCGCCTACAATTAGAGCGGGAGCATTCACCCGTCTTAATTTTTGAAATGTAGTTTCAAATTTGGCAACAAGTCGTTTTAACTCCTGATCGAGTTCTGCAACACGTTTTTCTTCGGCGGCAGTACGTACAATTACACCGTATTTTTTTGGTTTGATACTTTGAATAAGCTTTTTAAGCCTGTTCTTTTCTTCATTTGAAGCAATCTTCTGCGAAATACTAACTTTTTCGCTGAAGGGCATCAAAACCATATTACGGCCGGCAATCGACAGTTCAGAAGTCAATCGTGGGCCTTTAGTCGAGATTGGCTCTTTAGCCACCTGAACCAAAATATTTTGCCCAACTTTAAGAATATCTGAGATTTTTCCCTCCTTATCAATGTCAGGATCTGACTGAATCTTGGAAATGGAGGTGATTTTGTTGTTTTTCGATGTGGCAATTTTCAAGAACTTATTCAGTGTTGAAAACTGAGGCCCCATATCGAGATAATGCAGGAAAGCATCTTTTTCGTATCCTACGTCAATGAAAGCAGCGTTCAGACTGGGCATTATTTTCTTTACACGTCCAAGATAAATATCTCCAACCGCAAATTTAGCCCCTGTCATTTCCCTGTTAAGTTCAACTAACCCTTTATCTTCCAATAAAGCGATCACGACTTCTGAGGGAGAGACATTTACAATTAAATCGCTACTCACAACGTTCCATATTTTTCAAGTTACAATTACCAGACATAAAAACAGATTAAACCTAAAGCACAAAAGCACTTTAGGTTTAATAATAAAAAGGTCTTTAAAAGCTAATGCTTAAAAAGTAAAGACTATTTCTTCTTTTTATGTCTGTTTTTTCTAAGTCTTTTCTTACGCTTGTGCGTAGCCATCTTATGTCTTTTTCTTTTTTTTCCGCTTGGCATAATAATTTATTTTACTTGGTCTTTAACTTGTGCTACGAAGGTTTTAGCTGGCTTGAAAGAAGGAATGAAATGCTCAGGAATAATGATTGTAGTATTTCTGGAAATATTACGCGCAGTTTTCTCAGCTCTTCTTTTTACAATAAAACTACCGAAACCACGAAGGTACACGTTCCTGCCTTCAGTTAAAGAATCTTTCACAGTTTCCATGAAAGCTTCCACAGCTTTTTGTACTGTCACTTTCTCAATACCAGTGTTCTTACTAACTTCGTTAACAATATCTGCTTTTGTCATCTCTTAAAATATTTAATTTTCAACAATTTATATTTCTGAAACAATTGGTGTGCAAAAATAAAAATTATTTAAAAAGTAGAAACATTATAATTCGATTATTTTTACAATTTGAAAAGATTTTAAAGTAGTTAGGTAAAACATGGACTTTTTCAACGCACCTCTACATTCCTGGTATTCTTTATACAAGCGTGATTTGCCGTGGAGGAATACACGTAATCCGTACCTGATTTGGCTATCCGAAATCATCCTTCAACAGACCCGAATTGATCAGGGATTGGCCTATTATAACCGATTTTCAGACGAATTTCCGACAATTTCGACTCTTGCCGACGCATCGGAGGATCAGATCCTGAAACTTTGGCAAGGTTTGGGCTACTATTCCAGGGCACGAAACCTGCATTTTACAGCAAAATATCTTCAGCAAAATTACGATGGTATTTTTCCTGAAGATTACAATTCGATTCTTTCGATGAAAGGCATTGGAGAATACACCGCAGCAGCTATCGCGTCCATCTCGTTTAATCAGGAATACCCTGCCGTTGACGGAAATGTTTATCGCGTACTGGCCCGCTATTTCGGCATTTCAGAACCAATAGATACGGGGAAAGGGAAAAAAGCATTCAACGACTTGGCAAAAGAACTGATTAAGGGGACCAACCCGGGAATGCATAACCAGGCGTTGATGGAATTTGGAGCATTGCAATGCACACCCAAAAATCCGGATTGTACGCGATGCCCGCTAAACGAAAAATGCTTTGCGTATTCGAACCAAAAAATTGGCGAATTACCGTTCAAACAAAACAAGACTAAACAACGCGACCGGTATTTTAATTATCTGGTACTTTCGTGCAATAAAAATACCTGGTTCAGAAAACGAGTAGAGAACGATATCTGGATGAATCTCTTCGAATTTCCGCTAATCGAAACGGAAAATGAAATTAAAATTGAAGAGTTAATAACCCAATCTGAATTCCGGCGTTTAATTCCAACCTCAGATCGGTCAGTAATCGAAAATGTTAGTGACTGGAAAATTCACATCTTGAGCCACCAACGAATTCACTACCGTTTCATAAGGATACAACTTGCCGATGAAATTCTGGGTCCCGATGATTTAATCAGGGTGAATAAGGAAGATATTTTTAACTTTGCTGTACCGAAGTTACTGGAGACGTATTTGAATGAATATCTGGAAAAATGATGATTCATATCGAAAAACCCAGTTGTTCATAATGAATTTCGACCAATTCAGAAATTTTAGCATTCCGGAATAAAAAAATGATGGATTTTATTGTAAATTTATTTCAATCAAACTCTTAAAACTTTACAAATATGTCAGTTAACAAAGTAATTTTGGTAGGTAACGTGGGTCGCGACCCGGAAACCAGACATCTGGACAAAGGTGTAGCCGTTGCAAATTTTTCGCTGGCAACAACCGAAAGCTATACTTCTAAAACCGGAGAAAAAGTTAGTACAACCGAATGGCATAATATCGTTGCCTGGAGAGGTCTTGCTGAAGTGGCCGAAAAATATGTAAAAAAAGGAAGCCAACTCTATATTGAGGGACGCATCAGAACCCGTTCATGGGACGACAAAGACGGCGTAAAACGCTATACTACTGAAATATATGCCGACACAATGCAACTTCTCGGTAAACGCGAAGGACAGGCAGAAATGGGCGGCCAGCCAATGCAAGCCGAATCGGTTCAAAGTGTTAACGAACCCGATTTCAGTCAACCGGAAGAAGATGATCTTCCATTTTAGTCACTTAAACATTAGTTAATTGGAACCAGAGCCCTTACCCATGCTGACCGCAATTTATTGGAATATCCAGTTTCATCCCTTTACTTCAGGTATGGCGATCTGCTTGCTGGTTATAGTGATTCTGTTAGTTTTTTCAGCGTTGATTTCCGGTTCTGAAGTAGCCTACTTCTCCTTAAGTCCCGCTGAAAAGCAAAAAATTTTCAGTACATCAACAAAAAAAGACTCATACATACAAAAAAATCTGGATTCTCCGGAACAGTTGTTGGCTACTATCCTGGTAGCCAACAATTTTGTTAATGTTGGAATTGTAATTCTTTCAAGTTTTACAATCAGCAACATAGTCGATTTTACAAACGAGCCAATCCTTGGAATTATCGTCCAGGTTTTTATTATTTCGTTTATCATCCTGCTTTTCGGAGAAATCATTCCCAAAGTTTATTCAACGCACCATGCATTGAAATTTGCCCGATTCATTGCAATACCAATGCATTACACGATTAAAATTCTAAGGCCATTAAATTCAGTTTTAATCTTTTCAACCTCTTTTATTAATAACCGAATTCACGCGTACAACAGCCACATATCAGTCGATGAACTTTCTCAGGCTCTTGAACTTACATCGCAAACCGATTTAAAGGATGATACCGAGATATTAAAAGGAATTGTCAAATTCGGGAATAAAAATGTGGCTGAAATTATGCGCTCGAGGGTTGATGTTGTTTCGGTAGATATCGATTCAAGCTACAGTAAAATTATGACCCTGATTACCGAAACAGGTTTTTCAAGAATACCTGTCTTCTCTGATACATTCGACAATATTAAAGGCATTCTGTACATTAAAGATTTATTGCCACATGTGCACAAAGGAGCTTCATTCCGTTGGCAAAGCATCATCAGGCCGCCATTTTACGTGCCTGAAACAAAAAAAATAGACGACCTTCTTGAAGAGTTTCAGAAGAACAAGGTTCACATGGCCATTGTTGTTGATGAGTATGGCGGGACATCAGGAATTGTAACTCTTGAAGATGTTCTGGAAGAGATTGTGGGCGAAATAACTGATGAATTTGACGAAGAAGAAAAGTTCTTCACCAAAATCAGCGAGAACAAATATCTTTTCGACGGAAAAACAATGCTCAACGATTTCTACAAAGTTTTAGGATTGGAGGAATCGGTATTTGACGATATAAAAGGTGAAGCCGATACCCTTGCCGGACTGATTCTGGAATTAAAAGGTGAAATTCCGGTTAAAAACGATACAATTAATTGCAAAAATTACGTTTTCACCATCGAAGCGGTTGACAACCGTCGGATCAAGCAGATTAAAGTTGATATAAAAAATACGGAACACTAAATCCAATGCCAAAATATATCTATTTCGTCGCATTAATTCTGGTCCTGATGTTTTCCTGTAAGCAGGATTATATTCCCAAACCACGCGGGTACTTTCGCATTGATTTTCAGCAAAAAACATATCACCAGCTAGATTCTGTGGCGTTGCCCTACAAATTTGACATACCCGGCTATGTTAAAGTCTCACCTGATAACGACCGACTGGCCGAACCCTATTGGATTAACCTGAAAGTCCCGGCACACAAAGCTGAGGTCCACATTAGTTATAAAAAAGTTGAAAAAAACCTTGCCAAATTGCTCGAAGATTCGCGCACCCTGGCCTACAAACATTCGATTAAAGCCGATGCCATTAACGAACGGATTTTTGTGAATCCACAGAAGAAAGTTTACGGAACCATTTATATGATTGATGGCAATGCGGCTTCACCACTGCAGTTTTACCTGACCGACAGCACTAAAAACTTTCTCCGTGGTGCATTATATATCCGCGAAGTTCCCAACATCGATTCCCTCCGTCCGGTAATCGACTACCTGACTCCGGATGTGATCCGCTTAATTGAAACCACAGAGTGGAAACATTAAATGCCTCTTTTTAAAACGATACCAATCGAGGGCGGACTGATCGGACTTTGGAAGTTCGCAGAAACGACAGCCGATCTGATTCCCGAATTTTCAGTAGAAGAACTGGCCGATCCGGCTTTTATAAAATACACACATGAAAAGCGCAAGATCGAATGGCTCGCGACCCGCGCTTTAATCAGGCAATTGATTGGTTCAGATTTCGTGATTTCGTATTTAAACTCCGGAAAGCCAATTCTGACGCATAATCGGTTCAAACACATTTCTATAAGTCACTCACGCGATTTTGCCGCAGTTATTCTTCACGAATATCTGAATGTGGGAATTGACATCGAGGAAACAACCCGCGACTATAACCGGATTGAAAGAAAGTATCTTTCTGACATCGAATTGATTCAAACGAATAAAAATCCTCAATTGCAGTGCCTTTACTGGTGCGCCAAAGAAGCAATTTTTAAATTGGTGGATGACGAAGGCGTAGAATTCAGGCAGCAAATCCACATTATTCCGAAGCTTGAAGATCAATATTTTGCCAAATTCATATCCGGAGACCAAGAATCCAGCTACAAACTTCACCATCAATTCATTTCAGAGCACTGTTTGGTTTGGGTTACCAATCAATCACCAATTCAGAAATAACCCAAAACTATGGAAAGATCGCCCCTCAATTTGATCAAATTCTGGGTTCAACTGTTTATCTTCCTAAAAACTAAAAATGAAACAACCAGAATCACATATTTTGGTCATCTTCGGAGCATCGGGTGACCTCACCAAACGGAAACTGATACCCGCACTTTACGAACTTCATACCCAGCAATTACTTCCGGAAAAACTAGCGGTATTGGGAGTTTCCAGAACCAATCTTACTGATTTGGAATTCCGCAAAAACATGAAAGAGTTTTTGCCTGATCAATCGCACACTCAAAAAGATATTGATGCTTTTCTTGAACATCTTTATTACCAGCAGCTTTCAACTGCTGATTCCGTGGATTATCCAATACTGAAATCAAGACTGGAATTATTGGGTAACGAATTATCGATTCCGGAGAACTATATTTTCTACCTGTCGACACCACCAAATTTATACCAGATCATTCCGCAAAGCCTGGCTGAAGTAGGGTTGAACGATTCTTCTAAAGGATTCAAACGACTGATCGTTGAAAAGCCATTTGGAACCGATTTGAAAAGTGCACAAGATCTGAATAAAAATTTGCTCAACTATTTCGACGAAGATCAGCTATACCGCATCGATCATTACCTGGGAAAAGAAACTGTTCAGAATATGCTGGTTACCCGCTTTTCGAACGGCATATTTGAACCTATATGGAACCGAAACTTTATTCACCATGTCGAAATCACCTCGGCTGAAACCCTTGGAGTGGAAGATCGCGGCGGATATTACGATCATTCAGGAGCCATGCGCGACATGGTTCAGAACCACCTGATGCAGTTGGTCGGATTAGTGGCGATGGAACCGCCTGTTGTGATCGAAGCCGATGCCATCCGCAACGAAACGCTGAAAGTATTTCAATCGTTACGCCCGATTACAGAAGCCGAAGTGGCTAAAAATGTGATCAGGGGTCAGTATATCCGGTCGCGCCCAGGCAAAGATGCGGTTAATGGCTACCGCGAAGAACACGGGGTTGATCCGCAATCGAAGACTGAAACTTATCTGGCCATGAAATTCTTCATCGACAATTTCAGGTGGGCAGGCGTGCCGTTTTACATCCGAACCGGGAAAAAACTTCCGGCGCGTGTAACTGAAGTTGTTATTCATTTCAAAAATACACCTCACCACCTGTTCGGAAATTCAGATAATCCGGATGCAATAAATAACCAATTGATCCTGCGTATTCAGCCTGACGAAGGTATCTTGCTGAAATTTGGCATGAAAGTTCCGGGTGCTGGCTTCCGCGTGCAGACTGTAAATATGAATTTTCACTATTCCGAGTTATCAGATGTATATCTTCCTTCAGCCTATGGTCGATTACTGCTCGATTGTATGCAGGGCGATGCCACCCTTTATTCGCGCGGCGATGCGGTCGAAAAAGCATGGGAATTTGTGCAACCTATCCTGAATGCCTGGCAAAACAATCCCGACATTCCGGTTTATGGTTATCCGGCCGGAACCTGGGGCCCCGAAGTGGTTGACGATTTAATGGAAGACGCGATGTGGCGATATCCGTGCAAGAACCTTGCACACGATGGTGAATATTGCGAACTGTAGGGTTAATCCTACGTGGTTGACCTAATTCCAGATTTAAAACATTCAATAATGATACGGGATTTGCATATTTTTAAAAATCCGGAAGATTTAGCCAATAAATTTGCTGACCAACTCATGGAATGGGTGGAAAACCACTCCGGAAATACATTTCATTTGGCCATTTCCGGAGGAAAAACACCTGACCTTTTGTTTTCGGCACTTGCATCAAAATATGCTGATTCAAGATATTGGCAAAAAATTCATTTTTGGTGGGTCGACGAGCGTATGGTTCCGCCAAACGATCCGGAAAGTAATTTTGGGGTAGCGCAAAAGCTGCTCTTCTCGCAAATTTCAATTCCGGAAGAAAACATTCATCGCATTAAAGGTGAAAATGCTCCGGAAGATGAAGCGCTCTCCTACTCTTCCCAGACTCAGAAAAATCTACCTCAACAAAATGGCTGGCCGGTTTTCGATCTGATTTTGCTTGGAATGGGCGACGACGGGCATACGGCTTCGATTTTCCCGGATCAAATGCATTTGCTTGATTCCGAACGCATCTGCAAAGTCGCCACACAGCCTCAGAGTGGTCAAAAGCGCGTTACTTTCACAGGAATGACTATCTCGCATGCCATGAAGGTTTGCTTCCTTATAACTGGCTCAAACAAGGCTGAACGAATTTCCGAAATATGGAATAATCCGGAAAAGGCAAATTTACTTCCGGCGGCGCACATTCATCCGGAGAATGGAGATTTAGAATGGTATTTGGATGAACCTGCGGCAATGCTCATCCGGCAATAATTTAAAAAGAAGGACCGATTGAAAAATTTCAATCGGTCCTTCTTTTTATCCGAATTTAATCACCGCTCAAAATTTGACATTCAACGTTTTTGCAATATTCTGACTCACTTTAAATGCTGACCCATGCCTTGTTCCGGATGGAAAAGAAACCTGATCAGAAACATCTTCCCAATCAATCATATTCTTGGAGCGGACTGCACCATATTTATGCTCGGTGTATTTGTCGAAATAAACGTACACGTAGTCACCAACTTCGAGGCAAGTTGGTCCTTCAGCCCAATACTTGCCGGTGATTGGTTCTGAAACCTTTAACGGGTATGGTCCAGCTGCATGATCAGCAACCGTAATCCGGATGTTTTTTTCAGGAGGATTCGGGTTTTCATTCTTTAGGAACATGTAAAACTTCTTATTCTTCGGAAGGATGGTTGCATCGATAGTGCTAAAATCGGGATTAAAAAACATTTCAGTCGGACTAAAAGTCGTGAAATCCATCGTCTTGGTGCAGTACATCCTGTGATTCAGACCCTTTTCTTTTTCTGAAGAAGCCACGTCCGTATGGCGCCCGGGAATGGTTGTTGCCCAAAAGATAATATATTCCTTGCTTTCAGGATCGTAAGCCATCTCCGGAGCCCAGCTGTTTTTTGCGGCGGGTTCGTGTTTCATCACCGGAATCCCTTTTTGTTCCGACCAATGGATCAAATCTTTCGACTCGGCGTAGCCAATCTGCTTGTCCCACCAGCCGCTTGTCCAAACCATATGAAACAAACCGTCTTTTCCCTGAAGAATAAAAGGGTCGCGCATGAGTTTGTCTTTCCCTACAGTTGGCGCCAGGTACGATTTTCCATCATTTAGCGGAGTCCACTTCAACCCGTCGGCACTGTATGCCAAATGCAAGCCATCCTGTCCATTGTCAATAAAATAGGAAAACAGGTAAACCTCATTCTGCGCACTGGCAACGAAAGATATAAAACACAACATTATCCAAAGAAATTTAGTCATAACAATTTTGTTTTACTTATCCAGAACGTTTGATTCAATCAAATTCAGCTTTACCGGTCCGATTAATCCTGACTTAATGTTTCCGCGGTATCGCGTTGGAATAGAGGTGTAATTATTAGCTATTGTATTGTAAATCAATACTTCAATCCGATTTTCTCCGGCTTTAGTCAACGTACTGATGTCGAATTTCCAGGGAGGAGAAAGCCTGATACCTGCACTTTTACCATTGACCAGCAATTCGGCAGAAGAAACCAGATCACTTAAATCAATTTCGATTCTATTCTTTAAATCCTGAGACTCAAGTTGAATATTTTTCCGGTACCACGCACCTCCCGAATAGGCTTTTAACCCGTCAATTCTCGACCAGTCGCCCAACGGCAATAACCCTTTTCCACATTTCTGTTCCAGAAATTTCGGGAAAGCTCCTGCACCACAACGACCTGGCTGATAATCAACTTTTAATACCACCTGAGAACTTGTTGATTTCGGATTTTTTATATCGACACGATAACTGGTCAGTCCATCACTTTGTTTTTGCCCTGCAATAGCTTGTTGCAGAACTCCATCAGCCCAAATATCGACGTTCCCGTAAGCATCAAAAGTCAGGGAATTTAAGCCGGGAGCCGATTCAAAAGCAAACAAGCCACTTTTCTCTCCGGGTTCAGAACAATCGAACGGCAGCACGCCCGGATCGCCATACCAACACATTGAAACCGGTTGTTTTGCTGGGCGTTTAACTTCCGGTTGCCGGAAAGCCAGATATGTTTCACAAGCTTTGTCATAAACCATCAATACCGAATTGGTTCCTTTTTTTAACGAAACAGATTTGTTCTGTGAATCAGTTTCCTGATTGTTCACAAACAAAAGGGAAGGTTTCACCTCGCCTGTGAGCAAATCGTACGTGCCATCCGAAGATGCAATAACGTTGGTTGACAGAACATAGTAGTTTCCTGCTGTTTCCGGCGCCCTGAACTTCGACATCTTCTTTTCTTCGAAAGCGCCCAGCCGGATAAAATCATCATACATCTCACCTTTCAGTCCATGATAACCCTGATGCCCGTAATCGCCTTCTATGCCCTGTTGCCATGAGAATGAATATTCTTCCCAGCGGTATTTCGTGCCTGCCAATTCTACTTCACTGCCTGCTTTCTGTGGAATCATTTTTAGCAATTCTACTTTCGAAGGCAATTCAGGCAAAGCGCCCAATTTAAGGAACTGTGGACCAAAAGCACAGGTCGCGTTTGTCCACGATTTATCGAAAATGATTTTCTCGCCCGGATAGTCAGAGCTTTCTTTGAAATGCATTTGCCTTACCTGAGCGCCCAAAAATTCGTTTTTCGCCGGAAGCTGGAAATCGCCCCATTGGTTGTCGAGCGATGGGCTGAGTTCGAACTCCCAAATGCCATCCAATGTGATTTGCTTGACGATTTTCTCAAGATTGATTGTGTTTTTGCAGACGGTGTTCTCCGGATCGAAAACAATGATCTGAATTTCTTTAAACGACAAAGGCAACTCCACTTCGGTGCCTTCTGCCGTTTGGTGTGCAAATCCGGAAATCGAAGCTATTTCTCCATTCCAAGGATTCCAAAGCTGAACCGCGCCTTTCGCCTTGAAAAAACATTTACTTCCGGTCTGAAAATTATAAAGTGCATACACATTACGTTTACCAATCACCCGGTGCATCACATACGGACGTTCTTTCTGCGGGGTCAGCAGTTTAAAATCGGGTACGTATTTCCCGGAGATTGCAGATGAAACCGATTGATGATCGTCGCATTGAACCAGGTTTTTATTGTCTGAAAATATTCCGGAAATCCACTGGAAAGCTTTCGAATCAGCCTGCCCGTTTTTATCGGTGGCCTGCGGTTTTTCCCCAATCACAACGATGGTTCCACCCGCTTTTTTAAATTCTTCTATCTTCCGGAGTGAGGCATCGCGTATTACTTTCATTGAGGGAATAACCAGAACTTTGTATTTCTCGCCGGAAACATTCAATGCTGCATTCTCAACCTCACATCGGGCCAGCGACTCAAAATCAATAAAATCGAAATCAATTCCGGAGTTGTATAATTGTTCCTCGGTTTTGAAAGCAATGTCAACCGATTTTGTGCCATCCATTCCAGCAACAACTGGTTCGGTTGGATACAGAATGGCCACGTCGCAACGATGAACTCCTTGCGATAACAGGAACGACAAACGTTCCACACAATTCATCAGCGGATCAATCTGCTTCCAGTAGGGCATCCTGAAATGGTTGCAAGGAGGCGCCCATTCCCACCAGCCGCCCATGGTCGAATAGTACAATCCGTGAAACGACAAAAGATTGTATCCGGCTACATAGTTCGCAAAAATAGCATCTGTTACATCAGCCGACGAAGTACCCCAGCCACTGCTGTGAAAGCCTTCGAGCCACACACGCGGACGGTTGTATAAATGCGCAATGGATGAAGCGACCTTTGCTTTGACAATATCTTTCGAAAGCATTGGCTGGTCGGAGCCAGGTCCCTGGTTCCAGCGCTGGGTGCGGAAATAATCGCCAAATTCGGCCACATCTTTCCCGCGTCCGCCATGATCGCACCCAAAGATTAATCCCCGATCCTGATGCCACTGATAAACCGGCTTGAAAAAATTTTCTTCGCTGAGGGCGACAACGACATCATTGTAATCGAGGCGAATTTTTGGGGTGATGTCTCCAATGTTTTCATACAAAGCATCGAGAAACGGAACAACGTCGTAACCTTTCCGTTTTTTGAATTCGGAGGCAAAATTATCGTCCCAGATATTTCCGTTTACCCTGAAATTCAATTCATCGGAAAAAAAGAAATTCAACATTTCGGAACCGTTGTCAGGCAAGGCTTTTGCAAATTTGTCGAAAAAATATTCGTTGTAAGCCTTTCCGCTTAGCGGGTGCATCGGGTCGTACGAAGGAACCAGTTTCTCAGCATAAATACCGGTAAGTTTCCATGTCTCGCTGCCTAAATTGCAACTCAGTTTATTGTTTTTTACCTCTGGAAGTATGTTCTTCCGGGTTGTCCGATTCAGCGAACTGTCAGCATTCATTTTTATTGCAGTCAGGGCAAGCAGGTTTTCCGGCAATTCCAGGTCAACTTTACCTGAACGTATTTTGGAATAATTTTTCAACTGTGAGCCGATCAGTTCGGGATGGTCGCGAAGAGCTTCGTCCATTGAAAAACCCTGACCGACGCCAATTGTATAGTCGCTCAGGCTCACGGTCATATTTCGTTTCTTTGCTTCAGCAGCAAACCATCTGAAAAGGTTCCACCATTCTTCGGTAAAAAGCGCCGGTTTGCTCGGATTCGACAGTCCGTATGAAATGCCGCCATAATCGCGGTGGCTGTAATTAATCTGCAAACTGGAAATGCCTTTGTTTTCCAATTGGTTCAGTTGCCAAAGCAAGCGTTCTTGGGTAATTGTGTCGCCCTGCCACCAATAAAAGGGAACTTCGCCATAGCCTTTGGGTGGATGAATAAATCCCGGCAAAACATCCATTGAAGGACTCCGATCGGGATAGCCAGGCGGCAGTTTAGTTTGTGCAACAGACTGATAAGCAATCAATAAAAACAATAAAAGCTGAAAATTAACCCGATTCCTCATGGTTTTTATTTAATGAGTTGATTTAGTCTGACAAATCTGAGCTTTTTATTTTGAATTCGAGTTCTCAAATCGATCAACTATTCCAATGGAATCTGACTTACTTTCATAAGTTTCACCGGCCCCATCAATCCTGAAACACGCAAATATTTCTCGGCATCCGGTCCATTAAATTTGTTGATGTTTGTTTTGGTTATCCGTTCATTTTCCGGAAGTTTTCCATCACCAATCAGCCGGTTGACCCACATGTTCACCACTTCCACTTTCAGTTCGTTGGTTCCGCTTTTCAAGTATGGGGTTAGATCAAATTGGAATGGTGCGCTCCAAATCACCTGCAATTGTTTGCCGTTAATTTTTACTGATGCCATTTCTTTCACGTTGCCCAGATCGATGATGAGGCGATTACCGTTCAAATCTTCCGGCGAAAGTTCAAAGATCTTTTTATATAGAGCTGTTCCCGAATAATATTTTAGCTGTGGCAGTTCGAAATCCGTCCACGATTTTAACTGTTCTGTTTTGGTTTCGCCGGCTTCTCTAAAAAGAATGTCCCAATTCGAAGAAAGATCAATTTGCTGCCCCGCTTTTTCAACCTTAAATTCTTTTTTCCGGCCATCCGACCAACCGATTGTGTAGTTTCCGGATTCGTTTATTTCAGCTTTTACTGTGTCACCATTTCTCCGGAAATCAATACGCGGATAACTGGCAGTCGTTAAATTAAATCCCGGGAAAACCGCTTGTCCGTCTTTTCCGATTTCGGTAATGTGCGGCTTTTGTTTGTCGTTCCTGAAAACAATGTACTTCGATCCTTCAGGCTCGAAAAGCAACGGGATAATGGTTCTCCCGTTTTCTTCGCGGTAAACCACAATTTCTTTGATTTCGCCGGTAACAGGATTCCACAATTCAGGAACTTTACCTGTTACCCTGAAACTACAATCCACCTGCTCCCAACGGTCGGGCAAAGTGGCAAGGTAGCGGTATTCAAAATCGTTATAGGCCATCTGGCTAAAACGATTGGCAACCAAATAAATTTCCTGATCGCTTGTAGTTCGATGAATGTAATCCAATGCCGTTTTCTCGTGCGTTCCTTTAAATTGCAAATCGGGCTGAACATTCATATCAGCCAATACCTTATTGACATCTTTTCCCCAGAACACACGGCCTTTCCCATATTGATTTTCGGTAGTTGTACTGCCATCAGTTTTGCCCCAAAGTTTATCGGCAATAGCTTTCAATTCCTGATCGCCCTTCGGAAAATCAGTTAATCCGGTCACCTCAGTTGGCCGCGGACCAATCAACGTCATTCCGTCTTTGACCAACTGTTCCAACTTTCGAAGCACATTCAGGTCGATGCCCTTTTCAGGAGCGAGCATCATTACCCGGTAACTCATTCCGTCTGGCAAAACAATCTTTCCATCTTTTACCGAGGTTCGGTTCAGGACAACATCTTTCGAGCATTTATCCCAGTCGTACCCAAAATTCAGTTCCGGAAAATCTTCTTTCAGGAATACGAAATTCGGCACATCATCGCCGTAATAATACAGCACATCAGCAACAAATAATCCCTGCTGAAGCATGTACATGTTTCGGTCGAGATAGCATATAAAATCTTTGGATTGTTCCCACCAGGTTACATTCGGATTGAGGTGTGTTCCGGCAAAATATTCGTTTCCGGGCAAACCAAACTCTTTGGGCGACGAGGTAAACGTGTGCCATACGATGCGGTTGACTCCCGAACAAAATACGCGGTCGATGTTGCCTTTCAGGTCCATCGGCGAGCGCTCCCACTGCGGGCCAATGCTCGTTGGGCCTTCGGCTGCCACGAAGCGTTTTCCGTTGGTATGTGCCACGCATGCACTCTGCCGAACCGAAAGCCGCTCATCGTCTTTAATGCGATGCGTATTGGCCATCGCCCAGAATTCACCCTGCGGAAAATCGCTGATTCCCATCACTTTCAATGCATCAACCGGAGCCGAATGCGGACCACCCGATTCGGGATGGATTCCCATTCCGTATTTGTGTGCCAGATTGTAGAAAAGTTGATAGTGGTTATTGGCCACGCAATCGCCAATAGTCTTGCGGAAATCGTGCAAAAAACGATTTGACTCATTGCGCGATTCAACAATCCGACCTGCCAAAACAGGCATGTATTTTTGTATATCGTATCCACGGTATTTTTTAAATTCCGAAGGGAAACTTTTCGTCCAGCTCACCAAGTCCATTTCCCAACTGTCGGTTTGCAAATATTTCACGCTGCTGCCAACCGACTGCGCAGTTTTTATGAGTGGAGTAATGACGGTTTCGCTGAAAAGCTCAAAAGCTTCAGAACTCAGGTGATCAACCGACAGGCCTTCCCAACCATCGCTGTTGGTGGAGGTTTTGGCTCCTGTACAGGTATAGCCATAACGAATGATTGTCCACTCTCCCACCGGTGCATTCCATTCAAGTTTGCCATTTTTGTAATTCGCGGTCAGATCAATGATTTCATCTTTCCGGATGGCCATCATTTTACCATCGCCATCAAAATCATCGCGCAATTCGTGCAAAGGATACACACCCTTCCAACCAATTTTTTCCCTGAACGATTTTTTCTTCCAGTTTTCGATGGCCTCATTCTGAACCGGAGCACCCTCTTTCTTCGGAATAGCCTGCACCAAAATATCGGCATACATTAGTTTTTGTTCGGGCTTTGGCAATTCCATGCTGATGGTTTTTCCTCCGGTCACATCAAATTCAGTCCAAACGATTTTCTTCATGGCCATTTCAGGAGTGATAGATGGTGCTCCCGGATTCCAGCCACTTTGCACATTCACGCTCAGTTCGATACCAATTCGATCAGCTTCTTTAACGGCATGTTTGTACAATTCCATCCAATCGGGACTCATAAAAACCGGTCCCGCAGCAGTTTTTGCTGCTACCTGGTAATTCGAACTTCCGGCGTCAACAATGGAAGCCCCACCGTAGCCTTTGTCTTTCATTTCTTCCAGATCGCGGGTAATCGATTCTTTGGTTGCCATACTGTTCAGCCACCACCAGTAACAGCGAAGGCGTGCTTCGGCAGGTGTGTTGGCAAAACTGGCTTTCAGTTGGGCGTAGGAAATATCGGTGTTGGTAAATATGTTTTTCTGCTGTGCTGAAGCAAAAAGACTCGTCAACAAAAAGATTAATAACAGTTTAGTTGGGCTCATGTATGTTAGTTTATTTTTTCTATTCAAAGGCATATTCCTTCCGTCCGAAGTAGCGAAACACTTCACCCATACTTTTTTCGCGGACGGAATTCCTCTTGCATTTATCAATCCCGGGGTTAAAACCCAGGCTACCAATATTTCGCTCCTAACGGAGCCGGAGTACTATTTCACAACTTCGAACCTATTATTTCCGGAGCCAACTCCTTCGATTACAGCAAAATTTCCTTCCTGACGATACTTTACAGCATTTCCGTTCATCATCACTTTTTGCGATTTAGTCCAGAATGGCAAATAAATATCGGCAGTGCTATTGGCCGGAATGGTCAGATTCATGGAGAACGATTGTTGTGGTTTGTTTTTGAACGACATCACCACATCACCACGAATAGTCGGACATTTGATTTCGGCGTATTCGAGTGAGGCAGGTTGCGGTTTAATCCGGATTTTTCTAATTCCCGGTTCCAAAGGCTCAATTCCCATCAGTTTGCGTGGAATGATGTTAGCTGGCGCTGCACCCCAGGCATGGTTCCAGTCCTGGTTGGGTTTGTATTTGTTGTCCCACGCTTCGAGCGAAATGGTCGATCCTACGCGGATCATGTTGTACCAGCTACGTTCTGAAGTTGACGAAAGAAGTTCCAGTCCGTAATCAGCATTGTTTCCATCGTAAACGGCATCCATCAGAAATTGAGAACCATAAACGCTGCAAGCCATTCCGCGCGACTGAACGAAACTACTGACTTTACCTACAGATTTTTCAGGAACAAGACCGAAAGTGAGCGGAAACATGTTGGCATGTAACGAAGCATGATCGGTTCTAATTCCATCGAAGTAAACGCCACGCTTTTTATCCAGAAGCTTTTCATTGAAAACAGCTTTCATGTTCATTGCCCGAGATGCAAATTGTTTTTCGTCGGCGGACTCGTTCAGCACCTTTGCTATTTGTGCCAAATGGCTTACTGCCTGATAATGATAGGCATTTACCACCGTATTCACATCCTTGAAAACAAATCCATCAGTCTCACCCGGCTCATTCTTGCCCAGTCCAAGAATTCCGGTTTGCGGCCAATCGACAATATCTTTTAGCGTTCCTTTGAAATGGATAGATTCCAATACTTCTGGAGATACTTTGCCTGTTTTTGTGCTGATCAGACCCGATTCGTCGGCCAATGGCAGCAACGCTTTTGCTTTCAGATCGGTATAAAAATGCTGCAGCGACTCTTTATTTCCGGTGTACAGATAATCGTTCCAGGCCATCAGCACCGACTGCAAAATCCATTCGGTTGGCCAGGTTGGCCGATTGATCAGGTATTCTTCGGAATAGCGAGCCATGCTGTATTCGCGTGCAACTCCGTAGTGCCCAAGCTGATTGATATAGGCATCAGCTTCGTACGGAATCCGCTCGCGATCGCCATCGACATAAGTTCCGCAAAACGAAGTGGCTTTGATCGAATACTTGCACAAATCCCAAACCTGATTCAACACGGTATCGGAACTGGCAAAATACGAATCGGTTTCATCGAACGGATAAAATACAGTTTCCTGAACGACCTGATTCTTACCGAGTTGTTCACTATAATTTTCAATTTCGCAATACCTGAAAGGAGTCACTTCGCCAATGTATTCGGGCATTAAAATGGCCTGTGGGCCGGTATTTCGTTTATCCGGATTGATGGCAATCTCATAAGTATTCCAACCTTTTTTCAAGGCTAGTTTGTAAACCGAATAACGAATAGTTCCGCCGGGCGTCCGGTTAATTTTACCGTCTTTTTGTGCCTCGCCCAAATGAACCAGCACTGTATCTGACTCTGTTTTTCCCTGTAAAGTCAGGCGGATTCGGCCAAATGCAGCTTTCCCAAAATCGATGAATGAATGCGAGCCGGATAATGACTTAATTGAAACCGGATAAACATCCTGCTTCTGCAAAGGATAGCGTGCTGTTGCGTATTCAACCAGTGTGGCTGCAGTTTTAAACTGAGAAACTGCTGAGAATACCGATTCGACACCGTAATTATCCCAGGCTTTTACCTTCCAGAAATAAACGGTATTGGGCTGAAGTTCTTTTCCTGCATAAATTACATTGATAGATTGGTCGCTTTCAGTTTTGCCTGAATCCCAGAAATCGCCAATGTTTTTTCGGATATTTTCAAGGCTTGATGAAACCAAAATCTGATACGCCACCTGAAGGGTGTTGTTCTGATCAGAATTTACAATCCATCCAAAGAAAGGCTGCTTCTGGGCGATTTCGGCAAACTGAAAATTCTCTTTTCGGCCAATAGCCTCATGCAACGGAGTGTTTGTTGGATAACCATTCAGGAAAACCTGATCGGCATGGGTCAAAAAATTGATGGTAAGACCAGAAGGCTGATTCTTTTCAGGAACCGCACTTTGCACCGAAAAACACATTCCGGAGAGAAGAAAAATCAAGAGAATATTAAAAGATATTTTTGCTAGTCGGTTCATTATTTGTTGGTTTAGGTTATCGACAACAGAAGGATTGAAGGACTGATGGATTGAATAAAACCTTATTCGTTTATTGAAGGTTTCCAGATTAAAAATAAGGTTTTTCTGAACAAATCTACATCTTCTGAAAAAAACAGGGACAGTCTTATCGAAAAGATGTCCCTGTTTTGCAGTTCAAAAGAGAATATTATTTAGCAGCCCAACCCGGATTTTGTTCCAGTTTGACATCTTTATTGGTGTCGATTACAGTTTGTGGGATTGGCCACAAATTATAGTTGAAAGTCAGGGTAGCCTGAGCTTCGGGCCAGTATGCATACTTTTTGATGCGATCGGTAGCAATGGTTCCACCCATACGCAGCAGGGTGTTCCAGCGGCATTCTTCGTAAACCAACTCGCGTGAACGTTCGTCCAAAATCGTGTTGAAGTTGTCGTCCATATCGGCAGCAGTTACTTTGTAAGTACAGTTTGCACGGTCTCTCAGCAAATTAACGTCGGCAGCAGCACCAGCTTTATCGCCGCTGCGTTGTTTGGCTTCAGCACGTAAAAGGATGGTTTCCGATAAACGGATAAAATAATCGTCGCGGAACAGGTTGCTCAGGTTTTCGCCATCGGCCAGTCCGGTATATTTATCGGTTGCAATTTTACATGAAATCGGGAAACACAAGCTTTTGTTGTTCGCATTGGTAGTTGCATCAGTACTTCCATTGTACATCTCTGACCATGGAACCACTTTTTTGAAATATGGCGATGCAGCAACATTTCCTTTAAACCGGCGACGAAGAACAACATCAGAATTACGCATATCGGAACCCCATTTGTCAGCATAAATGCCATCGCGGGTGTACATGGTAGGCATTAACTGGATGATACCACGGCCACCAACATCTTCGAGCGTACCGGTAATGTGGTTTTTAACCCCATCGCGGAAATCGGCCCCATAAGTACGTGAATATGGTAATTTCGAACGTTTGTCTTCAGCTTTATAAGCAGCATAATCAACTTGCATTGCCCAGATACATTCCTTATTTCCGTCCTGATAATTTACGTTTCCTTCCTGAAACATGTCCCAGTAATAATTGGTAGTTTGCATTACTGTATCAACCGGAGTTGTTGAACTACCGCCCTGATAAACATTAATAGCAATTGAATTAGCGGTTTTGCGTGTACCAAAACGCGCTTTTGTCAACGCGTAAGTTCCGCCATCAATTACTTTGTTACCAAAGCTGATTGATTTGGCAAATGCAGCTGATGCCTCGCTGGCTTTTCCATCGGCAGCCAATTGGGTTCCCATGGCCAAATACAATTCGCAAAGGTTGTGTTGGGCAGCGCCTTTTACCAAACGCCCGCCAATGGCAGTTGTTTCCGGAAGGTCGCCTTCAATAGCTTCGAGTTCAGTAATAGCGAACTGATAAGTTTCGACACGGGTAGAACGCTTGAAATCGTACTTTGGAGCTGTTGAAATATCGGTTACAATTGGCACTCCGCCAAACAATTCGGCCAGATTACGGTAAGCAAATGCACGGAAAAACCTTGCCTGAGCAACAACATAGGCTTTTTCAGCAGCCGACGACCATGAAATCTGAGGTAGTTCAGCAGCATACAAAGCCAGATTGGCACGTGAAATCACATAATACCAAGTGGTGTAATTTTCATAGAAACTACCATTATCAGGATTGATATTTCCGTAGTTATTAAAGGTATTTCCGCGGCGAATACTTGCCACATCAAACATGTCCGTTCCATTTCCCCTGAATACAAATATCCATCCCTGTTCAGTTGGGTTTGCCCACAAATCTCTTAAATGCGAGTAAACTGAAACCAAAATTTGGTCAACCTGAGCGGAGGTTGAAAATGCATTGTCAACCGTATAAAAAGTCTGAGGGTCTTCAGTCAGGAATTCTTTGTCTGATTCGCAGCTTACCATACTCATCATGAATAACAGGAACCAGATACCAGCTATATATTTTATCTTTTTCATATCGAAGTCGTTTTAAGTAAGGTTAGAAACTAATATTTGCACCAATTGAATAGGTTGAAGCAACCGGGAACGTATTTTCCCGAACGCCATTACCTACTTCAGGATCGCCTCCGAACCAATTGGTGATAGTAGCCAGATTCTTGGCACTGAAGAATAATTTCAATGAGTTGATTTTAGCTGATTTCACCCAAGGCTGATTAAACGTGTACGAAAGAGAAACGTCCTGAACCCTCACGAATCCGCGCGATTGAAGAGCTAAATAACGACCGTCGCCGGCGAAATAAGCCGAAGGATATACATTGCTTTTATTTTCCGGAGTCCAGTATGCCTTCGAAGTCATGTTGTCGTTAAATCTGCCGGTTCCTGAGGTCAGGTAAGCAGCTGTGTTGCTTTTCAGGTAATGATCGTTCCCACCGAAAGTACCGGTTAGCATGGCATAGAATTCGAAATTCTTATAGGTAACGCTATTGCTCATATTCAATCTGAAATTTTCTTTTGCGTAACCCAGAATTTTACGGTCGGCTGAAGTAATACCGGCAACACCATCAAGGTCTTTGTATTTCGGGGCTCCCGGAGCAGCACCTGTCAGCGCGATATAATCAACATCAGTTGCCTGTACGATGCCATCCTGTTCGTAACCATAAATGGCGCCTAACGATTTACCAATAAACAATGAATTAGCCACGTCATCATCTTCTTTTCCGTCGCCATTTTTATCTTCACCGTAAAGCTTAACCAGTTTATTGTCGTTTTTCCAGAAGGTGATTGATGTATTCCAGCTTAAATCTTTGGTCTTCACATTAACAGTCCTCACGGTAAATTCAACACCTGCATTATTTACTTGCCCCATCGAAGTAAGGATAGTTTTGAAACCGGTCATTACAGGAATATTCCGGGTAAAAATCTGATCGGTTGTTTTCGAGAAATAAACATCCAAATCAACAAAAAGACGGTCTCTAAACCATGATGATTCGAATCCGGTATTCCAGGTTTCGGTAGTTTCCCATCCTAAATCTGAGTTTCCGAGTGCATTCTGGAACAATCCATAATTAATTTTTCCCTGCGCATTTGAATATTCGTAACGTACATCTCCAGAAGTACCATTAGCGATAGTTGATAAAGTAGCATATGGACCAACGCCCTGGTTACCATTCTGACCCCATGACAGTTTCACTTTCAGATTATTTAATGGCTCAAAACCTTTCAGGAATTCTTCGTTGGTTACTTTCCAGGCGCCACCAACAGCGGCAAAAGTTCCCCATTTTTTATTGGCTCCAAAAACTGAAGCACCATCACGACGAACGGAGGACGTAATGAAGTATTTGTCATTAAACGAATAACTTACACGGCCCAAATAACCAATATTGGCTTTTTCGAAACCACCAATCTGGTTACCATTCGTTCCGCTGTTTACAAAAAGGTCAACTTTCTGAACTGTCGCTTTGTGCAAGCCCCACATACCTAAAGTTGTGTTTCCGTTAGCCGAAAAATCGGAACCGGTTACGTTAATGATTTCATATTTGGTATAGTCGCGAGTGGCTACGGCAGTAGCTTCAATAGAATGTTTTCCGAAGGTATTTTTGTAATTGATGATATTATCAAATACATAACTGTTGGTTTTCGAATTCAACAAATTCCCGTTTGCGCTTGCCAAAAGATTAACAACCGTTGCAGGCTCATATCTTGATAAACCTTCACCCTCTTTGATGTAATAGTTTTCGTTAGTAAAGTTACCCGAAAACCAACGGTCAAGATTGGTCAAAAGGTTGATGCGGTAGCTCAAACCTTTTACCCATGGGGCGTCAAAAACCGCATAGGCATTTAAACGGTAATTGGTACGAATGTCTTTATTCTCGCGTGTTCCGTCCTGAACTCCCCACAATGGATTGATGGATGATTGAGTATAAGGATATTTTTCCAGATTTCCCTGGTCGTCGCGAAACATCACACCATATGGAGACATCGTTTCAGCAGCAGCAATGTCGGCAGCAAAACCTGAATAATCTCTTCTGGAATAACTGGCATCCAAACCAACCTTCATCCAGCTGGTAATGGTAGTATTAATTTTACCCAACAGCGAAATACGGTCGAAATCGTCTCCAGCAACAATACCTTTATTCGAATTATAAGCGGTAGAGAAATAGTAATTTACGTTTTGTGCTGCCCCTGAAATGGCCACCTGGTAATCCTGAATTACACCGGTGCGGGTTACTTCGTTGAGCCAATCGGTTTCTTTTCCGGCTGCCAGATTGGCCAATTCACCTGTTTTCATCCAGTTGGTCGAACCTTCAGCATATTTATTCCGGGCATTAACAACAGTAATCCATTCAGCGCCTTTCATCATTTGAGGCTGATTCTGCCAGCTTTGAACACCTGCAGAAGTATTGAAAGTAATGGTTGGTTTACCGTTTTTACCTTTTTTGGTTGTAATGGCGATAACACCGTTAGCCGAACGCGAACCGTATGCGGCAGCCGATACAGCATCTTTCAGTACGTCGTATGTAGCAATGTCATTGGGGTTGATATCGCTCAAGCTTCCGAGGTAAATAACCCCATCCAGTACAATCAACGGATCGTTTGAACCGTTTAGCGAATTCTGACCACGAATTTCCATCGAAGGCTGTCCTCCGGCGCTATTGGTAGCACCAATACTCAACCCGGCAACATTTCCTTTTAACGATTCCAGCGCATTCATGTTTGGGCTCAAAGCAACCATCGAATTCTCCATTTTCACAGAGCTCACAGAACCTGAATAATCCTGACGTTTGGCTGTACCATAACCGATAACGATTACTTCGTCAAGTCCTTTGGTTTCTTCTTCGAGAACCACATTAAAAACCGACTTACCCTGAACTTTAACTTCCTGAGAAGTCATACCCACAAATGAAAATACAAGCGTAGCTCCATCTTCAACTTTCGACAGTTCATAAGTTCCTTCACTGCTGGTGATGGTTCCGTTGGTTGTTCCTTTCACACTGATTGAAACACCGGGAAGTGGCTCGCCTGTGCTATCAGTAACCTTTCCGGTTACTTTCTTCTGCTGTACAGAATAAGCGGGAGATAATACGATCTGGCGGCCAACCAGCTTATAATTTACGTTGGAACCTTCAAAAAGCAATTCCAGCACCTCATCAACCGAAGCGCTTTTAACATTAATGGTAGCTGTCTTTTCTACATCAATAAGGTCTTTATTGTAAAGGAATACGTAATTGCTTTGATTCTCAATCTGAAGCAATATTTCCTCGACTTTGGCTTGCTTAACATTTAAAGTTAACGCCGATGTTTGGGATAAAACAGTTCCGGCCAGCGACTGGAGAACCGTAAACACCACCAGGAAGATAGCAAGTTTCATAATTAATAATAGTTTTTTCAGGCTCGTGCTCAGCGACAAGCCATTAGGTGCATTTTTTTTCATAGTTTTGTAATGATTAATTTATACGATTAATTACAACACAATTTCTGATGCGGGGAATGTTCGAGCATTTTCCGCATTTTTTTTATTCATAGGCAATACTTATTTTAGTTTTTAATAGTCTTCGAATAATCAGCCGTAATCTCAATATTATCAGGCTCGTGAGTTCCATCAGCATTTAATTCTTTGCGTATGTAGCTGTACTTAATAGGTGCCGACATACTCAATAACTGAAGGATCTGTTCGAGGCTTTCGTTGTTAATTGTCAGTTTATACCTGTAGTCGCCCAACTCCTTATTCATCAGTTTTATCGCTACATTGTGCTGACGCTGCAAAATGCGCAAGATGGATGAGAGCGGCACGTCCCTGAAAATATATTTTCCCTCACGCCAACTGCCGTAAGTCATCACGTCTGTATTTTCAATAGTGAGTCGTTCAGTTTTTTTATCGAAAGCCGAAACCTGACCAGGTGTAATAAACTCTTCCTTACCACCTATATTCAGCGACACTTTTCCTTCGGCCAAAGCAACTGTCACCATTTCTTCATTCTCATATGAATTTACATTAAACTCGGTGCCATAGACCTTAATTTCAGGACCTAAACTGGACACAAAAAATGGAGTTGTACTTTTATTTACTTTAAAATACGCCTCCCCGGTTAAATGAACGCGGCGTTCGTTGGTATTAAAAACAATCGGGTAGGTTAATTGTGAGCCTGAGTTGAGCCATACTTTTGAACCATCAGGCAAATCGACAACGATACGTGCGCAAAAGGGTGCAATAACGGTCAAATTTTGTTCGTGCTTATTTTCAAGCAGATTCGAATATTTTTGGGTTAAATTTTGCTGATTGTAAAGCAACCATCCTGAAACAACCATGAAAGGTAGCAACAGAACTGCTGCAACTTTTGTCGCCTGGGAAAGAAAATAACGGAATCTTGAAACCGGTTCGCTTTGTTTGATTTTTTCGGATGTTTTTGCCCACGAATAGGCAACATCACTATTCGCAACACTCACCGCCCGAAATTTCAGATTTTTATACATCCTTACAGCTTCCCTGAATTCAGCAGCATGTTCAGGATGATTCTTTTCCCACGAATTCCAGTACTCTTCCTTTGAAGAATCTTCCCCCTTAGCCCAAACAGTAAACTGGCTATCAGAAATTAATTCTTCAAATACGTTTTGATCCCACTCACTCATTACTCTTCGTTTTCATATAAGAGTAAATCGTTAAGTTTTATACTCAATCCGAAGTAAATTTTTTATTATTTTTTTTGTCCGAAAATAAACCACAGGAACATTTCGACGTTCTCAACGCCCGTAACGCCCTGATCTGACATGTCTTTCCGTATTTTTTCGAGGGAACGGAACAGCAGATTACGAACACTCTGAATGTTCATATCGAGAACCTGGCTAATCTCTGTAAATTCGAGGCTATGGAAAAAGCGAAGCAAAATAACTTCCCGCTGCCGGTCGGTCAGGCCTTCCAGACTTTGCGAAAGCAGGCGCGAATGATTTCGATTCTCTTCATCGGAGATCAGGAAATCTTCAGGCGAAAAAGAAAACTGCAGTGTAGCCAATGGGTCTGACGATGATTCCTTCCTTATCCGGTTTATCCGTCGAACCAACTCGCGCCGGAGCGAAATAATGAGGTACGCTTTAAAATTATCGACCGAGACCATTTTATCGCGACGTTCCCAGGCATCGGCAAACAAATCCTGAATCGTATCTTTGACAAGTTCGGGCAAGGCAACGATCTTGATTCCGTAGTAAAAAAGCTCCTGATAATGAATCTCAAACAGAATTCCAAGTGAGGCAAAATCGCCACCTTTAAAATTACTCCATGCATCCTGAAGTTGACCCAATTTGAGACTTGCTGAGTTCATGCGCCAAACGAAACTTGAATGAGTTCGAAATTATTCGAAGCCAAAAATAAAAACTATTTTTTGCGAAAATTACAAATTCCAATGTTTTATCCCGAACGAAGCAAAATGCGCCTCTGGTAAAGCACTGTTTATTCCTGAAGTTTGATGTTCAATTATAACAAGAATCACTTTTCCGTCAATATTCGTTCAATCCACCAACCAGTATAGGCACCTATAATTCCAGGCAATAAAGCAAGCAGGCTACCAACGTTTTGCGTGAAAACAATGCCATACAATGGAATCCAGACGCCTACAGCCAGGGCAATTAACCATGGTCTTTGTTTTGCACTGTATCCGGCAACCATCGATGTGATCAAAACCAAAAATGCTGAAATACCGGCATCATCCCAGTTTGGCCTAGAGTCGACCCAGGCAATTGAAATTCCTAAAACACAAGCCAACAGAACCGACAGAATAAATGATTTGCCCATTGTTCCGAGTATTAGAAAAGTTTATCAAAAGACGATCAAAAACACGAAAGATTCCAAAAACCAAAATATTTCTGAAACTATTTCTTCGTTCCCAACCACTTCAGAGCATCAATAATCAGGCGATTTTGATCCTTATTCGTGAAACTAAACGAAAGTTCTTTATTTGTACCGTGTTCGTAATCAATGTCGTTATGCCCCATATTGATGTAAATCATCCGATACTTTGTATTGGTCCACACCACCGGATAATACCCGGAATGCCATATTTCGTGCGGCTTGGGGCCGGTACCCAAAGGGAAACTCGTTGAATCAATTGACACCAGAATCTGAATATCGGGATTGGTTCGCAAATCGTTTTGCCAACGATACCATTCATTGGGCTGCGACTTAAACTTCGCGGGAAGGTGTTTGGTTGCCGGATATTTCCGGTCTTCCACCTTCAGTATGGCCGAAGTTGGCCGCCAGGTATTGCTTCCGTATTCGCCCGAACCCAAAAATTGGTTGTGAAACCAGTTCCAATTCTGCGGAAAGCCTGATGGAGTTAATGCAAAGGCCGAAAAATGGAAACCCATAAATGCTCCGCCTTTTTCCATGTATTCCTGAAAAGCTATTCGTTGTGACGGCACTTCAGGTCGGGTATCGAGAAACAGGACCACCTGATAATGCGAAAGAGTATCCGGATTTAGCTTGCTCCAATCGTCGGTTGAAATATAATTAAACCGACATTTTGAGCTGATTTCAGAAAACCACCGGTTGGCCTCGTGAACAAAGCTGATGTGTGCCTGATCGTTTTTTGCAGTGTAAAAAGCAATGACGTTATACGCTCTTTGCCTCGTACCGGCATTTACAGAAAGGAAAGCAATTAAAAGCAAAAGAATGGAAAACGGTCGCTTCAAGTTAGGCATAGGTATAATTCTTGTAAAACCATTGATTGCGCTGCATGGCTTCAGCAGCGAAAAAGCAGTTTAGATTTTAAGCTTAGCGGCACTTGGTGGAATTCGAAAGCCTTCGATATCTCCATCGTAACTAAAAACTTCAAGCACGATAGAATCTTCGATCGCTTCGGTAAAATGACAAATATTTTTCTTCATGCACCAACTGTCGCCCTGAATAAATTCGGTGGCAATTCCATCTGCAATCATCCGAATTTTACCCTGGAGCAAGTAAGCCGAATGATCGCTCTGATGCACATGCTCGGGCAATGCAGCGCCCTTTTTAATCATGAGCTCGCTCATTACCATCGAATCGTCGTGATGCAAAATTTTGATTTTTATTCCATCAACAATCTGATTGTATACAATTTCAAAATGTGAGTTTAACATGCTGCGATACTTGTTAATTTTTGAGTGTCGAAATTTAGCAAAAACCGACAAGTCAATCCGATTAACCTCAATTATTTATGAATTGTTAACGAAAAAAACTTACGCTAAGATGAACACTTACGTTGAAATCTGAGATTCATCTCAACTTCCAAATCGATAGCCTATTCCTGATTCGGTGTTAAGCAGTTGGGGTTTTGCCGGATTGTCTTCAATTTTTTTTCGTAATTGAGCAATAAATACCCGTAGATATTGGGTTTGTTCGACATAACCCATACCCCAAACTTCTTTTAAAATGTACTGGTGGGTCAAAACCCGCCCTTCGTTTTTTGCCAACAGCGCCAACAACGAAAATTCGGTTGACGTGAGTTTGATGATCTCATTGTTTTTACGCACGATATAACTGGTTAAATCGATGGTCAACGTTCCGAACGACAGCATTGGATTATCAACCGAGACCATCGATTGCCGGATGGCCACCCTGATACGCGCCAGAAGTTCGCCCGTGCGAAAGGGTTTGGTCAGGTAATCATTGGCGCCATTGTCGAGCGCTTTCACAATATCGTCTTCCGAATTCCGGACGGAAAGAATAATGATGGGTTTCTGATACCATTCCCGAAGTTTTTTGAGCACGTCAAGTCCGTCGATATCGGGCAATCCCAAATCGAGGATAATCAATACCGGATGGTTCATAGCTGCCTTTGTCAGGCCTTCTTTGCCATTCGATGCTTCTGAAATTTTATAGCCATTGGCCGAAAGAGTTATTTCGAGCAAACGACGGATTTGAACCTCGTCATCAATAATCAGTATGGTTTCGTTTTCAGACATAAATATTTTATTGGACATTAAAGATATCCGAAATTTCGGTAGGTATTTTAATGGTGAACCGGGCGCCGCCATTTATACGGTTTTCAGCCATAATTATTCCATTGTGAGCTTCAACAAAGCCTTTTACAATCGACAAGCCTAAACCTGTACCACCGGCAACCGCCATTTCGCCACGGTAAAATTTATTAAACACCATGCCCAAATCGGTTGGTGAAAAACCGGGGCCGCGGTCCATCACCTGAATCATCAGAAAACCATTGTCGTAAAAGAATTTAACCCTGATGTTGCTTCCCTCCGGCGCATGCTGCGTGGCATTCAGCAGTAAATTATGAAGTACTTGTTCCATCAGTCCAAAGTCTAATTTCACCAAAGGCATGTCGTCCGACAATACGCAATGAACGGTAAACGGCTTTAATTCGGATATAAGCGTTTGAGTGACTTTATTGATCAGGTCGTGTAAATCGCACCAATCCAAATGAGGTGAGATACGTCCCGAATCGAGCCGCGACATATTCAATAAATTTTCGATCAACCGGTTTAATCGGATTGATGCAATATTGATTTCGTTATATAGAGCATTTCTGGTTTCAGTCACATAATCGTTTGCAAGCAATGCATCTGAAGCGCCCATGATGGTCGAAACCGGAATCCGAAGTTCGTGCGATATCGAGTTGAACAGCGTTTTGTACAATTTATCCGACTCATTCAGGATATAAGCGTTTCGGGCAGCATTGCGTAAAAATTCACGTTCTATTTTGCCTGAAATCTGGGGTAAAAATCCCTCCCAAAATTGGTCTTCACCTTGCGTAAAAACCTTCGAATGCTGCACCGCAACAACGCCCACGTTATCATTATTTCCCTTCAATGGGTAAAAGGTGTAATTTCCTGATGGCAAAGTATCAGAAAATTTACCCGCTTTTGACGAATGCCTGAATGTCCATTCGGCTATGCTCATCTCATTTTCCGAAAAGCTGAGCGATGTTTCGTGCCTGACTGATTTTTCGAGTTGGCCCAATTCATCTTTCAATACAAATGCACTTTCCAGTCCAAAATATTTCCTGATATCCTTCACTGCAAGCTTCAACACATCTTCAATTCCTGTGGCCGATGACAGTTCTTTTGCCAACTGGTACAAAGCATGTGTCCGCTCTTCACGAACCCTGATTTTCTGTTCCTGATGTTTAACCCGCGATGTTAATACGCCATTTAAAAGCGCAATAATAAAGAACATGCCCAACATCAGCATATCTTCGGGCTTCCCTATATGGAGAGTGTAGGCAGGCGGAATAAAAAAATAATCCCAGATTAAAGAACTAAGCGTTGCCGCTAGTAAAATTGGTCCGGTTCCGAAGAAAAAGGCAAGGATGGAAACGACAAACAGTAAGGCAAACGAAACAACCTGATACCCAATTATTCCTTTTAGCATGAAACAAACGGCAGCTGTAAAAACGATGGAAAGCGTTGCCACAAGGTATTGATTCACACTTGAAGTAAAAGATGGAAGTGACGCTTTGTACCTGTATTTATCGTCGATCTGGGTGTCGGACCCGAGAATATAAACATCAATATTTCCGCTGTAGCGGATCAGCCGGTTCACAAAATTTCCTAGTTTAAACAATGTGTACAGGTTACGAACCTTAGGTTTACCAATAATGATGTGGGTAATATTCTCCTTTTGTGC
The DNA here is from genome assembly GCA_963676375.2 of Prolixibacteraceae bacterium. Classification (GTDB taxonomy): domain Bacteria; phylum Bacteroidota; class Bacteroidia; order Bacteroidales; family Prolixibacteraceae; genus Aquipluma. The sequence continues at coordinate 101,634 of CAXXPT010000045.1, forward strand.
AAAATCGACAATCGCTTTTACAACATCCGAATTAGTAATAATGCGAAATTGCAACCCGAGCTGTTTTGCCAGATTAATATTCCGATCAAGATGCTCGCGTTCTTTCTCTGTCAGATCGTGCGAAGTTTCAACATAAATTGCCTGTAAGTTACCCCCCATCATGTCAGCCAGGTTTTTGGCCCATCGCAGCAATTTGGTCGACTGACGGGTATAACTTACCGCAACCAAAAGATGAACTCCGGATTTCCATGGCCCCCGAATACGCTTTATTTGCATGTAATCGTGCAGTTGTTTGTCGACCCGATCGGCCACAATACGCAAAGCCATTTCGCGTAATGCAGTAATATTTCCCTTCCGGAAGAAATTCAGGATGGCCTCTTTTGACCGTTCTGGTGTGTAAACTTTTCCTTCCGAAAGTCGTTGCAGCAGTTCATCGGGGGTAAGATCAACAACCTCAATATCATCGGCGCTTTCAAAAACATCATCAGGAAGCGTTTCTCTCACTATAATTCCGGTAATCTGCGCCACAATTTCAGATCGACTTTCCAGATGTTGAACATTGACTGTGGTATAAACATTTATTCCATTGTCGAGTATTTCCTGAACATCCAGGTAACGTTTCAAATGGCGGCTGCCGGGAGCATTGGTATGCGCCAGTTCGTCGACCAGCACAATTTGCGGATGGCGGGCAATGATGGCATCCAAATCCATTTCCTGCACCTGAGCTGTTCTGTAAAGGTATTTTTTGCGAGGAATCAGTTCAAAACCTTCGACCAAGGCAGCCGTTTCTCTGCGGTTGTGAGTTTCAACATATCCAATCACAATATCGGCGCCCTTCTTTTTCTCGACTTGTGCAGCCTCTAGCATGGTGTAGGTTTTCCCAACACCGGCACACATCCCGAAAAATATTTTCAGCTTTCCGCGTTTGCTTTTTTCTTCTTCCTCTTTTAAAGAAGCAAGCAAATCATCAGGATTAGGGCGGTTATCTTCAAAGTCCATTCAGTACAAGTTAAATTGTTGCGAGATCCAGGTTACGAGTTACGGGTTTTCCCGTCTTCTGGCTCCGGTCTCCGTTTTTACTTATTTTCAATTCTCGAAATTACTTCTTCTGCCTGCTTTTCAAGGCTCTTAATCCGTGTTAAAACGTCTTTCAACTCATCAAGATCGCTCGAACTATCTTCCATTTCAGGATCGTCGAGAAAAGTTACGAATTTTTCCTGATGGTTTGCGCTCAGTTTTTCTGCCATTTGGTTAAAAACCACCGAAATCTCATTGAACTCATCTCTCCCGTCAAAATAAAGTCGCTGCCCGTAATTACTTGAAACAATTTCTTTTATTCCGTTATAGAGTTGAAAAAACCGTTCGTTGAAATACGATGCAAAGCTATATGTAAAACTCAAAGCAATCAAAAAGCAAAAACTACCCAAAATAGTCATCCCTGTTACGGCCTTTTTTGACGACAACTTAGCCTCATCGGTTTTTAACTCAATGGCTTTTCCGTTCATTTGAGATAAAAGTACAATTTGCTGCGAAAGAAACTTCAATTTATTCTGGAAGAAAAGAATCTGGTTAGCCGAAGGTACTGACCCACTGAAATTCTTAATGGAATCGCGATATTCCTTAAAAGCACTTTCAATGACTGCAACCAATTGATCTTCTCCCGATTCTGTAATATTGCCTTTCTCTAATTGGAGCGATTTGTCAAAAGCTTCCAGTTCGCGTTGAATTAAATGGCTGTCTAAATTTCTATTGGACAAGAATCCAGTGGTTATTTCCTGATTGATATTCATTAAACCTTCAGACATTTCGCGGGCATAAACCACCGAAACAAAGTTTTCTTTCAGAATCGCACCTGTTTTATTAGATAGTTTATTCAGGTAAAATGCTGAAAACCCTAGCAGAATCAGAATGATAATAAAGATAAACACCATTCCAAAAGCAAATTTGGTTCGAATAGATAGTTTCATGATTATAAGTTTTTTGGATTGGTTGATTGATTATTGAGACTATCCAATGCAAGATTAAGTTTCAGCACGTTAATCCGGGTTTCGCCCAGAAAAGAGAATTGAGGTGCTTCTGTTTGATCGGTAATAATCTTTACTAATTTCTGCTTTTGCTCGTCAGAAAAATTCCGGGCTTTAACAATCCGTTCGACCTGTAACAATGCTGCTTTTGGTGAAATATGCGGATCGAGCCCGCTTGCCGAAGCCATAAGCATTTCAGAAGGAATTGTTTCTGAACCTGAAAGTTGATTGAACGTGGTAAATTGAGCAGAACGTTCGGCTACCATTTGTTTCAGTTTCGAGCTTGTAGGTCCAAGATTTGAACCACCCGACGGCAAAGTATTGTAATCAGTGGCCGAAGGCCGCGACGAAAAATAAATAATGCTATCGAATTTCTGACCGATCAACTCACTTCCGATGACCTTATTATCCTGAACAATCAGGCTTCCATTGGCTTTTGCCGGAAATACAAACTGGGCAACGCCCGTGATAAAAAGTGGATAAATGATTCCGCATAGTACAGTCAATACAGCGAAAATTTTTATTGAAATTATGAGTTGTGTTTTCATGTTTTTAATTTGAAAATGTGTTGATTTGAAAATTTGAAAATGAAAAATTCAATTTGAAGATGACAAATGCACACCCTAAAATCTTCAAATTATCTCATCTTCAAATCATTAAATTAATAATCAAATCGATCAATTTGATCCCTGCAAACGGTGCCAAAATTCCTCCAAATCCATAAATAACCAGGTTTCGGATTAAGGCAGTATTTGCAGAAACAGGCCTGTAGGCTACACCTTTTAAGGCTAGAGGAACCAATAGAATAATGATCAACGCATTAAAGATTACTGCACTCAAAATGGCGCTTTGCGGCGACCCCAAATGCATCACATTTAATGCTGAAAGCGGGCCAACCCCATCTTTCCCGGCATAAAGCGATACCGCTATAGCAGGAATGATGGCAAAATATTTGGCCACATCATTCGCAATACTAAACGTGGTCAAAGCACCTCGAGTCATGAGCAATTGCTTGCCCACCTCAACCACTTCAATCAGTTTGGTTGGGTTGCTGTCCAGATCAACCATGTTCCCGGCCTCGCGGGCAGCCTGGGTTCCTGAATTCATAGCAATACCAATGTCAGCCTGAGCCAGAGCAGGGGCATCGTTGGTGCCGTCGCCAATCATTCCAACAAGATGGCCATTGGCCTGTTCAGCACGGATGCGCCGAAGTTTATCTTCGGGAGTGGCTTCGGCCATAAAATCGTCGACTCCTGCTTCAGCGGCAATTGCAGCGGCTGTCAACGCATTGTCGCCGGTAATCATGATGGTTCTGATTCCCATACTGCGCAATTGGGCAAATCGTTGTTTAATGCCACCTTTCACAATGTCTTTTAGCTGAATGATTCCCAACACTTTATTATTCTCAGCCACAACCAACGGAGTTGCGCCCATTCGGGCCAGTTCGGATACTTTTTCTTCCATTTTTTTCGGGAAGAATCCGTTACCATTCAGGATAAACGAACGAATGGCTTCCGACGATCCTTTCCGGATTCGATGAACTTTACCTGTTTCATCAGTCAAATCAACTCCACTCATTTTCGATTGGGCTGTAAACGGAATAAAAACAGCATTTTTCTGATGAATGTCGCGAGCCCGGAAGTCAAATTTTTCTTTGGCCAGAATCACAATCGACCGGCCTTCAGGAGTTTCGTCGGATAAGGAAGATAGCTGCGCTGCATGAGCCAGATCGGATTCACTGACCCCATCTGCAGGAAAAAAGTTGGTAGCCATGCGGTTTCCTAAGGTAATGGTTCCGGTTTTATCGAGCAAAAGTACATCGACATCGCCTGCTGCTTCGATGGCTTTCCCACTGGTAGCGATGATGTTTCGCTGCAAAAGCCGGTCCATTCCGCTAATGCCAATGGCGCTCAGCAAACCGCCAATGGTGGTCGGAATGAGGCAAACCAATAAGGCAATTAAAACCGGAATGGTCAGGTTTTGCGACAAAAGCAATCCTGAAGCAGTCAAACTATATCCGAAGAAGGCCGGAAGCGTAACCACCGCCAGCAAAAAGATGATAGACAAGCCTGCCAGCAGAATTGACAGCGCAATTTCGTTGGGCGTTTTCTGCCGTTTGGCACCTTCGACCAGGGCAATCATGCGGTCAATAAAGTTATCGCCCGGTTCGGAAGTAATCTTAACCAATATCCGGTCGCTGATCACTTTGGTTCCGCCAGTTACAGCCGAGCGGTCGCCGCCACTTTCCCGGATCACCGGAGCCGATTCTCCCGTAATAGCTGATTCGTCGACACTGGCAATACCTTCAACCACTTCGCCATCCGACGGAATCACATCACCGGCATCACAAATCACCACATCTCCTTTCCGTAATTCAGGAGCAGCAATCGTTTCGACTTTATCACCAACCAGCTTGCGTGCCATGGTTTGGACCCGACTTTTCCGTAAGCTATCAGCCTGTGCTTTTCCCCGGCCTTCGGCAATGGCTTCCGAAAAATTGGCAAACAGTACGGTAAACCACAACCAGATGGCAATATTCAGGTTAAACCCTGAAAAATGGCCTGAGAAAAATCCGCAGATAACGGTTATAGTAGTTAAAACTGATCCGATACCAACCATAAAAATGACCGGATTTTTAATCAGAATAACCGGATTTAATTTGGTAAAACTATCTTTTGTTGCCTGAATCAATATCTTCTGATTGAACAGGCTATTGCTTTGTCGTGTACTCATATCTTTTGTTTTTTTCACCACATAGACACATAGGTCACATAGTTTTAAAACTTTAATTTTCTTTTTCTATGTGTTCTATGTGCCTATGTGGTTGATTTATTACTTCATTAACATTAAATGCTCAACAATCGGCCCCAACGACAAGGCAGGGAAATAGGTCAGTCCGCCTATAATCAGGATAACTGCAACGAGCAGACTGGCAAAAAGCCAGTTGTCGGTTCTGAAAGTACCTGCCGAAGTCGGGGTAATGTTCTTTCCGGCCAAACTTCCGGCAATTGCCAACATCGGAATGATAACCCCAAAGCGGCCAATGAGCATAACCAAACCAAGCGAAATATTGTAGAACATTGTGTTTGCATTGAGTCCGGCGAATGCGCTGCCATTGTTTCCAGCCGCCGAAGTGAAAGCATAAAATATTTCGGAAAACCCATGCGGTCCGGAGTTATTCAGACTCGATAGGCCATAACTGCTAACCGAAGCCCAGGCTGTAAAAAGCAAAATCGCAAAGCTGGTGGACAGGTTGGCAATAATCGCCATTTGTACCTCGAAAGCTCCGATCTTTTTGCCAAGGTATTCCGGAGTGCGGCCAACCATCAATCCGGCAATAAAAACGGTGAGGATGATGAATACCACCATTCCGTATAGTCCGGCACCCACACCTCCAAAAATCACTTCACCCAGCAACATGTTAATCATGGGTACCATTCCTGAAAGTGGTGAAAGACTGTCGTGCATGGCATTCACAGCTCCACACGAGGCATCGGTGGTGACAACCGAAAACAGTACACTATTGGTAATGCCGAAACGGGTTTCTTTGCCTTCCAGGGCTGGAATATTTCCAAATACCGGATTGGTAGCATATTCACTGTAAAGTGAAATTCCCAAACCAGCGACAAACAAAAACATCATCACCATAAAAATGGTCCAGCCTTGGCGGGTCGAACCTACCATTTTACCATAGGTATAAGTTAATCCTCCAGAAATCAGGAATATGGCCAGCATTTCCAGAAAATTGCTGAAAGGTGTCGGGTTTTCGAACGGATGCGCACTGTTGGCATTAAAAAAACCTCCACCATTGGTACCAATCTGTTTGATCGCTATCTGAGAGGCGGCAGGTCCCATAGGCAAAACCTGTTGTCCGCCCTGCAATGTCTGAATAGTTTCGTACGAATTGAAATTCTGAACAACACCCTGCCCTACCAGTACAATTGCAAACAAAATAGAAAGTGGCAAAAGAATGTATAAAGTTGAACGAGTTAAGTCAACCCAAAAATTACCCAATTTGTCTGTCGTTTTGCGCGAAAGACCACGAACGAGCGCTATAATTACGGCTATTCCGGTGGCAGCGCTGACGAAGTTCTGCACCGTCAGTCCGATCATTTGCACAAAATAACTCAGCGTAGTTTCTCCGGCGTATCCCTGCCAATTGGTGTTGGTCACAAAACTGATGGCTGTATTGAGTGCCGAGTGCCACGAGACATTGGGAAGATTCGCCGGATTAAGAGGCAGCTGTGCCTGAATCATCTGAATCAGGAATAAAAAGACGATCCCAACCATGTTAAACAGTAGCAGGCTAAATGTGTACGACTTCCAGTTCGACTCTTCGCTGGGGTTTACTTTTATGATTTTGTAGCTAAGTTTTTCGAGCCATCCAAAAACCGGATGCATGATATGTTTTTCACCTGAAAATACCTTATACATGTATGTCCCTAGTACGGGTGTCAAGGCAATTACCAAAGCTATAAAGAGGAAAATCTGAAAATAATCTAAAGTTGTCATGGTCGAGGATTTTAGAATTTTTCAGGTTTAATGAGCGCATAGATTAAATACGCAAACAGAAATATAGTGAGCAATGCACCAACAAGATACCAGGCCAGACTATTCATCTCTCCCGCTTTGGTGCCGCTTTCGGTTGCAACAGGAACAAGTCCCAAAATAAAATTCATTGTCTTCATATCGTTTCATCATTTGAACAATACAAATTTGACATGAATTCTATAAGGGTTTTATAAAGATAAAAGGAACAGGTATAAAGATTTTATAAAGATGCATTGAACCAGATCGAAAGCGAAAAAACTGGATTTACTTTGTTTCATTTAAGAAGCATCTTACCTGATGCACTTAAAAGCAAATACCTCCAAAGTTTCGGCAACTCTGGAGGTATTTAAAAATTTGAAATAAGAACAAATCCCTTATTTCTTAATGGTCATATTCCTGAAACTGGAGATATCGATAATTCCCTGAGTGTCGCTATCGAAGCTGATTTCGATGCTGTCGCCAACGCTCGAAACTGGCAGTGCATTCGATATTTGCGATGAGCCGATAAAAATATTACTGTAATCTTTCACGGTGAAATAGTAAAAGCTATTGCCATTTTTAACGTCGTTGTTAATACGGGTAACGACCGATTTAAGGGTCGTTTTCTGCGCCGAATTCTTCACGCTCAATTTATTGCTTGTCATATTGAACGCGTTTTTGTAAGCCATCAATGTTTCGCGCAAAGTATTTCCAACGCCCACAATAGTGTAATCTTCGATGGCCACCATGGCAAACATTTTCACCAATCCACCGTCATCTTTCAAGGTCATCACATAAGTCGGAATCCCATTGATGTTGTAAGGTATTGGCGCAGATGCCGAATATCGTTTTTCCTGAATTTTACCGATAGCCGAATTTTTTGCAGCGAACTCAGTAGCTCCGCTCTGTCGGTACCAAACTGCCTTTTTAGTGCGGGTATCCACCAGTACAAAACCAACAGTTGCTTCGTCGGCGCCCACCGAAGTTAATCCGGTGTACCAATAAGCCCTGTTGTCTTCGCCATAAACCAGTGACACATTTTCTGTGATTTGAAGTTTGTCTTCGTTCGAAAAATTCCAGTAGCCTTTTACATATTGGCCCCAATCGTTTAGCTGCGTTTCAATAAACCGATCGGGCTGGATGCGGTCGACCCAAGCCGGAGTGTTTTCGATGGAATATTCTTTAGTTGCACCGGTTTGTGGGTCAACGATCACCACCCCAACCGCATCGCTACCATTAAAACCTATTTTCTTTTTGTACTTGGTAACTACCCAAAATGGATTGCCCTCATCATCAATTTCGAAAGTATAATCGGTTAATCCACAATAAAAGAATCCTTCAAAATAGATGTGTCGTTCCAGGTTGCTGAAGAAAAAAGCTTCAGGCTGATATTTAATCAGCACTTTCTTGCCTTTTATTTCCTGAACCAATTTGACGTCGCGTTCGTTGGTTGCATTCACCATCACATAACCTGGTGTACCCTGACTGTTTTTTTGCCACATAAAAAATCCGGAATGCAAAAGCGGGGCAACCCAATATAACTCTGTTCCCACTTTCTGAATGTTAAACGTACCCAATCTGACCTGACTTCCCAAGGCAGCCTGCGCGCCAAGCACTTTGTCGCCCAACAGATTAGCCAGCGCCTGATCGACAACTCGGATTTTTTCAATCGAAATTGGAGCCATGTGTTTCGACAAGTTTTCGCCCATTTCCACTTTGCCAATTAAATCGCGGTAATCGTTGCTCCTGAATACGGCCAGCGAAGTCAGTATTGGCAAAACAGTCATATAAAGTCCCAACACCGCCATGAAGGTAACTGGTGCCTTAATCTTGTTCGATTTAAGCTGAAAAACAATCTCCTGAGGAGTTGAATTTGGACGAATAGGTTTGTTTAGCACAATCCATAGGCCAGTCAAAACGATTAAAACCAGTGCAAGGTCGGTAAAACCATAATTAACGATGGGCAACGAAAAATAGACGATTAGAAATGCGGCTACAATCAGGATTAGCAGGTTATTGATTGTCTTCATACATAGTTTTTTAGGAGTATATTGTTTTATGGCAACCAGAATGTACAATAAAGATAGACTATTTTACAACATCGGGATCATTTACGAATTTCAGGTAATCTTCCCTTACCGGACTGAAAACCTCTATTGCTACCGAATCTTCCAGAATTTCGGCCCAATGTTTCAAATCTTTGGCAATATTCCAGCTATCGCCAGGAGTCAGTTCCTTACTTGCATCTCCAATAAACAAGCGGATTCTTCCTTTTACCAGGTAGCCGGTTTGTTCGTTCGGGTGCGAATGTTCCGGAAGAATGGCATCTTTCCGGAGCAAGAACTCCGTCATCAGCATCGTTTCGCCATGACACAAAGTTTTAATCCGGATGCCATCAATAATTTCGGTGTAGCCATTGGCTGATTGTGTTCCGTACATATTGTTGATTGCTGATTTATGAAATTGAATTATTTCTTGATTTTATTTACGATCTCTACTTCAAACCATTCCCGATCGTCCAGACTTTCAAAAGAGCTAACAGGTAGATAAACATATTCGTTCCGGGCAACATACAGCAAATAATAGCTCGTGGTTTTCATCGCTTTTATAAACCGTTCATTCTTAATTATTGAGGATGTACCATCTACCATCGTTTCAACAATCCGATCAGTATCAATCTCGTAATACCTCGACAAAAGATAGATCCTATTGTCTTTCGAATGCGCATAAAACCAGTACTGAGCGATTATTACCAGCTGAAATAAAAGGATAAGGGCTAGAAGTAAAATTTCGACGAAGCCTATGTTTCCGTTGAAAAGAAGAATAATGATTAAAATCCAGATCCAGGCAACCAACCACCACCTTTTTTTTAGATAAATCGAAAGAATTAACCGAAAAAATTCGTTCGCTGTAAGTTTAATTTCCTGAGTTTTTATCATCGGGGTACAATATTCAGTCTTTTAGCTCAGCAAATCTACACAGAAACTATCTCTCATTTGCAAAGTGGGTTAAATAGATTCGACTTCGAAAAAACCAACCGGGCGGAGCAATTCAGTTTCCGAATGTTATATTCCCCTTTTTAATTCGTCTAAAACTTTTTCTGCCAACGCATAATCAGACTGGTGATGTTTCTTTTTAATAAAACCAAGAGATGTTGGCCGAAGGTCTTTTTGTATCTCCTCCAAAGATTTAATGATGGTTGATCTAAAAAGTTCGGCGCAGGGCAAGCATGTTGTTGAGTTTACCTCAGTGGTTTTATAAAATGCAAGTCTGAGTTCTTCTATCGCTTGCGGAAATTCTTTGTTTATCCAGTAAGTACGGGACAATTTCATCCTTTCGTTGACAAAATCAAGATGTTCGTTGCACAACATCTCACCACCCGGACAACTTATCAACTCAATAAAACCAGTATTGTCGTTAAAATAATTATCCTCTTCCTCTGTCATTGAAAATAAACCCATAATCTGTCCTTTCGAGTCTCGCTGGCTATATGATTAATTAACAGCCCGAAATAACAAATAATAATCGGAATAATTGCAATATTATCTCAGAAATATTAGAATTTTATCGGGCAAATCACACCTTACAAACACCTGATAAGAAACAAATTACGCACAAACACATAACAAAACTAATTATAAGAATAGAATAACAATTAGAACTTATTAAGCGCATATGAAATGATTGTCGTTTAAAGAATAAGGTGCGAGACTATTTCAGCACATGATGTGCCAGCACCTTTTGAACATCGTAAACATCAACTGACTTATTGAATTTCTTGGTGATACTTGGTACCGATTCGCTCGAAATCCAGATTTTAAGTTCAGCTTCCAAATCAAAATGTCCGGCAGTCTCGACACTGAACCTCGAAATTTGTTTGTAGTTGATCGACAGATATTCGGTTTTACTTCCGGTCAACCCTTGTTTATCAACCAAAATGAGTCGTTTGTTGGTGAAAATAAAGGTGTCACGAATTAGTTTGAATCCTAAATCGATCGCTTCGCCTTCAGTGAGTAGTTTTCCATAATCGCGAATTAATTCGTCCTGACTGACAACTCCTGCGTTGCCCATTAATGCTGAAAAAAGTCCCATAATGTTTGTTTTTTAGATTTGAGTATTTCATCTGTCATAATTTGTTTTTTAATTGTCCGATGCCCGCCTGTCTGGCTGGCAGGGAACTCCTCACGAAAGTCTGTCTCGTATGTAAGGAAAGGCTTCCTTGTGGCTAGTTTCAAAGTTACTCAAAATATGTCTTCCGCTTGTTGACTTTTAATGCCGGAATACAAATCTCACAAAGATCATTTATGGTTGCTTGATTTTTTACGATGGCACTACGGATTAAAATGCGCCTTTACTGATTCAATCTTACTTACTAATTGCATCCTGAACTCTTCGCTGATAATTCCTTTTGCACGATCAAAATTTTCGGAAAAACTGGGCAATGAAAATGTTTCCAATACATTTCCGCCGCTACGGGGCATTCTGGCTTTTGCTATTTCCAGAACCGATGATCCGCCCCTTGGCCCAGGCGAGGTTGCCATGAGCAGCATGGGTACATTGCCAAACGCTTTGCGGCCGGGAATGCGCGAAACCCAATCGAATATATTTTTAAATGCTGCCGAATAAGCTCCATTATTCTCGGCGAGCGATACAATCAACAGATCACTGCTATCAATCTTTTGAGCAAAGTCAAATGCTAATTGGGGAATGCCATTTTCCTTTTCCCTATCCATCTTGTAAATTGGCATCTCATAATCATTCAAATCAAGAATCTCAATGTCGTGGTTGTTAAAGAACGAGGCTGCATACCTTACTAATTCCCTATTTATCGACTTCGAACTGTTACTTCCTGCAAATCCGAGTATTTTCATGTTTCTTACGTATTTTGAGATGAAAAATTCCATCTATTTCTAAAATTCAATCTTTTATTACGCCATGTTTCCCTGCATAGAATGGTCATATCTCCAATCTCGGCCCTCTGTCCTTTTCCTGAAAAACTAATTCGCTTTTTCAACTTGTACCTTTTAAATTGATTGGACCATTCGAAGCTGCTGAATAATGACTTTGCAAACAAACCGACTACATTACAAGTAACAACAAAAAGAAATGATAGGTTTAGCTTTATTTCGGTGAGATTGAAACATCGCCAGGATTTCTGTTTTCTGAAAGGAAAACCTACATTGAACAAAACCGCTAAAAGCACTTAATCTTTAGTGCCCCTAGCGGTTTTGTTATGCTTATTTCGGTTTTGCAGGTTACTTTACTTCAACCAGGCTAAACGGTTCCATCAACCCATAATCCATCAGGAAATATTCGGAGGCTGATGGCATTTTGGCTGGTGCATCGTTCCACGAGTGCGGACCAAAAATCCAATCTTTATTTTCCTTGTAAAAGAAGCCAAAGGTATTTTTGAGACTGCCTATTACTTTTACCGTGATTTCATTCGAACCATCGTTCAGCATCGAAGTCACATCCAGCTCATTAGGCAGCCATGCAATCACTCCTGCCGAAACCCCATTTACCCATACTTCTGCCAGCGAACCATTCCATTTATTCAGTTTTACTTTATAATTTGCTGCGGAAGTTTTTGTCAAAGTGAAATTTTCTGAATAAGCCACTTTCTGCGAGTAGAATGGCAAGCCGGCTTCGCGCCACGAACCCAAAGCGCTGATGTTTCCATCGGTAATTTCAAATCCTTGTTTAGCTGGTTTCACCATGAAATCACCCAATAAATAGATAGGCATCACTTCGACCAAAACATGCATCCGCGGGGCTTTCAATGTCAGCGTATTCTTACCGGGTTTGAGGAATTGTCCAACCGCAAACTCCGGAAAGCTTTTCTCAATCCAGTAGCTGCCCCCGGTTTTCGAAACTTCATTTCCGTTGATGCTCACCGTCCACAATTCGGGGCGCTCAACCACTGCACGTATCGACTTTAGGACTTCTGCATTCAGGTTTGGATTGATGTTGAAATGGTAACTCGCTTCGAACCACGAATCGGCCTTAAACTGAGAATCAAGTTCCAGATATGTCTTTTTATACTGAATTTTATGTTGCCACGGATTGCCCATTGCCACGCCATTTTCGTTGAACAAGCCAATGAGCGCATTCATAAAATAGACGTCTTTTTTATCCGACTTCGCTGTTTTCAGATCGAGATAATTCACCATCATAACGTTGTCCGATTCGCGCTTTACCTTTGCTGCTCCGGCACTTTCGAGCACCACTTCTATTCCTGTAACCGACACATATTCAGCTTCTGTGGGTTTCTTTTCTGAAATGGTAAACAATGTGCTTCCAACCGGTTCGAGATCGATATGGAATGATACTTTGCCATCAGCCGTCTTTGCCGGATAGTTAAATATTTTTCCTGATATCAGATCGAGTTTCGAAACGTATTTACCTTCCACCGTAATTTCAGCCGAGGCTTTCTTCTTCGGATGCGAGTTGACCACAAACAAGATTTGACCATCGTCCAATATCCGGCGCTGGTGGTATAACATGCCGTTTCTGGTTTGGTCGTTCATTGCAAATTCATCGCGGTTAAGCAGTTTCAATGCTGCGGCATCAGTCAGTTTTTCGGCAACGATCCACTGTTCTCCTGATTTGCTGATTAATTCATTCACTACGCCAGAAGGTTCGCCATCCAACATCGGAATATCTTTCCGGAAAGACAGCACTTTTCCACCCTTGTCCAGATATTTCTGCAACAAACCGAAGGTTGATTGATCGATATTCTCCATTTCTGCCGGAATTACCACAAGCGAATAGTCGCGCTTGCCAACCCGGAGTATTTCATCGTCAACGCTACCCAGTACCTTCAGCACATTCTCCGAACCCAAATCGTATTCCAGATGCTGCTGCTCCATGCGGTAAACAAAATTCTTGAATCCATTTTTAATGTTCTCGATTGTCGCATTTTTATCTTTCCGCGAGAAATACATCCATGCGGTAGTATTGGGTTGAAGTACCAGAGTTTTATTAATTTGTTCGCCGGAAGACATGGCCATGGAGATACGACCGATGTAGTCGCCCATTAGCTTGTAATGTTCCCACCAGGGTTCGTGGTACGAAAACGATGGTGGATAATCGAACTTGCGCACACCGTTCAGCGAATAATACGACAAGTGCTGATTGACAAAATTTATCCCCATCACCACTTCCCAGTCAACCAGCCGTTTCTGGGTTTCGAAATTCATTTCCCAGCCACCGCCTCCATACGTTTCGCTCAGGGTGCGTCTTCTTCCGGCCTGATTGGCAGCGCTCAGCAACTCGCGCACAGCGCGATCATTGCCGAATTGCCCGCCCAGCCCAGCCGTATCCAGTCGGTTTCCCAACATATCCACACCAGGCTGCTGATGCCAGATGTAAAAAGCTGATTCATCGATTCCATCTCCCGGTATTGGCCATCCGTGTTCCCAATAATGACCGGTCCATTTCAGGTTATTTTCATCGCAATATTTGCTCCACGGTTTAGCCCAGCGATCAACAAAAAGTTCGAGAATCAATTCGTAATAATCGTGACGCACTTTCTTCCAATTGCCTGTTTCTTCAGCCAGCGAAGGCAAATTCACTTTCAGGTCGTACCCCCAACGTTGCTGAAATGCATCCCACAGATCAGGAGTCCAGCGCAGCATGGAGCCTTTCGACAGGGCCGCTTCCAGATTGGGTTCATCGGTAAAAATACCTTTTAGGGTTTGTCCGAAATCGGCTTTGTTCTTTTCATAGCCTTTGGTCATGGTGAGTTCCATGAATTTTTCGGTCACGCCTTTATAAATCAGATCAACGTAGGTAAAACCACCGTACCAGGGCGATTTACCAGGATAAGTTTTCCGGAAGATGTAATACGTACCTTGCTGCCCTTTTTCCTGATCTGCTGTTGCGGTAATGTTTTCAAATCCGGCATCGGTCTTTTTAAGCACAACCTCCAAAGTATCCGAAACCACTACATTCAGTTGCTGCTGAACTTCCATACTCAGGCCGGTGCCATGTTTGTACGAATCGGGCATTTCTGCCGGAACATGCCCACCTGCAAAGCCTGAAGGATAAGAGTTTTCATCGTAAATCCAGACTTCCATGCCCAGTTCCTTGCCTTTCTGAACGGTGTAATCGAACAGGTGAAACCAGTCTTCGGAAAGGTATTCAGTCAGCAAACCCGGACGCGGATGCACAAATACACCGCCAATTCCGGCTTTCTTAAATTCTTTCATCTGGAAATCGATTCCTTCTTCTGAAATCTGTTCGTTCCAGTCCCAAAGTGGTGCACTCCGGTATTCCGAAGGAGGATCAGCCAGCAGCTGCTTCAGTTCTGAAGAAGTGTTTATTCCATCCTTCGGCTGCTTTGGTGTGCAGGCCAAAATTAGTGCGATCAACACAACTAATCCGGAGATTACTGTAATTTTTCTTTTCATGGTTAAGCGTATTTAGTTATTGGTTTATTTTTTAATTGCTCCCTAAGTCCCTTTATTCCAGAGAAGGCTTGGGGATGAGCCAACTAGATGATCTCTACTTTCAAGCTACTTCCTTCAGTAACTGTCACCTCTTTCAATTTTTTGCTGCCAATGCCCTCAATGGTGAACCTATTTAATTTCAGTGAGCCACTAAGTACAATTAATTCAGCTGTATTTCCTTCAATACGGCAAGTTCCCCAAGCCGATCCATTGCTCCAGAAATAATTTCCGGAGACAGAAGTAAAGCTTATGGCTTTCTCCGGACCAAAATACTGGAATTTACTGAAGGCCATCGGAGCTGACCAAGCTGCCATTGCGCGTGCATAATGGTGTCCGCATTCGGGTTCGTCAAACGGATTTCGCTTTTCGCCATCGAAGCGGTCACGAATAGCTTTGATGCATTTTAATCCGGCATCGGTTTGTCCTTCCTGCAACATCCCAATGGCTGCAGCATATTCGAAACCCGACATAGATTCAGCAAAATAAGGGAAAGGAACTTTTAATCGTCCATTTGGCCAGCTGGCCATAATCAATCCGGATTCTTTATCCATCACGTACGAACGCATGTTGTTGAAGGTATTATCGAAACGCTCCATAAAATTATTTTTCATCACCGTTCTCAGGGCAGTTTGTATGTTTTCTTTGCTGGCCAGATAGCCCAATCCACATACATGTGCCATATACTGCCCCACCAGCTGATCTACCAAACAACCTGAGCCAAGCTGATATGCTGGCACCTGAACATTAGGATCGCTCATGTTCAGGTATTCGAAAGTTTCAGGATTAGTAATCTTATGCTCGTAATATTGTCCGTTGAACAAATGTTGATCAACCCAAGTGCTTCCTTTGGCAAAAATCTCGTCACATTTTTTTGCAAAAGCCTTGTCATTCATGGCAGTGGCCATTTTAGAACTGGCCCTCAATGCCCCAAAATACCAGAACTGCATTTGCGGATTTGGCCCATAGTAGTTCACGTCCATTGTGTTGTGTTGCTCGCCCTCTTCCACTCCATCCTGATTGCCATCCCATCCATGCGCGATCCATGCGTATGACATGGCAGCTTTTACTTTAGGCCAGTATTTTTTCAGGAATTCCATATCTCCTGAAAGCATCCAGTCGCGATAGAAACGCATGATCGTTCCCATCTGCCCATCAGCAGCAGCAACATGATCAGTTGAAGCATTCAATTCCAACGGAAGTTCTACCCTATTGCGCATTTTCCCATTTTCTTTTGTTCCGTATGTAAATTCAACATCGCGCATCGAACGGGCCAAATCACCAAACAGAAACGATGTAGCTGTTTCGTAGTTCCAAACATGTGTGCAGCTTCCTGCACATGATCCAAATTCATCCATCACACCCTCCCAGCCCAACATGTGGCCATCAGCAATACGGAATACTGTTTGCGAACGCAAAGTTGAAAGATTAAACAGCGCTGCTTCTTTTACCACTTCCGGAACCGTTGTATTCAGAAAAGCATTGACAAACTTCAGTGTTTGCGCCTCATAATCAGCTAAGTTTTCTACCTCTTTTTCAGCAACATTCCATGCATTGGCATATTGAGTTGTGTAATAATTGCCTACCGTTTGTTTTCCATTCCAGTCTTTGCGATTCGGGAAGTGCCAGGTGATGTAAAAAGTATAAGTTTGAGCCGATCGGGCAGGAATGCTTCTCTTAACGGCCAGCGAAGCCATTGGGTTATCATCCACAAGTTGATCCTTGTCGGTAAGCAAACCATCAGCACTAAAATCATCCCAAAAATCGAGGGTTGCATTTTCCCAGTCATTCCGGGTTGAAGAACGGCGATAAGTTACCTGTTCCCGATCAGGAGTTGTTAATGCAATAGTTCCCCAAGCAGGATCAGTCTTGTCAACTCCATCGCTGGTCATGTAAATTCCCTTTATTCGGGTATTTTCGAGGTAAGTATTGATGTTGCTTTTTGCGCCCTGAGGAATGAAATCACCTTTCCAGTCGCGCCGGGTCTTGCTTCCATCCATTCCGATGAAATTTCGCAGAATTCCACACACAGCCACTTCAAGTGGTTGATCGGTTTTGTTCGTCACTTCGTATTGCAAAACGGCAATCGGGATCCCCGAAGCATTGCTGTTTCCGGGAATTAAAGGGTTGAAGCCCTTAATTTTTACCGAAACCGGAAGCACATCATCGTTGAGATTTACCTGTCCAAAAGGATAAGCTGCATCGAATGAAGCACCTGAAAAACGAGGCATCCCGTGGTGATTTACCGGTCGTCCTTCATAGTGCTGGTACTCGCTCGGATGAAGCGGACCAATCAATGCCTTGGTCATAGCTTCTTTGTTGGGAGATTTTACGTAAACTGCAAAGAAAGGCGCATTGTTTCCCTTGGTAACTGTGTTAAACTTGATTCCCGGACGGTTCATGATCTGCCAATCGCGCAGTTCACCACGACCGCCCAGAGAGACTGTACCTGTTCCGATCCCTCCCAACGGAAGTGCAATATTGAGCAGGTGTTGCTGATCGTAGTGCTTCAGAACAGGCCATTCGGAAGTTTTTTGCTGTGCTTTGAGCAAAAAAACAAAAAGGCCGAACACGATTAACAAGATTATCTTTTTCATACATCCAGTTATTTTTGATCAACAAATCTTCACCACTTCAATACCCAATATTTGTCCTAATTTCTGAATTTTATCTGAGATATGCCCTACGCCAATGGCACAATGGTGAGCAGGGCCTTGTTTCGACCATTCATTCATAAAACGTTTGGCTCCTATTGAAAAACGGTAGCGGCTGTTGGTGTTCCCGATTTCGAGTACTGGTCCGGCAACCGAATCACCTTCAGCAACAAGCAGAAAAATTCCGTCTTTACCTTCAACCACCGAAAGCAGTGTAACAGGTCCGTGTTTGACGCTCATCTGAATCGACAATCCTTCCCCGGTTTTCCATGATAAATGGGAAGTGGAACCAGTTTTACCTTTCCTTCGGCAATGGCAAAATGTGCAGGTCCATCATGACCCAACATCACCACATCATCTTTAAAATCCATCAGGTAAAATTCAGAAAATGAACCTCCGGCACCAAATTCAGCCATGATCTTCATGGCCTGTGCATTTTTTACTTCGCACTCACCGGCAACCGGTATGTTTTTGCCTGTTAGCAAGGTGTTTCCGGCAATTACCGAAGTGACAATATTTTCATATTCATTACCCGATTCGCCTTCGTAGTAGTAAGCCATAGAACCCAGATTGCGGATATTTACCAGCTTGTCCAATGCCAGTGAAGTCCGCGCTGCCCGCTCAATTTCCGCAGCTTCGCATTCCGCAGCCACATCAAAAGCTTTATGAAACTCCTGAATTTTGGACTGCACTTCGGCATCAGTCACTTCGTCGCGATATTTTTTCAATTCGCACATTTCGAGCAGTTCGATGTGTGTACCAAATGTGGCCGATTGTTTGGTCAGGTCGGTATAAACGTCAAGCATTCCACCGTAATAATGCCCCAACACACCCAGCCGATTGTTTCGCAGAGCAGCAGCCACACGCGCTGCTTCTGTCCAGGCTTCAATTTCTCGCCAAGCTTCTTCGTCCTGGAGATATCCGGTCACAAAATCGTACTGAATTCCGGAGCGGTTAAATACGCTGGCAATTTCTGGAACCGAGCAGGCCTGACAATGTTCGAGCCAAACACCGGTCATTTTACCACGGTCACCCAGTTTGTTAAAAGCTACGTAATCCAATTCAGCAACGGGCTGAAGATTCAGAATCACCACCGGGACTTTCAGCTTTTGCGCTACCGGCAAAACTGTTGATGAAAGAGCATAAGTCGAAACATACAGAAAGACGATTTCCACATCCTGTGATTTCAGATAATCGGCAGCCTCGCGGGCTTTTACCGGGTTATCCACCATCCCGGCATCGGCAACCTCAACGCCAAATCCAGCAATTCTGGTTCTGATTTCTTCCTGATATTTTTTCAGATTGTCGAGCAATCCTTCGAACTGTGCCCAATAAGTATCGAGGCCAATTCCAAATAATCCAACCTTAGTCATATGGTATGTTTTTAATTTGTTTTTTTATGCCCCCTATATCCCCCAAACGGGGGACTCTTTAGGCTTAAATATTCACAACAATTTCTTTTCAATGAATATTCCTTCCAAATATTTGCTAATCAACTCCCTTCTCCCTCGGAGAAGGGTCGGGGATGAGGCTTTTATTTTACAATTATCCTTACAGGTCCAATCAGTCCGGATTTCAATAATTCAGAATCTTTTTTGTAGAACTTTCCGGTGGTAAAAGTATACCGACCGGAAGTGCGTGGTTGATTCTTTACAAGCCATTCCGGCCAATGGCGATCTTTAATTCCGTCGTCGGGTTTTTGCTCATCGCCGATCAAGCGGTTTGGCCAGAGGTTCGCCACTTCAATGTCGATCTGGTTTTCGCCCGGGACAAGCGCATCCGAAATTTTCGCCTGATATGGTGCCGTCCAGATCACACCCATATCCTTTCCGTTAACATGCACACGAGCCAGATTGTACACCTCTCCGAGATCAAGGAAAATATCAGCCTTTTTATCGGCAAGTGTATTTTCAGGAAGATTGATCGTTTGTTTATAAGTAGCTATTCCTGAATAGTATTTAATTCCATCTTCCGGTCGGGTCGTCCAGTCGGTAAGTTGGTAAAAACTGATGCTTGCGGGACCACCCCATTTCGGATTGAATGAAACCTTCCATGGACCACTGACTTCAGTCAAAACTTTTGAATCGGGGAAGTTTTTTTCTGATTTAAGTTTGGCTGTTTCCTCCTTTTTATTTCTGTTGAAGACAATAAAATAGCTTTGGTAGGAATCAAACTGAAGAGGTATTTGCATCCGATCATTCTCCAGTTTATAATCAGGAAGCAATCGGGTTTCACCAGTCTGTGGATCCCACAATTCGGGAGTTCCCTTGTTCACCCGAAACGTGCAAAGAGCGGTTACTACTTCTTTGGTCGTGTTGGAGACAAAATAAATATCCAAATCTTTCTGTGTGCGGTGAGTATAACGCGCTGGTCCCTTCGATTCAAAATCCTGCTGTACTCCCATCCTTTTCAGCAATTCTGATGTTCGATCGTAGTTCGGATAAAGTTCTGGCAGTTTGATGTTGGAGAGTTCTCCTCCCCAATATATTTTTCCTTTTCCAAGCCGAAGTTCTGTGATCGTTGAAGGAATATCAGTTTTGCCCCAAATTGATTCTGCTTTTGAAGCAACCAACCGATCACATTCGGGAAAATTCACCAGACTTGGCGATTTTCGTGGAGGATTTCCAATCGCAACAGCTCCGGCTTTTACCAACGATTCAATTTTGTCCAGTAATTCAGGTGTCATGGTTTCCACGGCAGGTAAAACCAGCAAGCGATAAGTTGCTCCACCCGGAAAAACAATCCGGTTATCTTTTACAGTCGCAGTTTTCAATTGCGAAGGTGAACATCCGTCGAAGTTGTAGCCTTTCCGGTCAGGAAGTACTTCGTCGCCGGTTAATGCAGATGACGGTGCCCGAAATACATGCGGAGCGCCTTCCGGAGTCAGGTAAAGAATATCGGCTTCTGTTCGGCCCTGGCGCAGAATATACGAACAGCGGGTGATATACTTGTGGTATCCGTCAGCCATTGGCCACCAGGTCTGGCTGCGATCCCAATGAACGCCATACGGTCCCATGGTCATTCCGGGTTTCAGGTCATCGTTGAGATACTGATGTTGGAAGGTGTGATAAACGAATCGGTTGATTCCGGCAGCAAAAGCCCAGTCACCCTGATTTTTCATTGATCCCGGATTTTGCTTCCAGTCTTCTTTGTGTGCGGTAAAAGCTTCAGCAGCGACAACATCCTGACCATTGACATGTGCAATGGAAGCCGCCTGAATGCAACTAAACGACGAATTAAACCCATAATCCTTGCTCCAGAATTCGCACATCGGCACATCAGCCAAAGCACCCAATTCCATATCGGCTGTCGGATTCATATCGTAAGGTTCGATGGAAAAACCCAGATTATACTTTTGACCGTACTTTTTCAGGTGCAGGGCATGGTTTTCTATCACCAATTCCATTCCGGTTTGCCGCAAATCCCATAAAAAGCGCTCACTTTTCTCCAGACTTTCGACTACCAATCCTGAATAAACCGGATAAAACGGCAGCGGATCGTAGCCTCTTCTTTTTTTGAATTCTTCACGGAACCGCGGAGTCCAGTTCTGCGCGCCCATTTCCCAGCTATCCATGTGCAGCATTTTCAGGCCTCCCTGAAGATTTTTATCCGGAATGCCAATCTTTTTAAACAGCTTTCCGGTGAAATTTTCCATATGCGCATTGATGGCTGTGGTATCCATTTTATCGGCTTCGAAACCCAAGCCTGGCGCGGGTGCCGGACGAGTTACCGCACCATTATTCCGGCTTCCCAAACGCATAATGGTCCACTTTCCTGCCGGAACCTTCCAATCGAGCGATCCATCCGGTTTCAGGAAACGGGTAACATCAATGATTTCAGTTTTTGCTATAACCGCATCTTTCTGTGGTTCCTGATAGTTGGCTTTTGTGGGCAGAAACTGTTTCACATCCTTTACTGAAGTATAGGGTGCCCGGTAATAAAGTGCCTTTTCGTCAATGTCTTCAATTTTAAGATCGCTCTGAGGCGTCGGAAATGCCAGCACGGCAACATCTTCATAATAATCGTTCCAGCGAACTTTGAGTTCATCGGTAAAACTTCCTTCGCCAAAATAAGGCTTTTTAGGAGCCGGCTTTGGCAAAACTATCGGCTTGTTTTCACCTCCTGAAACCTGAATAGTACTGGAGACCAAATGCTGCATCGATTCTTTTCCTGAAACCCACGGGCCACCACTTCCTGACCATCCTGGACCAACACCGAGTGTAATGGCAATACCCAAACGTTCAGCTTCACGAACCGCATGTTTGAATAAATCCTGCCACTGCTCACTTAAAAAGTCAACCGGACCGCGCGGAACACCGACATTCACTTCAAGAAAAACGAGATTGCCGATACCAACCTTTTTCATCGATTCCAGATCGGCGGTCATGGCTTCCTTTGACATATTTCCATCCATAAAATACCAGTAAACACCCGGGCGTGCCGCGTCAGGAGGATTCCGGAAATCAGCTTTCAGTTTCTCAATATTTGTTTCATCTCCTGAAGGAGAATTAAAACAGACGAACGTAAGACTGGCAATTGCCAGCAAAACAGGAAGTATTATTTTATATCGATTCATAATCAGAGTTTTACTTTTTGAAGACACTTTTGACAGCCTCCAGATAGCCAAATTTATTTTTGGTATCGGGTTCCAGGTAGCTTCCTTCGGTCCATTCGTTCCAGCAGTTGATGTTCAGGATTCGCGGCCCGTTTGGATCTGCCAGCAATTTATCTTTAGTCATCTGCAAAGCTTTTTGAAAGTTTTCAGGCGTATTATTCCCGATAATATTCATAAACGGATAGCCGTAGTTTCCCCATTCCGATTTCAAATCGCAGCGCGGACTCGAATCCCAACCCATCGAAACGTTGGGGAAATATGGAATTGGATATTCGGTTTTGGCTTTGTCCCAATGTTTCATGTATTGATCGCGTACCTGGTTGTAATCGGTTTGGCGATCGGGCAATGTGGCATGATGGATCCACACATAGGAAGTCGCCGAGTCGAAACCCAGTAATTTCATCAGGTCGGGAACATTGGCCGGAACTTTTTCAACAGGTAAAATGGGGCGTCCCCAGGCCACCATATTCCAGTGAATCCCTTTTAATCCGGCAGCAATTGCTTTTTTATTCAGTCGTTCCATGGCTACTTTGGTGGCTTCAACACTTCCAAACCCTTCAATGAATTTCTGAATGTCGTAAATTGAAAAGTAAGGTTTGCCGTCAATCTTCCAGTAATTGGGCTTGCTAAAATAATTTGCGATCAACTCATCTCCGATTACTTCGAACCTCTCAGGCGAAACTTTCCCCGGATAGAGCAGTTTTTGTTTGGTTCCCCGCGTGTATGGATGGATCTCCACCCAATCGTGGTTAGCCCACATGAATGCAAATTTGATTTTATTTACATTCTTCGATTTCAGAAAACCTTCGTCGATGCAGCGATTCAGGAAAGGCCCATCTTCGTACATGTACCAGTCGAAAATGAAACAATCGATGCCATAATCCGAAGCCGCCTGAATCTTTTGCTCCATCACTTTCGGGTCCTTTTCATCGGTAAAGCCCCACAATGGAATTTTGGGCTGATCGTGGCCCGGAAACCGTGGTTGAGCGGCTTTTACCAGTTCCCATTCCGACCAGCCGGCACCTTTGTTTTGTATGTTTCGGGCATCATCGGTATGGTAGTTAGGGAAATAATAAGCTGCAACTGTGATTTTGCTGTCTTTCTTTTGGGCAAAAAGAAATGCAGGAATCAGTAAAAGAATAGCAATAATAACTTTTAAACTTTTCATATAATCATTGTTTTGCCCCCAAAATCCCCCAAACAGGGGACTTTTGGGTTGTGCACATTCTCAATGTTTTCAATTTGAACGATTTGCCTTTCGCAACCATTGTCCTGCTCCCCTCTCCCCCGGAGAGGAGCTGGGGGTGAGGCTTTTTAGGATGTCTAATATTTCACACTCAACACCTGAACCGGCCCAAACAGGCCGGAAGGTTGCAGTGGGTTTTCTGGTTTGAACGGACTAACCGGGCACCAAGTTGGGCGCTGATCAACGGGCAATTTACTATCGCCAATCAAGCGGTTTACCCAGGTATTCACCACTTCTACCTGTAGTTCGTTCTCTCCTTCTTTAACCAGTTTTGTAATGTCCAGCTGGTAAGGTTTGGTCCAGATTCCACCCGCATACGATCCATTAACTCTAACTTTTGCCATAGCCGTGAAACTCCCCAGATTAATGATCACATTTTCTCCGGAAGGCAATTTCTCCAACTTAAATTTGTGTGTATAAATTGCTGTTCCTGAATAATATTTGATTCGTTCGTCAATTGAAGTTGTCCAGTCAGTAAGCTTTTCGAAAACCACAGGTTGTTCTGGTCCTCTTTGCTTCGGGTCAAACTGAACAGTCCAGGGGCCTTTCAAATCCGTCAACAAAGTCGGGTTTGGATAATTGGCTTCAATATTTTCTAAGGAAGACTTTCCGACAGATCTTCGGAAAACCACAAACACACTTTCATAAGGCTCCAACTTCAGGGGAACTGCGGTTGTATTTTCGTACTGTATGTATGCCGGAAGGCTGCGGATGTTTCCGGTGGTGGCTTCCCAAAGTTCGGGTTGTTTTCCTTTTACCCTGAATTCAGGAGTTACGGTTTTGACTTCCGCAGTCTGATTGGTTACGAAATAGATTTCACGGTCGCCCAATGTCCGGTGCCCATAATGAATCGACTTATCATCAGGCAACTGACAATCGGGCACGCAATTGATCAGGGCAAAGGCTTCTTTCATTTCGAGGCCATTCATGATCATCCCCTTGCCGACTTTTCGGGATTTAACATTCACCCCATCCACATTGCCCCAAAGTTCAGCGGCCATCTGCTGAATATGTTGGTCGGCTGACGGTTGGTTTTGCAAACTGGGCGAGCGTTTTGGAGCAGGCCCTAAAATAACCGCACCCTCGTTAACCAATTGTTTGATTTTGGCAAGCACTTCAGGGCGCATGGTTTCCAGTTTAGGTAAAACCATGATCCGGTATTGAGTTCCATGTGGCAAAGTAATCAGTCCGTCTTTTACCGTCATGTATTTTTCAATCACCTCGGCATTCATGTAATCGAACTGGTAACCAACAGGCAGTGCGGGATCGGCGACACCCGTCATTTTGGGTGCATCTTCGCCGATAAAATAAGCCACATCGGCCACATTCAGTCCCTGCTGAAGCATGAAATTCGTGCGTTTCAGGTATTGCGTATAAACATCCATCTGCGAAAACCAGGTGTTGTTGCGGTTAAACTCGTTCCCGAACCAGGCGTTCATTCCCGGAAGTTTATCGTCGTAAGGTTGCGTGATATAAACGTGTAACAGCGTGTTATTAATTCCTTCGGCAAAAAAGCGGTCGCCGCGCTGTTTGATGGTTCCGGGATAACGGCTGAAAGGCCTTCCGGAGCAGGTATTTGATTCTGCCGAAATTTTGTTTTTCCCATAAATATGTCCGCATGAAGTGGCCGCCCGGTTTTCGATATCGCCCAGCTCACCTTCGCTCCAAAACTCGCCGCTAATTTCGTCCGACTGTCCACCGTATTGCAAAAATTCACCAGGAAAGCCCCAGTGACCGTAGTTTTCGAGCCACGTTTTCATACCGTGCTTGTGGCTCACTTCTCGCAGTCCACCCACATAATCGTAAGCCACTTTATCGGCTACCATCCGGCGCATATCCCACAAAAAACGATCAGATTCCTGCTGACTATTCACGACCAATCCCTGATAAACCGGGAGGTATGGAGTTGGATCGTACCCGTATCTTTGCTTGAATTCTTCAAAAAATCCATCGGTAAAGTTTTGTCCACCGGTTTCGTAACTATCCTGAACAACCACTTTAAAACTCTTCCGGTCGGCTTCAGGAATACGTTTCAGGATTTCACCCATGTGACCATAGAAATGCTTTTCGGCGTGAACTTTACTCATCTTGTCCACCTCGTAACCGGTTGCTTCGGGCGATGCCGGACTATTCACTGTTCCGGTCGGTGTCATTCCGGTGCGCGAAATAACCCAATCGCCTTCAGGAACGTCCCAGGTCAAAGTTCCGTCAGCTGCCAGATATTGCGTAATGTCGATCACTTTTGACCCATCAATAACCGTCGATTGATCATCCACTTCAGGCTGTGCGGGCCACTGATAATCTTTCCAGTAAGGTAGCGGAGTAGGATGCATTTTAGCCAAGGTTTTTTCGCTGAACCGTTCAACTCGCGGAGCAGATGAAAGAACTACTTCGGCCAAACCACCACCAGCTTTGGTATTTTTAATGATCAGGCGGAAGCTGGTTGCCGTTGTTGCCGGAAACGAAACCATCACAGCCGCGTATGGGTCAAATCCCACATTCAGGGCAGGATTGGTGCGGTTAATCTGGAATTCGGACAAAGTACGAAATTCACCGCCCGCCTCTTTCACCTGAAAACTTGCATTGGCAAGCATCCGCTGTTCTGTTGGGCGAACCGAAAGACTACGCGCCATAAACGGTTGGGTTGCTTCTAAATCGATGACATATTCCACGCCCTCGGTCAGGTTGATTCCCGTTTTTTTATTTCCATCCCAAATGCTTGCCAGATCAGCAGTTTTGGGGGATGATTTGATTTTTCCGTTTTGTTTGTTCAGCACCAACTGATCATCTTTGGGTACAGGCCAGGCCAGAATTTTTACATCCTGAAAAATGTCGATGGGTTTTTCCAGCTTTTGAGACAGTTTTTGTGGTCCTTTTACGCGCAATTCGGAAGCAGTGAGGTAGCGCATGGCCTCTTCTGCTTTAATCCACGGACCACCAGACTGGCTCCATCCCGGTGAATTGAAAATTCCGATTTCGATGTTCAGTTCGGTGGCTGTTTTCAGTGCAACATGCAGAATCTTCCACCATTCTTCGCTCAACATTTTGACCTTTCCGTAAGGAATATCGCTTAAACCGATATTTCCAATGAATGCCCGGTTGATCCCGGCCTTTTTCATCGATTGCAGGTCTTTTACAACTCCCTCCTTGGAAACATTATCGGATATCCAGTACCAGTAAACGCCGGTTTGTATCGAATCGGGCGGAGTGATAAATCCACTTTCCAAATCCTTGTCCGACACTTTGGAACGATCAGACTGGCAGGAAAGAATGATTGTCAGGAAGGCCAGAATCGGCAAAATAAATACTATTCGTTTCATCGCTATAAGTTTCGTTCGTTTAGGTTAAATACCTGATGTAAATTGGAAAGTACCCGATCCGACTTTCAGGATTTTTCGTCCGTTTTCTTCGGCGATCACTTCAATTTCCTTTACGGTTGAAATATCGTTTCCACCTTCTTTAATTACCGATCCGGCAACGATGGGAATATAGACCAATGCTGTTGAGTTGGCTGGTATGGTTACATTCATTTTTATGGTGGTTCCTGATTTTTCCCAGTCGGAACGGATTTCTCCGTAAGGCGATTGATAGCTTGTTTTTACCCAGGTGAGATCTCCAACCATTTCGGGCTTAATCACCACTTCCTTATATGCCACCGAAGTTTTGCTCTGGCTGATTCCTCCCAATCCGCTGTAAAACCAATCCATTAAATGACCGAGCATCAGGTGATTGTTCGAAACATTCTCCAATGCCGGCCATGATTCGGTCAATGCGGTGGCGCCTTTTTTCAGTTGAAAACCATATCCGGGAACGTCGTCGCGGGCATTCATTTCATAAAGCAGTTGTGATTTTCCGCCATTGGTTAAGGCCTCAACCAAATAATGAAATCCAACATCGCCGGCGGTGAGTGGTTTCCCTTGGGCACGTATCGAATCTTCAAGATTCTGCAGTACTTTGGCCTGAATTTGATCATCAATCAATCCGACACACAAAGGCATTGACATTGCCGTCTGACTTCCGGTTGAAATCACTCCGGTTTCAGGATTAAAAAACCGGGTATTGAATGCTGTTTTAACCTCATTGGCCCAGTCAACAAGACGGTTATATTCGTCGTTTTTATTGAGAATACTTGCCATTTCAGTCAGTAGTTTCAAGTCGTAATAATAAATGGCAGTTGCGGTGAGCGATTTGGGTGTGAGTTGCGCTTCCCCGGGTTGTTTGGGTCCAAGATCGAACCAGTCTCCCAATCCGTGCGATAAAATCTGGTTATCTGATTTTCTTTTCAGATAATCGACGTAGCGAACCATCATCGGCCAGGCCTTTTCCATCACCGATGCATCGCCGTACCATTGATAAATCATCCAGGGCAGAATAACGGCGGCGCTCCCCCATTCAGGCGAATCACGGAACCCACCATCAAAAGTCACATATTCGGGAGCAATATCAGGAACCAGACCATTATCAAGTTGGGATTCTATCATGTCCTTCACCTGTTTGCTGTACAATTGATACAAGTCGAAATTAAAATGAACTGAGCTGCCCATCAGGAAAGTCTGTTCTAGCCAACCCAGCTTTTCACGGTGCGGGCAATCGGTCAGCACACTTTGCAGGTTGCTTTTTATTCCCCAATTAATGAGCTCGAACGTACGGTTAAACAATTCGTTTGAACATGAAAAGGTTCCAGCTTGGGGTGTTGAATTCCGGTTGTGCAACAATTTCATGTCGACTAGCTGTGCAGCATCAGCCGTGGCTTTTTCTGATGCAGGAACAGCGCCTTCCACTTTCACATAGCGTAACCCGGTGTATGTAAAACGGGGATTCCATATTTCAACTCCCTCGCCTTTCAGGATGTATGAAAAATAATTGGGTGAGCCGGTTGCCGACTGGTTAGGCTGCCCGTCTTTGGTGATTAATTCCGATGGAGTCAATTTAATTTCCTGTCCTTTCTTGCCTTGTACTTTAATCTCCACTATTCCAGAAGCATTTTCGGCAAAATCGTAGAGATAAGCTCCATCGCTCAGTTTTTTAATGGTCTTTGCTGAAAAGGTATCCTTGATTTCGAGCGGATAGTCTTTTTCTTCAGTTAATTTTCCGGAGGGAGGAGTGACCAAAACCGCCTGTTGCCAGGCCTGATCGTTGAAATTGGCCTGATTCCAACCGGCTTGCTCCAAACGTGCATCGTAGTCTTCGCCACCGTAAATACTGGTGAACGTAATTGGCGACGGAGATGCTTTCCAATCAGCTCCGGAAACCACGATTTTTTCAGAACCATCTTTATACCTGATTCGCAATTGAGCAATTAGTTTGGGTTCGCCGTAAGCAATCACCAATTTGCGATACCTCTCGCGGTTGATGTTGTAAAAACCATTCCCGACAATAGTTCCAACCGTATTTTTGCCGAATTTAACCATGGAAGTAACATCGTATGTATTGTAGAAAACAGTTTTGTTGTAATTGGTCCAACCCGGAGTTAAAAACGCCTTGCCAACTTTTTCGCCGTTAATGGAAGCCTCATATTGACCCAATCCGCTGATGTACAAGGTGGCTGATTCCATATTTTCTGAAACTTCAAACTCTTTTCGAAACAAGGGAACAACAGGCCGGTCAACGCATTTATCTCCCAATTTATCGCCATTACCGTGCACTCCAGGAACCACTCTTTTTGCAGCGGACAAATCTTTGTACCCAATCCATTTGGCTCCAGCCCAATCAGACTCCGAAAATAATCCGGTTTTTATACTTGCCGGCTCGCTCCATTCAGTTTCTTTTCCATCCTGATTCCAAACTTTCACTTTCCAGAAATACGTTTGGGCCGATTTTAATTTCAACCCATCGGCTAAAACAAGAGCTGATTTGTCTGAATTTATTTTTCCGGAGTCCCAAAGTATATTCTTTGAAGTTTTCAGGTCATCCGGATTTCCGGCCACCACAATCTGGTAAGCTGACTGCAACTGATTCCGATGTTCAGAACTGATTTGCCAGCTTAAAAAAGCATCCATTTCCCGGGTGGCAGGGTTTTCATTCAGTATACATTTCAGATTTTTCACCGAAAGACGCACGCTTTCGGGTGCCATGCAAGAACAGAAAGCAATGATCAGGATAAAAATCAGGAGAGAATAGCGGTTCATGATTGTTTGGTTTTATTGGTTTAGTTGGCCATCAGTAAATTTGACACAGAATATTGCTTCTGTTTAATTTGCTGATTGTGCAATATATTAATATATTAGCCAACTTCGTGTTTCAGATTTGACCGAAAGACTTTAAATTTTGACACTCAAAACCTATTATGCAACATACCCGAAATGCCGAAGTCAGATACATGACATCTATCGAAAATAACCTCTGGAACACCAAGGTAAATACCATCGGATTTGAATCTATTCCGGCTCATTCGTCTTATCCTTCAACAGTTCATCCACAAGAATACAGTTTCAGTTTCGAACGCGGGCGGGTACTTCAGGAGTTTCAGCTGGTTTACATTACCAGAGGAAGCGGGCAGTTTGCCTCCAAACAAATCCAACTGTGCGACATACACGAAGGAACTGTCATTGTACTGAAACCGGGCGAGTGGCATACTTACCGTCCGGATGAAGCGACCGGATGGGAAAGTTATTGGGTTGGTTTCAGCGGCTTGGGTACCGAAAATCTGAGTACCCTGAATCAGTTGATTAAAATCGGATACGACGAAGAAATGGTCGGGTTGTACCGAAAAATTCTGGATGTCAGCAACGGCGAACGCCCTGGATACCAGCAATTGTTATCAGGCATTTTGATTCATTTGGTAGCTTACCTGCTTTTTCGTGAGAAAGACAAAAATTGGCGGGATAAAGAAGTGCTTGACAAAATCGACAAGGCGAGGTTGATTATCCGCGAAAAAATAAACACACCACTTTCTCCGGAAGAAATTGCAGCTTCACTAAATATGAGTTACACCTGGTTTCGCCGAATGTTCAGGCAATATACCGGATTAGCCCCTGCTCAATACATTGTTCGGTTGAAAATTCAGAAGGCAAAGGAAATGCTGTCAGTATCCAATAAAACCATCAAGGAAATCGCGATTGGCCTGGGGTTCGAATCAATCGATTATTTCTCAACCCAATTCAGGAAACAAACCGGTCAAACACCTACCCAATTTCGGGCGATGTGCCTGGGAAGTCCGGAAAGCTGATCGGATCACTGCCTATCAGCCAGAAAACCTTGCATAATGGCCAGCACTTTTTCTGAAAGCCGCGATTGCGCTTCCAATGTAAATCCTGAAGACCGATCGGAAATAATAACATTCGGATATTTCGAAAACTCTTCGGAATGCTCACCCACTCCCGGGCCATCGAAAATAGCGAATGAAGTTGGGTCTGCGGAAAGCCAGGTAAGAAAGGCATCTTTATCGAAAGTGAGACCAATGGAAGTATTCACCAAAATTGAATTTGGCTTTTTATTCCTAAACTCAACTTCGCCCATTACGTTTGAATTTTTGGGCAAATGCGTGCTGATTACATCACAGGTCGCCAGCAATTCGTTCAATGGCAAAAAGCCAAAACCTTCAGCTTCCAGTTCCGGCTTTCGGCTTCGGTTAAAGTAAAACACGTTCATTCCGAAATGTTGGGCCGTACGGGCAACCATCGTTCCCAAAGTTCCCATTCCGATTATGCCCATGGTTTTTCCTCGCAATTCACGATTTTCGGCTTGCCACTTGCGGCTCCCAAGTCCTTTCATCAGATAAATCAGCTCGGCAAAAATGAATTCGAGCGTTCCGTCGTCACCATAATCGCGCACTCCTCTTACAACAATATTCTGTCGGCGAGCCTGCGCAATGTCCACGTTCGCAGCTTTCTCGTCGTATAAACTGCAACACATGCCAATATATTTCAGGTTCGGTGCGGCTTTGATTACTTCTGCATTTACTTTGGTATGCCAGCTTACCAATGCGCAATCCGAATCGGCAATCCGATTCAGGATTTCGGTATCGCTGTCCGGAAAATCATTGTATATGATAATCGGTTCTTTGGAAAGCCGGGCAATTTGCTCCAATACCGGAGAGGTCAGTCCACAGGAATCGATGATGGTTATTTTTTGAAATCTCATTGAACGAAATTGGTGGTTATTGTTTCTCCTTCATGGCCTGACGCAATGCATTTTCTTTCTCGCCCGTCCAGTATTTACAGTCTAATTGTAGAAAAACAGATGAATAGGCGATGGTGCCTTCCGTTTTCAAAACCAATACCTTAAAAAGCTTGGAGGCTTCATCGATCTGCGAAAAAACCGACTCATGCAAAATCGTCTGAGCATTGGCACCGTGAAGTGTTTCTTTCAGCGAATTTTTAAAGGGTTCAATTCGCGATTCCATTTCAGGAGTAATGAAATTTAATTCCTGATCGGTATAAATAATTGGTTTAATGTGGGTCGATTGCGCAATTTGATCGAGTGTGAATTTCAAAACAGGCAAAAGTTCTTCTCCTGTATTTACCACATGAATTCCGGGAGCATTTTGTGCCGGGAACGCTTTATCGACCACCAGAATCCAATTACGATGGCCTAAAAGTGGCAATTCTTCAGACAAAATAGTTTTCCAGCTATTTGCTTCTGAAGTGTTTGTTTGTCCAGCCGGACTGGTACAAGAACTTGACATACTCATTGCTATTATTAAGGTTAAGACTATATTCTTCATTTTATTCAGGTTTTATTTTCCGACCAACTCAGGATCGCGCCCACGTAAAGCGCTCCATTTTTCGTCGATGGCGACTTGTGTAACCGGACGCAACCCGATTAACCCAAGCGCATCCCACACCGTATTCCGATTCAGGTCGTATTTTATTTTTCCTGAACCTTTCGGGTAGCAAGCCCAAAACAGACAATCGTACTTACCGGCTTTAGCTACGCTTTTAATCAGCTCTTCCATTTCTGCTTGTGACGAAGCAAAAACTTGTACAAAATCGTATTTCCCAAGTTTAGATTCGTCCGGATATGCATCAAAAACAGCTCCCGTCAAGGCTTCCAGAAACTCTTCCGGAGCATTGACAACCAGGCTATTTTCAGCAATACCAAACTTAAGTTTCTTAAAAACGGCTTCCTTATCCATATTGCTTTTGCTAATTATTTACTGAAAGAACAACCAGAAACTAATACGGTTTATACGCTGCATTCATCACATTCAGAGTTTGTTTGATCCATACCCGGTAACGCGATTCGTAAGTCCAGGTATTTCCTGCCGAAGCGAAATCGCAGAAACGAACCTGTTTCGCGTTGCGGCCCTCGCCTTCCAGGTCGGTTCCCAAAACCAGCGGAGCAGTAAACGACATCCATATGTGATCAGGCTTCTTGGCTGTGGGAACCAAGTCTACATGATTGTCCTTGTTTTGAATTACAGCTGCTTCATCCACAAAACCATCGCCAAAACGCGAATCGCGCGCCAGCAAAACCGGACCACGCATAATCGCCTGAAACCCGTTGAGTGTGATCAATCGTCCGCTCAAATCCAATTTCAGAACCACTTTGTCGTCTTTCTTCCATTCACGGTTAATCCGGAAATAATTTCCTGATTTAACTCCTTCTGCCGGAATTCCATTTACCGAGACCGAAGTTTGATTGCTCCACGCCGGAATACGCAAGGCCAATGTAAAATTCTCCGGCTTTTCAGGCTGGATAGTAATCTCAACATGATCGGCTTCAGGATAATTCGTCGTTTGTAAAACGGTTACTTTATTTTTTGGATTGAGCTGAACGGTTGCTGATGATTGACTATATAAATTCACTACGATTTCGTTTTGTCCTGTCATCAAAGTCATTTTGGGTAACAAAGCGAAAGCCCTCGGCCCATTGGCATTGCAGCAATTGATATGCATTCCGCATTGTTCCTCGCCTTCGTGGCGCATTCCTTCGAGCGGACTGTATTTGGCAATTTGCGAACCATCAAATTTCATGGAAGCCAACAGGGCATTGTAAACCGTTTTTTCAATCTGGTCGGCATACATCGGGTTGGCAGTCAATCGCAGCAAGTTATTGCACAATTTAATCCAGGTAAAGGTTACGCAGGTTTCCATCGTGTGGTAAGTCGGTTCGGTTTGTCGCTGTCCACCATGGTAAAAACACTCAAAAGCCGTTCCCGAACCAGCCACATTTATTTCTGTGTCGATGATGTTTTGAACTGCCAATTCAGCGGATTTCAGGTAAGTTGGTTCGCCGGTAATCCGGTAAAGTTCGAGCAACCCTTCGTAGCACGACATCATTTCATACGCTTTTTGCCCATTGTCCCACGACCACCAACTCTTCGGAAACGGGAACCGGTCGGCCACAGCAACGCCGTCGACCGCTTTGCTGATCAACTTCGGACCATCAGCAGTTTCCCATTGAGCCACGATGTATTTGGCAAAATCGAGGTAACGAGTTTCACCAGTATGCCGGTACAGCAAAACGATGGGTTCCAGAATGGAGCTGCTTGGCATTCCACGGTAATTGCCGGTTTTTACAATATCGGCTTTGCCCGGACCTACCTGAGTTAACAGGTGATCGGCTAACTTCTTCGCAGCATCCAGAACCTTGAGGTCGGCTGAAATATCGTAATAAGCCAGCAACCCAAGTAAGGTATATTTTCGTCCCCAAATGTCCCAATGCTGCAATTGTGCGTCCTTCGAATAATTGCTGATGTAGCCGTCCGGAGTCTGAGTTGCGAGCAAACCGGAAACTGCGTTCTGAATAATCGAAAGCATTTCAGGATCGTGATTGTATTCGTAGGAAGCAATAGCCGAAAGAATCCATTTTCCCCAAAATTCGGTTTGCCACAAGCGGGTTTCGTTGCGGGTTTTGAATGGCTCAATCAAATGCTGCACATCTTGTTTTTTGATGCGCTGACTGATGCACAAATCCATCTTTTCGCCCAAATAACCATGGATCTGAATATCGGAAGGCGTCCAGGCTTCGAGCATATCTACTTTTGCAGGTAGTACCTGAACAGGTTTAGACTTCGAAAATGAGAAAAAGGGAATCAGGAATAGGGAAATAATTAAGAATTGTTTCATTGGTTTTGGTTGGTAGGTTTAGGTAAAACGCGAACAAATACTTACTGAGCTGGTGACTTGAAGTCACCAGCTCAGTAAAAAAGAAGTAGAATTTATATTTTAGGCAACGACCAAGGAGCGCGGTAATTCGCCTTGGTCAGCGCGTTGGCTTCCGGATCGTTCAGAAATTCTTGTTTTTCGGCATCCCATGTCAGTTTTCGGCCCAGACGATACGAAATATTTCCCATTTGCGAGAAACGGGCAATGTGCGCGCCAATTTCAATGTCGCAATTCGGTTTATTCCGGGTTTTAATACAATCGATGAAGTTTGCCACATGCAAATCGAGTCCGGTTCCGGTTCCTTTTTGGATAGGTACATCAGCAAAACCTTCCTTGGCGCTGGTGCTTTTATTTTCGGCCATTACTTCCCATCCGGCACGGTCAACAATCAGCGTTCCGTATTCGCCCACAAAAGCCACCCCGTGTCCGCGACGTTTAAACTGAGCGCCATAAATACCAATGGTGTGATCCCACAAAATACCAAAATCACCAAAATCATACATAGCCATCATAGTATCCGGTGTTTCCATGGCGTCGGTTGGGAAAGCATATTTTCCCCCGGAAGAGCTGATGGCTTTAGGCACATACTGGTTCATTCCGAACAAGGCATAATCGAGCAGGTGAACGCCCCAGTCGGTCATTACACCGCCGGCATAATCCCAATACCACCGCCAGCTTGCATGGAAACGATTGCTGTTAAATGCACGCTCCGGACGTGGCCCCAACCACATATTGTAGTCAACGCCAGCAGGAGCAGCGCCGTCGGCAACAACTGGGATCGATTTTTTCCAGCCTACATACGACCAGGCGCGAACCGAACGCACGCGTCCAAGGTTTCCGGCCTGAATGTATTTCACTGCATCGAGCCAGTGTGGATCGCTGCGTTGCCATTGCCCCACCTGAACCACTTTATTGTATCGTTTGGTGGCTTTCACCATCAGGTTACATTCTTCAATGGTATATCCAACCGGTTTCTCGCAATACACATCTTTACCGGCTTCCATGGCATAAATCATCGGAATACAATGCCAGTGGTCAGGCGTCCCGATAATCACGGCATCAATATCTTTTTGCTCCAGTACTTTCCTGAAATCGCCGTAGAGTGCAGGCTTTTTGCCGGTCATTTTTTCAAGTTCGGCAGCCCGTTTATTCAGCACATTCTGGTCAACATCGCACAGCGCAGCACATTCCACATTAGGTAATTTCATAAACGAAACCAAATCAGTCCATCCCTGATTGTTGCATCCGATCAGTGCGACAACTACTTTTTCGTTGGCGCCCACACATCCTGCATTCATAATGGTCGGAAAAATACTTACGGCGGCGGCCACTGTAGCCGACTGTTTAATAAAAGTTCTGCGATCGTTAGTCATTATATTCGTTTTAGTTGGTTTATTTCTAAATTTAAGGTCTTGAAATTTTTGCTATAAAGGTATCAAACCAAGGCAAAAGTAAAAAGGCAAAAGCACAAATTTCTGATTTATGCACTCGATTGCACAAATTCAGGGATTCTCAAAAATTAAACTTTACCTTTTCAAGCATAGATAAGACAATTCTAAACCAAATAAACCCGAATATGAGACCTTATATTTTAGCTGAGACCAACTGGAAGACTGTAAAAGAAGAACATTATCAACTGGTTGTATTACCTTGGGGTGCCACAGAAGCACATAATTATCATCTTCCCTACGCGACCGACAATGTTGAAGCCGGAGAAATTGCTGCAGAAGCTGCCCACATTGTCTGGGATAAAGGAGCCAAAGTGATTGTTTTGCCGGGCATCCCGTTTGGTGTAAATACCGGGCAATTTGATGTTCAGCTCGATATAAACCTAAACCCGTCCACGCAGTTTGCCATCCTTAACGATGTGATTGAAACCCTCAACCGGCAAGGGATTTACAAACTGGTGATCCTGAACAGCCACGGCGGAAACGACTTCAGGCAAATGCTACGCGAATTGGGATTGAAATATCCAAAAATGTTCCTCTCTGAAGTGAATTGGTACAAAGTGAAAGAAACCAACACCATTTTTGAAGACCTGGGCGAACATGCCGGAGAGGTGGAAACCAGCCTGATGCTTTACCTGAAACCGGAATGGGTGCTGCCTCTTTCGGAAGCAGGTGACGGTGCTGCCAAAAAATATAAATTTAAAGCCATGCACGAGGGCTGGGGCTGGGCCGAACGCCGCTGGACCAGTGTAACCCAAGACACCGGCATTGGCAATCCGGCCAAAGCAACCGTTGAGAAGGGCGAACGTTTTTTTAAGCTGCTGACCGAAAAAATTGGCGAATTTCTGTATGAAATAGCCACTACCCAACGTGAAGATTTTTACCAATAACAAGCGAAACCGCAAACCAACGAACCCAATGGCAACAGCAACAAAAAAAGAGTCACCGGCAGCACTAGCTCTGAGTGGACGAATTTCCTCCATCGATTTTTTCCGCGGCCTGACCATGTTCTTGCTCATCGGCGAGAGTACCGGCTTTTTTGGTCCCCTGAAAGATGTAAACAATGGATTTATAAATTTTCTGGGCGAACAACTCGATCACCACGAATGGCATGGACTCCATTTCTGGGACCTGATTCAGCCGTTTTTCATGTTCATCGTTGGGGTAGCCATTCCTTTTGCTGTTGCAAACAGGGAAAAGAAAGGAGACAGCAATTCTACCATAATGAAACATGCATGGAAACGCTCTTTTGTACTTCTTTTGCTGGGTTGGATACTTTACAATCAAAACTCCGACCACATCGTTTTCAAGCTGCAAAATGTTCTGGCTCAACTGTCGGTCACTTATCTGGTGGCTTTTCTCATTCGGCGCAAAAGCTTTTCATTTCAGTTGATTTTCACGCTGGTTGTTTTGCTGTTAACCGATCTGGCTTACCGCTTTTTTCCGGTCGAAGGATTTAATCAACCGTGGGAGCCATTCCACAATCTGGGTTCCTGGGTCAATACAAAGATAGAAGGCACTCCGGAAACCAGCATCTGGGCTACCTTAAATGCCATTCCAACCATTGCGCATACCGTTTGGGGCGTACTTTTCGGCAAATTGCTGATGAGCGATAAAACTTCAGCCGAAAAAATAAAACTGATGATCATCGCCGGAATTGCGGCTCTGACTATTGGCTTCGGTCTCGACCTGCTCAACATTACCCCAATCATTAAAAAGATTGCCACTGCTTCGTTCGTATTTGCCAGTGGAGGTTGGGCTATTCTGGCGCTTTGCTTCTCGTATTGGCTGATCGACGTAAAAGGAAACTTTGGGAAAGGAGCCAAGCCATTCATCATTGTGGGCATGAACTGCATTTTCATTTATCTGCTGTTCCATTTGGGTGGTGCCGACCTCATCCATTCGATCTTCAAACCATTCGTCAACAACCTGCTGGGCTGGACTGGAATAATCCCGACCAAATTGCTGACCAGTGCGGCTGTATGGGCTGCAATGTGGTATATCTGCTATTGGATGTACAAGAATAAAATCTTTGTGAAAATTTGAGATCGAAGGAATGTTGAACTTTCAGTAAGAAAGCAAAAGCTAACTGTAGAAATACAACCGGCTTTTGCTTTTTGCTGATTTATCAGAAGAACTTTATGTCCTGATCAAAATTCAGTCTGCTTTCTCATTCGTTTAACGATCAGAAACAGCAACAAAAGCATGATCAGGAGAATGCCAATCATAAAAAAGGTAAAGCTCGAAATCTGGAATTTTTCGAAGACCAGACCGCCAATGGCATTGAGCAGTGCATTTCCGGTGAGGGCAATGAATAAAACCAGGCTGAACGCGGCGCCCGAAATTTCGGGAAACATAGAGCCCACATAACCCAGCATTACAGGAAAAGCAGCAGCAGCGCCAAATCCTAGCAAACAAATACCAACAATTCCAGCCGAAAATGAAGTCCCCACACGCATAATGATCAATCCGGAAATGGTGACAAGCAAACCTGCCGCCAGCACTTTCCAGTTTTCAAATATCTTCAGGAGATAGCCCAGCAGCAAGCGCGAAACGGTAAGGCTAATGCTCATGGCTGTTAACGACAACAGCGCCGATTGTGTGTTCGACGCATACATTTCCATGAAATATTTGGGTGTCCAGGTGGTTGAGAGCGTTTCAAATCCGCTTTGGAAAAACAAAAAGAACCCAATCAGCAGAATGGTCGGGTTCTTCACCATATTCAGGTATTTCCGGTACGGCACACCGCCTGAATTTTTAGGCGGAGGACATTTCAATGCTGCAAACATAGCTATCGGAATGAGATTCAGTAACCCAATGAGGGCCAAAATGGAAGGATAACTCATGCCCTGAGTCAGGAAAAGCGAAGTTCCGAGCGGGAAGCTCAGGGCGCCAACGCCCCAAAATACGCCCAGAATACTCAGATATGCCCCTTTCTTATCGGCATACAGATCGGCAACCAGCGCACTGGTAGCGCCATTGATGATTCCACCACCCAATCCAAAGAGAAAAACCATGGTGCGAATCACATTCAATTGGCTGGTTCGGCTAATGACTTCGAACCCTATCAGAAGAAAAACAAGGCTGATGATCAGGATAAATTTATATCCAAAACGATCGACAATGGGACCAAACGAAAGCGATCCGATTAATGCCCCGGAGGCAAACAACGAAGCCAACAACCCGATAAAGATTTTGTCGACGGAAAAAGAGTTGGTCAGGTATTCGCTGATGGTTCCAATAGCCACGCAGGTTATTCCGAACATGATGATGGCCAGGCAGGCCGCCACCAGCAATAGGTTTTTACTGTACATTTCGGTTCAAATTATGCAGGTTGAACAATTTGGTCTTCGTGTTTAAAACTGAAGTTCCGGAACAAACATACAAAATCCAGATTCCCAGAAAAAAGTAAATCATGAAATTAAAACAAACAGAGGCAGTTCTTTTTATTTGCTTAACAGTAGAAGCTGTTTGATTTTATGTTTAAATTTAAGCGTACCAAATTTGAGGTTACCTAATCATTTCAAATACATTACAGGCCTTTATTCTTTTATCCCTATGCAATAATTAAAAACAGCAATCAGATGAAAACCAACTATTTGATCAAGCATTTTCTAGGTACGTTCGTTTTCTTTTCAATCATCTTTTTTAGTGCCGGCCGAATTGATTACTGGCAAGGACTGTTTTACGTGGCTATTGGACTGACAATGGCTGTGCTGAATTACACCCTTTTACGCATAGATACAGAACTTTCAAACGAGCGCTCGAAACCGGGCGATGGCACCAAACAATGGGATAAAATTATCCTGGGATTGTCGCTATTAACCACCATCACCATGTATTGTATTGCCGGACTCGATTCGGGCCGTTATCACTGGTCGCCCAATTTCCACTGGAGTTTAAGCGCCGCCGGAGCAATTCTCACCGCCTTGGGGCAACTTCTATTTCTAATTGCACAAAAGCAAAACAAGTTTTTCTCAAGCACAGTCCGGATTCAAACCGACCGTGATCATACTGTTTGCGATACCGGATTGTACAAAATAGTCAGGCACCCGGCTTATCAAGGTATGATTATTCAATTATTGGGATTCCCGTTGCTCTTCGGTTCTTTGTGGAGTATCATACCAGTAATCGCTTCGATTACGCTGTTAATAATCAGAACCGCTCTGGAAGACAAAACTTTAAAAAACGAATTGAAAGGGTACCTCGACTATTCGCAGAAAACCCGATACCGGATCATTCGATTTGTTTGGTAATGAAGTTTGAATCGTAAGATTTTCTCAAATTTTTAAGCTGTAAAAAATAGAATTTCCTCTTGCATTTGATTTTCAAATATCTTAATTTTGACCGACCGGTCATTCATAAAACAAAAAAGCAATGTGTCCACGAACGTCAAAGCAATTTGAAGTCATACGTCAGGAAAAGACGAAACTAATCCTCGATACCACCCTCGAACTGTTTGCCGAGAAAGGTTACCACCAAACTTCCATTAGCGACATTACCCGCAAAGCAGGTATTTCGAAGGGATTACTTTACAACTATTTCGAGAGCAAAGAAGAATTACTCCGAAACATCATCCAAATCGGTTACCATGCGGCTTACGACAATCTCGACCTCAACGGCGATCATACGCTGGCAAAAGAAGAATTTATCCATTTTCTGCGGATCACTTTTCGCTCGGTAAGAGAAAATCCAAAGTTTTGGAAATTGTACAGTGCCCTGGTGATGCAGCCAGGCGTTCAGGATTTGGTTATGACTGAATATGGCGAAAAAGCGCTCGACATACAAAAACTGATGACCAACTTTTTGGCTGCGTCTGGAAGCACCGCGCCCGAAAGCGATATCATCGCCATTTCGTCGCTCATTAAAGGTGCTCACCTGATTTTGATCACGGCACCCGATTTTTTTAAGACGGAACAGTTTGAGGACACGATTATTGATGCGTGT
This sequence comes from Prolixibacteraceae bacterium, assembly GCA_963676375.2. Lineage (GTDB taxonomy): Bacteria > Bacteroidota > Bacteroidia > Bacteroidales > Prolixibacteraceae > Aquipluma. The sequence continues at coordinate 142,596 of CAXXPT010000045.1, forward strand.
TTCAGATTGATACAAAAGAATTCATCATGTCCGTCGGTTTAAACCGACGGCAAAGGATAAGGCTCTTTGAATAAAGAAAATGCTGAACAGAATGAAATATCCTTTGCCGTCTGCTTTAGCTGACGGATATTAGGAAAAGATAACAATACAACAACCACAACCATGGCAACAAAAATCACATATCTCCTTCTCGTTTTGGCAATGGCTCTCTCATCCTCTGGCCAGGACATTAAAGAAATCGTGCGAAAATCGGATGAAAAATTCCGTGGAACATCGAGTTCCGGAACATTTTCGATGACCATTGAACGGCCAACCTGGTCGCGCACCATCTCGATGAAAAGCTGGGCACTCGGTACCGAATATTCGCTGATTTATGTTACTGCCCCTGCCAAAGAAAAGGGGCAGGTTTTCCTGAAGCGTGGCAACGAAATGTGGAACTGGGTGCCGTCGATCGAACGAATGGTAAAGATTCCGCCATCGATGATGATGCAGTCGTGGATGGGTTCCGACTTTACCAACGACGATCTGGTTCGCGAATCGTCGATTGTGAAGGATTACTCCCATAAGCTCATTGGCGAGGAAACAGTAGCCGACTACCTGTGCTACAAAATTGAACTGACTGCTCTCGAAAATGCACCGGTGGTTTGGGGTAAAGTGCTGATGTGGGTCAGCAAAAAAGATTACCTGTGGCTAAAAGCTGAGTTTTACGACGAAGATGGCGTTCTGGTGAATACCGAAATTCTGAGTGACGTAAAAAAGATGGACGACCGCATCATTCCGTGCCGTATGGAAATGATTCCGGCAGATAAGAAAGGCCAGAAAACCATCATGATTTTCGAAAACACCGACTTCGACGTGCCGCTGAAAGAAGATTTTTTCTCGATACAGAATATGAAGAAGATAAAATAGAAAAGCCTTCCGTCAGCTAAAGCAGACGGCAAAGGATAAGACTCATCATTAGGCAGAGCTCATACTTGGAATTTGAAACCTGAAACTTAAAACTTTTATGCTGACAAATTTAAAACTGGCCTGGCGGAACATCTGGCGGAACAAGCGCCGGACACTGATTACCGTAGCATCTATCTTTTTTGGGGTGCTGCTGTCGGCTTATATGACTTCGATGCAGGAAGGCTCGTACGACAAAATGGTGGAGATCGTCGTGAAATTCTATTCCGGCTACATGCAGGTCCACCACGAAGATTATTGGGAGAACAAGAGCATCAACAATTCGTTCGACTACGATCAGGCGCTAGTTGATCAGATCAAAAAACATCCGGAGATTGATTTTGTAATTCCGAGGCTCGAATCGTTTGGACTGGCTTCTGCCGGAGAATTGACGCGCGGATCGGCCATCTTCGGTATTGTTCCTGACATTGAGACTCAGCTTACCGGCATCGCAGACAAAATCGTTTCGGGCAAATATTTGCAATCTACCGACGATGGTGTGGTAATTGGCGAAGGCCTGGCCAAATACCTGAAACTCGCACTGAGCGATACGCTGGTCATCATTACTCAAGGATACCACGGAGTGAGCGCCGCCGGAAAATTTCCGGTTCGCGGCATCATCAAACACGTGTCGCCCGAGCTGAATAAATCGATTATTTACATGGAACTGAAAACCTGCCAAAGCTTTCTAGGCGCCGAAAATAAGCTGACTTCGCTGGTTGTAAACGTGGCCGATAACGATGCTATGAAACGCACCCTGAAAAAGTTGAAATCTGAAATTCAATCGCCTTTTTCGGTGATGAGCTGGGAGGAAATGCAGCCCGAAGTGGTTCAACAAATTGAAAGCGACCGCGCTGGCGGAATCATCATGAAAGCCATTCTGTACGTCGTCATTGCTTTCGGAATTTTCGGCACCATCATGATGATGATTGCCGAACGCCGTCGCGAATTTGGCGTAATGATTTCGATCGGCATGCAAAAACGAAAACTGTCGGTCATCCTGTTTTTCGAAACACTTTTCATTGGTTTGCTTGGCATCCTTTCAGGAATTGCAGTGAGTTTGCCCATGATACTCATTCAGGCCCAAAACCCCATCCCGTTAACAGGCGAAACCGGGAAGCTCATGGAAGACTTTGGCTTCGAGCCGTACATGTTTTTTTCAACCGCTCCTGAAGTCTTTTGGCAGCAGGCCATCAGCGTTTTCGTGCTAACCATGCTAATCGGAATTTACCCGGTAATCGCTTCGCTGCGGATCAAGGAAATTAAAGCATTGCATGGAACGTAAAAAAGGAGAACGGAGACAGGAAAAAGGAAATTTGGAATTTCAAACTTCGAACTTTAGCTCACTTTAGGCACTTCGAACTTGAAATCTGGAACTTGAAATTTGGAACTTGAAACTATGATCGCATCAATTGCATGGAAAAATATCTGGCGAAACCGGGTGCGCTCGGGAGTGATTATTTCGGCCATTACCATCGGGATGTTCGCCGGAGTATTCACCGCCACCTTCTATAAAGGCTGGATCAACCAGCGCCTCGAAGCCGGGGTGGAGACCGAAGTATCGCACATTCAGATTCACCATCCGGAGTTTGGCGAGAACTTCGAACTGAAGAATTCGATTCCGGAAAGTGACAAGCTTGCCGAGGATGTTGCCAAAGAAGACTTTGTGAGCGGTGTGAGTCCCCGAATGGTGGCCCAGGCCATGATTGCCTCATCAGAAACCGGAACCGGTGTTAAAATTCTGGGAATTGATCCGGTGAAGGAAAAAATGGTGACCAACCTGTACACCAAAATTCCCGACGGAAAATATTTTGAAGGAGTTAAACGCAATCCGATCCTGATCGGGAAGAAACTGGCGGAAAAGCTGAAAGTGAAGCTTCATTCCAAGCTGGTTGTTACTTTGCAAGATTCGCAGGGACACCTGACCAACGAGTCTTTCCGCGTTTGCGGAATTTACAGCGTGGGTAATGGTATGTTCGAAGAAATGAATGTGTTTGTTTTGAAAACCGACCTTGCCCGGTTTGTACAAATCGATGAAAGCACTACGCACGAACTGGTTGTTCACCTGAAAGATCATGGAGAGTTGGACACCAATACAAAAACGCTGGCTGAGAAACACACGGGTTTATTGGTACAGAACTGGAAGCAAATGACTCCTGAATTAGGCGTACTCAACGAATATGGGAATGTTTACATTTATTTTTTCATTGCCATCATCTTGTTATCGCTGGGTTTTGGCATTGTAAACACCATGCTGATGGCCGTGATGGAGCGAGTCAAGGAAATCGGGATGCTAATGGCTGTCGGGATGAGCAAATTCCGCGTTTTCTGGATGCTGATGCTTGAAACCGTTTTGCTGACACTTACCGGTGGATTCTTCGGAATTTTACTTGGAATAGCCGTCACTCTGGCAACCATGAGAACCGGAATAAACCTTTCGTTTTATGCTGAAGGCCTGGAAGATATGGGATACAGCTCGCTCGTGTTTCCAGTGGTTGATTTTGAAATGGTCATAATCATTGTGATACTCGTTCTGATCACCGGGCTTATCGCATCCATCTATCCGGCACGCAAAGCACTGAAGTATAAACCGGCAGAGGCAATCCGAATAGATATGTGATCCGAGTTGCGTGTTCCGGGTTGGGATTCAACTCGTAACATGCAACTCGAAACCCGCAACGATTGAAATTTGAAACTTGAAACTAAACAGATATGAACGTCATAGAAGTACACAACCTCGAAAAAATATACAACGATTCAGAAGTGAAGGTTTACGCGTTGAATGGTGTTGACTTAAGCATCGATGAAGGCGAATTTACCGCTATAGTCGGACCATCAGGTTCAGGTAAAACTACTTTTCTGAACATGTTAGGTGGCCTCGATCAGCCTACTTCGGGTTACATTTCTATAGGTGGAACTGAAATCAGTAAGCTCAGCTCATCGCAACTTATCGACTTTCGGTTAAACAACATCGGATTTGTATTTCAGGCCTATAACCTGATTCCGGTTTTGACAGCCAAAGAAAATGTGGAGTTCATCATGCACTTGCAAAACAAGCCGAAAGCCGAACGCGAAATCCGCACCATGTCGCTGCTAAAAGCCGTCGGGTTGGAAGGTCGAGAAAACAGTCGCCCGAATAAACTTTCAGGAGGACAACAGCAGCGGGTTGCCGTAGCTCGTGCATTGGCTTCAAAACCAAAATTCGTTCTGGCTGATGAACCCACAGCAAACCTCGACAGTAAATCGACCGAAAACCTTCTGGAAATCATGGAAGAACTCAATAGAAAAGAAAATATCACGTTTGTATTCAGCACGCACGATCAGCGAGTGGTGAACAAAGCTCGACGGGTAATTACATTGGAAGATGGAAAAATCATCAGCGATGTAAGGAAGGATATTTTATCACAATAGGCACATAGTTTTATTGTCTATTTGAACGACGTGCCTACCGTGGTTCAGTATTTTACAAAAACAGCATAACAATATTGGAATAAAACCTAATAACTTCAATGCAAAACATATTCATTCTATTGCTATCAAGTCTCTTCTGGGTTGCTTCTCCCGAAAATAAAAACACAGAAAAGGACTGGCCTGCCGAACTAAACACAGCCAAGGACGCTCCATATCTTAACGAGCTGGAACGGGAAGTCATTCTGGAGCTTAACAAAGTCAGAAGTAACCCCAAACGGTATTCAGAAGAATACATTGAAGAACTTATCACGGCATTTAATGGCCATTTGTTTACCTATCCGGGGCAAGATCCGGTTAAATCTAAGGAAGGCATCAAACCACTAATGGAGTGCATTCAGGTTTTGAGAAACACAAAGCCTTTACCAATTCTCAGTCCGGCGGAAGGTCTGGCTAAAGCCTCGAGGATTTTGGTGAGCGATCAACAGTTTGGAGGAATCGGGCACATCACCAGAAACGGTTCAACACCGCAAAAGCGCATCGAAAAATATGGTGAATGGGATATTAATTCGGGGGAAGACATTGCGTACGGAAGTTTCGAAGCCCGGCAAATTGTGATCGCACTTTTGATCGATGATGGCGTACCCGACCGCGCTCACCGCAAAAATATTTTGAATTCGAGTTACAGATATGCAGGTGTATCGTACGGAAAACATCCAACCTACAAGGCAATGTGTGTAATTGATTATGCGGGTGATTACAAAACGAAATAACTCAATTTGAAAATTTGAAGATGAGTCCATTTGAAAATTCAAAAATTGAATCCTTAAAGAATAGAATCAGAAAATATCTATTCACCTCATCCATGGTAATTCTTCTTTCCTGCTTTCCGTTGCAGGCATTTGTTCAGGAAAGCAAAGTGAGCCTGAATGGCTATGTGAAAGAATTGTACATGTTTTATTCTCCTGAAATTCCCATCCCGGGAACTGATCTGGATTATTTAGCCACCAATATTATTCACAACCGACTGAACCTGAAATGGTACACCAGCGGCAAACTCACCACGGTAGTCGAAATGCGCAACCGGTTGATTTTCGGCAATCTGGTTAAAGAATTTCCTGACTACATGGCAACCATTGATGTTGATAACGGCCTGATGGATTTATCGTGGATTTCGGCACAAAGTACCAACTGGTTTGTCCATTCCATGATCGACCGCGCCTACCTGGACTACTCCTCCGGAAAATGGCAGGTTCGGGTTGGCCGCCAGCGCGTCAACTGGGGCGTGAACCTAGTATGGAATCCGAACGACATTTTCAACACCTTTTCGTACTTCGATTTCGACTACGAAGAACGCCCCGGAACCGATGCCATTCGTGTGCAGTATTACACAGGGGTCACTTCGTCGGCTGAGCTGGTTTACAAACCAGGTCGCAACAATGCCCGGACTGCTTTTGCCGGAATGTACCGCTTTGCTAAATGGGATTATGATTTTCAGTTCATCGGTGGACAAGCAGGAAACGATTGGATTGTTGGCGGAGGCTGGGCTGGCGATATCAGGGGAGCAGGCTTTCGTGGCGAAATTACCCACTTCGAACCCCGGAACAACTTCTCAACCCGCGCAACGGTAGCTTCCGTTTCGGCCGATTACACATTTCAAAACAGTTGGTATATTCACTCCAGTTTGCTTTACAGCAGCAATGGCAAAACCGGCAAAGCCGGAGGTATGAATGTGCTTTTTAATCCCGAAATGTCAGCCAAACAACTGTCGGTTGCACGTTATTCGCTGTTCTGGCAGGTTTCCAAACCCATTACTCCCCTACTCTCCGGAAGTTTCTCCGGAATTGTAAATCCATCCGACGGCTCGTTTTATGTGGGTCCGGCACTCACCTATTCAATCCTGAATAACCTTGAATTAATGCTTACCGGCCAACTTTTTTTTGGCGACTCAGAAACCGAATTTGGCGACATCGGGCAAATTGCTTTTGGACGATTGAAGTGGAGTTTTTGATTTCTGAATATTATGTTGTATCTTACCTAGGCAATCATTTATTGACATTCCATGAAAGATTACCTGATGCTTATTGTTTTTCCATCAAAAACATTCGAGAGACTAAACGACAAGAAACCTAATTTCTTAGCACTTTATTTAATGGTGACCTTAGCCATTGCCGGATCAATGCTACCTAAATACATTGCAGCTTCAATGAGCAATCCCAAAGGATTGGAAACTCTGGCCATTCAACTTGTGGCGCTACCGTTTGGATATTTTCTTTTAGTATATGCTTTTGGATATTTCTACTGGATTGTCAGTAAGGGATTTAGAGGCACATCCAGTTATATAGAAATGAGAACCATGATCGCTTATTCCATGTTGCCCTTTGTTTTGCAATTTATTATAAATATTCCTTTTGCTGTCGTTGGACTTCTTAAAAACGATGTGAGTATAATTGCACACAACAATTATCTTTCAGGTCTGATTTTGTGGCTCTTAAGCTTCAGAATCACCATGGTCGGGATCGCAAAATACAACAAGTTTAACTGGATGATTACACTGATTACTTATATGATTGCGACAACGGTTTTGGGAGGATTCGCATATCTGTTACTTCAATTGAAGAGATAACTGCAGAACGATCGTAATGTAGGATTTGACGATATCGGACAAATTGCGGTTTGAAGGTTGAGATGGAGCCTTTGAGATTAGAAAGAAAAGCAAAAATACTTTAAAAACAGGTAAGAATATTTCCTGTCAGGCCAATTGAAAATAACCTCTCCTCATTGAATTTTCATCAGTATTTTGTAAATTTGATAAGCGTTCAAAAAAAACCACAAAAAAAACTGATCAACAGGGCCTTGAAATATATCATTTCATTGAAAATTCAAAATCAGAGGAAGCCGAAAATCTGATCAAGAGTAGGCAATACAAAATAAAAACCTGCTATGAGCGCAATCTTTAAATCACTGATAATTATTTTAGTTTCATTCTGGATTGCTGTGAATTGTTATGCGGCTCCGGAAGTACAAAAAAGCACAAACTCGATTGAAACTATTGACAGCTTGAAATCGAGGATTGAAAAACTCGATAAAAATCTGGCCGAAGGATCTTATACCAGAATTCCCAACAAAGATTTTGAAAGCATTATCGATAACAAAATTCAAAAATCCATGCGCGACACCTTAATCTGGTGGTTTTTTGTTGGTTCGGCGATAATATCAATGCTTGGTTTTTTGGTAATCAGATATAGCAATACCTTCCTTCAATCAAAAGTTGATGCAGCAATTAATCAATTGAAACAGGAGAATGAAGATAAAATTGAACACATAATCAGACTGCATTACTCTACTGTGGTTTCCAGCTTAATCGATTTCAAGAAGGAAAAATTAGAAGAGAAGAAAACAATTACAGAAGAAGAAGACATAGAAGAATTAATCGCTTATCTGAAAGATGAAAGCATAATTTTGTCAAAGGAAAAGAAGGTAAAACTCATTGATACGATTATCAGGAGTTATTATAAAAGTAACGTATTGCAAAGGATTGAGAAAATGATTGCACTGATAAAGGAATACGAAGACAAATTTATCTTTTTGTCATCAACCTATATCAATGCGGCATTAGCTTTTGGTGATATGTTCGAAAGGTATGGTGCAAAAAACTACCTAATTGCAGCCATCGAAAACTGCAACAAATCAATTAAAATTTTACCCGATTACGGCTTAGCTTTTGCCCAAAAGTTAGAGTTATATATCATGGCAATCACAAAGGCTTTTGATGACGACGAAAGGAAACTGTATGAAAATGAAATATCAAAAATCTTCAAAGACATTGAAAACAATAGCAGTACTGCCCTTTGTACTGAATTAGTCGACCGACTCGAAGTTGACAAAAAGTATTTTGCAGGCCCTTATATCGATAAATTATATCGTGACTTTGCTACCGAAATGGATAAAATCACTCTTCGGGCAACTTCACCAACTCAATTTTCGTCAACAGACACCTTGCAACCTTAGCAAAAGCAATTCTATAACAACTCGGTTTACAACTCCGAATTTCTTGGCTACAAAAACAAGAACAACTGATTATCAGCAGATTTTACAAAACCAGATTCAAGCAAAACACAGATAGAACAGTAAACTTATCTATCCGCATGAGACTTTCCGGTTTTAAAGTCTAAATTTACCGCTGCATAAACAGAGTCATTATTTCCATGCTTCAGAAAAAGAAAGAACACCCCAAAGAAAAGTCGAAATTACATCCGCGGAATAAAAACCGTGAACGTTACGATTTTAAACAACTGATTGAGAGTTTCCCGGAACTGGCGCCCTTTGTCAAACCAAATCCTTACGGCGACGAATCGATCGATTTTGCCAATCCCGATGCAGTAATAGCGCTAAACAAGGCTTTGCTGTTGCATCACTACGGCATTAGCCACTGGGATATTCCGGAAGGTTATTTGTGCCCGCCCATTCCAGGCAGGGCTGATTACATTCACCACATAGCCGATTTCTTATGCCGCAACAACTACGGAAAAATTCCGACTGGTCAGAAAATCAGATGCATGGATGTTGGCATCGGTGCCAGCTGCATTTACCCTATCATTGGAGTTCATGAATACGATTGGTCGTTTATTGGGTCTGATATCGATCCGGTTGCTATTGAATCGGCAACCCAAATTATTGCATCCAATCCATCATTGCAAGGAAAAGTAGAATGTAAACTTCAGACCAACCAAAAAGACTTTTTCTACGGAATTATCCGGAAAGACGAACATATCGATTTATCTATCTGCAATCCGCCGTTCCATGCTTCGGAAAAAGAAGCACAAGCTGGCTCACTCCGGAAAATCCACAATTTGCACCTAGACAAAAAAGCTCAACCAATCCTGAATTTTGGAGGTCGGAATCATGAATTATGGTGCGATGGAGGGGAAGAAAAATTTGTACGCAACATGATCCAGCAAAGCAAAAAATTCGCCGGAAATTGCTTTTGCTTTTCAACCCTGATTTCGAAAGAATCGAATTTAAAAAATGTTTACCGCACATTGGAAGAAGCCGAAGTTTTTGGAACAGAAACCATACCGATGGGACAAGGAAACAAAATCAGCCGGATTGTCGTCTGGACATTCCTGAATACTGAAGAGCAAAATCAATGGAAAAATACCCGATGGAAAAACGAAAGATAAACGATAATTTGCCATAAAAATTCAGGCCTAAACATAGAATATAAAAGACTGAATATGAACCTAACCAAACTATTCACTGTTCTGCTCATCGTAATTTCTGCCGGTAATCTATCGGCTCAAAAAAAAGCAGTAAGCCAAAGTCAGTTTTCTGAATTGAGTTCAAAACCTTACGCCAGGTATTGGTGGTTTGCCTCAAAAATAAAAGAAGAGGACGTGAGATTTAACCTCGACTGGCTGAAAGCCCATGGTTTTGGAGGAGTGGAAGTGGCTTGGGTTTATCCTTTGAACAGATTCAACAAAAACGAAACAACTTACACTCCACGTCAGGAATGGCTTAGTCCGGAATGGACCCAAATCGTTGATTTTACAAAGCAATATGCAGATTCAATCGGATTAGGATGCGATTTGACCTATGGTACATTGTGGCCTTTTGGCGACACTTCAGTTACCTTCGAACAAGCAACCCAACGATATGGCGATCCGAAATGGCGGCAGGAAATTACGAAATCGTGGCAATATCCTAAAGCGGGCTATGTAATCGATCACTTAACACAAAAGAATTACCAGCCTTATTTCGACCGACTTTTAAAGGCGTTTCCACGACCAAAAACCAAACTTCAAACCGCTTATTTTATCGATAGCTGGGAAGTTGAAACTGAAAAGCTTTGGTGCGATGGGTTCGACAAGGACTTCAGCAAAAAATTCGGATATGATATCAGACCGTATATGGATTCGATATACGCTCCACGCAACGGCAAGTATCTTTACGATTATATGAGTTTAATTTCTGACAAGGTTTTGAAATTCTATTGCGATTACGATTCAACGCTGAACTCGGTTGGGATTTTATCCCGAGGTCAGGTTTCGGGAGCTCCCTGTGACTTAATTTCAGGGTATTCGTCACTCGACATTCCTGAAGGAGAATCCATGCTTTTCGAACCTGAATTTAACTCAATTCCGGCATCAGCGGCATTATTATCCGGCAAAAAGATCGTGTCAGCAGAAAGCTTTACCTGTCTTTATGGCTGGCCCCGCGATTACATTCGTCAGGAGCAGACAGCAGACTTAAAACTAGTGGCTGATGCTCTTTTTGCAAACGGAATAAATCGAATAATCTGGCACGGCAAAGCGCATAACCCCAAAGATCAGGATACAGTCAATTTTTATGCAACAACTCACATTGGCGATAAAGGAAACTTGGCTCCGGAAATAAATCCGTTCAACAAGTATTTAGAGACCGTTTCGGGATATATGAAAAAAGGAAGCACCTACTCTGACATAGCCGTTTATTTGCCCATCGAGGACATGTGGACTGCCGGTGTGATGCCGAAAGAAAAGCAGTTTATCTGGGCCTGGGGATACTACGAAATGCGGTACGTGTATTTTCCAGATGAGTTGAATGGGTACAATCCGACCTGGATTAACGGTGAATTTCTGGAAAAGGCGATATTTAATAAAGGACTTTTAAAAGTAGGCAACGCACAATATAAGGCACTATACCTCAATGTTAAATATCTCGACTATAAAGTTTTGAAGCAACTCACCAGACTTGCAGAATCAGGACTAACTATCATTCTGAAGACTGAGCCTAAAGAACCGGGGGCTGTATTGCATGCCGATTATTCATTGTTGGTTGAAAAACTAAAAAAATTGAAAAATGTAACTTCAGCAATTCCCCAAAAGCTTACTCGTTTTATCTCTGGAAATAAGATAACCCGCCATTGGTGCCGGATGGACGGTGAAACACTATATGTTTTCTTCCTTAATCCAAAAGCTGACCGGATAAAGTTTCCGATGGGTTATGGCCAGTCGTTTGAAACAGAAACCAAACATTCGCTGGTGAATTTGAATTTCGGCGCGAAAAGTTACAAATTGGATCTCACATTTGAGCCATATCAGTCTTTGCTATACAAAATAGAGAAAGGTAAAATCGAAAAAATCAATATTGGTTTTGTTCCGAAAACACCGGTCGTGAAAGCCAGACCTGCCGACTATGTGGCACCATGGCTTGTTAAGTAAGTTGTTATCTGAAAATCTATGAATCCAAATATCCGCATTGTAAAACCCGGCGCACGTGGTGAATTAACCGGACCAAACGGCGAAACTTTAAAACCGCCGACAGATTGGACTTTTTTGCCCGCTGGCGATGCTGGAATTACCCGAAAAGTGACTTCGAAAGGATTGTACTGGCGCGTTGAGATAAAAAAGGGACGGCGAACTATTTCGTTGGGAATTTGGGCGCCTGAAACAACTATTTTGCTAGCCCAACAAGAGGTTCAACAGATCCGGTTAACCGACGAATATAAAAAGAAGCAAACCTATGCTGCGGATCGAAGGGAAAAGAAACAAACCGAATACGAGGCCGATTTTTGTTTGGCCATTGAACGTTTTCTCGATTTCCATCCCAATTATAAAGCGTTGGAGAAAAGACTGGCAACGGCAGTTACCATTCATGCCATTCCGGTTGGAAGTGGTACCGTTGCCCGCACGCAACTGATTCCGATCGAAGAGCGCGCCGCCCATGCCGTTATTGCCTGGATGCGCCATCAAACCACAGCTTACGAAAACCTGAAAATTGCCCGGGTTAAAGGAGAGCGCCGTGCAGTGCGCCGATCGCTGGCACAACAATCAGTTGAATTGCTTGCCAATTATCGCGAAGGTCGGCCAGTATCCGAAAGTTGTCCGCTTCAAAAAGCATTGAGTAAACTTCAATAAACCGATTATGCAAAATCGTTGTCCATGCGGCTCCGGCCTGACCTATGCCGATTGCTGCGAACCTATAATCTCCGGAAGAAAAGAAGCAATTACTGCACAGCAATTGATGCGCTCGCGTTACACGGCTTTCACCAAAGCCAATGTAGATTACCTGATGCGCAGCCATTCAGCAAAAACGCGTCCAATTAAAGAACGCAAAAGCATCGAGAAATGGGCGAAATCGTTAAACTGGATGGGGTTGACCATTCTCGACACCCAAGATGGAGAAGCCAATGATGAGATCGGGTATGTAGAATTCAAAGCGCTTTACCTCGAAAACGGGCGACCGCAGCAAATTCACGAAAAATCACTTTTCCAACGCGAGAATGGGATATGGGTGTATGTTTCTGGGGAGCATTTTTAGTTGTAAAATCTTTTAATTCCTTTCCCTATTCGTCAGCACCTTATACATCTCGAACCAAATGATGCTCGAAAATCCAAGCACCACACAAACCAGCGATTCCAATAAACTGATCTTTTCAAATTGAAACAGACTCAAAAGGAAAGGCACATTCAGTACCAGAATCAGGAAAAATGCTGCGCCACCAACAACATATTTGACCGTTTTATTGGATGTCATTAAAATCTGGAAAATATTGCGTGTCCACGAGCGGTTCGACAGGATGACGGCAATGTTGGCTGCAATCAGCGTGGTAAAAGCCAACGCGCGAACTTCCTGTTCAGAATAATTCATTCGCAGGCCGAAGAAATACACCGCAAAAACCATGACCAGAATCCCGATTCCCTGAGAACAGCTCAGCCATATCTTTTTAGCACCAAAAAATGGTTCATTAATGTCTTTCGGAGGACGGCTCATCACATTTTTTTCTTCCTGTTCGGCTTCAAAAATAATGGAGCAGGCAGGATCGATAATTAGTTCAAGAAATACAATATGCACAGGCCACAGCAGCAATGGAAGGTCCTTAAAAAACACCGGAATAAGCGACAATCCGGCAATAGGAACGTGGATGGCAAAAATATAACCCAGTGCTTTTTGCAGGTTGTCGAAAATGCGTCGGCCCATTTTTACTGCTCCAACAATTGAAGCAAAATTATCGTCCATCAGCACCAGCGACGAAGCCTCGCGTGCCACATCTGTTCCCTTTTCACCCATGGCAATGCCAATGTTGGAGGCCTTCAGTGCAGGAGCATCATTCACCCCATCGCCAGTCATGGCCACTATTTCACCGTTTCGTTTCAGTGCATTCACAATCTTTAGTTTCTGCTCCGGAATTACACGTGCAAACACATTCACATCTTTTATCCGCTCAGCCAATTCCTCTTCAGTCATCTCCTGAAGTTCAGGTCCGCTGATTGACACATCAGGATTCTTCAATCCGATTTCCCGGGCAATATTCATCGCAGTTACCGGATAGTCGCCCGTGATCATGATCACATGGATGCCAGCCTGATAACATTCGCTTACCGCCGCCGGAACCGCTTCACGAATCGGATCCGACAAAGCGATCAGACCAATAAATTCAAAATCAAAATCGTGCTGAATAGCTGGCAGGCTGCCGTTTTCGACAATTGCACGGGCAACTCCAAGCACCCGCAAGCCTTGAGAAGCCAGTTCAGCAACCGCTTCTCCATATTTCGTTTTTTTGTCATCCGAAAGATGGCACAAATCAAAAATAGCTTCCGGAGCGCCCTTGGTGGCAATGTTTTTTTTGAATTTATCGTGGTTGGAAAAAACTCGCGACATGGCCAGCAAGTCTTTCGACAACGGATATTCCTTCACCATTTGCCAGTCGATATGAATGTGATCAGTGTTTTTCAGGTACAACTCGCCCATGTTGGTAATGGCACGTTCCATTGGATCGAACGGATTGGTTTGGCTCGACAAAATACCGTACTCGATAATTTCGTGAAACTCCTCCGGAAATTTGGTACACTTATTTACTTTAAAGAAATCAGACCCATTATATAAACGGGTAACAGTCATTTTATTCTGAGTCAGTGTACCCGTTTTATCGGTACAAAGAACTGTTGCAGAACCCAATGTTTCAACGGCAGATGGTTTGCGTGTCAGTACATTTTTTTTCGATATTCGCCAGGCACCCAAAGCCATAAAAACGGTCAATACTACCGGAAATTCCTCGGGTAACATAGCCATTGCCAATGTAATTCCGGCCAGAAATCCATTCAGCAAATTGCCACGAGTTAAAGTGTAAACCAGAATGACTACCACACAAAGTAAAATACCGATAATGGCCAGTCGTTTAACCAGCACGGCCATTTCACGTTTTAACTTGGTAGGTTCTTCCACCACCGAATCGAGCGCTTTCCCGATTTTTCCGATTTCGGTATTCGATGCGGTTGCCGTCACCTTTACAATTCCATTTCCCTGCACAATCATCGATCCTGAATACACAAAAGGCAAATCGTCGCCACCAGGTTGCACATTTTGGTCAGTTCCGTTCCATTCTGATTTACGCACCGAAACCGATTCGCCGGTCAATAGTGATTCATCGGCCATCAAATTCACCGAATACAAAACCGTGGCATCGGCCGGAACACGGTCGCCTTCCTGAAGTATAATCAAATCGTCAGTCACTACATCGCGGCCAGCAATTCGTTTTTCGATGCCTTCGCGTATCACCAAAGCACGCGGACTTGCCAAATCTTTCAAGGCATCCAGCGCTTTTTCAGTTTTTTTCTCCTGATAAAATTCGATTCCCATAATCACAAACACAAATCCAAGAAGCATTAATCCTTCCTGAATATCACCTAAAATCAGATACAAAGTACCGCAAGCAACCAAAAGCAGAAACATGGGTTCCTGAACAACTCCCCACGCCAAGGCCAGAAAATTTTTGGGTTTCGACGAAGGCAGTTCATTGAAGCCTTCATTCTTTATTTTCTCTTTTACTGTTTCTTCACTTAATCCGCGGAATTTCTCCGATTTTAAATCAATTGACATATTCTTGGGGGATTTGATTAGAGGATTCTAACTATACAGGTAAATTTTTAAGACTTCTGAAATACTTTTTCAAACAACATTTCCATCAGGGCAACTTCCGCACGATCCAATTTACCGGTAATCAACTCGGCCATCTGCTTGTGCGCAAAATCGTGCATATGATTGATTACTTTCCCTTTGACGGTGAGGTGCAAGTGTGCGCTCCGTCGATCATCATCCGACTTCACCCGGTAAATAAAATCCTTTTCGATCAGCTTATCAATGGCCACTTTAACCGTTGGTTTGGTTAAATTCATTTCGATTGCCAACTCGGTAAGGTTCGGATTATGAAGATTGTTGATGGTTTCCAGGTAATTCATTTGTGTAAGCGTCAACTCGTTGAAATTAAACTGTTCTTTGGCTGATTCTTCCATCCGGCCAATTTCAAGCGATAGTTTAGCAATTATCTCAACGAGTTTATCCATGCGACAAATATAGTTAGATTGTTCTAACAATACATCAGGCTATTTAATATTTTTATTGATTTGTTAGTTCTCTGACTCCATGCCCTTTGCTCTGTGCTCAATCCAATATTTTGTATCTTCGCACTGATGAAGAACTTTCAGGACATATTAGGTCAGACCTATTTTTCGCACGACGACCTGGTGACTTTACTTTCGGCCGAAGGAGATGAGCGGCAGCAGCTCTTTCAGCGCGCTCAGTCGGTCAAACTTCAAACGGTTGGCAACAAAGTATATTTCAGGGGACTGGTTGAATTTTCGAATATTTGTGCCAAAGACTGCCATTATTGCGGAATCCGGAAAAGCAACGATAAAGTGATCCGCTACGAAGCTTCGGATGACGAGATTTTGGAAGCTTGTCGATTTGCCTGGGAAAATCGCTTTGGCTCTGTCGTTCTGCAATCCGGAGAATTATCATCCCCAGCATTTGTGAAACGCATTGATTTACTACTCCGGAAAATCAAACAGCTATCGAACAACGAACTTGGCATTACGCTATCCTGCGGTGAGCAAAGTCTTGAAACATACTGTAAATGGCGCGAAAGCGGGGCACATCGGTATTTGCTCCGGATTGAAAGTTCTAATCCTGAATTGTATCGAAAAATTCATCCGGAGAATGATTTTCATAGTTTCGATCGACGCCTTCAGGCATTAAATGATTTAAAAGTTGCCGGCTATCAGGTTGGAACCGGCGTGATGATCGGACTTCCGTTTCAAACCACAGAAGATTTGGCCAATGACCTTTTGTTTCTGAAACAGACTGATGTTGACATGGTTGGAATGGGACCTTACATTGAACACGAAGACACTCCGCTTTACGATTTCAGGAGCAGCTTGAAAACCAAACAGGAGCGCTTTGACCTTGCTTTGAAAATGGTGGCAACCTTGCGTTTACTGATGCCTGACATTAATATTGCAGCAGCGACTGCTCTGCAGGCTATCGACCCGGCAGGCCGTGAAAAAGCGCTGACTATTGGGGCCAACATTATTATGCCAAACCTGACTTCGATAAAATACCGTAAAGAATACCAATTATACGAAGATAAACCTTGTCTGGACGAAGATGCTGAACTCTGCCGAAACTGTTTGGAAGCCCGAATAGAGCTGGCTGGTTGTGAGATTGGCTATGGTGAATGGGGCGATTCGAAGCATTTTGCAAAGAATAAATAACCACCCGTTCTGTTCTGGTACTTTTTCGGCGTGAGATTAGATTACGTCTGGATATATTTTCTACTTTTAGATCGCATAAACCTAAATACTAAACCTATTATGAAACCTACCAGAAGAGATTTTCTCAAATCGGCATCCGTATTTTCTGCCGGTGCATTTTTTATCCCCAATCTGATGAGTTGTTCTCCATCGAACCGCCTAAACATTGCGGTTATTGGCGTGGGCGGGCAAGGAATGGCCAATTGGAGCAAACTGATTAATCAGAAAGACCCCAAATGGAACGAGAATATTGTTGCCTTGTGCGATGTTGACGACAAGCGCGCAGCAGAAGCCTACCGGGTAATGCCTAACGCCAAGCGTTTCAAAGATTACCGCGTGATGTTTGATCAGATGCACAAAGAAATTGATGCAGTGATGGTCTGTACTCCTGATCATTCGCATTTTCCGGCAGCCATGGCCGCCATGCAACTGGGCAAACACGTCATCGTTGAAAAACCATTGGCACACAACATCTGGCAATTGCGCACCCTTCAAAAAGCAGCCAAGCATTACAATGTAATCACTCAAATGGCCAACCAGGGACATGCCACTAACGGCATCAGGCTGATTAAAGAATGGTACGAAGCGGGATTATTGGGCAATGTGACCGAAGTGATTGCATGGTTTGATGGTCCAGATTTCGGCCCAAATAAATATTTCAATAAACCTGAAAGTTTTCCTCCGGCAGAACAACCCATTCCGGAGTATTTCGATTGGGATTTATGGCTGGGACCTGCAGCCAACCGCCCATACAACGGAATATATGCCCCAAAAACATGGCGCGGATGGTTCGATTTCGGCAATGGAGAGCTGGGCGACTGGTGTTGCCACACGCTGGATGCACCATTCTGGTCGCTCGATCTGGGTATGCCCAATGTTGTGGAAGCAGAATTTAAATCGCCGGTTCCTGACACCGGATTTGTTTCCGATCAGGCCATTATTCGCTGGGATTTCCCGGCTCGTGGTAATAAAACACCTGTAACCATGCGTTGGTACGAAGGGAAACTGAAACCAGAAAATCGTCCGGAGTGGAACTTGGAAAAATTACCTGGAAGTGGAATGATTATGGTTGGCGACAAACAATGCCTGATGACCGGCGGACGCCCAAATGAGCCACGACTTTTAATGAAAGATGACGAATGGAAAGAATTCCTGAAGAATCCTCCTGCACAAACAATACCTCGCACTTTCGACGAAAACCCTCAAAGAGAATGGGTTGAAGCCATTAAAAACGGTGGTGTATGTGGATCGAATTTCGATTACGCCACTAAATTGGTAGAGATGTCGCTTACCGGAGTTTTGGCTCAGCGCTTCAATACCCACATCGAATATGATGCAGCCAACATGAAAGTTACCAATCATCCAGAACTGGATGCCTACATAAAGGAACCGATGAGAGATGGATTTTCATATGGAGATAACCTTTAATAAGATCAGCCATCATACAAAAAAGAAATACCTGTCAGTGTTAAAAAACTGACAGGCATTTTCAATGTTATATATCTTAGCTATTTAGTTTGCTTGTTGTAATTGTCCAACTTTTTCCCAGTTACTTTTGGGTTGCATAACTACTGTTAAAAAAATACCATTTTGATCTTGTATAACTGAGGCACTTTCGTTTCGAAGTTCAGCCTGAATCTGATCGGGAGTGAGTTTGTACATTCCGCCAGTTGATGCATCAACAACAAGGCCAATTAGTCCGCCAAATACAATATTACCAGCCAACCAACCATCTACCTTTCGTGTCAGTTTTGTCTCATAGGGCATATATCCGTTGAGATTAATCTGTATGGTATGGTGATCTTTTCGCGACAACTTCAGGGTCACCGGAGTTGTTCCTTTTTCAACATTATCAATAGTAACAATAGCTTTTGATGGATTACTTGAGATAGAAACATCTTGCCTTGAACCATGAATGATTGTAGCACAATTGGTGAAAATTGAAATTGTCAATAAAACGATTATAATTTTCATGCTTAATTTTCTCATATGAAAGTTTTTTTATAGTTTTTAATTAAACAATAACAAAATTAACAAAACAAATACTTTTCTCAAACAGTGCCATACTAAAAACTCCATAAACATTTTTGAATGATTATGGAGCTTTACTTAAGTTGACTAACAACCTGATTATTACTTCTTATCGAACCGGATACCTAAAGTAAATCCAATCCAGCCTTTGGCCGTGTGGTTATCGCCAACATGCGAATAGATATCGTATGGTGCAAAAGTGCTTTCAAAGGTATGACCGAAACTTTCCTTGTTTTCGGCAATGTTCAGATTGAAACTAGGGCCACCAAAAATGCTGATCTTTTCGCCCAAACGTTTGCTATATAGCAATCTGACTTGCTGGAAGTTGTTGTAATTATCTGTCCAGATTTCGTTTTCGTTCACATGAAAAATCATGTATTCAAGATTCATAGAGTGATCCTCTGTTTTCATCAGGTGAGTTCCAACGCCTGCTCCAAAAGCCCATTTGTAGTTTTCGGCCAGAAATTGAGTTCCTACACTAAAAATACCATACACCGGTTTAATTCCAACCTTTGCAGTGGCCTGAAGATTCAATCCTTCGCTAACCGACATTTCGAATGCTTTGTATAAACTTTTATTATCGGTCGTTTTTTCCTGAGCCCAACTTAAACTTGTCAGCATGCATGCGAGCAATAAAACTGAAATTCCCTTAATTGTTTTCATACCTATTATTTTCTATTAATGAATGACTTACTTAAAATTTGATGATGCAATTTTAAGTATTTCCTGAAAAACAAAAGCAAGGTTTTGTCATATTTTTCGAATTCAGAACGAAAATGTTTTAATAAATTAACATTGACAACGAAATTGCTAAAAAATGGGTAAAACTTTAGATTTCAAGCATGGCAATACCATTGAAATCAAACGATTTAACCAACAAAAATCTTCAGAAAACAATGGCTTGATTAAACGATCCGCTTCCCGTGTAACTCGGTTGCTCCGGTAAATTCAGCAATCTGAGTGCGGTTCTCCGGTAGAACTTTCCCAGCAGCAATGATTTTAATCTGTCGCCCCGGTAAATCCTGCATTTGCTTCAGAATATGGCGGCCATTCCATGCAGTGTCCATTCCCCCGGAAGTCAGCACGCGCGTAATTCCTTCAATGGCATTCAATTCCTGAAACGATTTCAGAATATCATAGGAGTAGTCGATGGCTTTGTGAAAAGTGATTTCCAACGGAGCCGCCAGGTTGGCCAATCGCTGGGTATTTTCAACATCAACATCCCCGTCATCGGTAAGCAATCCGAACACGACACCAGCAACTCCCGATCCTTTGAAATACTTTATTTCAGCTTCCATATGCTGAATTTCATCTTCGGTATAAACAAAATTTCCGCCGCGCGGCCTAACCATGGCCATCACCGGAATCGTTAAATGCTGAACACACTGCAGGGTTAATTCGGGCGAAGGTGTTAATCCGTCCTGATCGAGTGCAGAACAAAGTTCGATGCGATTTGCACCCCGTTTTTCAGCTATTAAAGCATCTTCCAGCGTTTCTACGCAGGCTTCAAAAATCAAAGTAGTATTCATTTTTAGAAAAGTGTTCGTTTGGTGGGATTGTGTTTCATTTCTAATTCAAGCAACATCTTTTTTCGCCATATTCCTCCAGCATAGCCCGTCAGCTTGTTTCCAGCGCCAATCACACGGTGGCAGGGGATAATAAGGGCAATCGGATTTTTACCGTTGGCTGTTCCTGCTGCACGTATACATTTTGGGTCGCCAAGCCTGACTGCCATATCCATATAAGTAATGGTTTCGCCATAAGGTATTTTCAACAATTCGGCCCATACTTTCTGCTGAAATTCAGTTCCTTCAGGAGATAGCGGCAAGTCAAATGTCAATGATTTTCCGTTGAAATAATCATCCAACTGCGCTTTACAGGTTTCCAAAACTTCACACGAATTTTGCTCCTGAATATCGTTTTCGGAAAAAGAAACAGCAGTAACCGACTGTCCGTCTGATTTCAGGATCAGGAACCCAAGCGGGCTGTTGAATGAAATTTGATATTGCATACCCCAAAAATACGAAAGTCCGGTGAAGACCGGACTTGTTCTGTTAAAATCTTTCACGCGCCGTGTAATGCGTGTGAAGCAAATGGTGCGATTTTTCACTGAGCGGATGATCCAGAAAATCCTTGTAAATTTTGATGATTTCCGGATTTTGATGTGATTTCCGTAACGGCATTCCGGCATCTTCGGCATAAATAGCTTCTGCCCTTTTCTGGCGAATTTCGGGACTCGTCGGAATGGGCTGACCGCCGCCGCCCAAGCATCCACCCGGACAAGCCATAAACTCGATGAAATGGTAATCGACCTTCCCTGCCCGGATTGAATCCATGACTTTTCCGGCATTCACCAAACCATGAGTTACTGCGCATTTCAGTTCAACACCATCCAAAAATGCCCATTCTTTTACCGGATTCTCAATTTTTATCGAAGCTTCTTTTACCCCTTCCATGCCGCGGACAGGTGTAATATTTAGATTTTCGAACGGAACTTCGCGACCGGTAACCAACTCGTAAGCAGTGCGCAAAGCAGCTTCCATTACTCCTCCAGTGGCTCCAAAAATTACGCCGGCACCTGTTGATTCGCCCATTAGCCGGTCGTAATGCATGTCGTCGAGTTTCATAAAATCGATGCCAGCCTGTTTTATCATGATGGCCAATTCGCGGGTGGTCAATACATAATCTACATCGCGGTAGCCACTGTCATGCATTTCGGGGCGGTTAGCTTCAAACTTCTTGGCCGTGCATGGCATAATCGAAACTGACACAATCGATTCAGGATCAAGATTTCGAGCCTTGGCATAATAGGTTTTGGCCAGTGCACCAAACATTTGTTGCGGCGATTTGCAGGTTGACAAATGATCGAGGTAATCGGGAAACATGTGTTCAATATATTTTATCCATCCGGGTGAACAGGAAGTTGCCATCGGAAGTTTCACCTCCGGATCGTGATCGACCAGTACCTTTTTCAGGCGGGTAAGTAATTCGGTGCCTTCTTCCATAATGGTCAAATCGGCCGTAAAATCGGTATCCATTACTGCATCGAATCCCAGACGTTTTAAGGCGGCCACCATTTTACCAGTCACCCGGGTCCCAACATGAAAACCAAGTTCTTCTCCCAAACCCACCCGAACAGCGGGAGCAGTCTGTACAATAACATGTTTAGTTTTATCGGCAATGGCATCCCAAACTTCCTCAATGTAGTTTCGTTCGACCAATGCACCGGTTGGACAGTGATTGATGCATTGTCCACAAGTGGTGCACACTACATCACTCATCAGTTTTTCGAAGAACGTGGTAATCTTCATTTGGTCGCCTTTATGCGCCACAGTCAACGCATTCACGCCCTGCAATTCAACGCAGGTGCGCACGCATCGCTGGCACCGCACACATTTGCTGTCGTCTTTCACTATCGACGGCGAAAACATATCAATGGAATACTTCTTAAGTGGAGCCAGGCGAATAAAATCCTGAGTCATAATTTTATACTCCGAAGCCAGAAGCTGTAATTCGCAATTCCCGTTTTTATAGCATCGGGTACAGTCGGCGTTATGCTCCGAAAGTAGCAATTCAATAATGTGTTTCCGCGAATTCCTGACTTTCAGAGAATTGGTCAAAATTTCCATACCTTCTTCGCACGGCGTGGCACAAGCAGCCGTCAAACGTTTTTGCCCAACAATTTCAGTTACACAAACTCGACAATTTCCGGCCACACAAAGGTCTTTATGGTAACAAAGCGTTGGAATAATAACGCCAACCTGACGTGCAGCATCCAGAATGGTGGTTCCGGGTTCTATTTCAACCGGAACTCCGTTTATGGTAATTTTAATATTTTTAGTCATCATTGTCCGGTTTTACTGCGTTAGTAAATCATTTCTTCCCTGAAATTTTCAACAATCGACGAAAACGAATTGGCTACCGATTGCCCTAGTCCGCATTTGGCGGTGTATTGCATGGTTTCGGCCAGACGAAGCAATTTGTCGAGATAGTGCGCATTCTTTTCGCCACGTTTTACAGCTTTGATTCCTTTGAGCAACTGTTGGCAGCCAACGCGGCAAGGCGTGCACTGTCCGCACGATTCTTCACGGAAAAACTCAAGGTAATTATCGAGCACATTGAACATGGATCGTGAACTATTGAAAAGCATCATAGAACCTCCGGTAGGCAGCGAAATCCCTGTCAATTTTCCCTGAAATCCGATAGCGGTTTCGCCAAATCGTTTCCGCGGAACCAGAAATCCTGAAGCACCGCCCACCTGAACGGCCTTGGTATCGCCATCGCCAAATTCCTCTACAAAATCGGCCAGACTCATTCCCAGTTCCAGCTCATAAATTCCGGGTTTAGGCGTATCTCCTGAAACCGAAAACAGCTTCGACCCACGCGAATACTGAACGCCCAGATCGTAAAACCGTTTTGCCCCGTATTTGAAAATGGTGAATGTATGAGCCAGCGTTTCCACGTTATTGATTACGGTTGGTTTGCCCATATAACCATACGACGAAGGATATGGCGGTTTATTCCGAGGTTCGCCACGCTTGCCCTCCATCGATTCGAAAAGAGCCGTTTCTTCGCCGCAGATGTACGCTCCGCTGCCCATAAATATCTTGATGGTAAAATCCAGATTGATCTCTTTGCAATAGTATTCGAACTCACTAATGGCCTTATTCAATTCAGGCTGAAGGAAGAAATATTCGCCACGCAGGTAGATGTAACCTTCTTTGGCGCCGATTACATGTCCGCAAACGGCCATTCCGGTAAGGACTTTGTAAGGAACCTGAGACAAAATCTCCCGATCTTTAAAAGTTCCGGGTTCGCCTTCGTCGGCATTGCAAATCACATATTTGGTATCGTCAACCGCTTCCGACGAAAGTTTCCATTTCAAACCGGTAGGAAAACCTGCTCCGCCACGCCCTTTTAATTCAGAGCTAATCAATTCG
Organism: Prolixibacteraceae bacterium; assembly: GCA_963676375.2. Taxonomy (GTDB): domain Bacteria; phylum Bacteroidota; class Bacteroidia; order Bacteroidales; family Prolixibacteraceae; genus Aquipluma. The sequence goes on from CAXXPT010000045.1 coordinate 166,489, forward strand.
TTAATCAATTCCTGAGGAGGTCGGCTAATGCTTTTACTCAGCACTTCTTCATAGTCATTTTCATTTTTAAAAATGAAATCAACCCGTTTCAACTGATAATTAGTTGTCATGAGATCCTCCTTTCTTCTTCATGTATGAGCTTAAAATTTCACGCACTTTTTCAGGAGTCAGATCGGTATAAACCTCATTGTTAATCAACATTGCCGGAGCTTTGTGGCAAAATCCGAGGCAATTGGTCTGAAGCAAAGAGAAATTGCCATCAGGAGTGGTTTCACCGGCACTTATTTTCAACATATCCTCGATGGCAAGCAAAATCTGATTCTTCCCTTTCATCGAACAGGTAATGGTTTTGCACACCCGAATGATGTGTTTACCCATTTTTTTGTGTTCCAGAAAGGAATAAAACGTAGCCGTACCATAAACCTCAGCAGCAGGCAAATCCAACTCCCGGGCAATTTCGATCATCGAAAATTCCGATAGGTATTTTTCCTGCTCAACAACTCCCTGAAGAATCGGTAGCAGATTACGCCGCTCACGACCATGCTGGTCGGCCAGATTTTTGATTAATTCAGAAACTGGGTTCATAAGAAATCAATTTGTTAGTTGATGGTATCTGAAATTCGCCCGAAATTCGACCAAAAATACTTGGACGTGATCAGGAAAACAGGTTTTAGATCTAAGAAAACAAGCGATTGGTGATATTCAGAAATGCTGATAAAACAGCCGGATCAATTTATACTTCAGTATATTTTCCGAAACGGAAAGAAGATTCTGGAAGCCGATCAATTCATATAAATTTAAGGAAGTAGAAAGAGATAAACTATGGTTATTAGCCAGAATATCATCGTATTTAGGTGTTATTCGACATATTCAGCACATTGAATAAAAAGGTAATAAACTAAAATTAATTTGAAAATATGGAGAACCTTTCCCTTCTGCTCTCATTGGAGATAGGATCAATTGGGTTTCGTGAAAATAGAAAAACTCATTCTCTGGATTGCAGCCCAATGAATGAGTTTTTTTTGTAAAATAACAACTTGCTATTTCATCAGAATTCGCAATAGCAAATCAAATGCTGGCTGAGCCATTCCTCCATGGTCGAAGCCATCCAATTCGTACAATGTGGTTTGTTTGTGTCCCGAAAGTTTCATCATGCGACACATATAGGCATTTTCTTCGTAGCGGCCCAGCATTTCCAGTTCGCGATCGCCCGTAATCAGGAACAAAGGAGGTGCATCGGCCCTGACGTGGAACAATGGCGCAAATTCATCAACAACAGGGGTCGTATCTTTTATACCATGTTCTTTCCGAATCTCAAAGTGAGTAATCATTTGTCCGCTGAACGGAACCAGTTTTTGAATAGCATTAGCATCAATACCATAAGCGGCAAGGTAATGTTTGTCGAGCCCAATCATGCAAGTAAGGTAACCACCAGCCGAATGGCCTGAAACCACAATCCGCTTCGGATCACCGCCATATTTGCTGATGTTTTTAAATACCCAGGCAACAGCCGCCGCAGCATCGTCAATATAAGCCGGACTTTTCACTTTCGGACTCAAACGGTAGTTAACTGCAATAACAGCAAGTTTTTTGTTCTTTAGTCGCTCCGGAATTGACTTTTCACCGGCAGTTAAGCCTCCGCCATGAAACCAAACCACAGTTATGAAACTGTCTACATTTTCAGGAACGTAAACATCCAGTTTACACCGTTCTTTCATGTAGGTATCCAGATTTTCGCCGGTGCGGTACGAAATATTGTTTTCGGTTTTGTAGGTAACCGGTTGGGCTAACATCGGAATGAAAAACCCAACATAGAAAATGGTGAGAAAAAAAATACGAGTCATAATAATCAGAAAAATTTGTGCTGGACTAAGAATACCAAATCTAATCTAATATACACCAACATCTGGGATATATCTAACTTTAATTTCTTTAGGGAATGATTTAGCCCATTCTTCAAATTTCAAAGGGATATATTCGAACATCTTTTTATCCGTGAGATTTTCATCAAAGAAAGACGAATATCTTTTTCGCGTAGTTCCTTGCTCATCATCAGGATTAATCACCTCAATTCGTTTGAGATTCTTGTTTTCTTTTATTCCATTAATTAACAAGTATTTAATGTAGCTATCCGTTTGAGGGAGAGAGTATCCTATGAAAACAATTTTATTCGCACTAGATAATTGTTCATATGCAAGCTGCCAAGCTCCTTTGATTTGTTCATTGTTCGTTTTATTCCATGTTGGAGGAATAATTAGATCATTTGCAAAGTTTAGCGAACCATGTAGCTTGGCAATTTTTATTTCAATGGCGTTTTGAGGACTTAAATTGTCTTTATCATGTTCAATGTTCTCTCCATAATTAAGGATAAATATTGGTCGATCAACATATTGGCTTTTTGCGTTCTCGTTATTAAAGAGATCAATCGTGTTTTCAACAAGCAAATCATAATTTAAGGAGATGATCGAATTTTCTGAATCTTGTGTTAATCTATACAATCCGTATTTATCCTTTATCACTCCAATAGCATTCACTAAAAAAGCTTTATAAAGACTATAAATATCACTTTTACTTGATATCGGAGTTCTTCGCTTTATAACCTCACGAATGAAGATCAAAATATCTTTTTGGAGATTAAACGATTCATCTTTAGCAAGGTAGTGATTCATCTCTATGATTGAAAGCAATTCTTCTACATTGAAAAAATCAACATTGAGATAATGTTTTACACTGGAATATTCATTCCAAAATTTGAAAACACGGTCAAAAGAATCTTTCGTTGGAGAACCTAACTCCGGATAAATATCTTTAGAGGTTAAATAAAAATCGTTCATTAATGGAAGTCCGGCAGCTCTGGAAAATCCAGCACCAAGAATATAGGTTGTCTTCATCGAATTTTGTTTTTCATAAAAGTAAATCAAAAAAAGACATGATGCTTTATTAAAGATAAATAAAAAGGGATCCGATCTTTTGAAAAGATCGGATCCCTGCACCTCAAATGTTAGTGAGCGGGTGACTCGAAGTCACCCGCTCACTATATCCGGAGAAAGATGATCATGCTGATTTTGCTTCACTGGCACAGCCTTCCTTATATTCGGCAATGATGTTTTTTACCATTTGAGGCGACACACGGCCATATACTTTTTCGCCAACCATCACAACCGGAGCTAATCCGCAGGCGCCCACACAGCGAAGACAATTGAGTGAAAATTTATTGTCGGCAGTACTTTGCCCCACTTCGATGCTTAGCTGGCGCTTAAACTCGGCCAAAACTTGCTCTGCACCGCGAACGTAACAAGCGGTTCCCATGCAAATGGAAATCGGGTGCTCGCCCATCGGAATCATCGTGAAGAAAGAGTAGAAAGTGACAACCCCATAAACTTTTGCTACTGAAATATTCAGCTCTTTGGCAATGACTTCCTGAACCTCGGCTGGCAGGTAGCCCAGTTTGCTCTGCACCTGGTGCAACACATTAATCAGCTCGTTTCCCTGGTTCCCGAAACCTGAACAGACCTCCTTTATCAGTCCGATGGTTTTTTCTGAAAGTTTTATTTTTGGCATATTGTTAGAATTTCGATTTGAATAAAATTGAAATGTGGTTTGTAGAGACGTTGCATGCAACGTCTCTAATGATTAGCTACGGTCAAAATATTTGGTATGCAGCAGGTGATGAGCCTTTTCGCTCATCGGAGAACCCAAAAATTCTTCATAAAGCTTGGTTATATATGGGTTTTCGTGCGATTTGCGAATCGACTTGTTCCTGTCTTCAGAATAAATGGCCCGCTGGCGTTTTTTGATAATCTCGGCATCGCCATGATGGTAAGGCTGCCCGCCTCCGCCAATACAACCGCCCGGGCACGACATAATTTCAATAGCATGGAACTCACTGTTTCCGGCCTGAATATCTTCGAGCAACTTGCGCGCATTTCCCAATCCGTGCGCAATTCCGATATTGATTGGTGTTCCGTTGAAATCGATGGTTGCTTTGCGAAGCCCTTCCATTCCGCGTAATTCTTCGAAATCGACACGTGGAAGTGGTTTGCCGGTAAATACTTCGTATGCCGTGCGCACCGCAGCTTCGATTACGCCTCCAGTTGTACCAAAAATAACTCCGGCGCCGGTAGATTCGCCCATAGGTGCATCAAAATCTTCGTTGGGTAACGAGTTAAAATCGACGTTCCCCAGGTTGATTAAATGAGCAAGTTCGCGGGTACTCAATGCAAAATCGACATCCGGATTACCATTCACAGAAAACTCGGGGCGACTGCTTTCGTATTTTTTGGCCAGACATGGCATGATGGAAACAACCACCAGGTTCTCACGCTTGACTCCAATTTTTTCGGCAAAATATGTTTTGGCAATCGAACCAAACATCTGCTGTGGCGAGCGTGCAGACGACGGAATGTCTTTCATTTCAGGAAACTGGTGTTCGAAAAACTTCACCCATGCCGGACAGCATGACGTCAGAATCGGCAGTTTTACGTTCGGGTCGCCTTCCATAAATGCTGATAAACGATTGAGCAATTCGGTTCCTTCTTCGAGAATTGTAAGGTCGGCAGCAAAATCGGTATCGAACACATAATCGAAACCTAAACGGCGCAAAGCAGCAACCATTTTTCCGGTCACCAGCGTTCCGGCAGGCATTCCGAATTCTTCGCCCAAAGCCGCACGAACCGCAGGAGCCGTTTGTACAATCACCGTTTTTGTCGGATCGGAAAGCGCACGAATCACGGCGCCGGTCTCATCGGCTTCGGTAAGCGCGCCAGTCGGACAAACAGCCACACACTGGCCACAATAGGTACAAACCGAATGGTCCAAATTCATTTCGAATGCCGGAGCCACAACCGCCTGAAATCCGCGGTTGACAGCCGAAAGAACGCCAACCGTCTGCACATCGTTGCACATCGTCTCGCAACGGCGGCACATGATGCATTTATTGATTTCGCGGATAATAGCAGGCGATGTATCTTCGCGATACGACGACTGTGCTCCCTGGTAATGAATCTTCCGGATTCCAAGGTGGTTAGCCATATTCTGCAAATCGCAGTTGCCCGATTTGGCGCAAATCAAACAATCGGCCGGATGGTCGGATAAAATCAGTTCAACCACCGTGCGACGGGCATTTACTACACGAATCGAATGCGTGTTAATTTCCATTCCTTCGGCAGCCTCGGTGCAGCAAGCCGGAGCCAGATTCCGCCGGCCTTTCACCTCGACAACACAAACACGGCAACCTCCGGGTTTATTCTCGATGTTCATATCATCCAGCTTCATGTAACACAGCGTCGGAATGTCAATTCCGATGCTTGACGCGGCTTTCAGTACCGTAGTTCCTTTGCGAACAACTACAGGTTTATGATCTATTGTAAGGTTTATCATTTCCATAGCGATAATTTTAGGCGATTAATACAGCATCGAACTTACATTTCTCGAAACACACCCCACATTTAATGCAGATCGACTGATCGATGTAATGCGGTGCCCGTTTTTCTCCGGAAATGGCGCCAACCGGGCAATTCCTGAAGCAAAGCGTGCATCCGGTACAACGGTCGCCGTCAATCGAATAATGCATCATGGCTTTACACTGACCGGCAACACACTTGTGGCTGGTGACATGCGCCAGGTATTCGTCGTGAAAATTATCGAGCGTGGAAAGTACCGGGTTCGGCGAGGTTTGTCCCAATCCGCAAAGCGATGTGTCTTTAATTACCGTACTCAGCATTCGCAACCGGCTTAAATCTTCCAGTTCTCCGTTGCCTTCGGTTATTTTTTCGAGAATTTCGTGAAGGCGTTTGTTGCCAATACGGCAAGGCGTACACTTTCCGCACGATTCATCCAAAGTAAATTCGAGGTAAAATTTGGCGATGGCCACCATACAATCCGAGTCATCGAGCACAATCATTCCGCCCGAACCCATCATCGAACCAGCTGCCACCAGATTGTCGTAATCGATTGGTGTATCGAGAAACGATTTAGTCAAACAGCCTCCTGAAGGGCCACCGGTTTGAACCGCTTTGAATTCCCGTCCGTCTTTGATTCCGCCACCAATATCGTAAATAATTTCGCGAAGGGTTATTCCCATTGGAACTTCAATCAGCCCCACATTGTTGATTTTTCCGGCGAGCGCAAACACTTTGGTTCCTTTCGATTTTTCAGTTCCGATGGAAGCGAACCACGCAGCTCCTTTATTGATGATAACCGGAATATTGGCGAAAGTTTCCACGTTGTTCACGTTGGTTGGTTTGCCGTTGTATCCTTTTTCGGCCGGGAATGGCGGTTTTACGCCGGGTTCGCCGCGCAGTCCTTCCATCGAATGAATCAAGGCCGTTTCTTCACCACACACAAAAGCGCCGGCGCCGTAACGGATTTCGACATCGAAATTAAATCCGGTTCCCAAAATATCATCGCCCAGCAAACCATATTCGCGTGCCTGGTTGATTGCTATTTTCAGCCGTTCGATAGCCAGCGGATATTCGGCGCGGATGTAAACCAAACCTTTATCGGCGCCAATGCAGTATCCGCAAATGGCCATGGCTTCGAGCACCGAATGTGGATCGCCTTCCAAAATGGAACGGTCCATAAAAGCGCCCGGGTCGCCTTCATCGGCATTGCAAACCACATATTTCTGATCACTAACCGATTTACTGGTTATTTCCCATTTCAGGCCAGTAGGGAAACCACCGCCGCCACGACCACGCAATCCGGAATCTTTTACTATTTTGATAACCTCATCCGGAGTTTTTTCTGAAAGACAGGTTCCAAGCGCAGCATAACCGTCGCGACCGATGTATTCCTCAATATTTTCAGGATTAATGAAGCCACAGTTGCGGAGCGCAATGCGAATTTGCTTTTTGTAAAAGTCCATTCCTTTCGAGTCGCCAACAATTTCCTTGGTCTCCGGATCTTTATAAAGCAAGCGTTCAACCTTCCGGCCTTTGATGACATGTTCATCAACAATCTCCGACACGTCTTCAGGAGTAACCTGCGTATAGAAAGTATTGTCGGGCAATATTTTAACGATTGGTCCCTTTTCGCAAAAGCCGAAGCATCCGGTTAAAATCACCTGAATTTCATCAGCTAACCCATATTCGGTCAGCCTGCTTTGGAAATTTGTTTTGATCAGTTCGCTTTGCGAAGCCTTGCATCCGGTACCACCGCACACAAGGATATGCATATTGTATTCGGCCATGTTTGTCCGTTTATTGGTTGTCGATTGTTGAATAGGCGACCGGAATAATTCCGTCGACCATTTTGTTGAGTTTGATGTGTTTTTCGATGATTTCCAGCGCTTTGGTTTTGTTTACATAGCCGTAAACAACAGGCCGATGCCCCGGAATGGTAAGTTCAATGGTCGGTTCGGCGTAACAATAACCCATGCATCCGGTTTGAGTAACGATGGCATCAATTCCCTGATGATCGAGTTCTTCAATCAGGTAATTCATCGTATCTTTTGCTCCGGAAGCGATACCACAGGTAGCCATTGAAACCTTAATCTGGATCAGATTTTCAGGATTATCGCCGTTTTCTCTTAGTTTAATCTTCGATTGAACTTCGGATTGCAGCTTCTTTAGATCAGCGAGAGATTTTATTTTATTCATATTTTGGGAGATTAATAAGTTTAGTAGAACATCAATCACTATTCTTTAAATATCAGCACTTTAAAGTAATAAATATCTAAGATTTATCATCATTCACTAATTTGAATTTGTTCTAAATTCTCCTTGAGCATTTCTTTCAGGAACGATCGAACTTCAGGATTATTAATCGGCACATTTTCAAGCGTTTGCTTTATTTCGCGAGTATCCAGAACAAATTCTCCGGAAGGTGTTTGATGTTTAATGACATAGTCGATCTCCTCAGGAGTGCAAATCAAAATGAGAAGCGTCCCCACCAAATCACCCATAACAGGACGGTCAAGATGATTCAGGCCAAATGTAGCGGTGACTTTTGTGCCTTTCCCCAATTCCGATTCAAGGGTGAATGTTCCTCCTGTCATTTCGGTATTTTGCTTGAAAAGCGACAATCCGAGCCCAACTTTGCGTGTAGTTCGTGAGGTGTAAAACGGATCGATGGCAGATTTTGATTGTTCCGGACTCATGCCTGAACCGTCGTCGGTAATGGTAATAATCAATTGGTTCTCTTTGGGGAGCTCGTTGATTTCAATCCCGATCAATTTGGCTTTTGCCCGAATCGAGTTCTGGACAATATCGAGAATATGGAGGGAAAGGTCTTTCATTTGATTGAATTACTGAAGGACTGAATGAAGAGAATAAAAACAGAACTTTCTATGGGATCCGGACTTTTCGTCCATTCTCCTGAGCCAGTGCCATTTTGATTTCGGAGAATGTTGGAGATTCCATTTCAAATAGCGTATATGTTTTTCCCAAATCAGCCGGGAAATGGGTATCCGAAAATTTCACAATGGTAATATCTGAACTGATTTTGTATTTTTCACGAATTGTCCCTTCTTCCGAAAGCTTTGAAATCTGAAGTGCATCAACTTTTAATTCAGGAGGAAAAAATCCCAATTGGCTGAACAGGCTGTTCCGTGGCCGGTCGATGTGTGCCGGGATAAAAATTCCGGACAGCTCATGCACTTTCTGCTCAATTTCTTCGATGCTCACATCCAGCGACGCTCCCAGATAGTTCTCCAGTTCTTCCAGAATATTTTCATCTTCGTCAATCAACACCTGATAACCGAGAAGTACCGAATTATGGGGAATGATCGTCAGATGCTGATCAAGATAATCCTGAAAAACGCGCAACGCATCAAAATCTTCGAACAATCCCAGACAGTGAACCTCTTCGCGCGAAGTCATTTCACATCCCGGAATCACTGTCAGGTTAGTTTTTTGTGCCAGTTTCCAAATTAATTCGCATTGTTTGGTTGTGTTGTGATCGGTTATCCCAATAATGTCCAACCCCCGTTGGCAAGCCAGCGATATAATGTTTGCAGGACTCATTTCCAGATCGCCACATGGAGATAATAATGTGTGGATATGAAGATCGGTCCTGAATGTTCTCATTTCTACTGGTTATAAAGTTGATACAGCTTTCCGGCAATCTCGAATGTGGATAGATTGGTTCCCAAAACCGGGATGTTTTCGTCGTTCGAATGGCGAACTGTATTTTCCTGTGGAGGAAGATTATTGACCAAAATAACCGCCGCCAAATCTTTTAGCGAAGCAATGGCCATTACATTCTGATGAACCTGAAGTGTAATCCAGACTTCACCTTCGCGGGCATTTCCCATCACATCGCTTAGCAGGTCAGAAACATAACCGCCAGTAATTTCGCGATCCAAACCTTTTTGACCTGAATAAACGGTCAAGCCCAATTTTTCAACTATTTCAGAAACCTTCATTTCGTCGTCCTCTTTTATTACAATCAGCTTTAAATCTATCAGTTCCCCATTTTTTCTGGATGTTGAGGAACGCTTTTCGGGCATTAATTTTGTCTTCACCAACCCACATTTGTTGCAGAAAGGTGCAATCCGACATTTTTGCCTTGTTGTTCACCATATCTTCGGCTAGCGCATGGCAATTGGGTGCACCGCAGGCTCCGCAATCGATCCCTGGCAAAAAACACACAATGCGCTGTGCCTTGTTCATTTTCTCCATCGCCTTAACCCGTTCTTTACCAAATGCAAAGTGTGGTTTGGGTACGATGGGATCAAGTATCAGTTTTTGTTTCAGTTCTTCGGTGTTGGCCCGGATGGTATCATGAGGTATATCTTTGGCTGCAGGATAACGTTTGGCACGTCGCTCTAGCCTTTCAACAGTCATAAACCGGTTTCCGGTGAGCAAAATTCCGCCGGCACAACTTTGGTCGCAGGCGCGCATCTCAATAAAATCGATGCCCTTAACCTGATCATTTTCGAGCCGTTCCAGAAAACGCACGGCATTGTGAATTCCATCGATGGCAATGCTTCTCGATCCAAAATGGCAGGATTCGCCACGGGTAAGGCTCCAGATGATACCTTCAGCAGAAAGGTTCTGGCGCTGAACTGAATTATCTTCGGCTTCGCCTTCCGAAATAACCTTCATCACCTCGTTATACAACTGATTCATATTAACGATGCCATCCACAATCGATTCACTCTCGCCAACAGGGCTTTTCACTGCAGCAATTTTTGCAATGCAAGGTGTGGCATAAAACAGGCCTATTTCTTCGCGCCGGGCACCTTCGAGCATCAGTTGTTCAATGGCAAAATGAGCAGCGAGATTATGAGGCGCTTTTCGGAGAATCAGATTTTCAGTCAGCGATGGATACCGGCCCTGAATAAGTCGGACAATCGCCGGGCAATAAATAGAGATGGCAGGTTTCGGAGTTTCGTTATCAGAAAGAACTTCATCGATTGAATCAATCAGTACCTGCATGGGTTGCTCTACCTCGTAAACATGAGTGAAGCCAACTTTTTTAAGTCCGTCATATATCTGGTCTTCGCTGTATTTTTCAGGAAACTGACCGATCATGATGGATGGAAACAAAATAACACGGTATTTGAATGAACGTATCATCGCCAAATCGTCCTGCACCACATAAAAGGCATGGGTTGGACAGGCACGGTGGCATTGTCCGCAGTATACACAGCGGTCGTGGTCGATTACCGCCAAGCCGTTTACAACCCGAATCGCTTCAGTCGGACACGATTTCATGCAATGCGTGCAACCAATGCATTTTGAGGCATCTAAGGCATGATATTTTGTCGATCCGTCGTTCATTAGAAATAGTTAACCATTTTTACTTTCGTTCCTTTATCTACTTCACTTTCAATCAGCAATTCGTCGGCATTCTTTTTCATATTGGGCAAGCCCATTCCGGCGCCGAAGCCCATAGCGCGAACTTTTGTGCTCGCCGTGGAATATCCTGCCTGCATGGCCAAATCAATATCGGCGATTCCGGGGCCTTCGTCCTCAACCCATATGGTAATTTTATTTTCGTCAATCTCAACAGAAACTGTTCCTTTCCAGGCATGAGCCACCACATTAACTTCAGCTTCGTACAGAGCAATCACAATATTTTTGATCGTCTTCCCGTCGATATCCAATTGTTTGAGCACCTTTTTTACCTCACTCGATGGATGTCCGGCATGTGTAAAATCGCCCCCTTGTATGTTAAAGAATAGTTTCAAATTTTAAATTGTTTCGGGATGCGTGTTTCGAGATGCGTGTTATTCACTTGGAACTCACAACTCGCAACTCGCAACATTTTTAAATCAATAAATTGGTTTCAATCCGGCCTGAAATAAAAGCCCACTCGATTTAAAAAGCGAATAAGGCGATTCGAGAATGCACATCCCGTTTTCGAGGGCCAGTTCAATCATTTGTTCCGTTGCTCTTTTGTTGCGCACAAAAACAATGGCGCGAATATCAGCCATTTCGGCTGTCCGTATGGCCTGAAGGTTCACTAATCCAGTAATCAAGATCAGGTTGTCAGTATCCAGAGTCAGTACGTCACTCATCAGGTCTGAGCTATAGCCCATCTCCACTTCTTCCTCCAGCTTGTCAGCACCACACGATGTCGTTGCATTTAATACAGCGGCGATCTCTTTTAGCTTCATTTAAAATGTTAAAGGGGTTTGCGGCAAATTTCAGAAAAAATAACTAAAAACTGACGATCACGACACCCGACAGACCTTATTTAGATTGGTTATAGGTAAGGGTACTGCTCTGGATTTTATCGGTTAAAAAGAGATGAATTCCTTTCTTAAATATTCCCAAATGTTTCGTAATTTAAGTTCGAAATTCACACACCATGATTTACGAAGAAAGTACTTTCAATCAGGAGTTTATTGATGACCCCGAATTGCACCAGAAAATTATTGATGCACTGCCCATCCCGATCTTTTACCGCGACCTGAAAGGTATTTACAAAGCCTGCAATATGGCCCAGGAGAAATTGCTTGGGCTACCTAAATCACAGATCATCGGGAAAACTGTTTTCGATATTCAACCTTTTGAAATTGCTGAAATCTATGCCAAACGCGATCAGGAATTACTTGACAGCCCTGGCGATCAGATTTACGAAGCTAAATTTCGTGATGCTTCCGGAGTTTTGCACGATGTAGTTTTCAACAAGGCTGTAATCCGCGACAATCAGGGTGAAGTGACAGGCATCGTGGGTTCAATTTTCGATATTACCGAACGGAAAAAAGCCGAACGAAAACTCGAAAAGGCGCGTGAAGCAACCGTAATTGCCTCGGCCATGATGCACAAGATCAGGGCCGGGCTTGTGATTGTTGACAGCGAATTTAAAGTAATTGATTCGAACGAAGCTTTTGCCAAGCTTTTGGGACCCGAAATAGAAGAACTTCAGGAAACTATTCCAGGGTTGCATGGCGCCGACTTGAAGGAACTGGTTCCCGATGTGATTTTTAAAATGTTCGCAACCACCATGACTTCAGGAGAAAATTCGATTGAGCGAGACTTGCGGATTCAGAATAAATTGTTGCATGTATCGGTAATTACCATATACAAACACCGCGTGGTTGGCGCATTGCTTCGCGATATGTCGGCGCCATCGCTGGTTCGCGAAGAGATTATCAGTCGGGCGCAGCGTGTAAACCGTCATAATCTGGAGACGGTGCAGAAAATTGCGTTTCTGCTTGGCGACAACGCTTCGATGACTGAAGAACTTCTGAATTCGATTATTGAATCGTACAAATACGGCGAAGACGAGGAGTAATAAACGTTGCGAGTTTCGGGTTGCGTATTAACCCGAAACTCGTAACCTGTAACCCGAAACAATCAACCAGCACAAATGAACCTGAAACTTATAATTGATGGCAGAATATCACATAGAAGTAGATGTACAGCAACTTAAACGGCACGGACAGATCGTGTGCGGTGATGTTTTTCATTCGAAGCAGATCAGGGCTGAAGGAAGGAGCATCCTGGTACTTTCCGATGGAATTGGTCACGGCGTTAAAGCCAATGTCTTGGCAACCTTAACGGCGTCTATGGCTCTGAATTATGCATCGTTCCATACCAAACCTGAAGTTGCCGCCAACATTTTTATGCGTGCTTTGCCCAAAAGCCTCGACGGTAAGGAAAGCTATGCCACTTTCACCATCATCGAAATTGAAGATGCCGGGGATGTCCGGATTATTAATTACGACAATCCGCGTTCCATCCTATTCCGGAAAGGACAACTCTTTAATCCGAAGGAAATCCAGATTCCGATCAGAGGCGAGGAGAATGCCGGAAAAATATTGCGAATCAGGGAATTTACGCCCATGCTCGAAGACCGGATTATTTTTATGACCGATGGAATCAACCAATCAGGATTGGGAAGTTCCAGGTTTCCGACCGGTTGGGGATTGGATGATATTGCCCGATTTGCTGAAAATCAGATTGCCCGCGACTATGAAATATCGGCTACCAAGCTTGCCCGAAAAATACTGAATCAGGCATCGATGAACGATTCGTTTGAAATACGCGATGATGCAAGTTGCGGAGTCATTTATTTCAGGCAACCCCGCGAATTTATGCTGATTACCGGCCCGCCGTTCTATAAAATTAAAGATGCTGACTTTGTCCGGCAGATCAAAGAATTTCCAGGAAAGAAAATCATTTGCGGAGGAACAACTGCCGAGATTATTGCGCGAGAATTGAATATCGACATCAGTATTCAACATAGGTTCTCCGAAAAATCGATGCCTCCCGCCGCCAAAATGGAAGGTTTTGAAATAGTAACTGAAGGAATACTGACCTTGGGAAGAGTTGAAGAAATTTTGGAGAATTATAATAGCGAAATGCGATTGGGCGATAGTCCTCCTGAAGAAGTGGTGAAACTGTTAATTCAGCACGACATTATCAATATCATTGTTGGAACCCGCATCAACTGGGCACACCAGGACCCGGACCAACCGGTTGAGCTCGAAATTCGCAAATTTGTTGTCAAACGAATTGTTCGGCTGCTCGAAACACGCTTCTTCAAAAAAGTAACCGTAGAACTGGTCTAAATTCTTTCGTGGACAAACTGTTCAGAATTAATTCATTTGTATTAGTTTTGCTTTATATTGTACCATCTACAATAACACTAAACTAAACCCTGAAATATGAGGACAATTGCATCAACTATTCTTGCTCTGTTAGTTCTGTGCTCCAATTCCATTTGGGCCCAAAGTATTCACCTAAATTCGCTTGGATTTTTGCCCCAGTCAGCTAAAAAAGCTTCCATCGTTGGGGAAACCAAATCGTTTGTAATCAAACAAGCCGACAATCAGGCTGTCGTTTTTCGGGGAACGGTTTCAACTCCGGTTTTTCAGAAAGATGTGAACCAGAATGTTGGTCTCGCCGATTTCTCTTCGTTTTCGAAAAGCGGAAAATATTACCTCGAAACACCGGAAGGCGTTAAATCTGTGGTATTCGAGATATCTCCAAAAGTGTATAATCAGGCATTTTACACCAGTATGCGAGGTTTTTATTTGTGGCGTTGTGGCACCGCAGTTGAAGGAACCTACAACGGTCGTTTATACTCGCATGCACCCTGCCATATGGATGATGGATACGAAGATTTTCAGGGAAAACCGGACCAGCGACGCAATGGAACAGGTGGATGGCATGATGCGGGTGACTATGGCAAATATGTTGTAAATGCTGGTGTGACTGTGGGCATGATGTTTATGGCCTGGGATCAATTCCAGAATAACCTGAAGAAATTTTCACTCGATTTGCCTGAAACGGCTACCGGTCTTCCGGATTTCCTAAAAGAACTGAAATGGGAAACCGACTGGTTGCTGACTATGCAATACACCGACGGTTCAGGAAAGGTTTCGCATAAGTTGACCCGAAAAAACTTCGAACCGTTCTGTAAACCTGAAGAGGATAAAGAAAAAAGATATTTCACCGATTGGAGTTCGGCTGCCGTAGCCGATTTTGTGGCCATGATGGCTCAGGCTTCCCGTTATTTCGAACCCTACGACAAAGCTTATTCGCAAAAATGCCTCGCCGCTGCTAAATTGAGTTATCAGTTTCTGAAAGAAAATCCGGCAGAGAAAGGATTTGTTCAGGGCGAATTTCAAACGGGTGGCTATCAAACTGATGATAAAGACGATCGGCTTTGGGCTGCTGCTGAAATGTGGGAAACGACCGGTAATGCAGAATTTCTAAAGGATTTTGAAAGACAAGCTTCATTAGAGAATTTCAAAATTGACGAAGACTGGGATTGGGGCGACGTGTCGAATCTGGGAATGTTTGAATATGTCCTTTCAGCGAAATCCGGGAAAAATCCGGAAATTCTAAAAAAAATCAGCACGAACATCATTGAAGTTGCAAATCTGATCGCTTTTAAAGCTGCTTCAGATGTATATGGTCGTCCATTGAGCCGATATTACTGGGGTTGCAACGGAACCATTGCACGTCAGGTTTTGAACCTACAGGTGGCACATAAATTATCGCCCAAGAAAGTTTACACCCAAACTTCGCTGGATGCCATTGCCCATATTTTTGGGCGGAATTATTACAATCGCTCGTATGTTACCGGACTGGGAATTAATCCGGCTATGAATCCGCACGACCGGAGATCAGGATCGGACAATGAAACTGAACCATGGCCAGGGTACATTGTTGGTGGCGGACATTCTGCAACAGGTTGGAATGACATTCAGGATGATTACCGAACCAATGAAATTGCCATCAACTGGCAAGCGGCTTTGGTTTATGCACTGGCCGGATTTGTAAGCGAATAACGCAAAACTAACTTACTAAACTAATATCCGATGAAAAAACAAATCATCGCTGGCATCCTGGTGTTCTTTTTTGTGTTTCAGGTTCTGGCCGGCGGAAACTACAAGAACTTCAAGGTCTCGGTGTACTCGCGAGCTTATGAAACAGTCAAAATGGGCGACGAAAAATGGCTGGAACCAATATGGGACGAAATCAGCAGACAAGTTCATGTCGATAAAATTTACCTCGAAACCCACCGCGATTTGCTGGTTGTAGATGAAGCAACCCTACTGAAAGCCAAGAACTTTTTCGAAAGCCGAGGCATTAAAACGGCCGGTGGCATTACGCTGACCGTTGACGAAGGAAATAATTTCCAGACGTTTTGTTACACCAATCCAGAGCACCGAAAAAAAATTAAGGAAATTGTTGAATTCACCGCCAAATACTTCGACGAACTGATCCTCGACGATTTCTTCTTTACCAACTGCAAGTGCGACCTGTGCATCAAGGCAAAAGGAACCCGCAGCTGGACCGACTTCCGCCTCGATTTGATGGCAAAAGCCGCCAAAGAACTGATTATCGATCCGGCAAAAGCAGTGAATCCTAACATTAAAGTGGTGGTAAAATATCCGAACTGGTACGACCACTTTCAGGGTTGCGGATTTAATCTTGAAGCTGAGCCAAAAATGTTCGACGGCGTTTATACCGGCACCGAAACCCGCGATCCATCTGCTAATCAACACCTTCAGCAATACCTGAGTTACCTGGCGTACCGCTACTTCAACAACCTGAAACCGGGTAAAAACGGCGGCGGATGGGTCGACACTGGCGGCGCCACTTCGATGGACCGCTACGCTGAGCAACTGTGGCTGACCATTTTTGCCAAGGCTCCGGAAATCACTCTGTTCGACTTCCGGCAAATGCAGCGGCAGCTTACGAAGAACGATCGGGCCGAATGGCAGAACCACGAGGTTTGCAGTTTCAACTACGACGAAATGATGAAACCCATCCCCGACAAAAATGGCCAAATGCTGCTGCCAACCAGTTTCGCCCGCGCTGCCGGATATACCTTTGAAACCATCGACCGATTCATGGACAAACTTGGAAACCCGGTAGGCGTGAAAACTTACAAACCCTACCATTCAGAGGGAGAAGATTTCCTTCCGAATTACATGGGTATGATAGGCATTCCAATGGATATTGTTCCGACATTTCCTGAAAATGAACCGATTGTATTCCTGACTCAACAGGCCAGTTTCGACCCTGAGATCATCGGTAAAATCAAGAAGCAGCTTCAGGCTGGAAAAGACATCATGATTACTTCCGGATTCCTGAAGACCATGCAAAACAAAGGATTGAACGATATTGTCGAACTGAGGATGGGTGACGAAAAAGCTTCGGTAAAAGAATTTGGTGCCGGTTGGGGACCTCACATGTTTATCGACGACGATATAATTATTCCTCAGATTAAATACATTACCAACGACTCGTGGGAAGTAGTTTCGGCATTCAACCACACCAACGGCTGGCCCATCGTACACCGGGGCGACTACTCGAAAGGGAAGCTTTACGTGCTGACCATTCCTGACAATGTGATCGACCTCTACCGGATGCCGGTTGATGTTCTGTCAAAAATCAAAGAAATACTGATGCCCAACTGGCCTGCAATACTTGAAGCACCGGGTTACACCAGCCTGTTTGTTTACGACAACAACACGGTCATTATAGAGTCGTTTTCGGATAAAACGCAGCAGGTAAAACTCAGGCTTGGCGAAAATTTCTCAAAAGGCACGGATTTGCTAAACAACAAGGACATTCCAGGAGAAAAACGGAACATTTTTCAGAGTTTCAGAAAACCTCCTGTTTCGCGGACGATTTTAAACCTGGAGTTGAAACCTCATTCTTATCAGGTACTGAAGCTGGAATAACAGTAAAACAAAAAAGACAGGACTAAAATCCTGTCTTTTTTGTTCGCGATGAGGCATCCGATTTATACCATCGGATATTTCTTGAATATTTCTTCTGATTTCATAAGAATGTCAACATACTGGGCGCGCTGGTAGGTGAACGGATCTTTCAGATTTTTTCTTGAAAGTTTACCCCTGAAGTCGCCAAGCGTTTTGTATCCTTTTTTGTCCATCCAATCGTTCAATCCGGTTAGCATGGTTGCAACAAATGCCGGTTGATTTTTATAAATTGCCGAAACTGTTTGAACCACATCGGCTCCGGAAAGCAACAGTCGAATCACATCTTCGGCAGAATAGATTCCGCGGCTGGCACAAATACTGCCTTCAATATTTCCGTGAAGCAATCCGGCATAACGCAATGCCAGTTGATGGTCGCGCGACTGGGTTAATTCCCATGGGAAATGGAAAATTTCATTTTCAATATCGATCTCAGGTTGAAAAAAGCGGTTGAACATGACAAAGCCATCAACACCAGCCTCATCAAGTTTTTTGATGAAATTCAAGGTGTTGGTATAAAACGGACTCAACTTAACACTCACCGGAATCTTTACCGCTTTCTTAACGCTCTTTACAATCTGGAATTGCTTTTCTTCGATAGAAGAAGCGCCTACTTCGAAATAACCGGGAGTAGCATATAAATTTAGCTCAATACCATCAACACCGGTTTCTTCGAGCAACTTGGCATATTCAACCCAGCTGGGTTCGTAAATCGCATTCAGGCTCGCAAAAACCGGGACAGAGGCAGCCTGTTTAAGTTTTTTTAGATTGTGAAGATGTTCTTTCGGTCCGGCATGAACGATGTCGGGGAAAATACGCCCCATTTCCGAATTTCGGTTGGCATATTCGTTCATATCTTCATCCATCTGGAGACTTTCCAGCTGAATCTGTTCTTCGAAAAGCGATTTATAAACGATTGCAGCTATACCAGCATCTTCAAGCTCTTTTATTACTTCGGGTTTCGTTACAAGGTTACTGGCACCTAAAATGATTGGATTCTTTAATTTGATGCCCATGTAAGTTGATGATAGATCTGCCATAATATTTGTTTTTAGTGTAGTCGTTTCCAAGTTAACTAATTATGCGCTCATTTTGTTCAGCAATTGGACAAAAAAAAGAAACCCCGAAGAAAATCTCCGGGGTTTATAATAATTGTGTATAAACGATCTAGTGTTAATGAGTTATTACATCAAACTGTAGGCTACTGTTAATCCGGCCATTACAATCGAAACCATACTCATCAGTTTAATCAGGATATTTAACGATGGACCTGAAGTATCTTTAAAAGGATCGCCAACGGTGTCGCCGGTTACTGCTGCCTTGTGACATTCAGAACCTTTTCCGCCGAAATTACCTTCTTCGATGTATTTTTTTGCATTATCCCATGCACCACCGGCATTAGCCATGAAAATAGCAAGGATAAATCCGGTTGAAGTTCCGCCCAAAAGCAAACCAACAACTCCGGAAACTCCAAAAATAATACCGGTTGCAATCGGAATAAAAATGGCCAGAAGTGATGGGAACAACATTTCTTTCTGGGCACCTTTGGTCGAAATTTCAACACAACGGGCATAATCAGGTTCACCCTCTCCGGTTAAAATACCTTTGATTTCGCGGAACTGACGACGAACTTCTTCAACCATACTTTGAGCAGCACGACCAACAGCATTCATTGTTAATCCGCAGAATAAGAAAGCAGCCATTGAACCAATAAATGCACCAACCAATACGCGGGGATTCATAATGTCGAGGTGCAAATACTGCATCATTTCAGGAATACTTGCTTTGTGAATATCCATGTTTGTGAAATGATTATTCGTAGCATATTCGGTAAAAGCAGCAACTTTTTCAGGAATACGGGCAATGGCGATTTTGATTTCTTCGATGTACGATGCCAAAAGAGCCAAAGCTGTTAAAGCTGCAGAACCGATTGCAAATCCTTTTCCAGTAGCAGCAGTGGTGTTTCCAAGTGTATCCAAAGCATCGGTACGCACGCGAACTTCGTGACCTAAACCACTCATTTCGGCGTTTCCACCAGCATTGTCAGCAATCGGACCATAAGCGTCGGTAGCCAAGGTGATTCCCAGAGTTGATAACATACCAACTGCAGCAATGGCGATTCCATACAATCCCATGCTGATATCATTAAAATCGAATTTCGCTGCAAAAAGGAAAGCCAGAATAATTGAAGTACCTACAATCAAAACCGGAATTGCAGTTGAAATCATACCGGTACCAATACCTGAAATAATTACAGTAGCAGGACCTGTTTTGGTCGATTCTGCAATCTGCTGAGTTGGTTTGAAACCGGAAGAAGTATAATATTCGGTAATTTTACCAATGCCAATACCACCTAATAAACCTGCCATCATTGATCCCCAGACTCCCAAATAATTAGGGATATTCAGATAATACAGGATTATTAAAGAGAAAAGAGCAATACCGACCGAACTAACATTGACCCCACGGCCAAGAGCAGCCAATAATTGTTTTTGTGAAGCCCCTTCTTTAGCGCTAACCATGAAAATACCAAATATAGAAAGGACAATTCCAACCGCAGCAATAATCATAGGGGCAATAACTCCATTCATCTGAGTTTCGATTCCCAGCCCTGCAAATGCAGTTGCACCCAAAGCAGCAGTTGAAAGAATTGCACCACAATAAGATTCATATAAGTCGGCACCCATACCAGCCACATCACCAACGTTGTCGCCAACGTTATCAGCAATGGTTGCAGGGTTACGCGGGTCATCTTCAGGAATACCAGCTTCTACTTTACCAACCAAGTCGGCACCTACGTCGGCAGCTTTCGTGAAAATACCGCCACCAACGCGGGCAAATAATGCCTGGGTTGAAGCACCCATTCCGAATGTAAGTGTAGTAGTGGTAATAATGATCAGTTTCATCGATGGATCGGCAGCAATAACGCCATTTGTGGTTGAATCGAGTGCGCCAATGATGAATTGCAACGCATAAAACCAGATCGAAATATCAAGTAATCCCAGGCCAACTACAGCCAAGCCCATTACGGCTCCTGAACGGAAAGCAATTCGTAATCCGTCGTTAAGTGAACGTTGGGCAGCATTGGCTGTACGAGCCGATGCATAAGTTGCAGTGCGCATTCCGAAGAAACCTGTCAATCCGGAGAAAAAACCGCCGGAAAGAAAGGCAAATGGCACCCAGGGATTCTGGATTTTCAGCACGTAAGCCATGATAGCAAACAATACTGTCAAAATAATAAAAACTCTAAAAACAACTTTGTACTGTTGTCTCAGGTAAGCCATTGCGCCATCACGAACGTGTTTGGCAATTTTTTTCATTGTGTCAGTACCTTCGCTTTCCTTCATCATTTGTTTGAAGAAAAACCAGGCAAAAAACAGTGCCAGAATAGAACTGACGGGCACCAGCCAGAAAATAGAATTCATAGTTTTTTTTGATTTATGCAACGTAATGTTGCCGTTAGTTAATTGTGTGTTTAGTAAACTGAAAGCTTCGAAATTAACAATTAATGATCTGAATGATTAGTCTGGGTTAATGTTGTATGACAGTACACCTTTTATTCTATATTGAAAGTCGAAATTAGGAAATATCACCAATTTTGATTATTTGTTTAAGCTTCGATGATAAAATGCAAACAAATACTTAATATTCGTATCAATATGGTATTTTCAGGCAAGATATTCTGTCGTCAAAATGGCAAGTATTTTTATGCCACACTTAGCACAGTGGGGCGGAAGCCAATTTCTTTTTACGAATTGGTAAATTCAGGATTAGTAAAGCAAAGGCAATCAACGCCATTCCTGAAACAGAAATGACATCGGGTGATTCGTTTGGAAGAATTATCCAGCTTAAAACGGCACCTGCAACCGGAATCAGAAACTTCCAGATATTGAGTTCTGAAACCTTAACCTCGGGCCGGCGCAGAAGCGTATTCCAGATAGAAATGGCAGCTGCCGATAAAAAACTGAGCCAAGCCAAAGCCACAAAATATTCAGCTGGAAATGATTGTTTTGGCAATCCTTCGAAAGGCAGCGAAATGAAACACATGGAAAGCCCACCGATAAAAAGTGACGAAGAGGTGAGAATCATCGGAGATATGGTTTGTCGTTTACGCGCAACAACAACATTGGTAATTCCGGATGTCAGGTTATTCAGCAGCAAATAAACCACTCCGAGTAAAGCTATTTCAGCGCCGGAAGGAAGACTTTTACGACCGAGTGTAATTACAGCAACTCCTGCAATACCCAAGAGTATACTGATTGTCTTCACCCAGCTCAAACGATCGTCGGATATAGAAAAATGAGCAACAAGCGCTACAAACAAAGGTCCGGAGCCAACAATCATAGCTGAAATTGCTGCCGGAACCAGGTTCACGCCCATATAAAAAAACGAATATTGAAGTACGATCTGCAGAAAGGCGATCAGGCAAACGTAGCCAAAGTTATCTTTCACTTCATTTTTGAACCGCCGGAAGTCGCCAATTAAAGGGAGAAGTATCAATCCGGAAATTAGGAAGCGTATTCCGGCAAACTGAAGTGGAGTGTGGTATTTCAGCCCGATTTTTACGCCTACAAAAGCCGACGACCACAACAATGAGGCAACGATAGCCAGAAAAGTTGTTTGTGAAAGGTATTTTTTCATCGTTAATTGCTCAATCAAAGATGTAAAAGTAGCAAAGGATCCGATCTTTCTGAAAAGAACGGATCCTTAACCAGTTCACAGAACAAAAAAGGCAGCTTAAAGCTGCCTTTTTTGTTCTTATCATTGTGTTATTGAACCCATTTCAGATAATGGAAATCCTGACGATGAGGTAATTCCTTGTTATTCGGAACAATGCGGATAGCATAACCAAATGCCCCTGCATTCATCAGGTTCAGATCTAACTTATACGTGATGATCTGCCCTTCTGCTTTTTCAATTGTAAATGGCAAACATTCAATCAGGTCGGGCCTGCTTTCTTTGCCATTTTCGGTAATAACCATCTCGACGCTTAAATCTTCAGGTTTCAGGGTTTTTATATCAATTACAACCCGTGCCGGATAAACTTCGCCGATTTTCAGAACGTTAGTGATTCCGTCGGTAATCTGAACACTTTTCACTTCAATCTGATCCCAAACAGCAGCAACTCCTGATTTCCAAACCGCAATTTCTTTCGCAAGCTTATAATTAGAAGCAATTAATCGTGCAGAACGTTCGGCCTGAGGTTTGTAGAACCGGTCCTGATAATCGCGGATCATTCGGGCAGTAGTGAAATTGGGCGAAACCTGAGCAAATGTATTTTTGATGTACGAAACCCATTTTTCAGGAATTCCATTGATGTTTCGGTCGTAGAATGCTGGTAATATTTCCTCTTCAAAAATATTATAAATGGTTTCAGCATCCAATTCATCCTGAAGATCGTTTATTTCGTAGGCATTTTCCTGAGGAAGCGCCCAACCAGCATCTTTTTTGTAACCTTCAACCCACCAGCCATCGAGAACCGAAAAGTGAATGGTTCCATTCATAACACCTTTTTCGCCGCTGGTACCCGACGCTTCCAATGGTCGTGTTGGTGTATTCATCCAGATATCAACTCCCTGCAACATCATTTTTGCCAGGTTCATGTCGTAATTCTGAACAAACAAAATTTTGCCAATAAACTCCGGACGTTTCGAAATTTCAACAATGTGCTTGATCAAATCCTGACCAGCCTTATCGGCTGGGTGAGCTTTCCCGGCAAAAATGAACTGAACCGGGCGGGCAGGGTCGTTAACCAGTTTCGATAAACGATCGAGATTCCGGAACAACAAATGAGCTCTTTTATAGGTAGCAAACCGTCGTGCAAAACCAATGGTTAAGGCGTACGGATTTAGTTTACCTAAAACTTCAGAAATCATTTTTGGGTTTTCATGCCTTTTAATCCAGCTGTTTGTAAACCGTTGTTTGATGTATCCGATTGTTTTAAGGCGCATGCTTTGTTTCAGGTTCCAGATTTCTTCGTCCGGAATTTTGTAAATCTTATCCCACAAATCGAAATCGAGTTGATTTTCGGGGAATGTTTTTCCGAAGTATTTCTGGTGCATTTCTTTCCATTCTTTGGCTGCCCAGGTTGCATAGTGAACGCCATTGGTTACATATCCAACTTCAAGTTCTTCCGGCAAATATCCTTCGTATAACGGACTGAGTACTTCTTTCGAAACTTCGCCGTGAAGCATACTCACGCCGTTAATTCCCTGTGAAAGGTTGCAAGCCAGGTAACTCATATTAAAATGGTCTTCGTAAGGATTCGCCTTCCCCAGATTGCAAAATTCGTCCCAGCTAACACCAATTTTCTCAGGATATTTATACATGTAATGCTTAAACATATCCTGATAGAAGGAATCGTGGCCGGCTGGAACCGGTGTATGTGTTGTGAACAAGGTTGAAACCCGTACAACTTCTTTGGCTTCGGCGTAAGTGAGGCCTTTTTCAGATACAAAATCGGCCATACGTTCCAGACCAATCATTGCGGCATGACCTTCGTTGCAATGGTAAATATCCATTTCGTAGCCCAGTTTCTTCAGTGCACGCATACCGCCAAGCCCAAGCAACATTTCCTGTTTCAGTCGGTTTTCGTTGTCGCCACCATACAAATGGTGAGTTACAAAACGGTCTTCGTCCGAATTCGCTTCGAAATCAGCATCAAGTAAAAATAACTTAACCGATCCGATGAATACTTGCCATACCCGGGCAGAAACTTCACGACCTGGATATTGTACCTGAATATGAATCCAGTTTCCATCAGCATCATAAGCAGGCTGAACGGGGATTTTCGAG
Organism: Prolixibacteraceae bacterium; assembly: GCA_963676375.2. Classification (GTDB taxonomy): domain Bacteria; phylum Bacteroidota; class Bacteroidia; order Bacteroidales; family Prolixibacteraceae; genus Aquipluma. Next base: position 190,919 of record CAXXPT010000045.1, read on the forward strand.
AACTGCTGGGCATCATAGTTTGAAAGTTGCTCCCCGGTAATTGAAATATTCTGGCGGAAGTAACCGTAACGATACAATAAACCAACACCAACCAGGTTCACTTTCGAGTCGCTGGCTTCTTTCAGGTAATCGCCTGCAAGTATCCCAAGTCCGCCTGAAAATATTTTCAGACTGTCGTGCAAACCATACTCCATGCTGAAATAGGCTACCGATGGTCCCTGCAAGGTTTTACGATCGTTAAGATATTTATTTAGTAATGAGGAAACATGATTCATCTTGAACAAAAATTCCTCATCATTTTCAAGCTCGATAAAACGCTGATAATTTACCTCATCGAGCAACAAAATCGGGTTGTGTTCACATTCTTCCCATATTTCAGCATCAATGTACTGAAACAATTCGCGGGCTTCGGTATTCCATACCCACCACAGGTTGCGGCTTATTTCTTTTAGTGGAGTCAGTTTTTCAGGTATATTTGACTCTACAAACAGTTTTTTCCAAATTGGTTGTTCCACGGTTCTTTATTTTATATAAATAGCTAGAATTCTTCGCTTATCTATTTCACAATCAATGTTCGCGAAATAGACAACAAAAGAAGTTAAAAAAACACTAGCATGAATGATCTAATTGTAAAATGGACGTTAAATATTTGGTAAATAATTGATGTAATGAATGTTAATTATATGGGTGCAAATCGACATTTTTGAGCAGACTCAGGTATATCTTTGAAACTTTCAGCGCCGCATTTTTCCAGGTTAACTGATCTGCTTCCCGCTTCCCTTTTTCACCAAGTCTCAATCCATATTCCTGATTAATCAGAATTGCATAAATAGCAACGGCCATTGCCTGAGTGTCCCAATAGTCAACTTTAACAGCATTTTTAACCACCTCTGCCACGCCCGACTGGTTCGAAATCACAACCGGAACGCCACATTGCATCGCTTCGAGCGTAACCATGCCGAATGGTTCCGATACAGAAGGCATAACAAAAACATCGCTTGTTTGAAAAAGTTCGGCAATTTCGCTATCGGCTACAAAACCCGGAAAATAAAAATACTCTGATATATTGAGGTTCAACACGCGCTGCTTCATCTCGTTGAGTAAATCGCCCTTCCCGGCCATGAAGAAACGTACATTTTTCATTTTCTGAAGTACCAGATTGGCGGCTTCAACGAAGTATTCAGGGCCTTTCTGCATGGTAATCCGCCCCAGAAAACTCACGACTTTATCGTTGGTAAATTCTCTGGCAATTTTTGCCGCTCCCCCACAAACAGGCTCAACGGCATTATAAACAGTGATTACTTTTTTAGGATTGATATTGTAATTCCCGATTATAACCGAACGTGTTAAATGACTAACAGCAATGACTTTGTCAGCGGCATCCAGCCCTGCCCTTTCGATGGCGCAAATAGCCGGATTAACTGATCTTCCGGAACGGTCGAATTCGGTTGAATGTACATGCACAACAAGCGGCTTACCCGAAATACGTTTGGCTGCCATTCCGGCCGGAAAGCACATCCAGTCGTGTACATGAATCACATCAAAATCGATTTCACGGGCTAGTTTTTCGGCCACAAGGGCGTAATTATTTATTTCCTGAAAAAGGGTTTGCCCGTAATCGCCGCTAAAAACAATTTTCCCTTCCGGATTTAATTCAATTAATCGTTTTTCTCCGGAATCAATTTCAGCTTTCAATTCATCAAATTCGGAAGTACCGAGGTAAGGTATTAATCCTGAATGAAGTTCATAATATTCAACCTTCGACTTCGCATCGGCAAACTGGATTTGTTCGTGAATAACAGGCACCTGATCGGCACCCAACAAGGTAATGCTCGAACGGTCTTCGTCGCCCCAGGCTTTAGGGACTACAAAGGTGACTTCAACATCATTAAGCTGGGCTAAGCCTTTGGTCAAACCGAAACAAGCGGTGCCCAATCCTCCTGAAATGTGAGGCGGAAACTCCCATCCAAACATTAAAACCTTCATAATTTAAGTTAAAAGGCTTGCACAAAGCAGAGCCAAAGTGTAAAAGTCAAAAGTATAAAAATGCAGTAGAAGTCCTGATGCTGCCAAACATGAAGAATGACAACATTTGGTAATTAAAGCGTAGCCAGTTTTAATTCAAAATAAGTTCGTTCCCTGGCAAAATCAAGGTTTGGGAATTGGGTTGCCAATTGATTGACCAGAAGTAAGTTTCGTTGAATAAATGCTTTAAATTGACTGGCTTCGGGATTGACCGGGCAATGCTCGAATGCCTTTCGCAATTTCATCATTTTCTTAGAAATCACTATACTCTCTTTGGTAATCATTACTTTGCTGAAGCGCTCAAAGATATAATCGATTGCCACCTGACTGATATGCAGCATATCCTCAGCATAGAAACGGTAGTCGCGCAATTCGTCCATCATCAGTTCGTACGACGGAAAATATGCACAGGCCTGATTGCCAAAACCTTTGATCAATTGATCGATGGCCAGTAAAAGTGTTGCTTTGCTGAGCTGATTCTCGACTGCGCCATCTTTCCAGTGACGAATTGGACTTACCGTAAAAATAATCTTTAATGCCGGATTCAGCTTCCAGATTTGTTCCAGCAATTCGCGGTAAACATCGGTAATTTCGAATACTCCGAGCCGGAATCGTTTAAATTCGGCAGCAGGTATTTTATGGCAGTTGGAAACAATCCGTCCGGTTTGCTTCAGTTCGTAAACCCAGGCCGTTCCGAAGGTGATGACCAGAAAATCAGCCTTTTTCAGAAACTCGTGCGACGCTAAAATTCGATTGTTTATTTTTTCAAGAGCCGCATCCAAATTCACATCCGAAAATCGGCTGTGATGGTAGAAACTATTCCACAAACCCTGATCCTGAAAAAGGTCATTCCCTGTAAAAACCCGCTTTTCGAGCAAAATCCGGAGACTGTTGGCTATCGATTCCGGATTGTATAAAATCCCGAATGGATTCATATCCACATTGAATTTCAGATCGAGTAATTTTTGCCCGATGTTCTCCGAAAAGCATGATCCAAATAGCATCATGCTTTTCGAATAATCCATTTGATTCGGAAACTCAGGAATTTGTATTTCAGTAAAAAATGACATGCCATTTACAATTAGGCGATTTGCAATTTAATATGTCCCAGATGGTTGGAAATATTGTTGCGAGTTTCGCGTTACGAGTCCAGCATAAATAACCCGAATCTCGTAACCTGTAACCCGTAACTTTTTACTTCTGCTTCTTCAACACTAAGGCTGTTCGGGCAGGTAAATAAAGCAACAAATAATGCTGGCTATTTGCATCGCCCGATGGATGAGTTCCGTAAGTAAGTTGATTGTCAATCCGGTTATGGCCACCAAACCGATCTTCGTCGGTGTTTAATACAATCTTATATTTCGAAGCTTTCAACGGAATTCCATAATCAACGAGCGATTGCGTTGGGTGAAAGTTGAATACAAACAAGTATTTGCCTCTGGTATATGCAAGCACTTCATTCTCTTTATGGTCGTGCACCCAATTCACTTCCGGAGTTTCAAGCAACTTATCCTTTTTGGCCATGGCAATCATTTCACGGTCAAAGTCCGACAACCAACAGTATTTCAACTCTTTGTTGTCTTCCAAACTCCACAATCTTCGGGCGTGAGCATACGACCAGTTATTTCCTTCTCTCGGAAAGTCAATCCACTCCGGATGCCCGAATTCGTTGCCCATAAAATTAAGGTAAGCGCCACCAGCGCACGACAAAGTTGCCAGCCTGATCATTTTATGCAAGGCAATACCACGTTCAACAGCCATATTGGGCTGATCTTTCCGCATACTAAAGTACATTTCCTTATCAATCAGGCGGAAGATGATTGTTTTGTCGCCTACCAGCGCCTGATCGTGCGATTCGGCATAACTGACCACCTTTTCGTCCATCCGTTTGGAAGTCAGTTCGTGAAAAATGGTTCCTACGTCCCATCGCTCATCCGAATATTCTTTAATCAGCTTGATCCAAAAATCGGGAACACCCATCGCCATGCGGTAATCGAAACCTAATCCGCCATCGTTGTGCGGTGTTGCCAATCCGGGCAATCCGCTCATTTCCTCTGCAATCGAAAGTGCATTGGGATTTATATCATGAATCAGCCGATTGGCCATAACAAAATAGCTTAACGCTTCCTGATCGAGTCCGGCGTTGAAATAATCGTCGTAACAGGTAAAAGCCTTCCCTAAACCATGATCGAAATACAACATGCTGGTTACACCATCGAAGCGAAAACCATCGAACTTGAAATCTTCGAGCCAGTAACGAATATTCGAAAGCAAAAAATGCAGCACCTCTGTTTTTCCGTAGTTAAAACAATACGAATCCCATGCCGGATGTTCGCCCTTCGGGCCATCATGGAAAAACTGCCAGCGTGTTCCGTCGTATTTTCCCAATCCTTCCATCTCGTTTTTAACCGCATGAGAATGCACCAAATCAATAATCACTGAAATACCCATTCCATGCGCTTCGTCCACCAGCTGCTTTAATTCTTCCGGAGTGCCAAAACGCGACGAGGGCGCAAAAAAGCTCGACACATGATACCCAAAACTTCCGTAGTAAGGATGTTCAGGAATAGCCATGAGCTGAATGGTGTTGTACCCGGCCTGCTGAATGCGGGGCAGGACATCTGTCCGAAACTCGTTGTAAGTATGTACCCGCGGATCTTCGCCAGCCATTCCAATATGCGCCTCGTAAATCAGAGGCGCCTCGGCCGACCTCCGGAATTTAGACTGTTTCCATTTATATTCTTTCTCGGGAGCCCAAACCTGGGCATTAAATATCTTGGTATAATCGTCCTGAACCACGCGATTTGCCCATGCCGGGATGCGTTTCCCTTGTCCGCCATTCCAATAGATTGAAAAGGCAAACAAATCGTTGTGAGTCATCTTCTCCGGAGAAAGTTTCAGCTCCCAATTTCCGGAACCAATGGATTGAAGCGCATATTCCGGTTGTTCCTGCCAGTTGTTGAATTCGCCGATCAGATAAATCGCAGTAGCATTTGGCGCCCAATCGCGCAGAACCCATTGGTCCTTTTCGCGATGCAGCCCATACCATTTATGACCCTGCGCAAAATCAGCAAGACTTTGACCTTGCAGAATTTCCTGCTCCTTATCTTTTGCAGCCTGTAAACGATCAATAATGATTGAAGTGAACGGCTCGAGGTAACTATCGTTTTTTATAATATTGGGTAGTTTCATGAGAAAACATAGCTATTAGTTATTTGAACAACTGATCGTTCTCATGGAATTCGCATGAAAATCATTATCATTCTGATTGATGATTTCCAATCATGCTCATTTCATATTGCTTTCAGTTTGCTTAAAGATAAGAAAAGATATTAAAAAGAGAGTCTCACTTTTGATGAGACTCTGTAATTGGCATATTATTTCTTTTTGGCAAATTCCTGAATATACTTTTGGTCCAATTCATCTGAATCGCCATATTGGGTGCGTAGTTCGGTTAGTCGCCGGTGCAAATCTTTCTGAACATCGGCATAGGCCGGATCATTGTATATGCTTTTCATTTCGTGCGGATCTTTTTCCAGATCGTACATCTCCCATTCATCCACATCATTATAGAAATGAATGAGCTTGTAGCGGTCGGTTCGAACTCCGTAATGGCGCTTCACCATATGCTCGGCAGGATATTCGTAATATTGATAATAAATGGCATCGCGCCACTGACCTTGTTCTCCGTTTACTAATTTTCGGAAGGATAAACCCTGCATGTCGGCGGGAGCTTTTAGCCCTGCATAATCCAGAAACGTGGGCGCAAAATCGAGGTTCTGAACTAACCGATCGACAATTGTTCCGGGTTTTATTTCTCTTGGATAGCGCATCAAAATTGGGGTACGGAACGATTCTTCGTACATGAAGCGTTTGTCGAACCAGCCATGTTCACCCAAATAAAAGCCCTGATCCGAAGTATAAATCACGATGGTATTTTCGGCCAACCCATTTTTATCGAGGTAATCGAGCACCTGCCCCACTCCATCGTCAACCGACTGGATACATTTCAGGTAATCGCGCAGGTAACGCTGGTATTTCCATTTGGCCAGATCTTTTCCTTCAGGTTTATTTTTCAGGAATGCCTCGTTGCGCGGATTGTAAGCTTTTCGCCAGGCCGCGCGCTGCACCGCGTCCATGCGGTTAATGTCGCCCATGAAATTTGTAGGTTTTCCGGTGTATGGATCGTTTTCAAATTTCATATCGTGCCCCCACATCATATCTTTTACAATACCCATTTCCTGAGTGTGGGCTGCAGTTCCCCGCCCCTGATAATCGTCAAAAAAGTTATCAGGGAAAGGAAAATCCCGATCTTCGTATAAATCCAGATATTTCTCTTCCGGAAGCCAGTTTCGGTGTGGTGCTTTCTGGTGATACATTAAACAAAACGGCTTCGTTTTATCACGGGTTTTGTCGAGCCAGTTGAGCGCAAATTCGGTTGTCAGCGTAGTTACATAACCCGGGACCCGCTTTTTTACGCCGTTTTCAATAAAATCGGGATTGTAATAATTGCCCTGTCCGGGAAGTACATTCCAATAATCAAAACCTTGTGGCGAACCTTCCAGATGAATTTTTCCAATCAGGGCAGTCTGGTAGCCATTTTGCTGAAGGATTTTTGCAAAGCTCTGCTGATTCCAGTCGAAAGGCAAGCGGTTATCGACTTTGCCATTCAGGTGACTGAATTTTCCGGTTAAAATAACCGCACGGCTTGGTGCACATATCGAATTGGTTACAAATCCTCTGTTGAAAATAGCGCCTTCGCGGGCAATCCGGTCAATATTCGGAGTTTCGTTTAAACCATGCCCATAGGCGCTGATGGCCTGGTAAGCATGATCGTCGCTCATGATGAAAATGATATTCGGACGGGTTTGTTTCGGTGCTGGCTTACTGCACGAAGGTAAAATACCTGCAGAGCACAAACTCAATAAGGTTAAGGTTTTGGTTGTATTCATCGGTTAGTATTTTAATGATTATTTGGCTAGCTGAATTCGACCTGGTTCGCGGTGATTTTGCCCTTCCATCTTCTGAATGTCGTCGCCTAAATCCTCACGGGCGGCATCGGCCAGTTTTTTGAGTTCGGCCACCACCTCCGGATAATATTCTTTCACATCGTACCGCTCGCCCGGATCGCGCCGAAGATCATACAAACCTTCTTCAAACTGGAAATTTTCGTTTGCACCTCCGGGAAATCCGTCGATGCCCGGTTTAAACCCAACATAGGTTCGGCCCGGATGTGCAAATACCAGTTTCCAGTCGCCTTTACGGACGGCTTCCAGACTGTTTTTGCGGTAATAATACAGAAACGATTCGCGCGGATTGGCATTTTCATCTCCAAGTAAAAGCGTCAAAATATTTACTCCATCAATTTTCTTTTCCGGAAGGGGCGAACTGGTAATTGCTGCCAGAGTTGGCAGAATATCGATCGTTGAAGCCAATTTGTTGCAAACCGTTCCTTCCTGAATATGGCCCGGCCATTTCATCAGGCATGGAACCCGCTGGCCTCCTTCAAAGCTGGCACCTTTCCCTTCGCGAAATCCGCCTGTTGAACCGGCATGATTGCCAAAGTTGAGCCACGGTCCATTGTCGGAAGTGAAAATAACCAAGGTATTTTTATCCAATCCATTTTCCTGAAGCGCTTTCAGAATTTCGCCCACCGACCAGTCAATTTCCATTATCACATCGCCATACATGCCTTGCTGACTTTTCCCTTTAAATCTGGATGAAACAGCCAGCGGAACATGTGGCATAGAATGAGCCATGTATAAAAAGAATGAATTCTTCGTGTTTTGGTTGATGAACCGAACAGCCCTCTCGGTATAAATGGTCGTCAATTCCGATTGATCTCCGAGCGTCTTGATTTCCCTGACTTTATCATTGCCATCAATCAGCAGCAAAGGCGGGTAATTGTATTTTCGGTCGTTTTTATCGGCAGAGGCAGGCTTCCCATCGTAATTCACAGGCCACATGTCGTTCGAATACGGCAAACCCAAATACTCGTCAAAGCCTTGTTGCAAAGGCAGAAACTCGGGTAAATGCCCCAAATGCCATTTCCCGATTGCAGCCGTTTTGTAATTTTGCTTTTTCAGGATTTCAGGAATTATTTCTTCCGATGGATTTAGCCCAATATTTGCATCGGGCATCAATGCTCCTGAAATTCCTACCCGATTGGGATAGCAACCTGTCAGGATTCCGGCTCGCGAAGCACTGCACACCGCCTGGGCCGAAACAAAGTTGGTAAATCGAATTCCTTGTGAAGCAAACTTATCGAGGTTTGGCGTTTTATACTGCAACGCGCCGTAACAACTTAAATCGCCGTAACCCATGTCGTCCATGAATATCAGGACAATGTTTGGATTGGGTACTTTTTCTGCGGAAAAAATTACCTCCGAGGAAGAGGCAACTGCAATCCCCGAAAGGAAGGAATATTTCAACAGCTTGTTCATGGTTTGGTCAGTTTAATTCAGTCGCTGACCTCAAATGTACAAAAAAATCATGCTGCTTCAGACCTTTACCGAAACAGCATGATTAATATAGTTGACAAAAAATTAGTTGTGGTTCTTCATGTTAAATTTTATTTTTTTCAGTTCACTCAAGCGATGAACGGGCTGATCAAGGAAGGCAGGAATATCCCTTCTGGAAAAAGTCTGAAAGTACAACAGGCAGGCATCGCGCCACCAAATAGCGTCTTTAGCCTGAATGGCCAACTTCTGCTGAACTTCTTTGAATCGCTCTTCGTCGATTTTTCCTTCCTGGTTATCCCATATTTTCTGAAACGATTTGACAGAACTCACTCCCGAACTGTATTTGTAACACAATTCGTCCCAAAGATTGTTGCCATTGGGAAGAACATAATTCCATGACAAATGATGAAACCACAGAAGGTAAATTTCGGGACAGGTTGCCGGATTGTCGTATATTGAACGAAGCGGTTCGGCATATTGCAATACTGCCTGGCTGCCTGTTGAAGTCCGGTCGAACCCAATTCCTAAGGAATCCGCTTTGTGATAATAGGATGGCATCCAATCTGGACGGGCATTCGGAATTGCACACCATGGCTCCGGTCCGTAATGATGATCCCAACCCATCAGGTGATGCAGCCCTATTGGAGTCATGTAATTTACCACTGCTTCGCGCGATTGCATCATCATCCCGCTAACATCGGTAACCAGTTGCTTGTCGTACGAAAAAGTCTGTTCAATCCACTCAGAAGCAATATCACTTGACGACAATTTGTTGTTCCAGGCCAAACGCCCAAAAACATACCAGTTTGCCTGATTAAACTGATGTCCGCACCAGTTTACATCTTCTCCAATATTAGCCACACCTGCGATTGCAGATACTTTATTATGAAACAGTGATCCATCGGTAACTCTGGCGACTGTTGAGTTTTTTCCCATAGCATAGGTGTCGGCATCCAGACATTCTTCAAACAATGGCCCCAGATAAGCCAAATGGTCGTTCATCCCAAGGTATTCTTTGGTTATCTGGAATTCGGGCATCAGCGTTGTATGTTTCATTGCCCCAAACAATGGGCTGAATGGCTCTCGTGGCTGAAAATCGATCGGGCCGTTTTTAATCTGAATAATCACATTCGACCGGAATTGCCCATCCAAAGGCGTAAATTCTTTGTACGCTTGTTTGGCCCGGTCATCCCCATCCGGTTTATATACAAAAGCACGCCACATCACAATCCCGTTATGCGGAGCCAAAGCATCGGCCAGCATATTCGCCCCGTCGGCATGGGTTCTGCCAAAATCCTGCGGACCGGGCAAGCCTTCAGAATTGGCCTTTACCAAAAAACCACCGAAGTCAGGAATCAGGCTATAAATTTCATCTGCTTTCTTCTTCCACCAATCCTGCACCTTTTGATCCAATGGATCGGAGATTGGCAAGCCACCTAATTTGGCTGGCGACGAAAAATTAACTGCCAGATAAACCCTGATTCCGTAGGCGCGAAAAATGTCGGCCAAAGCTTTAACCTTGCGCAGGTATTCAGCACTTAAAATTTTTGGACTCGCATTTACATTGTCTAAAACAGTTCCGTTAATGCCAATCGAAGCATTGGCCCGTGCATATTTTTCGTACCGGGGACTGATCTTCTCAGGCAGTTCGTCCCATTTCCATATGGAATGACCGGCATATCCCCGCTCAACCGTACCATCCAGATTATCCCAGTGGTTAAGAATACGGCGATCGTACGATGGTTTTTCAACGATGTCGAGATTTGTGATCGGTTTTTCCTGTTGTATCATACGAATGAGCTCAAAAATCCCGTATAATAAACCAATATCGTTGTTGGCGGCAACAACTAAAACCTGTCCTTTACTGGTATTCATCCTTTTCAGTAAAAACCCATCGGCACCACATCCACTTAATGCAGTTGCCGGTATTAATTCGGTAATCCGCTTATCAGCAGCAGTTCCAACAATTAAGGTATTCTTTTGGATCTTTTCGGTTGCGCTCAATTTTGTTCCCATCAGCCCGTTCCATGCCTCGTCGATTTCAGCTTTTGCAAGCATTCGGGTAGGGTTGTTGGTATTTAATGCAATAAACTGAATTTGATCCGTATAAATTTTAGCAACTTCTGAAGGCAAAGCTTTATAGCGAAGCCAAAGTTCCGATCCATCTTCGGCATACAGAAAAGCAGAAATCAAAGTGCTGATGAATAAAAACAATACTTTTCTCATATAGTCACAATTATTTACTTTCAAGTTCAATCCGGCTTTCGGCCAGTCCATTCGATTTTGCAGTTACCGTAATCAATCCCTTTTCGCCTGCCTTCGACCTTACAATAACCAATGCCAACCCGTTAAAGGCTTCATGCTTGTGTGATGCAAAGGATTCCATGTTGTATGAATCGCCATTATCCGTACCTACAATTTCACCGGGTCCGTCAATGCTGAATTCAATTGAATTATTTGATCGTGGCACCATAAGCCCGTCTTTATCTGTAATTTGTATTGTAATGAAAGACAAGTCTTTGCCATCAGCAATGATTTCAGCCCGATCTGCAGTTGCTTGCAGCTTTGCGGGACCATCAGTTGTCCTCACTAATTCTTCAGCCCAAATTTTCCCCGCTTTATAAGCTACTGCTTTTAATTCACCCGGTTCGTAAACCACATCGTCCCAACGCAGGCGGTACTCGAATTTCGCTTTTTTCTTTTTTCCCAACGATTTGCCATTCATAAATAACTCAACCTCATCTCCTGACGTGAAAACATGTACCGGTGTGAATTGCCCGATACGTTCAGGCCAGTTCCAGTGTGGTAAGATATGAACCATTGGCAGATCGGGACGCCAATGTGATTGGTAAAGGTAAAACCGATCTTTTTTGAATCCAGCCAGATCGATAATGCCTGAATAGGAACTGCGTGCTTCGTAGTATGGCGTTGGTTCGCCAATGTAGTCAAAACCATTCCACACAAATTCACCGGCAACGAAAGAATGTTGCTCAATCGTACCAAAAACCTTATCGACGGTTGACCCGAAATCGACGGCATGCAATTCATAAGAGCTTACCTGACAAATCTTTGAATCGCCGCCACGGCCATCGCGCACCGGGGCAGTTAGCTCCTTGGAAACGGGGAAAAGATAAATTCCCCGGCTACTAAATGCCGAAGCGGTTTCGGTACTAATGATTACTTTGTTCGGAAATTTCGCATGAAAGGCATCGTATTGCGGAGCAGTGCGAATTCGCTCCGTTCCTTCAAACATCGGATCCTGCCGAATGCCTTCACCCTGATAATTTAACCCAATCACATCAGGAATTACTGGCAACTCCATATCGGGTTTTGCATAATTCATAGCAACAGTTGCAGGACGTGTAGGGTCTTCTTCCTTTACAAAATCGTACACGCGTTTTCCAACAGCAGCGCCAGATTCGGCAGTATATTGTTCGCCAACTTCGTTGCCAAAGCTCCAAATAATTACTGAAGGACAATTCCTGTCGCGACGGACAAAAGCACGTGTGTCAGCTTCAGACCAATCGGGGAAGATCAGGTGAAAATCGTACGGCGTTTTCTTCAGTTCCCACGAATCGAAAATCTCGTCAATTACCAGAAAGCCCATGCGATCTGTCAATTCGAGCAATTCGGGGGCAGGCGGATTATGCGACATCCGAATGGCATTGCAACCCATTTCGCGTAATATTTCCAACTGACGTTCGGCTGCACGGGTATTGAAAGCGGCACCCAAAGCTCCTAAATCGTGATGCTGATTGACTCCTTTCAGGAAAATACGTTCTCCGTTAACGAATAATCCTTTTTCAGGATTAAACTCCAACGAACGGATTCCGAAACGAGTTTCGTACGAATCAATGTTTTTCCCGTTTTTCGATAAAGTGGTGACTGCAACATACAAGTTCGGGGTTTGGGTTGGCCTTGGCCCCCATAGTTTGGGGTTTTTAAGTTCAACAGAGCCGTCAAGCGTTGCATTCTTACCCGCTACCACCATAGATTTCAATGATAAAATGCCCGCAACAGCCTTGCCAACTTTGTTTCCCTTTGCATCCAGGGCATAAATTTGGGTTGAAACCTCGATTGTTGCTTCAACTTTGGAATCGTTGTCGATGGTTGCTCTTAAATTGATGGTAGCCGATTTCTCTGAAACATTTTTTGTGGTAATGTAGGTTCCGTATTGACCGATGTGAACCGGATTGGTTTTTACAAGCCAAACGTTGCGATAAAGCCCTGCACCCGGATACCACCGGGCCGAATAGTTGGGATTATCGATACGGATAGCCAATTGATTTTCGCCACCCGGATTAATAAATGGAGTCAAATCAAGCCGCCATGAGTTATATCCGTATGGCCAGCCACCAACCAAGTTGCCATTTAACCAAACGATGGCATACGACATTGCTCCGTCGACATCAAGAAAAATAGATTTGTCAGCATCGGAAACCCGAATATCCAGCTTTTTCCGGTACCAGGCAACACCATTCACTGGCAGCCGTCCCATTCCACCACCAACTTCAGGGTTCGGACCTTTCTGGAATGGCCCTTTGATAGCCCAGTCGTGCGGAAGATTTACTTTTTCCCATGCACTATCGTCAAAATCGCTTTTCACAAACGGGAAATCGCTGCCCGGATTCCCTTCAGGGCGAACATGCCACTTCGCAGGATCGTTGATAAAGTTATTTCCGGTTGGTAAAATCCAAGGTTTTAAAACTTCCTGTGTTGTTTTTACCTCAACAGCTTCGGTTGGTTTGGCGTCGGCTACCTTGTTCTCATCAATATTGGTTACCACGGGGCGAATATAGTAAATCAGCATGTCGGCTTTCGAAACCGAATCGTATTTAAAGAAGTTCCAGCCTTCGTTAATAGAAATGCGTTGCCGGGTACTATTTTCTGAGTTTGGTTTTGATGGCTGGGCTATAACTATATTGCATGCCAACAGAAAAATGAATCCCATCAGAAGAGATATATGTTGCTTTTTCATACGTTATTATTTGTTAGTTGATTCAATGGTAATTTAGGAATGTTTTTTCGGTTGCAAAAGGCGATGCAGGCAAGCCTTCTTTGTTCGATAGATTGGCGCCTTCAGGATTATCGGCCCAGGCATAACGGACTATTTCAGGATTGGTAATCTTATCGCTCCAGACCACGATTTTATTTCCTCTTATTTCAGCCTTTGCCCAAACAAATTTATGGTCGGCACCAGCAACAGCAAACTGTTTCAGCGGCTTTCCATCCATCGAAATCAGGCCACTTCCGCAACTGGAAAACGTGAGTTCGATTTTGTTCCCAATTATTTTCATCGATTGGTAAACCGGACCTGATGCAACTACTTTTTTGTCGCCGTAGGCTAATTTTTCTGCGGCCAGAGCAAGCCGCTGGCCAATTTCTTTTTTCCGTAGCGGGTGAATGTCGTTCCATTCACCCAAGCCAATTGTTACACCCATCGCCGTATTGGGTATCGAAAGTGTTTTCAGTTGCTGGTCACGCATGGTTGCCCATTCCCCATCTGATGGTTCATTTTTGGGTTCCAGAAAATCGGGAAGCTGTACAAACAAGAATGGAAGTTCACCTTGCCCCCAGAGTTTTCGCCATTCGCCAATAAGTGTTGAAAGGGCAAATTTATACTCGTTTGCCCGACTGGAATTCGATTCACCCTGATACCAAACCATTCCTTTGAGCGTAAAGTTCACCATGGGGTAAAGCATGGCATTGTACAATCCGAGAGGTTTTCCGGGGAAAAAGGTTGATGATGGGCAAGGGTCACATTTTGCTCCAATGTCGTACTTCCAGGTGCCTTTGAGGTCAAAAGTTTGGCCATCAACAACTAGTTGATAAGGTTTGTCTTTGATAAAAGCTCCGATACCAGATTGACTGATTACCTTGACGGTTATATTGTTTTTACCGGATTTCAAAATGCCGGGAGCCACGTTGTACCGGCGCGGTGGGTATTGATAGGTGACGTTTCCAACAAAGGTACCGTTCACAAATACCGAATCGCTGTCGACAATGCGGCCAAGTTCCAAAAGGGCTGATTTCCCGGAGCAATTATCAGGCAGATCAATCTGCTTTCGAAACCAAATTGCACCGTTTTTGAAATCCATTTCAGCCTCGGCAAAGGACGATGGAAGCTGAACCGTTGGCCAAGACGAATCGTTGAGCGACGGACTAAACCAGGAGATACTTTTTCGCCCGAGGTCGTTTTTGCCAAGCTCCCCAAACCATTTTTGTTGTGCTTCTTTTTCCGAAGAAAGTAAGTTGCGCATATAGGTTGTATCCGAAAGCTGTTTAGCAATTTTATATTGTTCCGGAAAGGCTTTTAGCGTTTCTTCGCTGATCCAGCTTTCGGCGCTCGATCCGCCTGCCGCGCATTGGATAATACCCACCGGAACCTTATATTTTTCGTACAGATCGTGAGCAAAGAAATAACCAACAGCGGTGTATTTCAATACATTCTGAGGGTTTGCCTCTTCCCATTTCCCGTCTGAAATATCTTCCTGAAGGTTGTTGTAATTCCAACGTACCGGAACCTGAAACAGCCTGATATCCGGGTTTGCACTCGATTCAATTTCCTTTCCGTAGATTGGCGCAACACGACTCATCGGCAGTTCCATATTCGACTGGCCGGAACACAACCAAACATCGCCAAAAAGAATATTCTTCAATTTTATAGCATTGCTGGCCGTGATTTCCATTTCGAAAGGGCCGCCTGCTTTTTGCTCCGAAAGGATAATTTTCCACTTTCCATTAGGAGTGGTAATGGTTTCGAATGTCTGGCGGTTAAAACTGAGTTTGACTTTTTCGCCGGGGTTTGCCCAGCCCCAGATATTTACCGGCATTTCACGCTGAAGCACCATGCCGTCGCTCACGAGTCGGGGTAAGCGCACCTGACCGAATGTAGCCAATGCACTTAAAAGGACAAATACGAAAATAATACTTCGTTTCATTTTTTCAGATTAATCATTTATCACAACAGTTGTAATACTACTGGCGGCAATATTAACTTTTACGTTCCCATTTTCAGGAGTAAGTTTTGCCGACTCCCTGTTTTGCGAGACCGATGTTGTATAAGAAACTGCAGAAGATACAATTCCGGGACAAGTTAGCTTAATTTCAGACGCAGTATTTGTTGGATTTATAATTACAACTACCGTTTTATTATCGCCCGTATAGGCTGTAATCCTTAATCCACCAGATGCGCCTTCTGCCAAAGTGTTCACCCTCATATAACCGGGTCGAATGAATTTCGAATATTGGGAAATGGCATAACCTCGTTTCAGGATTTGCCCACGCGTAGTGCCTTTTTCGCCGTCGCCCAAAAAAGAATAATACCTACGGATATACCACCAAATGTAAGCATTCCAGTTGGAACTCATGGCTACATGAATTTCTTGCAGCATACTCATTGTTTCAGCCCAGATCGTTTTCGGATCGGTAGTTGCTGTCCAATTTTCGGGTTTATTTCCGCTGTCGAGGTTTAACAGGTGCTCGGTCATCCATATTTCTTTACCTTTTTGCTCTGCCAAAGGGTAGGCTGCCAATCCTGAGCCATAAAGATGCCCGGCAACAATGCTGATATTATTAGCTGCAGCAGCATCATTCAGAATGTTATCGGTGTAATCATGGTTGAAGTTTAACGATTCGGCGGCAAGTACTTTTGCTCCCTGAATCGTACCCGCATAGTTTTTTACGAAATTATATATTTGAGAGGAAGAGTATTCACACCCTTCGTACGAGGCTTTCCAATCGGGTTCATTTTGTATCGAAACCACATTGATCGTGGCTCCCTGTGTCTTCATGTATTGAATGTACTCATTCATATAACCCGCATAATCAGCATAGTGACTTTCCATTAAATAACCGCCCCCATTAACATTGTTATTGCTTTTAAATTCGGCTGGAGGCGACCATGGGCTTGCCAAAACTTTGACATTATAGCTATTGGCTAATTTAACAGCACTTGCCAATCCCGCCCAATCGCTTTTAACAGAGGATAACCGAACCCTGAAAATCGAGAGTCCAAGCCCCTTATCTCCAGTTCCAAAAGCAAGTTCCATTTCGCCCGAGGAAAGATAATCGTTCCCCCAAATTGCATTTGCCCCGCCAAACCCTGAAATAGTTTGGTAAGTTGTTTGAGGAACGATTGTCACTTTGAGCGGTTCAACCTCATTTTCTGTGTTCTTGCTGCAAGCGGTTAAAACGATTAAAAATACAAAACAGATCAATCTAAATATTGATAATTGCATTTCAAGGTAAGATCTCATTAGCGTTAATCGGTATTGTATAGGCTAAGTTTATTGAGAGCCATGTTTGTAAAAAAACCAACTTCCCCGCATGATTATCTGCAGCTGAGAAGTTGGTTCTATTTAAAGTTAAACAGTTAATCCGAATCGATTAATATCCCGGGTTCTGATAAGCGGTTTTCAAATCGGCTTCCATATCCATGCCATCAATCTGACCTTGAGGTATAGGACGCAGATAGAAATTATTTGGAATTGTACGAGTTATAGTTACCGGCGTATGATCTCCATTAGCAGTTCCGCAAATTTGGTAAGTACCGGCAATCGTTGCCCATGTTTGTGTACGTACCAAATCGAACCAACGATAACCTTCACCATAATATTCACGCGAACGTTCTGCCAAAATATAATTAATGTCTATAGTTGCCGGTGTGGCAGCAATCATAGCGGCACTATTGTCAGCAACTTTAGCAACATTACCGTTGTTATCAAAGCGCCATTTTCCTGCACGTGCACGAATTACATTGATTAAATCTTTTGCAGTCTTACCAGTTTGAGTCGTTGCACCTTTCACTGCAGCTTCGGCAGCAATAAAATAGAGCTCAGAAAATTTGGCAATCGGATAAGGACGGGTACTGGCAGCATTCGGTTGTCCCAAGCCGGTACCATTGTCTGTACGGTATGGACCAAGTTTCCAAAGGCCTGGATATGTCAATCTGCTAATACCACTTGGATCAATCACATAATCAGCCCTTCCAGGTAAAATACCTGCACCGATATTACTAATACCTGCCTTACCTAATCCGGGATATGCAATGGATGGATTATCCTCGTTCAGGAAAGTCAGTATTGCATCGCCTGGTAAAACCGGTAACCCGTTTGCATTTTTCAAAGAAGCGGCAGTGACTCCACCTTTTGGCCAGTTGCCACGGTAAACAGTTGTAAAGGTGCCATCGTATCGTGAATCATTCGTTTTGTCGGCAAAGGTGTTTTTAATTGCACCGATAGTAGGACACATACGGGTCCATGGACGTCCCAGATGTTGCTCTGCTTCACGCTGAACGGAACTTGTACTGTAAGTCGTGCCATCAATTGAACTTCTGATGTTGGTATAGTTCCATGTCATCATCCAACCTGCAAAATTATCGGGAGCACCACCGCCGCCATAAGTAAGACTACTTACGTTATAAAATTCACTTGCCTGGGTATGGTCGGCATACAGTAACATTTCATTGTTGCGGTCGTTTGACCCCAGGTTAACATCATAGAATGTAGCCTGTAATCCATAAGGTCCAGGATTGGCAATAGCAGTTGTTGCCAGATCGTATGCCATTTGGAAATACTGAGCAGCAGTTTTTCCGTTAGGATCGGTTCTGTCAGCAGCCGGATAAGTTGGAATGCCGTTAGGATTTTGTAGCCACCAGGCATAAGTTAGGTAAGCTTTTGCCAAATATAAGCGGGCAACCGTTTTTGTTAATGTTCCGGTCAGACGTCCTGTTACCGGCAGATCTTTTATGGCAATCAACATGTCCGGAAATATGGCTTTGGTATAAACATCTGGTACGGTGTTGCGGACAGATTTTCTCACCGGACTAGTGTTAAACTTTAGTTCACCAGCACCCAAATCCAAAGGCACACCACCAAAGGTTTGTACCAGCAAAAAATAATCGAACGCACGGAAGAATCTGGCTTCAGCAATCAGCGAATTCTTAATTGTATCAGCAGTACCGGCTTTGGCAACATTTACTGCTACAGCATTTTCAATGATACCACTGGCTGTATTTATGTTAGGGAATACGGTACCCCACAATGCATCGGTTCTACTGGTGCTCCCGGTAATCTGTCCAACGCCGGAAAGGTCCATGTCCTTAAAGTTTCCATCGGCACTCTGGGCATAAGTTGCTTCGTCGGTACCAGTTTCGGACGTGTTATAGTAATAAGCTTGTCCGTATAAGTTTCGCAGATTGGCATATAACGACGTTACTCCTCCTACAACGCCTGCCTGTGTCTTAAAAAAATCGGGTGTATAAATACTGCGTGGCTGTTCAACCAAAAGATCCTTTGAACATCCTATCAGGAAAATCGTTAACACGAATATTCCTACTAAAGTTTTTATATTTTTTTGTCTCATGATTATGTTTTTTAATTATTTTTTAAAATGACATACTAAGACCAATCATGTAGTTATGAGTTGAAGGCGAGTTAAAGCCTACAGTCAGAATACGATGGTTGTATGCAGCTACGGCGGCATTTCCATCACCGTATGAGTTGGTTTCAGGATCCATACCTGATTGTTTGTGGTATGGCGAGAACAATATCAATGGATTGGTTACAGTACCGTAAATCCGAAGTCTTTCGAGACCTGCATTTTTCACCCATTTTTGTTTGAAGTTATACCCAAGAGTGATGGTACGTACCTTAACGTACGACGCATCAAAATAACCCAGTGTTCCGCCATACTTTGGATTATCACCGCTTAATGGGCCTGCTGGATTTGGATACTTGGCACTGGTGTTTTCAGGTGTCCAGTAGTCCACTTTTATATTTCCCCTGCGTCCGGTCAACAAATTAAGGTAACCAGATGATCCGTAGAGCGTACTAATGAGGGTGCCTCCAAATTGAAAGCTACCGACAACACTTAATTCAAATCCTTTATAAGTTACGTGACTGTTGAATCCACCCTGGAAATCAGGATCCAGATCCATAATTTGCCGGTCAGCAGCACCAATTGCTCTTGTTGGCTTACCACTCGAGTCGTAAGTGCCTGTATATAATACTTTAATCATACCAACTTTACCACCCGGTTCTAATGTTTGCAGATATTGATAATCAGCATCTGTTTCGTTCCAAAGTCCAATTTTCTTATAGTCGAAGACATTGTTAAGTGAATGACCCACAAACCAAGAGTTACCTTCGTCTCTCATCTGTCCTGAAGCAAGTGCTGTTACCTCGTTTTTGTTCGTATATAAGTTGATACCTGCATCCCATGTCAATCCGTTTGCATCGTTCAATATCACGCCGTTGAGTGAGAGCTCCAAGCCCCGGTTTTGAGTTGAACCTACATTGGCAGTATAACTTCCCACCCCAGCAGTACTAGGTAAATTAACACTCATCAGAAGATCTTTGGTGTCAGTGATATAATACTCTACAGTACCTGACAAACGATTCTTTAGGACAGAAAAGTCAAGGCCAATATTATCAGTAATAGAGTATTCCCACCCTAAAGTAGGGTTTGGTAGTGTAGATACATTGTACCCCGTGGCGTAAGTAGTGCCAAAATTATAGGGTGTGGTGTTTAAACGTCCAAGTGTTGCATAAGGGGCAACAGATTGGTTCGAAGTTTGACCGTAACCGGCACGCAATTTCAACGCATCAATCGCGGTGATACCACTCATAAACGATTCTTTCATGATATTCCATCCGACAGATACTGCAGGATAGGTATGCCACTTATGTCCAGGAGCAAGCCTTGAAGAACCATCAGAGCGAAGTGTAGCGCTTATCATATAGCGATCGTCGTATGAATACATTACGCGACCCATCCAGGACTCTAAACTGCTTATATTATAGTCTTGGTTATTAGGGCTTACCGTAATATCTGCTGCTGCTGATTGTCCCAAGTTGTAAAACTGGAAAGCGTCAGCAGGGATATTTTTCGCTGCCATATTTGAACTGTTGTACATGGTTTCCTCTGAAGAGTACATGGCAACTGCATTAATCCTATGTTTATCGGCGATGGTACGGTCGTAGGTCAGCAAGTTTTCAATAGCCCAATGGGTTGTAAGTCGGTTCGTGATACTTGCAGTTGAAGGATTATCAGGGGTAGTACTGAAAATGCCCACTCCGGTATAGTTGCCAGCGTTACTCATACGGAAATCAGCACCAAGATTAAGGCGATATTTTAAACCTTCAACCCCGGGAATTTTTACTTCGCCATAGAAAGAGTTATAAGATCCAAATGCTTTTGATTGGTCTTTCCATTTGTCACCCATACTTTCCAGACCACTTTTTGAATATACATACGAATTATCCAAAGGCATCTGTACTGTTCTTTTCAATGAACCATCAGCGTTATAAGGGTTGGCGATAGGCGACATGCTTAACACACCGTACATCCCAAGACCGGCACCATTTGTAATGTTAAAGTTGCTGTTTGTAGTGAAACCAAAACGCAAGAATTTACCTACTTCCTGGTCAACTGAACCACGGATAGAATAACGAATGTAGTCCGAACCAGGTATTACCGCTTCGTCTTTATTGTAGCCTGCACCAAACTTGTAGCTACCCTTTTGAGTACCTCCGGTAAGACTTATATCATGATTTGTTTGAATACCGGTTCTATAAAACATCGACTGCCAATCGGTATTTACATCATCTGATTCATCAATTCCATTGGTTGCATACACCTTGGCGGCTTTACGCAGAGCGACAAATTCAGATCCATTCATCATAGGATAATAAATAGCAGATTTCAATCCATAATACCCATTGTATGTAACCTCAAGTTTCTCTCCTTTTCCTCCTTTTTTGGAGGTTACCAATATAACACCATTGGCTCCACGCGATCCGTAAATGGCAGTAGCAGAGGCATCTTTCAAAATATCAACGCTCTTGATGTCGTCCGGGCTGATATCGCTGAGTGACCCTGCAAAAGGAATCCCGTCGAGCACTACCAATGGATCGTTACTGGCAGTAAGCGAACGTGTACCGCGAATTCGGATTTGCAATGTGGAGCCCGGTTTAGAATCGGTTTGCTGCATATCCACCCCTGCAACACGTCCTTGCAATGCCTGAGTAATATTTGACGATGGAACTTCGCGCATCAGATCTCCTTTTACTGAAGCAACTGAACCGGTTATAGATTCTTTCCGCTGAACACCATATCCAATAGCAACAACTTCCTCTATTCCAATTGATTCTTCAATAAGTGTTACATTGATAGCTGTCTTATTTCCAACTACAATTTCCTGAGGTTTCATTCCCACAAAAGTGAACTGCAAAACAGCGCTGGCGGGGATGTTTAAGAGTGTATATTTCCCATTCGAATCGGTGATCGTTCCGTTAGTTGTACCTTTTACTACTACTGAAACCCCAGGCAAGGGATATCCTGTATTGTCATCCACCTTACCTGTAATTGTCTTTTGTTGTTGAGTTGTACTTGAAACTTCTTTGGGTGAAAGAATAATTTTTCGGTCGATAATGGAATATCCCACATCAGTACCTGCAAAAAGTGATTTTAAAACGTCTTCGATTCCCTGATCTTTGACATTAATGGTAACCTTTCGATTGGCATCAATCAGTTTCTCGTTATAAAGAAAGAAGAATTCAGTCTGGTTTTCAATCCGGTCGAGTACATTAACAAGTTCGGTATTCGAAATATCCATAGAAAGTTTCGTTTTCTGCGAATAGGCGTTGTTAGCGCGTGTTTGCAGAAATCCGACTAGCAAAAGAATGATTGCAATACGCATAATAAGTAAAGTTTTCTTCAGGGAATGATAGAACAATTCCCTGAGTGGTTCATTTTTTTTCATAAATTTGAATGTTTTATTAATAAAAAAGTCTGAAAAGATGTTTTTTAAAAGGAGATCGTTGGCGCGGTTTCCTTTTTTTATTTCCACTTAATCTAAGTACTGTTTTTCTTCATCTTAGTTTGTTTTTTGTAAGTTATGCGAATCAAGGGTTAAATTGCTAATGTTATAAAAGCTACAGCCAATCTACCAAAGGCATGAATCAATAAGCCATTAGTTGATCTGACTTTACTCGCCTTTTGAATATCAGCTTTTTCAATCAACCAGTTAAACATTGATTCTACTGGTTGCCTTATTCTTGAGACAGCTGTTGAGAATAAATCATCAGCTGCTTTAATTCTGTATTTAATTACATCATCCATTCCTTTAACCGCCTTAATAGGGGCTAGTGTTTCTGAATTTTGATGTTTTAACATGTGTTCATTAAGATCATTTATAAAGTACATCTTGTCGCCAAAAAAGGTTCTATTCTCAATTTCGCACCACGCTTCTTTAAATACAGTTACGTCATTAACCGAAGCGGGCGTATAAATAATTTGCTCAGGATGAGGCAATTTGCCAATGCGCCGAAACCCTAACAAGTGCAATTTAAGGCCATAATAATAGATCCCTTTTGTGGAACAAAATCCTTTGTCGGCTATCTCTCTGGCAACTTTTCCTGAGCGTTTCCCTGAACAGGTAATAATTGGCATGGAATCCAATAAACTTTGGTCAAGAAAGCAATTTTCAGGCTGATGCTCTGTCAGAAGTATTTCAACAAGCCGGGTAAAGGCTCCGTATAGCCTGTTCAGTCTATTACTGAAGGCTTGATAGCTTCCTATCTTTGGAAACCAAGAACGGAGATATTCTGTGGCAAAACGGTGTATCTGCTTTACTTTGAAATGCCCTTCATGGTGCATAACGTACAGGTATATGGTCATAATCTCTTGGTCGGTAAATTCCGGCTTATTGTTGTTGCTAAATCTTTCACAATAAAATTGAAGTTCTTCAAACTTATCACAGATGAAAAGATAAATTCTTACTAACTTGTCGTCCTTATCCTTGGGAATCATATCTAATTGTCATTTCGAAACTGACCATAAGATACTGATTTTCAAGGATTTAAACAAATTTAACCGCTTGATTTTCAATCATTTAATGAACTTTTATTAATTATTTCTCAACCCTTGATTCGCATAAGTTATCTTTGTTTATATCTTTTATGCAAAATCACTTTTTCTTTTTCATAAGTTCCATCCTGAAGTTGTTTTCTTGGGAGTATCTTGTATTCAATTGGAGAAGTCATACTGAGCAACTTAAGTACATCTTCCAAAGAGTCGTCTTTGAATGTTGCCCTAAATGAAAAATGCACCAAATCATAATCGGCGATTTCAACTTTAACATCATACCAGCGCTCAATCCTTCGGGCTACCTCAGCCATATCGTCACCTCTAAAAATAAGCTTGCCGTCAGTCCATCCTTTATATTTTGAAGGATCAACTGCATTTACTTCAAGCTTTTTATCAAGGAGGACGAGCCTTTCAGAAGGTTTCATAATTACACCTTCTGATTGCGATTTGTCTGAAAACTCCACCTTGCCATTCAGTAAAACCACTTCTACATATTTTTCTTCTTTGTAGGCGCTTACATTAAAACTGGTACCTAAAACCTTAATCTTCGATTCACCGGCACTAATTTCAAACGGTTGTTTTTCGTTATGAAAAACGTCAAACCAGGCTTCACCTTCCAAAGCCACCTTCCTGTTTCCTGCAAACGGAAGTGAGTACGAAAGTTGAGAACCGCTATTAAGCCAACCGGTTGTTCCATCGGGCAAATTGAATGATACACGCGATCCCATTGGAGCATGAATTACCGAACGTGCCTGCTGGTCGGCAACCGTAGTCGGACCGCTGCTTAAATAATAAACAAATAAGCTTCCGGCAACGACCAACGGCAACAGTAAAATGGCAGCAACTTTCATGTAAACACTAGCCATTCGGCGAACAAGTGTCTTCCTTTTCTGAGATTCCTTTTTACGAATAAGGTGATGAACACGGTCGAGCATTGTATCCAGATCAACATCATTTGGACTTTCGTCCCTGAGTTCATTTTCCCAATCATTTTCAAGATGATATTTTAAATCCTGGTTTTTATAACCATGAGAGAAAAGGTCTTCAACCCAGGCTATATCAGAAGAATCGGCAACTCCGTTGATGTACCGCTCAATTAGCTCTATTTCGTCTTGCTTTAGCATTTTCAGTAATTTGGTAAGAAGAATCAACAATCATTTCCCTTCTTCTGTATAGTTATACACACGAGGTAAATGAATCTCATCTGAAAATTGCGCTTTTTTTAGCCTTTAATTTAAAAAACTTCAAAAATATTTTGCAATCGAATTTAATTGCCTATTGATGAGTTGTTTGCATGTAAATACAAAGCTGCAACGACTAAACGTAAAACAAGGAAATAAACAGGAGTACTGAAAGATGTTTATCCTTTAGGTTGGCTCGGATAAATTTTAATGATTCTGAAATGTAATTATCAACTGTTCCGCGCGAAAGTCCAAATTCTTCGGCAATTTCTTTAGTTGATTTGCCATCCTGTCTGCTTTTTAAGAAAATTGCCCTTTGCTTTTCAGGCAATTTGTCAATAATTTGAGCAATTTGTTCCAAAACAAATTGAAATTCGATTTGATCTTCTGTTTCACCGGAAGATTCCAGATTTCCGATCATGGTCTTATCAATAAAACTCTGCTGATATTTTCTTCGCCGGAAGAGATTACAAATTTCGTTATAAGCTATTGTGAAAAGATATGATTTGAATGAGCTATCCTTATTTAATTTTTTCTGGTTCTCCCACACCTTAAGAAAAACCGACTGAACCAATTCTTCCGCTTCTTCCTTCGATTTTAAGTATTTAAACGAAAAAGCATAAAGCTTTCCTGCATATCTTTGATATACCAGATCAAAAGCTTCTACATCACCTTTTCTCAGCTTTTCAATTAATTCGCTATCTGTAGAGAGTTCTCTCAATCTTAATTCTTCAGTTCGATTCGTGCAAATATAGGTTTTAAATCACTTATTTTACTTTAATCAACTTTAAGGCCCAACTTGTAAATGCAAAAAAGGCTGTCACGGTATAAATTACCGAAACAGCCCTTTATATCCAGAACAAATGTTCTAAAAGACTAGTCAATCATATCGAACCCGCAATATGGAACCAAAACCTTTGGGATTCGGATGCCTTCAGGTGTTTGGTTGTTTTCGAGCAGAGCAGCAAGAATACGGGGTAATGCCAAAGCGCTGCCGTTTAAAGTATGCGCAATTACTGGCTTTTTAGTGGTTTCGTCGCGGTAACGCAATTTCAGGCGGTTGGCCTGAAACGATTCGAAATTTGAAACAGAGCTCACTTCCAACCACTTTTCCTGAGCCGCCGAAAACACTTCAAAATCATAAGTCAACGCTGATGTAAAACTCATGTCGCCACCACACAAGCGGAGGATACGGTAAGGCAGTTCCAGTTTTTCAACCAAACCGGCCACATGCGCGACCATTCCGTCGAGCAGTTCGTACGAATTATCCGGATGGCCAATTTGTACGATTTCTACTTTATCGAACTGGTGCAGGCGGTTCAATCCGCGAACATCTTTGCCGTACGAACCAGCTTCGCGACGGAAACATGCACTGTAGGCCGTATTTTTAATCGGCAAATCTTTCGCCTCAACAATCACATCGCGGTAAATATTGGTCACCGGAACTTCAGCGGTAGGAATCAAATAGAGGTTATCGGCGGTGGCATGATACATCTGTCCTTCTTTGTCGGGCAACTGTCCGGTACCAAAGCCTGAATCTTCGTTCACCATCAGCGGTGGCTGAATTTCGAGGTAACCTGATTCTCTTGCCTGATCGAGGAAAAAACTGATCAAAGCACGTTGAATGCGGGCGCCTTTTCCTTTGTAAACAGGGAATCCGGCTCCGGTGATTTTAACGCCAAGCTCAAAATCAATAATGTCGAATTTTTTAGCCAATTCCCAGTGAGGAACACTATTTTCAGGTAAAACCGGAATTTGGCCGTGACTTTTCACTACCAGGTTATCTTCCGGAGTGCGACCTTCAGGAACCAAATCGGAAGGAAGATTGGGAAGCAATACCTGCAAATTGAAAACTTCTTTGTCAGTTAGTGCAAAATCTTCGTCCAATTGTTTAATGGTGTCTTTAAGTTCGGCTGTGCGATTTTTGGCAGCATTGGCCTCATCCGTTTTGCCTTCACGCATTAGCAAACCAACTTCTTTCGATATTTTATTCATTTCGGCTTTGCACTGATCGGCAGTAGCCTGTATTTCGTTTTTCTTTGCTGACAAAGCAGTGATCTGCTGAACAATGGCGGAAGCATCAAAATGTTTCTTTTTCAACTTTTCAACCACCAATTCAGGATTTTCCTGTATAAATTTTAAATTGAGCATCTTCGGTAAGTTTTATTTTAGATTGACGGACAAATTTAAAATAAAAAAATCTCCTGCCTTCGGAAAAGCAGGAGATAATTCAATGAATATTTTTTATCGTTTTAGTTTGCTTCAACAGCAACTACCGGTTCAACGGTAACAAACGATTTGTTGTCTCTTCTTTTCTTGAAAACAACAGTTCCATCAATCAAAGCAAATAAAGTATGGTCTCTTCCCATACCTACATTTAAACCTGGATGATGTGAAGTACCTCTCTGGCGAACAATAATGTTACCAGCTGTTGCAGCCTGACCACCGTAAATTTTTACGCCTAGTCGTTTGCTTTCTGATTCGCGACCGTTTCTGGAACTACCCGCACCTTTCTTATGAGCCATGGTAAATTTTTTTTAATGTTATCCGATTACTTCTTCAATTTGAACTTTGGTCAGGTATTGACGGTGACCATTCATTTTCTGGTAGCTTTTTCTTCTTTTTTTCTTGAAAACCAATACCTTATCTCCTTTAACGTGCTCAAGAACGGTAACTTTTACGCTAGCGCCTTCAACAACAGGAGTTCCAACTTTCACAGCACCATCGTTGTCTACCAAAAGAACTTTGTTGAAAACAACAGTTTCGCCTTCGGCATTTTCCAAACGGTGTACATAAATTCTGCGGCCTTTTTCAGCTTTCATTTGCTGACCGGCAATCTCTACAATTGCGTACATTTCAATGTGTTTTAATATTTCTTCCGGCAGGCGGGGATCAATAAGACCACACTTATAGAGCCTGAACGAAAACTTTCGGACTGCAAAAGTAGATAAATTTCAGTGATCACCAAAGGTTTACATTATTTTTTCTGAATTATTTTCCGGACGTGAATTACTACACTGAAATGGCACTAAACCAAATATCAAAATGTAATCCGGATACATCATCCCTGCATATTTAAAAATCAGGAATCAGAAATTTACATCGACATTCAGGTATTCGAGATGTAGATTTTTCGGGCACGAAACGAGCCATGAGCGACAACCACACACACAGGAGAATGATCCGCCAACCTGCGAATGGCGAGTTCCATCTGGCAATTAAAAAACAAATCATAGACAGATGAAAATAGTTAAATAAAAGCCGAATCTAAATTCCTGTAAATTTCAGCAAAATGTAAACAATTGCTATATTTGTTACCCTTGGATGCGCTATTTCGATTTCGATGAAGAAAATTAAACTTAATATACTTGGACTTTCAGTGAGTCAATCTCAATCAGGAGCTTACGCACTGGTTCTGGCCGAAGAAAATGGAGACCGTAGAATACCTATTATTATAGGACCAATAGAAGCACAGTCAATTGCCATCCAGCTTGAAGGTCTAAAACCTCCACGGCCTTTAACTCATGACCTTTTCAAATACATGGCTTCGTCGTTCGATATCCTGATTTTGGAAGTCATTATTTACAAGCTCGAAGAAGGAATTTTTTATTCGGAGCTGGTTTGCGTTAGAGAAGACAAACAAATTACCATCGATTCGCGCACTTCTGATGCCGTTGCCCTTGCTCTTCGGTTCGACTGCCCGATTTACACCACTGAAGACATTCTAGAACGAGCTGGTATTGTTATCGAATTTGAAAATGAACATGGTCAGGAGGAATGGAACCAACCCATTACTGACGAACCTGCAAGAGGAAAACACGAATACGAGAAATACACATCGACTGAACTGAACCAAATGCTCAACAATGCCATTCAGTCCGAAGACTACGAAAAAGCATCGGCCATTCGCGATGAAATAAACCGCAGGATAAAAGAATAGGTCAGTCCCCGGCTTCTCTGTTATTCTTGCCGTTATTGATTTTTTTCAAATTAACATGTTTTAGGTTGTTTGTTCCCTTTTTGATAAGTAGATTTTAGTAGTTTTAAACCCGCTAAAAACTATTCAACTCAAAGAACTAATTATGGGAATCAAGAATCGGCTAATTGTGATGAGTTTTCTCCAATTTTTCATCTGGGGATCATGGTTGATTTCTCTCGGAGGATATTTGGGCAGAGCCCTGAATTTTGAAGGTGGGCAAATTGGATCAATCTTCGCTACATTGGGTATCGCTTCTCTCATCATGCCCGGAATCATTGGTATTATTGCTGACAAGTGGATCAATGCTGAACGGCTGTTAGGCATTTGTCATCTTTTAGGTTCTGCGGCGCTTTTTTATGCTTCAACAGTCACAGACTATGATCATGTGTATTGGGCAATGTTGGTAAACTTATTCTTCTATATGCCAACCATCTCGCTAAACTACACCGTAGCCTACAATGCATTGGAAGAGCACAAGTATGACATCGTTAAAGTATTTCCGCCAATTCGCACCTTTGGAACCATCGGATTTATTGTAGCGATGTGGGTGGTCGACCTGTCCGGTTTTAAAAACTCCAATGCTCAGCTTTATGTGGGTTCTATCGCCTCATTGGCAATGGCATTGTACTCATTCACTTTACCTCCATGCCCTCCTGCAAAAAGCGAGCGCAAATCTTTGCTTTCTGCATTTGGTCTTGATGCTCTTGTGTTGTTCAAATCAAGAAAGATGGTTGTTTTCTTCTTGTTTTCAATGCTTTTAGGGGCTGCGCTGCAAATAACAAACTCATATGGCGATCTATTCATCGGTAGTTTCAAAGATGTTCCTGAATTTGCTGACTCTTTTGGGGTGAAACATTCTGTAATCCTGCTATCGATATCACAAATGTCGGAAACATTGTTTATCCTGACCATTCCTTTTTTCCTGCGCAGATTCGGCATCAAACAAGTTATGCTGATGAGCATGTTGGCCTGGGTACTGCGTTTCGGTTTATTCGGGATAGGCAACCCTGGAAATGGATTACCATTGCTGGTTATGTCAATGATTGTTTATGGAATGGCATTCGATTTTTTCAACATTTCAGGTTCGTTGTTCGTTGAAACTGAAGCTAAACCCGAAATACGTGCCAGCGCCCAAGGATTGTTTATGATGCTTACCAATGGTTTAGGAGCCATATTCGGTGGTTATGCAAGCGGCGCTGTAGTCGATTTCTATTCAGTATATGGAGAAGGAGGGAAGCTCATCAGCCGCTCATGGCCAACAATCTGGTACGTATTTGCTGGTTATGCTTTAGTTCTGACCATCATTTTTCCGATCGTTTTCAAATACAAACACAAACCTGAAACTGCGCCATCAGTATCCTGATAATACTGCGATTTTACGGTTTCGGAAACACATACAATCACGGATAGTCTTGCTGATGAAGCAGAAACTATCCGTGATCTTTTTTTAATCCATTTGGAATTTCACGAGAAAACTTTTTACCTTGCCGACGGATAAAACGAATACGTTAAAGAGCTATAAAATGAAGCAATATATTGATTTACTGAATCATGTAATAAATAATGGAACTCAGAAAAGTGATCGTACTGGTACCGGAACCATCAGCGTTTTTGGCTACCAGTCGCGATTCGACCTTGCTGAAGGATTTCCGGTTCTGACCACTAAAAAATTACATTTGAAGTCGATCATTCACGAATTGCTTTGGTTTTTGACCGGAGACACCAATGTGAAATACCTTCAGGAAAATGGTGTTCGGATCTGGAATGAATGGGCCGATGAAAATGGCGAATTGGGTCCGGTTTACGGCTACCAGTGGCGCTCATGGCCAACTCCTGACGGACGGCACATCGACCAGGTTACTCAGGTAGTGAACAGCATTAAGAATAATCCCGATTCACGCCGCCATTTGATCAGTGCCTGGAATGTTGGTCAAATCGACCAAATGAAACTTCCGCCCTGTCATCTGTTGGTGCAGTTTTATGTAGCCGATGGTAAACTATCGTGCCAGCTTTACCAGCGGAGTGCCGATATTTTTCTTGGCGTGCCTTTCAACATTGCATCCTATGCGTTATTGACACTAATGATGGCCCAGGTTTGCGGGTTACAGCCCGGCGAATTTATTCACACGCTCGGCGATGCACACATCTACCTCAATCATATGGATCAGGTAAAATTGCAAATGAGTCGCGATCCTTATCCGCTTCCTCAAATGAAAATCAATCCGGATGTTAAAAGTATTTTCGATTTCAGGTTCGAAGATTTTGAATTGATCGGATACCAGTCACATCCACACATTCCGGGCGCTGTTGCAGTCTAAATTCAGTCCCAATAAATTAAACACAGACTAAAAACATGATACACGAAAACATATCGATAATTGTCGCCATTGCTCAAAACTTTGCCATTGGTAAAAACAACGATTTGCTGTTTCATCTGCCCAACGACCTGAAACGTTTTAAGCAAATCACTACAGGTCATCCGGTTATTATGGGTCGCAACACATTGCTGTCGCTACCCAATGGAGCACTTCCAAATCGCCGGAATATTGTGATTTCCGACATTCCGGAAGAAAAATTTGAACGGTGCGAAATGGTGACTTCGATTGAAGCTGCTGCTGCTGCGGTTAAAGACGAAACGGAAGCATTTATTATCGGTGGTGGCATGATTTACCGCCAGTTTTTCCCTTTAGCCGGAAAATTATACCTCACATTGGTACACCGCGACTTTGATGCAGATGTATATTTTCCTGAAATTGATTATACGGAATGGGAAGAACTTTCCAGAGAAGATCATTCCGATGAAAAAAATGGTTTTGACTATTCGTATCTTAATCTTAAAAGAAAATAATATTCCCTCCCCACGTCTATCCTAAATGCTATTGACTAAAATCCAGGTTGCCACTCCGGGAATTGTTCAATCAAATGCGTCATGTTTTCCCGGGCTAAACTTTTTTTTTGATTAAAATCCCTAAGCATGGCAGCAATCACATCCGGATTCATCTCGTCAATCATACGCTGCCTTTGCGATATCCGTGCGTCAACGTCTTTAAGGGGAAGGTAAGATTTTGATTCGAGATAGACACCCAAAGGTTGTACCGGATCAAACTTTAACGTGTCAAAATTAGCCTGCACACAAAAAGATGACGGGACATTTTCATCCTCACTGTCAATAAAAAGTACAAGGGCTTCTTCGAAATAAGCAACCGGATCCAAATCTGCGACTTCAACCAAACGATCTTTCTTTTCCATAATTCACTTGATTATTAAGTTAACGCCAAAATAATTCGGTGTATGTAACTATACGAATTTATAAAAGATAGGTTGATAGTCTGCAGGCCTTATAATATGCAATTCTGACCTCCGGGAACCTAAATCCTCACGAATATTGGCTATAATAATACTCCAATATTATCGAAACGCTGATGGTAATCCGACATTGAGCACTCAATCACTTCCAAGGCTTCTTCAACACCATAAACATGAGAAATCTCAGTATTACTAACTTTCCCCGGCATATCCTTGTAAGTCAAAAAATAGTGTTTCAACCGCTGTACAACAATATCCGGAAGATCTGACAAATCTTTGTATTCGCTGTAAACCACATCATTGGATAGCACCGCAATTATCTTATCATCAGCTTCATTGCCGTCAATCATCCGGAACCCGCCAATTGGCCGGGCATCAACCAGGATGTCCCCATGAGCAATGGTTTTTTCGGTCAATACACAAATATCAATAGGGTCACCATCACCCTTAATGCCAGTTTTCCCGGTTTTCTCCATGCAAAACTTACCAACAAGATCGCCACAATAGGTTTGAGGAATAAATCCGTAAAGTGCAGGAACTACATTCGAATATTTTTGAGGCCGGTCGAGTTTGAGGAACCCACTTTCCTTGTCAATCTCATATTTCACGGTATCAGTCGGAACCACTTCAATAAAAGCAACCACATTTTCAGGAGCATCTTTGCCGATGAATATCCCGTGCCAGGGATGTGATTTATAACGAAGACCCATCAGTCGACCTATCGGGTCAGATAATCTGTCAGCCATAATTAGTTTTTTTGTTTTTGAAGATATAAACCTGAATTTTCTGAAAATGTTTTTACAAATCCATCAATTTCAACAAGAGGGGCCAAAGAAAATGAAATCTGAAACAACTAACGTTTCTTGCATATTAATTTAGGCACAACTGAAGGAAACCGAAAATGACAGTTAAACGTATATCAAAAGTTATTTCTATTAACTAATGTGACTTCAACCTTCTGTTATTTCAGTAGTTATTATTCCAGTACCCGACCGATTAGAATTTCCGAATTTAATCGTTTAATGTTCATTATCAAGTACATTCTAAATGTATTATTATGATTAAAATACAACTTTTCTTAACTTCCATGAGCGCTGTAACAAACTGACTGATTGATTCCTTACCAAATTGTTAAGCCAATCTGAATTTAACTACCCAATTGAAAATACATTTTAACTTTGCAATCGTTTTAAAAAAAATATAATCCAATAAAATACACAATTATGAAAGTAACAGTTGTTGGTGCCGGAAATGTTGGAGCTACCTGCGCGCAGATCGTAGCTGAAAAAAACATTGTAAGCGAAGTAGTTTTACTTGATATTAAAGAAGGATTGTCAGAAGGAAAAGCATTGGACTTATGGCAGACTGCTCCCATTAATTATTATGACACCCGTACCGTTGGTGCAACAAACGACTATTCAAAATCAGCTGGTTCTGATGTTGTTGTTATCACTTCAGGAGTTCCACGTAAACCAGGTATGAGCCGCGACGATTTGATTTCAATCAACGCCGGTATTGTTAAAAGTGTGACTGAAAACGTGATTAAATATTCACCAGACGCAATCATCATCATTGTTTCGAACCCACTTGATGTAATGACTTACGTTGCTTATGCCGTTTCTAAATCAAGCAAAAATAAAGTATTGGGTATGGCTGGTATTTTAGATACTGCCCGTTACCGTGCTTTCCTTGCTGAAGCATTGGACGTATCTCCACGCGACATTCAGGCTTTGTTGATGGGCGGACACGGCGACACCATGGTTCCACTACCACGCTATACAACTGTTTCAGGTATTCCTGTTACTGAATTGATCGACGAAGAAACTTTGGCTAAAATCATCGACCGCACGAAAAAAGGTGGTGGCGAATTGGTTAACCTGATGGGAACTTCAGCTTGGTATGCTCCGGGTTCGGCTGCTGCTCAAATGGTTGAAGCTATTGTTATGGATCAGAAACGTATTTTCCCATGCTGCGTGAAACTGGAAGGCGAATTTGGTTTGAACGATATTTTCGTAGGTGTGCCAGTTAAATTAGGCAAAAATGGAGTTGAAAGCATCATTGAAGTTAAATTGACTGCTGATGAGCAAGCGTTATTGGTTGAATCAGCTGCTGCTGTTAAAGAAATTATGGACGTTGTTGACGGAATGAATATTCTTTAGTTTTCTTCAAACGAAACAAACAATAAAATCTATATTTGAAGCTCCGGTATTATATATCGGGGCTTTTTTTATACCGTTCGCTAAAGTGAAACGGCAAAGGATAGTTGGATTTTCAGATTTGCATAACTTGGAATTTGAAACCTGAAACCTGGAACTTTTTTGACTATGATCGAAATACCTCTACAAATTATAGAACTCGAACACGAGAATTACCACATTCTTATTGAAGGTAATTTTGAAGACGGAGCGCCTTCGTGCTGGATTATTGACACCGGAGCTTCGAAAACGGTACTCGATAAGAATCTGAGTTCGTATTACAAAACTATCGACTCGGATGATATGGAAGATTATCAGAGTGCCGGTATTAATCAGGGAATGATGGAAACTTCGGTCGGAAAATTGACTTATTTGAGCTTTGGGGACTTGAAAATTACCGAACAAAAAGTAGCTCTTATTGACCTAAATCATGTAAACGACATCTACGGAAAGTACACTTCATACCGGATTGCAGGCCTAATGGGTGGTGATATTCTGATGCAGCACAAGTGCAGAATCGATTACGCAAGCAAAGTCATCCGATTTCAGGTCAGATAGCCTGTCCGACAGCAGAAAATCAAGACTATTATATTCAGAAAAAATAAATATATTTGGCGGCTGAAAATAAATTAATGAACCTAAGAAAATACATATCGAAATATTTTGTTTTGCGCTTCTGCCTGCTGCTTTTGCTGGTTGGCGGCGCTGCTATTTTCGATTTGTATCATGTTGCCAATCAAAAAATCTCCGACAATGTGCGTAAAATACCATCGTCAAACGAGACTGACAGCAACAAGATTTTTTTCTGCAATCAATTGCCAACATATAATTTAAAGGTGTCGGCTAACGATTTCACAATCCGCTTTCGCCTTTCCGTTTCCCAGGATAAATACTTACTGAAATATTACAATTTACGAACATTTCAACTGATGAAAGCTGAAACTGTGCATTGTTTCGTTCCATCGGTATGTTCATTTCATTCACTTCCATTTAACCGGGTTCTGTATGCCAGTCCCGACGACACACCTCCGCTTTCTTAATTCCTGAATAGTCAGTCAGGATTATTTACATCCCAGCTATTTAGCTTTCGATGTAACCAATGATGTAATGGAACGATTACAATCGAGAATAAACAATTCAATCTAAATAATTAATAAT
Source organism: Prolixibacteraceae bacterium (assembly GCA_963676375.2). GTDB lineage: Bacteria > Bacteroidota > Bacteroidia > Bacteroidales > Prolixibacteraceae > Aquipluma. The sequence continues at coordinate 226,095 of CAXXPT010000045.1, forward strand.
AAACAATTTAAATTTCTACAAATGCAAAACAAAGGTGCAATTAGAATGTTTGCAATCCTTCTTGCTTTGATTTGTGTGTATCAGCTGATGTTTACCTTTAAGGCAAGCCAGGTTGAGAAAGCAGCCAAAGTATTTTCGAAGGGCGACAAACAAAAGGAGCAAATCTACCTTGATTCGATGCAGAATGAGGTGGTTTACAACTTGCTTGGTATTCGTAAATACACATTTAAAGAAGTAAAATCGCTGGAGTTAGGACTTGGTCTTGACTTACAGGGTGGGATGAACGTGACTCTTGAAGTTTCGGTAGTTGATCTGGTTCGGTCATTGTCAAACTTCAGCAAAGATCCAACGTTCGTTCAAGCCATACAGATGGCAAAAGACAAACAGAAAAACAGTCAGGAAGACTTTGTTACCCTGTTCGGAAAATCATTTGAAGAAATATCTCCAAGCGGTAAGCTGGCTTCTATTTTCAATACGCTTGATTTAAAAGACAAAGTAAAATACAACTCTACCAATGCCGAAGTATTGGCAGTTTTAAAAGCTGAAACAAAAGTTGCCATCGACAACTCATTCAACATTATCCGTACCCGTATCGACCGTTTCGGTGTGGCTCAGCCAAACATCCAGCAGCTTCAAACTGCCGGACGTATTTTGGTTGAACTTCCTGGCGTTGACGATCCAAAACGTGTACGCAAACTGTTGCAGGGAACTGCTAACCTCGAATTCTGGGAAACCTACGATAACAGTGAAGTTTACCAGTATCTGGCACAGGCAAACCAAAAGATTGCTGAAGTACAATCAATCAAAACTCAACCTTCGGCAACTCCTGCTGACACAACTAAAAAAGCTGCAGCAAGCAATAGTTTGCTGAACGAACTCGATAAAAAAGCCAAAACAGATACAGCTGCAGTTGGCCAGAATGCCGATGTAAAGAAACAATTCCCATTGTTCTCGATTTTGTCACCAAGCTCAACTCCACAAGGACAATTGTATCCTGGAGCTGCTGTAGGAACTGCACATTGGAAAGATACTGCGACTGTAAACAGCTATCTGAAATTGGATCAGGTTAAAGCCATTATGCCACGTAACCTGGCTTTCAAATGGACAGCTAAAGCCATTGACAAAGAAGAAAAATTCTTCCGCTTAATCGCGATTAAAGTAACTGGCCGCGATGGCCGTGCTCCCCTTGAAGGTGATGTTATTACTGATGCTCGTCAGGATTATGCCGACATGGGCAGCCGTCCGGAAGTTAGTATGACCATGAACAGCGAAGGCGCCAAAGTTTGGGCTCGTTTGACCAAAGACAACGTTGGCAAATCAATCGCTATCGTTTTGGACGGTTATGTGCGTTCATATCCAAATGTAAACGGCGAAATTACCGGAGGTCGTTCTTCGATCACTGGTTTGGAAAGTGTTGAAGAAGCAAAGGATTTGGCAAACATTCTGAAATCAGGTAAAATGCCTGCTCCAGCTGTAATTATTGCTGAAGACGTTGTTGGACCATCGTTGGGACAAGAAGCAATCACCAGCGGTTTCTGGTCGTTTGGTATCGCATTCTTACTGGTATTGGGATATATGTTATTCTTCTATAGCCGCAAAGCGGGTATGGCTGCAAACGTGGCTCTTGTTATAAACGTTTTCTTCCTGATTGGAGTTCTTGCCTCGATCGGTGCCGTTTTAACCTTGCCTGGTATTGCCGGTATCGTATTGACCATGGGTATGGCGGTTGATGCCAACGTGTTGATCTACGAACGTATTGAGGAGGAAGTTCTGGCCGGAAAAACTGTTCGGCTTGCTGTTTTCGACGGATTTAATGCTGCCTATTCGGCCATCATCGACGGACAGGTAACTACCTTATTGACCGGTATCGTACTTTATATTTTCGGTTCAGGTCCAATCAGAGGTTTTGCAACCACACTGATCATTGGTATCCTTACTTCATTGTTCACATCGATCTTTATCACTCGTTTGATTTTCGAACGTCAGTTGGCGAAAAACAAAGAAATTACCTTTACTACCAAAGGCACCAAAAACTGGTTGCGTCACGTTAATATTCCTTTCATCGAAAAAAGGAAAGTTTTCTACACGCTTTCAGGAATTTTGATTTTTGCATCAGTTGTTTCTTTCGTTTTCCGTGGGTTCGATAAAGGTATCGACTTCAAAGGGGGACGTACCTATGTGGTTCGTTTCGATAAAGATGTTCGAGTTGATGATATCAAGAACGCTTTAGCTCCGATTTTCAATTCGACTCCAGACGTAAAAACATACGGAAATGCAAACCAGGTGCGTATTACCACTGGTTACATGATCGAAGAAAACAACTCGGAAGTCGACAACAAAGTGGAAGAATTGTTGTATCAGGGTCTTAAAAAAGCCAATTATATTGGTGATGTTTCTGCTGATACTTTCAGTAAAGTAAACTTACAGAGTACCCAGAAAGTAGGACCAACTATTTCGGACAAACTGACCCGGGATGCTATCCTTGCCGTATTCTTCTCATTAATTTTGATCTTCCTTTATATCCTTGTGCGTTTCGATAGCTGGCAGTATGGATTGGGCGGCGTTATTTCGCTGGCTCACGATGCCATTATTTGTATGGGAGCATTCTCTCTACTATACGGCTTCCTTCCATTCTCTCTGGAAATTGACCAATCGTTTATTGCTGCGGTATTGACCGTAATCGGATATTCGATCAACGACACGGTAATTATTTATGACCGTATCCGTGAATACCGTCACCTGTATCCAAAACGCGGATTAGCCGAAACCATGGATCACGCGATGAATTCAACCCTTCGTCGTACCTTCAGTACTTCGTTAACTGTATTGATCGTATTGGTTGCTATCTTCCTTTTCGGTGGAACATCAATCAAGGGATTCACTTTCGCACTTTTGATCGGTATTGGTGTTGGAACATATTCGTCAGTATTTAATGCTGCACCAATTGTTTACGATACAATTACTCAATCAAAAAGATTCAAAAAGAACAAGCAACTAGTATAGTTGTATAAATACTGGAGCAGGGGCTTTGTCTGTCATTTGGCAGATGGAGTCCCTGCTTCTTTTTGTAAAAACTAAACCAGCGTTATGCAACCACATATTGTTGATTTGCCCTTGGTACTTTTTCATCATCCACAGCCGTTGTTCTCAACAAGTTTGTATATTTGCTGAGTTTTAAGAAAATGACCAACTATCTAATTTATTAAGTTATGGGCGGAGGAGAAATCGTATTAATCATTTTTGTTTTTCTGATGCTTTTTGGAGCTAAAGCTATTCCGGATATTGCCAGAACGCTTGGCAAGGCTATGAGGGAATTCCAGAAAGCAACCAACGAGATTAAACGCGAACTCAATGAAAGTGGCGGTGGCCTTGGCGATGAAATCAGTAGCATCCGATCAACTGTTCAAAATATCAAAAGCGATATTCAAGACGGAATAACGAAACATACAAGTGACATTCAGGATGGAATAAAAGAGACCACCAGCACGATTCAGGATGGAGTAAAGGAACATACCAGTGTCATCGAAAAAGAAATAACAGAAGTAAAGACTGACGTTACCAAAGGTGCCGAAACCATGGCAAATACTATTGATAACGGAGCACAGATATAATCCTGAATCTAAAAGTCGCAACACTACCAATATCCCAAAACCGTCATTTTAAATCTTCCAACGATTGATCAGAGTCGAAAAAATAACAAAATCATTTGGTGATCTTCAGGTGCTGAAGGGCATTGATCTGGAAGTACCGAAAGGAAAACTCTATTCGATTGTTGGCCCCAGTGGCGCCGGAAAAACCACACTACTGCAAATTATTGGGACTTTAAGTCAACCTGCTGCCGGAAATGTATTTATCAACGGACAAAATATTTCGGTAATGAACGAGCGCCAACTGGCCGACTTCAGAAACCGGCAGATTGGTTTTGTTTTTCAGTTTCACTATTTACTGCCCGAATTCTCGGCATTCGAAAATGTTTGTATTCCTGCCTTTATTGCCAAAACCCCGAAGAAAGAAGCTGAACAAAAAGCACGTGAGTACCTCGATTTCTTGGGTTTATCGCACCGGCTGAATCACAAGCCCGGAGAACTTTCGGGAGGAGAACGGCAACGTGTTGCTGTGGCTCGTGCGCTAATCAATAACCCTTCGGTGATTCTGGCCGATGAACCTTCGGGAAACCTCGACACCAAAAATCGCGAAGATCTTCACGAACTCTTTTTCACCCTGCGTGACAAGTTTAAGCAAACATTGGTGATTGTTACCCACGACGAGAGTTTCGCTGCCCAAAGCGACGCAATTATCCGGATGAAAGATGGGTTGATTGAAAATTAAAAAGTGTTCAGTCACAGTTTCCAGTGTTCAAAAAAATCTAATCAGAACAGATGATTGATTCGCCCGAAAATATCCAATCGTTTTTAGATCAAAAAGTACTTTCGTTCAACCACACCACATTTATTGAAACCGATCCGATTCACGTTCCAGCACTTTTCACCACCAAAGAAAATATCGAGATTGCCGGATTCCTTGCGGCTACATTGGCCTGGGGGCAACGGCCAACCATTATCCGAAATGCATTGAAGTTGATCGCGCTCATGAACAACGATCCTATTGATTTTTTACTAAATACTCCGGAAGACGAATGGGATATCTTTCAGGACTTTAAACACCGCACTTTTAATGGCACCGACTGTATCTATTTTATAAAGTCGCTGAAAAATATTTATCAGAACCATGGTGGATTGGAGCAGGTTTTCGCGGATGGTTTCTGCAATGGAAACACGATTTTCAGTGCGCTGATCCATTTCAGGAAAGTATTCTTTGAACTAGAGCACGAGCACCGAACCGAAAAACATGTTTCGAACGTTGAAAAGGGTGCAGCTGCAAAACGATTGAATATGTACCTAAGATGGCTCGTTAGGGCCGACAAAACAGGAGTTGATTTTGGTCTGTGGAAACAGATTCCGGCATCGGCGCTAATGCTCCCGCTGGACGTTCATACGGGCAATGTCGCCCGAAAACTCGGCTTGCTCACCCGCACACAAAACGACTGGCAGGCTGTTGAAGAAATCACAGCCAAACTTCGGGAATATGATCCGGAAGACCCCATTAAATATGACTTTGCGCTGTTTGGGCTGGGCGTTTTTGAAAAGTTCTGAAAAGTGTTCAGTCGCAGAGTTCAGTTTTCAAAATCCAAATCAAGAAGTCGTTCTGTCAACTGTGACTGACCACTGAAGAGTTTTCTAGTTAAACCAATAGCTCAATTTCAGAACCAGCGCCCGGTTTCGCGGACTCCAATCGCCAGTGTAATAGTTGTCGGTATAAACGATGAACAGGTCGGAAACTGGCTTGTATCGCCATTGAAACCTCAGATTGATGTTCATGTTGTCGATCTGCTCGTTATACTGAACAAAGGAGGAAAAGAAAACCTTGTCGCTCAGGGTCAGGTCAAGCTTCGGGCCCAGGAGCCAAAAGCGTGAACGTTCGAAAGATCCCGGAAGATTGATGTCGGTGTATGAAAAATTAACGGTCAGATTCATGTAGGGTTGATACCGGTAGGTAGCATGACCTGAAAATGATGCCATATTTCCGTTGTAAAAACTCCCTTGGGTAAGTGATGCCGCATAATTAAACAACGAACGCGTGTCTGAAATATAATCTATAAATCCAACCTGATAGGAATATTCAGTTCCCTTAGCCAAAACTGCTGAATTCATATGAGTGGGATCAAAATCCTTGTTGAGAAGAATATAATAATCTTTGAATCCTGCATCGACAATAGCACGACTGCTGAATTCAAACTTATACATCAGCGAAATTTCATGATCAAGCTGATTGTAATGCGGATCGAAATAATAATTGGCCGTTGAAACGATTCCATGGCTAACAACCTTTTTATTCGGAACCCACAACAAACTAAATTCAGGATTGAGCATATTATAGCCGGCGCGGCGAACATAGCCAGCTTCAGCCTGGAAATTCTCGCCAACGCTTGCCTGAGTCATTCCGGCATGAATTCTTCGTGTATTATAAATTAACGATGCGCCTTGTGCAAATTGTTTCCCGGGATTTTCAGGACTGAACGAACGGTGATAAAACAGCTTCCCGCTCCAGGCATTGTTGCTGCTTGCCAAATTGTAATCGAGTCCGGCAATACGATTGAAATTCTGGGTTACGGGTTCATCCATGTATTCCTTGTTCACAAGTATCAATCCAATATTCGAACGCGAAAACATTTTGCGCTGAAGTGATGCTACCATAAAATTTCGCGACAACTGATCGGTTGTTTTCTCAGTTTGCATATCCAAAACGCCCAATCGCCAATTATCTCCGAGCTTGCCGCTTAAACGCGTTCCGGCCAAAACCGGTGCATCCAAACCAATCCGGCGGGAGAAGAAAGGTGTAACAGAGCTGAATCCGTAATTGGAAAAAAGATCGCTGTTTTCGAGAAAAAACTGTCGCTTTTCAGGGAAGAACAACTCAAAACGATCGAGATTTGTGACCTGCTGATCGACTTCGGCCTGCGAAAAATCGGGATTATATGTCAGGTCCAGGTTCATCGAAGTGCTAATTCCAAGTTTAGCGTCAAACCCAAAATCCTTTCGATAAGTTGTATTTGTTCCGGCCTCAAAGTTTTTAGCAGCGCTTCCAAAAACATAAGGAATAATCGAAAACATCATTTTTGATTTCGGGAGCGGCTGATCCCATTGCAACACTCCGGTATAAGCCAGACTGGCTGTTGCAAACTGACGAGGAACTGGCGCCCATGCCGATTTTTCGTTGGTCTTCAAATCGAGACGGCTAAAGTTTACATACCAGCGATCGGCTCCGGATTTAAATCGCACCGAACGAAAAGGAATGCGCATTTCGGTCACCCAGCGATCGGGATACTGTTTGGTTTTCGAGTCCCATTTACAATCCCAGTTTAAGTTTACCTGCGCACCATTCGATTGGGTTCCGTCCCATTTGGCTCCTGAAACCGACGCCCCGAAAGAGAAACCATTGGTTTGATCTAAAAAAGTATCGAAAAAAACCAGGAAGTTATCGTTATTTCCAAACACAAAATCGCGCCGGAACGATTCCATAATCCGCTTCCCTGGAATAGTATCGAAGAAGGTTACTCCCAGGTAAAAAGCTTTGTCGTCATACGTCATAACCACTTCCGACGGAGATTTGGCCAAACCTGAATCGACTGGGAGAACCAGACGAAAATTCGAAGCTTTCTCGGCAACATTCCAGTCAGGCTCATTAATCAAACCATCAATCTTGATTGGTTCCGCAGCCTTTTTTACATGAAGGATAATGTCGGTATTTTTTTTATTTGAAGCGGGATCAGTTTTTAGTCCCCGGAGAATCGGGTTATTTTTTGTTGAAGAATAAGCAAGCACGTTCAGTAATATGAACAGGCCAAGGAAGCACAATTTCATAGAATAGGTTTAGGTTCAGGTTAAAATCTGTCAAATGTACAAAAACCACAAACGAAATTGCAGCAACAAATTCAAAACAATTGTTAATGCTGAATTTGAATTTTCCCAGGTGCAGGAAACATAAACCTAATTCGCACTGGCCACCTTTTCCACTTCAACCTTAAATTCATCGGGCTGATAAAGCAAAACAACATCACCTTCCTTGATGTCATTTTCAACTACGCCATATTCTTCATTTTCGGCAACGAGTTTAACTTCCTGCTCGGTAATACCACCCCGTTTCAGATAAACAATTTGTTTCCCGTTCTTCGAGAAAACAGCTTTTAACGGAACGAGCAATTTGTCTTTAAACGAAGCAATAATGATGTCGTTATTAGCGGTCATGCCCGGCTTCATTTCTTTGTCCGACCTCTCGAACTGAACAACCACTTTGAACGCCTTCATATCAAAGTCTTTGTGATCTTCACCAATGGTAGCTATTTTAACCACCTTCCCCAAAAAAACCTTGTCGGGCAGTGCATCAATCGTAATCCGAACGCTATCGTTGAGTTGCACTTTCGAGATATCAATTTCCCGGATGTACGTTTCGCTGATCGCTACAGACATGTCGGGCAAAGTAGCTATCAAAGGATTCCAAATGTTTATCTCCGAATCTTTTCCGTAGGTTTTACCCATCCAGTCTTTGGCAAACATCACAATTCCATCTTCCGGAGCTTTTATGGTGGTTGACGACAGCGCTTCCATATATTTATTGATTTTACTCTGGAATTCGGCAACGCGCGATTGCGACCGGCTCACCTGTATCTTTAACCGATTTCGCTCAAGCAAATAATCCCTGCGGAGTTTGCCGATCTCGTTTTCAGCCTTCTGATAACTCACCCGGGTTTTACGCTGGTAGGCTTCCGATTCGTATTTCGACTGGTCCAGATCAATTTTCAGGTATTCCAGATCAAGCTTAGCATTGCTGACCGATTCCCTTTTCCCCGATAAAATTACCGTACTATCCAATACCGCATTGCGCAAATCGGCATCCATTTTCTCCTTCTGCTGCATCACATCGCGCATCATAGTCGCGAACTGGCTTTCGTCTAATTTGGCAATGTAATCTCCTTTTTTTACGGCCTTTCCTTCAAGGATAACGTCCATGATTTTGAGCTGATAAACGCGAAGTTCCTGGTTACACACAGCCGCCGGAAGATTTATTTCGGTGTACTTATCGCCTTTAACCTCACCTTTGCTATTGACCAGCACTTCGAGATTACCCTTTTTTACTTTATAAAACTTCCCGCCAGCAGGCTTAAACTGAAACCATACCACACCCGCAATAGCAATTACAGCAAGGGCGGCAAGAAGTATCTGATATTTTCTTTGCTTTAACATGGCGGCTTAGTTTTGTATAATTTTATCGTATTCAGCAGTCAGGTTTTCCTTTCTCACAAAATCGAAGAGCGTGAGCATTCGCAACCGATAGTAGTAAGTCCAGTATGTTTTTACGGCGTTGATGTAGGCTTTACGGGCCGACTCGCGATCGTTGCGCGCAATATTGAGTTTGATCACATCAACTTTACCGATTAAAAAACGCTGGAAAGTAACTTCGTAACCTTTCTGTGCAACCGTGTCGGCTTTAGCGGCATTTCGCACCTGTTCGGCCTGAAGGTTAAATTCCATAACCGATTGGAAAATATTTTGCTCAAAGTCAATCCGGGATTGGCGAACCCGGGCATTGACCACTTCGCGTGTTGATTCGGCCATCATCAGTTTTCCTTTTCTGCGACCCCAATCGACCAAAGGAATACTGAGACCTACCTGTACACGTTGACTTCGGTCGGGCTGATCGTAAATCTGATCGAAATTTTCGGACGACTGATTGAGGCCGTAAACGGCAAATAATGTTGTATTTAATCCGCTCTCCGATCTTGCCTTTGCCACACCCTGATCTTGTTCAAGCATTTGTTGCTCCTGATCCAAAATTTCAGGATTATTCTTTAATGCCAGTCCAAGAGCCTCGTCGGCCATAATTTGCAACGAAGGAATTTCGGAAGGAACAGCACACTCGATGAGCGACTTTTTATCCATCATCAGGTAAGAATTCAATCCGGATTGGGCCCGTGTAACTTCCAGTTTTGCCGTATTTAATGCCTGCTGTGAATTTAACTGATTCAGCTCCAGATTCAAAAGTTCGTCCTGAGTAACGGTTCCAACCTGAAAACGACCTTTCCCGATTTTATACAGCGTATCGGCATTCGACATGTTGTTTTGAGCAATTTTCAACTGAATCTGAGCCTCAACCAAATCAAAAAACATAGCGGTACTTTTCATGGCCAGATTTTCCTGCGACTGAATAAAGGTTTTCTTCGCTTTATCGTATTTCACAGGTTCTATTTTCGACTGCCATCTCAAGGCATTATACCCGTTTAGCGACTGCTGGTAGCCAATACTAATCGGAGTAGCCTGGTAAGAAGTTACCTTCTCGCCCCCCAGGTTTTTAACCATCCCCAGTTCCGAATTTAAAAAGAAACTACCTCCGGTCAACCCAACTTTTTGATTCAACTGAAGCGCTACGTCAGAGCTGAAATAGTCGCGCAAAACATACTGTTCTTCGTTCGTCTGAAAATTGTATTCGCGTTTCCGGTAATGATTAAAATCCAGCGGTGAAGCATCCATACTGAGGCTCGGGAGCTTATCAGCCTTGTAATACCTATATTCCCAGTAACTGGCCAGGTACATATTTTTATATCTGAAGGCATCGAGTGAACTCTTCGAAGCAATTCGAACCACTTCATCCAGGCTCAGATTGAATCTGTCCTGCTGAGCATTGGTATTTTGGATGAATCCGGAGAAAAGGATAATCAGGATTAGTATTTGTTTTTTCATGGGTTTAAGTTTTAAGCGCGTAATGATTCAACCGGATCTTTTTCGGCAGCCCGCTTGGCAGGCATGTAGCCAAACATGATTCCGACTAAAGCCGAAACGCCAAAGGCTATAAAAATACTGAAGAATGAAATAATGGTTTTGATATCGAACACAGCGGTGATGATCTTCGACAAGACTACACCAAGGATTATTCCGATTATTCCGCCGGAAATGCTGATGAGTGTAGATTCAGCCAAAAACTGGGCAACAATATCTTTACGTGAAGCACCAATCGCCTGCCGGGTACCAATTTCGCGAATTCGTTCCATCACCGAAGCCAGCATGATATTCATGATTCCGATGCCCCCAACAATTAGCGAGATGCCTGCAATAGCGCCCAAAACAATGTTGAATATCTTTTTGGTGCGTTGCTGCTGTTTCAGCAAAAGCTCGGGAATTGTCACCTCAAAATCGTACAATCCGGAGTGGCGGCGCAAAAGTAATCGTTTAACAATTCCGGCAGTTGCACTAAGCTGCTCGGTTTCTTTCACCTGCAAAACGATTTTATCGAGTTGGTTCGGGTTTTTATCGTCCTCTTCGGTACTTGCATTCGAATCTGTAACTACGATCCGTCGACGTGCATTCGATTTCTCCACCTCATCGGCACGCACCAATGCACGGTTTTTGAATCGCATCAGGATGGTTTGCGCCGGAACAAATATTTTATTGTCGGTGCTGCTGATCCCCATTTCGTCGGATGCTGAAGCAGTAAAGTCACGGCGTTCAACAACTCCAATAATCTTCAGCCAAATCTGGCCGCATTTGATGTATTTCCCTATCGGATCGTCCTGATTAAAAAATACGGTTTTGATGTTATCGCCAATTACGCAAACCGGTTGACCGGCCTCCGACTGCAAGCGGTTAAAAATCTCGCCCTTCTGAAGGTTGATGTTAAACACCTCGAAATAACTGGTATTTACACCTTCGATTACGACCGGCTTACTTTTACCGTCGATAATGGCCGAATAATTATACGAAATTACGGGGCTAAGCATATTCACCGTCGGCACAATCTCTTCGATGGCCTTTAAATCAAGCATCGTAAGTCCTTTCGAAAATTTCTTCGTTCCGGTTTTCTCTTCCTGACCTGAAGTACTGGTTTCTTTTCCGGAGGCTTCGGTTGGTGTAATAATTATATTATTGACGCCCACCATTTTTATCTGTTCAAGAATTTCCTGTTCTGCTCCATTTCCGATGGCCATCATGCTGATTACAGCTGCAACCCCAAAAATAATACCTAATGCAGTCAAAATGGATTTGAGCTTATTGTCGATAATCGCCTCAAAACCAATAACTATATCATGAAAATATTTTTTAAAAATCATCGTTTCAGTTTTAGGTTTTGATTTACCTTGATTGATTTGCTTTTGCCGTAGCAGGCATTGCACCAGGCATTTGCGGCATCACTTCAGGCTTCTTTTTGAGCAGTTCTTCTCGTTCTTTATCAGCCTTAATCCGAGCATTCTCTTTTTCCTTTAATATTTCAGCATAGATATCAGCTCCTTCGAATTTCATATCTGCTGCATCTTTTGGTTCCGAAAGCCAAACCACATCCTTCTCTTTCAGTCCTTTTTTAACCAGCACATAGTTTTCATTTTCGTCGCCCAACCACACAATCTGTTTTATCGGGTTTTCTTTCCCCAAATACACGAATTTCAAACTGTCATTTTCAAAAACAGCATCGGTGGCAACCATCAAGGTATCTTTAAATAAACCTGCGTCAATCGCATTACTGGTTGTCATCGCCGGTTTAAGATCTTTGTCTTCACCAAATATTTTAATCTTCACCTCAAAAACCTTGGCATCGCTGTTCGGCATCGCTTGTCCGATATTGGCCACCGAGGTAACTTCTCCGGTTAATTGTTTTTCAGGAAAAGCATCAATCCCTATTTTCACACTTTGGCCAACCTTAACTTTAGAAATATCAATTTCATTGATGTAGGTTCTCGAAATCAAGTTCGACATTTCAGGAATGGAGGCAATGATGGAATTGTAAGGCCCAACCTTCGAACCAGTTTTAATAATCTCGCCCCACGGATATTTGAAATAAGTAACGATCCCGGCTTTTGGAGCCGTGATTTCCAATGCGGCAAAAAGCTTTTGCAATTCGCCCAATCGCTCCGAAACCTGCCGATAGTTGATGTATTTACGCTCAACTTTATTCACCTCCTGCTGCTGCTTAAGTCCATAAGCTTTCTGCTCCTGTTCCAGTTTGCGCTGGACTTTATCCAAATCCATACTGGCCTTTTTCCGGATGGATGGCGATTCGTAAACCGATTCATCAACAATGATCTTCTTTTCAGTCAAATCAAGTCGGGCATTGACAATCACGTCACGCTGATTACTGAGATTCAGGTTCGAATCGATTTTACTGTCCTCATATTCCGACAGCATTTTGTCCATATCGTCCTGAGCCAGCTTAATCTGTTCTTCAACGGCTTTATGATCTAAGGTCGCGACATAATCGCCCGAATCAACCACCGTACCTTCTTCAACCATATGTGTAATGGCCAACTCCCAGATACGCAGATTCCGATCATTCAACTTTTCAGGAATATTGATACTCTCCGATTTCTCGGATTCGAGCTGGCCTGACGAAAAAATCAAGGCATTGAACGTACCTCGTTGTACACTCACGGTAACCTGATTGTAATCAGTTTCACCTTTTCGAAATGAGAAATAGATAACAAGTAGAAGGACAGCTGGTATTGCTATCAGAAGGATCTTTTTATTACTCATGGTTTAAAATCTAGGAGGTTATTTACAGGCATAATTGATTAACTGCGAATTAGGATATTAGGTTTAGCTCAACTTCTGTGCCAAATAAGTAATCAAAACATATGTTTTATTACATATTAATTAACGCAGGCTTTTGTTTTAATGGTTTGCAATTTGGGCTTACATCCTGATTTTCGCCTCAACTTAATTGAGGCCAATGTAAAAACATGTGATTTATTCATATTTTGAGGTTAGATTAAAAGAAATAATCCCAAAATGCCATTAAAATATTTAAGTACTTTTGTCTCCGGAATCGCAGTCTTCAATATAAATCAAACATCTCTGTTTTAGCTGAAACTGTTATTCAGGAACAATTAACTTGTATGATCGTTTGTATATAGTCACAAATATTTTTTCTATTTATGAGAACAAAAACTAGATCAGGCCTCCTTTTTCTCTTTTTCCTTTTTCTTTTTTCTTCCTTTTTCTCTCAGGCGCAAATCGTTGAGCCGGTAAAATGGGAATTTAAGACCAGGGTAACCGGGACAAATACGGCAGAGCTGCAATTTGTAGCCTCCATTGGTCGTGGGTGGCATTTATATTCGCAGCACCTTCCGGATGGTGGCCCCATGCCGACTGAATTTAAATTTGAGAAATTAAATGGCGTTGAATTGATTGGCCCATCAACCGAACCGACCGCTCACGAGGTGTTCGACGAGATGTTCCAGATGAAGGTGAAGTATTTCGACAACTCGGTAACTTTTGTCCAAAAGATAAAGCTGACAAGCAACAAGCCTGTTTTAGTCAGTGGCGTATTGAATTATCAGGCCTGCAACGACGAAACATGCGTCCCTGGCGAATCTGATTTCTCGTTCAATGTTCCGGCTTCAACAGCAGCGACTGAAACTCCTGCTGTAAAATCGAATATAGTTCCCGGACCTGGAGTGGATACGTTAACAACAACGCAGGAACCTTCAACAATTCAGGTTGCACCACCAACACCATCTAAAACGGAGATTAAACCGGTGGCCAGTAACGACGAATTCTCAGGCAAAAACCGTTCACTTTGGTGGTTTTTCATTCAGGCCTTTGCCTGGGGACTTCTGGCCATCCTCACTCCGTGTGTATTTCCGATGATTCCAATGACGGTTTCGTACTTCATGAAAAGCGGATCTAAAGGAAAAATCCAGGCTATGATTTATGGATTTTCGATAGTTGCCATTTATGTCATATTCGGGGTGCTGATTTCGGTCCTCTTTGGTGCCGATTTTGGCAATTGGCTCAGTACACACTGGATTCCAAACGTATTATTCTTCCTGATTTTTGTGATTTTTGCCGCCTCTTTCTTCGGATATTTCGAAATAACAATGCCCAGCTGGTTGATCAACAAGAGCGTTCAACACGAAGATGAAGGCGGAGTAATGGGAACCATTTTTATGGCTTTCACGCTGGTTCTTGTTTCGTTTTCGTGCACCGGACCTATTGTTGGAACCGTGATTGTTCAGGCAGTTGGCGGAGAAATCTTAAAACCGGTCGTCGGGATGCTCGGGTTCTCGCTGGCTTTTGCCATTCCGTTTACCTTGTTTGCATTTTTTCCGCAATGGTTAAAAAAGATGCCCAAATCGGGTGGCTGGTTAAATTCAGTGAAAGTTGTCATCGGTTTTATAGAGTTGGCTTTCGCCTTGAAATTCCTGAATGTACCCGATCAAACATACCACTGGGGACTTCTCGACCGCGAAGTTTACCTCGGATTCTGGATTGTACTTTTCACAATGATGGGCTTTTACCTGTTGGGAAAAATCAAATTTCCACACGACAGCGATTACCCGGTAGTAAAATCCTTCCCTCGCCTGCTGCTGATTATCGCCACATTTACATTCGTGGTTTACCTGATTCCAGGCCTTTTTGGTGCACCGCTCAAGGGAATTTCCGGATGGCTGCCACCAATGGAAACACAGGATTTTGATGTCAATGCCATCGTTCGAGATAATCAGGGAAGTGGGCAGGCTGTGCATCAGGGAAACCTGACCGAACCGGCGAAATATGCTGACCGATTAAAGTTACCACACGGGTTACAAGGGTATTTTGATTACGATCAGGCACTGAAAGTGTCGAAAGAACTGAAGAAACCGATTTTTGTTGACTTCACAGGGCATGGCTGTACCAACTGCCGCGAAATGGAAAACCGGGTTTGGAGCGACCCTGAAGTACTCAAACGACTTCGCGAAAACTTTGTCGTGGTGGCATTGTATGTTGACGACAAAGTAATAGAAATGCCCAAAGAAGAATGGTACACCAATAAAGCCGGACGCGAGGTAAAGCTATTGGGAAAGAAAAACACGGAGATACAAACCAGTAAATTCGGGACCAACTCGCAGCCTTATTATGTCATTCTTGACAGCGAAGGAACTCTTTTGGTTTCGCCAAGAGCTTACGATCTCAACATTGAGGCTTTTAAACAATTTCTGGATGCCGGAGCGGAGGCTTTTAACAAGAAATAGCACTCCAAACAGAACAAGAGTTAAACTTACAAATAGAAGCGGATCAGCTATTCAACCCAGCTGATCCGCTTCTGCTTTTAGCTTTGTACGATTTATCAATACTTTAATCCTGAGTTACTCATAAATCTTTGAAACAAAATATTCGCCTCCATCGTTATTTGAAATAAAAAAGCTATGAAACATTTTTACTTTCTCACAGTATTTCTTTCGATAGCAATCCTTTCCCACTCACAACAAAAAATTGAAGTCGAAGTTGGCCAAAAAAACATGTCAAAAGGGTCCCAAACGGCTATAACAATCTTAATTCCAGAGGCAAAACCAATAGATATTGAGCCAATCTGGAAAAAGTATGTCAACAACCGTGGCTTTGGCGAACGTATTGGAAATCTGGCGACCCAGATTGGAAACATCTTTAAAAGCGAGGAAAATCAGAGTAACAGGGACAAACTCAAGGTAGAGAAAATCGGGGATGAATTGTATGTGCGATCTATTGAAGAAGCTGCTATCTCCAAGCATTCGATGGATATTTACGCTCGAATGACTGAATTGCCTGAAGGGTGTCAGTTCAGTGCATTTTTTCAATATACTGATTCTATCTTTATAAACGAATCGAATGTTGATCCGGAACGCCTTGAAAACATGAAAAGTTATATCCGCGATTTTGGAGTGGAAGCCTATAAAAATGTGGTTGACGGTCAGATTAAAGAAGCAAAAAAAGAAGTTTCGCGACAAGAAGGTGTTTTGAAAGATATTGAATCGGATTCCAAAAAAGAAGAAAAAGCAATTGCCCGCTATGAAACAGACATTCAGGAATATAATGCCGGAATATTTGAGATTGAAAATGACATTGTGAGGCTGGATGAAAACATAACCGCAAAAAAGATAACTTTTGCCACCTTGACCAAAAAGACACCGGAATATGACCTCGCAAAAAAAGAACTAAAAGACTTAGCAAAGGAAAAATCAAAGTATTTCGACAAAATCAAATCACTAAAAGGCAAGATCTCGTCTAAGGAAACTGATATCAAATCGGCAAAAGGAGAAGTAACCCAGAACAACATACAAATAAACAAACAGCAAATGGTTATTTCCGGAAAACAGAAGATTGTTGACCAACTAATCGAAAAGAAAGCAGCCATTCAATAAACGGAAAGAATTTAAAAGGGTCCGATCTTTAATAAAGTTCGGACCCTTTTTTGTTTCAGGCTATTAGTGTGAGAATATCCTGAATAATGGTTTGTGCCAACAGGTCAGCTTCAGTCATCGAAGGAGCTTCTGCATAAATGCGGATAATCGGCTCAGTGTTCGATTTTCGCAAATGAACCCAACGATCAGCAAAATCAATCTTTACCCCATCAATATCTGTTACTTGTTCCTGCTGATATTTCAGCTTCATTTTTACCAGAATATCATCCACGTCAATTTCCGGAGTAAGCTCAATCTTATTTTTTGAGATGAAATAATCGGGATAAGTTTTGCGAAGTTCCGAGCATTTCAAGCCAGATTTAGCCAAAAGACTTAAAAACAAGGCCACACCAACCAGCGAATCGCGGCCGTAATGCGATGCCGGATAAATAATTCCTCCGTTTCCTTCACCGCCAATCACGGCATTGGTTGCTTTCATTTTGGCCACCACATTTACCTCGCCAACTGCCGCAGCCGAATAGGTTCCGCCATGTTTTTCGGTTATGTCGCGCAAAGCCCGCGACGACGACAGGTTGGAAACCGTATTCCCCGGAGTTTGGCTCAGCACATAATCGGCAATCGACACCAACGAATATTCTTCGTTAAACATCGATCCGTCTTCGGAGATAATAGCCAAGCGATCAACATCCGGATCGACAACAAAACCAACGTCAACCGAATTGTTACGAATAATTTCAGCTGTTTCAAACAGATTTTCGGGAAGTGGTTCCGGAGTATGGGCAAATTGCCCGGAGGCTTCGCAATTAATCTCAACAACTTCTTCTACGCCCAGCGCTTTCAGCAAAGCCGGAATGACGATTCCTCCAACAGAGTTCACCGCATCGATGGCCACTTTAAAATTAGCTTTCCGGATAGCTTCCACATCAACCAAGTCCAAATCAAGCACCTGTTGAATATGAATATCAGTATAATCTTTCACGAACACCTCGCCTAAATCATCAACATCGGCAAAACTATACAGTTCTTGTTCTGCAATTTCGAGCACCAAAGCGCCTTCGGCCGCATTCAGAAATTCGCCATCCTGATTGAGTAATTTAAGCGCATTCCACTGTTTCGGGTTATGGCTTGCAGTGAGAATAATTCCGCCCTGAGCCGATTCTTCTTTCACAGCAATTTCAGTTGTTGGAGTGGTAGCCATTCCCAAATCGACCACCATGCAGCCCATTCCTGAAAGCGTTGCCACCACAAGCGATTGAACCATTGGCCCTGAAATACGCGCATCGCGGCCAACGACAACAGTAATTGTTTGCCCGGGATGTTGCTGTTTCACCCATTGTGCATAGGCAGCTGTATATTTTACCACATCGAGCGGACTTAATCCTTCGCCGGGTTTTCCCCCAATGGTACCACGAATTCCTGATATTGATTTAATTAAAGTCATAGTCTGTTTGTTTCTGGATTTATTATTTCAAAAGTCAGCTTTTAAGCTACTATCGTTGCAAAGATAAGGAGTTCGATGTCTAAAATTTATCAGGGAAAAAGAAAAGATTGGAGAAAAAATAAAAAGGGCATCGGATCTCACCCCATGCCCTTTAACGTTTTTTGTTAGACCCGAAGTCTTAGTAAAAAACCAAAACAAACTTATGAAAAAAAATTCCGCAATACGACTACATAACAGTTCAGGATAGAAAGACCCCTAACTGAAAAATATCGGCTCAAAGGGATTTAACTTATTTTAACAAAACGGAAAGGTTAGTGTCTGTTTCTTTCTGTTTCCAACCTACCATTCTTCCCGGACAATTTCGCAGCATACCATTGAATTACATAAACTTAACTCTGCCCTATATCTGAAATCAGAAATATTGGAAAAAGGACTGAAGAATTTAATTTAAATTTATTTTTTAAGATTTGATTTGTTCAAACTTATCCCGAAATTTAGGACTGAAGATCTAACCCAAACAACTAAACGACATGTCTACCTTCAGAATTAAAACTGTATTTACCTTGATTATACTTTTTCTTTTATCATTTCCGTTTATTCCGGTCAATGGTCAAAATTTAAAAGAAATCGAATCAAAACGAGTTTCGTTAACAAATGGCTGGAAGCTCACTCCGGTAGGGCAACTGTTGCCGCTTGGCGATTTACCCCTAAACATTGCTGTTTCACCATCAGGAAAAATGCTTGCAGTAACCAATAATGGTCAGAGCGACCAGGGAATTCAGCTCATTGACTCTGAAAAGATGCAGTTACTTGATTCGGTGGTCATTGCCAAAGGATGGCTGGGACTGACGTTCTCAAAAGATGGCAAATACCTTTACGCTTCAGGTGGAAACGACAACTGGGTGATGCGGTACCAGATTACAAACAAAAAACTTACCCCACTCGATACGTTGGTTATTGGAAAGCCCTGGCCGGAAAAAATATCGATTGCAGGGATTGCCGTAGATAACGATCAGCAAATGCTGTATGCTGTTACCAAAGAAAATAATTCGTTATACACCTTCGACCTGAAAGCGAAAAAAGTTAAAAGCAAATTTGAATTGGGAGGCGAAGGATATACGTGTCTGTTGTCTAATGATGGTAAAATACTGTATATCACGTGTTGGGGTTGCGATAAAGTTGCGCTCTTTGATACCCAAAAACAGCAAATGGCCGGAAGTATTCCGGTCGGTGATAATCCCAATGACCTATGCCAGACACGCAACGGAAAATATCTTTTCGTTGCCAATGCCAACGACAACTCGGTTTCGGTTATTTCACTGGAACAAAAAAGAGTCGTTGAAATTCTAAATTCGGCCGTTTACCCCAACTCTCCTTCCGGATCAACAACCAATAGCGTTGCCCTGAGCGATGATGAAAAAACTTTATACATCGCCAATGCCGACAACAACTGCCTGGCAGTATTTGATGTAAGCACTCCCGGAAAGAGTTTCAGTAAAGGATTTATCCCTACGGCCTGGTATCCGACCTGCGTTCGGGTGGTTAAGAACACCATTTTTGTAGCCAATGGCAAGGGTCTGACTTCTAAAGCAAATCCTCTCGGCCCAAGTCCTAAAAAAGAGGATGTTGAACACCATGCTGATTTGAATAAGAAAGCTAAAGTGCAGTACATTGGTGGGTTGTTCAGAGGCACACTGCAGGCCATATCAAAACCAACCGACGATCATCTGGGCATTTATTCACAGGCAGTGTACAACAATATTCCATATCAAAAGGAAAAGGAAATGCTTTCAAAGGGTGAAGAAGGAAATCCAATCCCATCGAGGGTTGGCGAACCGGCGCCCATAAAACATGTTTTTTACATTATCAAAGAGAACCGGACTTACGATCAGGTTTTGGGCGATATTCCGGAAGGAAATGGCGACCCCGGTCTGGTATTGTTTGGCGAAAAAGTAACACCAAATCAGCACGCGTTAGCCCGGCAATTTGTTCTACTCGACAACTTTTATGTGGATGGTGAAGTGAGTGCCGACGGTCACAACTGGACAATGGGAGCTTATGCAACTGATTACCTGGAAAAGAACTGGCCGACCAGTTATGGCGGTCGTGGCGGGTCGTACCCAGGCGAAGGTTCGCGTGAAGTAGCAAACAACAAAAATGGTTTTTTATGGGACTTTTGCAAGAAATATGGCGTTTCGTACCGGAGTTACGGCGAGTTCATTGGTGATAATAATAAACCAAATATCCCGGTTTTAAAAGATCATTTCTGCGAAACCTATGTCGGATGGGACATGTCAATTCGCGATACGGTTCGGGTTCGTTGGTGGAAACAGGATTTTGAGAAGTTACTTGCAGCAGGTAAAGTCCCTCAATTTAATAGTATCAGGTTTGGCAACGATCACACCGAAGGATTACGAGTTGGCAGGCCTACCCCATTGGCACATGCCGCCGACAACGATCTGGCCGTTGGACTCTTCGTTGAATACCTCAGTCATTCTCCAATCTGGAATGAAAGTTTGGTGGTTATTGTAGAAGATGATGCACAAAACGGACCCGACCATGTAGATGCTCACCGTTCGACTGCCTATCTGGCTGGTGGATTTGTAAAACAGGGCTTTGTTGACCACGCTATGTATTCAACCTCATCTGCACTTCGCACCATGGAATTAGTTCTGGGACTTCCGCCAATGAGCCAGTACGATGCTGCTGCCGAACCTTTGTGGAGATGTTTTAACAAAACAGCCAATCACCCTCCTTTCAAGTCGTGTCCCAACTTGGTGGATTTAAACCTGAAAAATACGGCAGATAATAAGATGTCGAGATTAAGCGAAACTTTCGATTTCAGTAAAGAAGACCGTATTCCGGACGCGCAGTTTAATGCAGTGATCTGGGCGGCCATCCACGGATTGAACAGCATTTGCCCGGCGCCGGTTCATGCCGCATTCGTCACGGTTGAAAAAGAGGACGATGATGATTAAATCAGTTATTAAAAGGAATAAGCGTTCCCCAATCTTTTTCAACTGGTGAACGCTTATTTTTGAGTTTCATTCCGAATCACTTCAGCAATTTATCTAAAAATCAAAACTCCATTAGTTTAATGGAATAGAAAAGCAGAAAACACTTCCTTTTCCTTGAGTGCTTTCAGCCCAAATCTTTCCTTTATGTGCTTCGACAAATTCTTTACAAATAATAAGGCCAAGTCCGGTCCCCACCTCGTCATCAGTCCCTCTCGACGATGAATTATTTTCTATTTTAAAAAGTTTGCTTAATCGATTTTCGTCCATTCCAACACCAGTATCCGAAACGATAAAATTTAAACTATTCGATTCGGTATAAGCAGTTACAGTAACGCAGCCTCCGCTTTCGGTAAACTTGATTGCATTTGTAACCAGATTTTGCAAAACAGAACCAATCATGTTTGAATCAAGAGTTACTGTTATATCGCTATTTACGTCCCACTTAAGGTTAATCTCTTTGTTCCTTGCGATGGGTGATATAACCATCAGTGTGTTAGAGACAAGCTCATCAACCTTAACTGATTTAGGAGTGTATCTCATTTTACCGTTCTGCATTCGTGCCCAAACAAGTAAATTTTGCAGCAGATTTAGAATTCGTTTTGTCGATTGATGTACAATTACTGAGTATTCAACACAATCTTCTTTATCGCCATTTTTTGCTGAAATCGTAAGCATTTCGCTAAAACCGAGAAGCGCATTAAAAGGGTTCATTAAGTCGTGACTAATAATCGAGAAAAACTTGTCTTTCTCGGCAGAATCTTTCATGACCTTCTTGTTCAGATCAATAATGTTGTTTTGAAACTTGTTGTTTTTATAGGCCAAAAACAGAATGTATGCTGCAAGAATACATGCCAGAATCATCAAAACAATCAATATATCCTGCAGAAAATCAGTTGAATTCCGGAGTGAATTTAAAAATGAGTTATTTTGATTTGCTTCCTGTTTCCTTATTCCGGTTTTGATTTCATCAATAAGCTTACGGATTTCAGAAATAAGACTATTATTTAATTTAATTAGCTTTAACTCACTGTCTTTCAATTCATGAACTTTTTTTATTAACGCACGGATATTGACTGAATTGACACCAGCATTTTGATCTGCCAGCGTTTTTATAACTTGTTCCTGCGAAGGATCGGGATTAAGTTTATTTAGTTCTTCCTGTGTATTAACCAATAACTTAGTTTCCTCGTTTTCCTGGATTTTTTCACCAACGATAGCAGTCTTTATCTTTCTAAACAGTCCTTTCTTATACGTTTCTCTTGTTTTAGTAATACTCAAAGTATCAACTTTTACTTCCGACAGTTTGCCAATATACTTTTTTATTTGAGTTTGATTTTCTTCCAAACTTCCAAACGAAAGCATCAGAGAATCAGTTATCAAACTTAATTTGGCATAGATATCAGCTTCCTTGGTCTTTTCCTGAAAAATCCGGGTAATGCGATTTCCATCTTCTTGAGATTCACCAGATACCGTTTGCTGTAAAAGCTTAATGTTTTCAGCCAGAGTTTTAACTTGCGTTTTATAATCTTCAAAAACCGGCTTTTCAAACGTCGTACAATATTCCTTGAATCGAACTTCAACCAACAGGAGCGATTCTGTCACACCTTCTGTTTTCAATATCTGCTCACGATTCTGTTGCGAAAGATTTAATGCTGATTGAATTCGACCTTTTTCATTAATAAGGCTAATAATTATAACTACAATTAGCACAAGAATTAATGACATTAAAATAGTAGTTGCAATTAATCGTGTTGGTATTTTAATTTTAGCCATCTAATTAAACCTCCGTATAAATTTATAGTTCCTGGTTCCCGCATATAGTGCACAAAAAAAGCGAGATCCGTTAATTTTATTTCTGTGGCAAAAATCGAAAATATCTTAGAATAAAACTCAACTGAAAACTATACTTTATCAATACAACAGAACAATAGTTTTAGGAATCGCGCACCGATAAAACATTATTTATCAATCAAAAGAAGGAAGTCAATAAGATTTTCTTCATTGACCAGATTGAGCTTTTTACGTAACCGATACCTCGCAACATCAACACTTTGGGGATTCTGAAAAGTAAGAATAGCTATATCTTTAGAAGACAGGCCCGATCTTAACAAAGCGCACAGCTTGCGTTCATTAGGAGTTAAACCTGGGAATTTTTCAAGCAACACTCTATAAAAGGAATCAAAAGCATTTTCGAATCGTGTTTCAAAATCGTTCCAGATTTGTTCCGTCATATTCATCTTAAACTTAGCACTCATCTGGCGAATCAGCTCCTGTCCCTCTTTATTTGTAAATGAATTTACTTTTACGAGATCATTTATAAGACTGTTGTTCAACTCGTTTAGGTGCATCAATTTCAATGTACTCGAAATTAATTCGATCTTCTTGGTATTTACAATATCTTCATTAGCCTTTTTAAGATCAGAAATATCAGTAAATACTGTAATTATTCCAATTGGATTACCTTGGTCGCAGAATACCAGGTTTTTAGATACAATAAATATTTTACCACCAGGGAAAACATTCTTTTCGTATGATAACGACACCTTGCTTTGAACTAACTCAACATCCTTTTGAACATGAAAACCCACCTCTTCGCTCAATAAATATCGATACACTGATTTCCCAATTAATTCAGTTTTATCGATGCCCAGTAAGTTTTCAAAGAATTTATTGCACATCAGCAAAACACCCTCCAACGCACAATAAATAACCGAATGAGGAATACTTTCAATCAATGAGGTTATAAATATATTTTTATCCTCAAGATGGTGATATTGCACTTTCAATGTTTTCAGGCTCTCAGATAACAATAGAATATTTCTGACACGAGCACTTAATTCAAGTTTGTCAAATGGCTTCTTTAAAAAGTCGATAGCTCCAATCGACATCGCAAATGACAAGTCTTCCGAAGAAGTCATCACGCCGGTGATCATTAAAACCGGAATATCCTTTGTAGTTGCATCCTTCTTAAGTATTTCCAACGTTTCAATACCATCCATCACAGGCATATTCCAATCTAAAATTACTAAATCAGGAGAATGCTCACTAACCTTCTCAATACATTCCTGCCCATTAGTCGCCGTGATAATTTGAAAATTGAAATCCTTCAGCATTTTATCGTAAAGCTTTAGATTCAACGGTTCATCATCAACTAGCAGTAGTTTTGAATTACTCATTGTATAATTATTTAACTATTCTCAGGTTATACTTTAGATAAGTATAAATTTCAAAAGTAACTTTTTTAGTTCGTTTAACTCCTGAAAACATAAGAAAACGTCAATTTTCTATTGATACTGGCAATAAATTTCAAAAGTCAGACTAGCATCTTTTCAAAAGCTTTAATAAAGCTTACAAAAGCCAAAACAAATTCACTAAAAACATGATAAGCAATACAATAAACCACTTGTATAGATATTGTATAGATTGCTGTATAGGTATTGTTATGTGTTATATTGGATTGTTAAAAACGAATTTTAGATCTTTGATTAAGATATGTAGAATATTTCAACTGATAAAAATCACCAATAAAACGCATGTGTTTAAAGTAATAGTCAACTGTAAAAATTCCAATAAAGACTGAAACTTACTGCACGAAATAAGATGGAGGCAAAAGAATTTATTAAAAGAATTATACAATTTGGGTTTGATGAAAAAAGCATCGATTCTTATGTAGAAAAATGGAATCTATCTTCAAGCGAACTATCAGAAATAAGGCTAAACTCTATTGTAATTCAATGGTATGCAACGCAAGTGTATATTTCTGCAAGAACAGCAATAGATAGATTATCTGGAGAAGAAGGTCTTTTGCTGACCTGTATGTATAACTCTCTCTTTATAACTCCTGACTTTAAACAAATAGAAAATACTGATTTCAAATCAGTTATATTATTAAAAATAACACAGCAAAAAG
Source organism: Prolixibacteraceae bacterium (assembly GCA_963676375.2). Classification (GTDB taxonomy): domain Bacteria; phylum Bacteroidota; class Bacteroidia; order Bacteroidales; family Prolixibacteraceae; genus Aquipluma. The sequence goes on from CAXXPT010000045.1 coordinate 251,162, forward strand.
ATCTGTACGATTCTGTATATACATCAAATGTATCTCGTGATATTATGGGACACCCTTTTATTCGGGAAATCGGTGAATGTTTTGCCCGTTTATGCAACAAATCCGAGTCTATCGAATTCAGAAGACTTGGAAGTGATTTGTTTGGGAATTGCCTTAATAGATGCATTAACGAGTTCAAGTTCGAAAGAATTGAGTTAAAAAAAAAATCAAGATTTAGAAATCAGAATATAGGCATAATACATCATAACATATACACATTGTATTTACACATAAATTTAATAGCGATGAAAAAGAGTTTAGCAGAATTTATTGGAACATTTTGGGCTCGTATTTGGTGGTTGCGGAAGTGCATTATTAGCTGCAGGCTTTCCAAATGTCGGGAATTGGATTTCTGGGAGTTTCTCTCGCCTTTGGACTTACTGTGGTTACAATTGCTTATTCCCTGGGGCATATTTCAGGAGCTCAATCTTAATCCGGCAGTTACAATAGGTTTGTGGATCGGAGGACGGTTCGAAGCAAAAGAAGTATTACCCTACATTGTTTTCACAAATAGCTGGAGGTATTTTTGCCGCAACTGCCCTTTACTTTATTGTAACCGGAAATGGCTCATCCATTGGAACTTTTGCTGCCAACGGTTACGGAGAGCATTCGCCCGGAAACTACAGTATGCTGGCAGCCATTATCACCGAATTTGTCATGACCTTTATGTTTTTACTTATCATTCTGGGGGCAACTGATGAAAAAGCGCCAAAGGGATTTGCAGGTTTGGCCATTGGATTAGCATTAACATTGATTCATTTGGTAAGTATACCCGTAACAAACACTTCTGTCAATCCTGCCAGAAGTATTAGTCAGGCCTTATTTGTTGGAGACTGGGCCTTATCGCAGCTTTGGTTGTTTATTGTAATCCCCATTGCTGGAGCCATGGCTGCCGGACTTGTATATAAAGCATTCGCGAAATAACAACGAATCAAATCTTCATTTAACCTGAAGATTCTGGAAAAGTAATAGTAATAGATAACCAACATTTCAAAAAAACATGAAAACATTGAACAAACTTGTTGCTTTACTACTTTGCAGCATTATACTATTAAGCAGCTGTTCTTCAACCAAGAACTCAACTAAAGGTGGTATTCTTGGAGGTGCTGGTGGTGCGCTTTTAGGCGCCGGAATTGGCGCATTGGTCGGTCATGGAAAAGGAGCAGCAATTGGTGCCGCTGTGGGGGGTGCAGTTGGCGCTGGTGCAGGAGTTGTGATTGGCAAAAAAATGGACAAGCAAAAAGCTGAACTCGAAAAAATTGAAGGCGCAAAGGTTGAGTCTGTTACTGATGCCAACAACTTACAAGCAATTAAAGTTACTTTCGACAGTGGAATCTTATTTGCCACCGGGAAAAGCGACTTAAACACCACCTCAAAAACAGCTTTAAGCAAATTTGCAACTTCGTTAAAAGAAACTCCTGAAACTGATGTGACCATCTATGGTCATACCGACAATACTGGAACCAAAGAAACAAACGTGCAATTGTCAAAAAACAGGGCTGCTTCGGTTGCAAGTTTCCTGAATTCAAACGGAATTTCGTCGGAAAGAATAACTACAGAAGGTAAAGCATTTGATGAACCGGTTGCAGACAACTCAACTGCAGAAGGAAGAGCAAAAAACCGGAGGGTTGAAATCTTCATTACCGCCAACAAACAAATGATCAACCAGGCAGAACAGGGAACCTTAAAGTAATTAAACTAAAAATAGAGTCGAAAATTTTCACACTAAAGAAATGAAAAAACACTTAATACTCTTATCATTCCTTCTTTTTACAAGTTTAATCTTTGCCCAATCACCCATCTCGAAGGGAGAAACTCAGTTAAATGCAGGAGTTGGCTTATCATCATGGGGTGTGCCACTGTACTTTGGATTAGATTACGGTGTGCATCCAGACATCACAATTGGAGGTGAACTTTCATACCGTTCATTCAACGATAAATATTCCAACATCAATTATGATCATTCGGTAATTGGAATCTCAGGGAACGGAAACTACCACTTTAACCGCATACTGGAAATCCCTAAAAAGTGGGACTTTTATGCCGGATTAAACCTGGGCTTTTATATCTGGAGTTCACCCAGTAATTATACTGGCTCACATTCTTCCGGTCTTGGTCTGGGAGGTCAAATAGGAGGTCGTTACTTTTTCTCCGATAAAATTGGTCTCAATTTAGAGTTTGGTGGGGGCAATGCCTTCTCTGGCGGAAAATTAGGGTTAACATTCAAACTGTAACATAAAAGATATTGAATAAGAAGTCCGATAAATTTCAAGGCTTATAATTGTTTTCCACCCCTCCTTAATTAACATCGGACTTCTTTTTTCACAGCTCTTTCTTATTTCGAATTTATCAGATACAAATTACATATCTATAAATTAGTTCATTAGTAAAATACGAAACGAGCCATAAAAATGCTCAATCAGAGCATGATATAAAAGCGAATTCGATTTGACAATTAAAACCAAATTATAATAAGATGAGAAAAATACTTTTAATTTTTGCTGCAACCTTGCTTATTAACTCAGCATTCGCGCAAACTTCTGATAAAAAATGGGGAATTGGCGCAGGGATTGGCGCTTACGAAAACCTTAACAACTCAGGAATTGGCTTCATGCCCGAATTGTATTTAAGCAGATATCTTAGTCCACGACTCGATTTGATGCTTAAAGGTGATATGGGACTTTTTAATTCCAAGCTCACAAACAACCTCGATATGTTTAATACATCACTTAATTTGAGGTATAAATTAACCAACGAGAACAAAAATTTTCGTCCTTACCTGTTTGCAGGTCCGGGTTACTTATCTGACAATTCGGAGTCGGGACTAAACTTTGACTTAGGCATTGGCGGAAAATATTACATTAGTCCGGCTACTGCTCTTTACCTCGAGGCTGGTTATATCAACGGTATCAAAACAACTGTTGCCGGGAAAGACAACAGAGACAACTTCATGAAAATCAATGCAGGAATTGAATTCGACTTTGGAAAAACCAAAGATTCTGACATGGATGGAGTTTCAGACCAGAAAGATAAATGTCCGAATACTCCTACTGGTGTAATGGTTGATGCTAAAGGTTGCCCAATCGATACCGATGGTGATGGCGTTGCTGATTATATCGACGATTGTCCGACTGTTGCCGGATTAACTTCGCTGAAAGGTTGCCCTGACACCGACAAAGATGGAATCGCAGATAAAGATGATGCTTGTCCGGAAATTGCGGGCATAGCAAGCATGAAAGGTTGTCCCGACACTGACGGCGATGGAGTTATAGATAAAGACGACAAATGTCCAAATACTCAAAAAGGAGTAAAAGTTGATGCCAAAGGATGCCCACTCGATCAGGATAACGATGGTGTTTTAGATGCTGACGACGCTTGCCCAACTGTTGCCGGAACAAAAGAAAATAAAGGATGCCCGGTAAAAGAAGAATCTGCAGAAAAACCAGAAATTGAAAAGATGAAAGTTGAACATGTATACTTTAATTCAAATAAATCAACTTTCACTGCTCAGGAAAAAGGGAAAATTGACAAACTCGTTAATTTGCTTAAAGAGAACAGCAATTATAATGTGAAAGTCAACGGATATACAGATGCCGTGGGTGATGAAAAAGCCAATCTGAACTTATCAAAAAGTCGTGTTAATTCAGTTGTAAAATCAATCATTTCAAGCAAAATAAAGAAAAATCGCATAGAACAACAGATCGGATTTGGGGAAGCAAATCCAGCTGCAACAAACGATACTCCTGAAGGACAAGCATTAAATCGCAGAGTTGAGTTTGAAGTGATCAAAGCGAAATGATCGTTTAAATCACTTTGTTTTTAGAAAAGGCAGTTACGGTTTTTTCCGAGCAGCCTTTCTTTAAATGATTATTTACTTCATTCTGTTCATAGAAAAGGCCGTCTCAATGTTTTGAGATGGCCTTTCGTTATAATATAAGTGGGGTACTTTAAACCACCCTCACCAAATCTTGCAAGTCCTTATTTCAACCCTGAAATCTGCTCTTCCAGAACTTTGATTTTTGCTTCGGCATCAGCTTGTTTGGCACGTTCAATGGCCACAACGGCTTCAGGAGCGCTGCTCACAAAACGTTCGTTGCTCAGTTTCTTCATTACTGAATTCAGGAAGCCTTTGGTATAATCCAGTTCTGCCTGAAGTTTTTTCAGTTCTTCTTCCACGTCGATCGTTCCACCCATTGGAACAAAGAACGTAGTTGATTTAACCAAAAACGAAGCTGAAAGTTTCACTTCTTCGGCAACCAGATTTAAGGCTGAAAGATTACCCATCTTCACCAAAACACCATTGAATTCAGGAGCAAAACCTTTGTCGCCAGCCATAATAGCCAGTTCAAGTTGATCTTTCTGAGGAATATTATTCTTTGTTCGAATGGTGCGCAGTCCGGCAATGGCTTCTTTCACGTCTTCAAACTGTGCAATCAGGGTTTCGTCGTACCCAGTCGATTTTGGCCAAGAGCTGATTGTGATGCTATCGCCTTGCTGGCGTTCTTTCAGTAATTGCCATACTTCTTCGCTTACGAAAGGCATAAACGGATGCGAAAAACGGAGAACTTCGTCAAAAATATCAATCAGTTCCTCGTATGTTTTCCCGTCAATAGGCTGCTGGTAGGCTGGTTTCACCATTTCCAGCAACCATCCGGAGAACTCGTCGCGAACGGTTGTATAGACGTTCATCAACGCATCCGAAATGCGAAATTTATCGAAATGATCGTCGGTTTGCTCCACAATCTGGCTGAATTTTTCGTGGAACCAGCTAATCGCTAATTTAGAATGCTCAGGCTGCGGAATTTTATAATCCACTTCCCAACCATTCACCAAACGGAAGGAGTTCCAGATTTTGGTCACAAAACCGGCACCCTGCTGTGGTAAACTTTCGTCGAACATCAAATCGCCACCGGCAGGTGAACAAAGCAACATTCCCACGCGAACGCCGTCGGCACCATAAGTGTCAATCAGGTCGAGCGGATCGGGCGAATTACCCAGCGATTTCGACATTTTGCGACGTTGTTTGTCGCGCACCATTCCGGTGAAATATACATTTTTGAACGGAAACAGATCGCGGTATTCGTAACCGGCAATAATCATGCGGGCCACCCAGAAGAAAATAATATCCGGACCAGTTACCAAATCGTTGGTTGGATAATAGTAGTTGATTTCCTTGTTATCCGGATTACTGATGCCATCGAAAACCGAAATCGGCCACAACCAGCTGGAGAACCAGGTATCGAGCACATCTTCATCCTGATGCAGATCTGTCATACTTAAATTGGCATTCCCAGATTTGGTTTTAGCCAAAGCCAATGCTTTTTCATCGCTGTCAGCCACTACAAAACCACCATCGGGAAGGTAATAAACCGGAATGCGATGACCCCACCACAACTGACGGCTGATGCACCAGTCTTTGATGTTTTCCATCCAGTGGCGGTAGGTATTTTTAAATTTCGGCGGATAAAACTGGATAGTGTCGTTCAGCACATTTTCAGTAGCTGGTTTAATCAGCGTATCCATTTTCAGAAACCACTGAGCCGATAATTTAGGCTCGATTGGAACATGTGTACGTTCCGAGAAACCAACTTTATTGTTGTAATCTTCTACCTTGGCAACATTTCCGGCAGCTTCCAGATCGACCATGATTTTCTCACGAACGGCAAAACGATCTTCGCCGACAAACATTCCGGCAGCTTCGCTCATGGTACCGTCTTCGTTGAAAATATCGATGCTTGGCAAATTGAAGCGCAGTCCGATTTCATAGTCGTTCACGTCGTGCGAGGGTGTGATTTTAAGGCAGCCGGTACCGAATTCCATATCCACATATTCGTCTTCAATAATGGGAATAGAGCGGTTGATTAATGGGACCAAAACACGCTTGCCTTTCAGGTGGGTGAAACGTGGATCGTTCGGATTTACACAAACAGCAGTATCGCCTAAAATCGTTTCGGGACGCGTGGTTGCAATGGTTACAAATTCGTTGTCGCTGCCTTCTATTTTATATTTCAGGTAATACAATTTCGACTGCATTTCGCGGAAAATCACTTCTTCATCAGAAAGCGCAGTTTTTGCAGCAGGATCCCAGTTTACCATACGAACTCCCCGGTATATCAGGCCTTTGTCGTACAAGTCAACAAATGTTTTAATGACCGATTCGCTGCGGATTTCGTCCATGGTGAAAGCGGTGCGATCCCAATCGCAAGAAGCACCCAGTTTCTTTAATTGTTCGAGAATGATTCCGCCATGTTTGTGGGTCCATTCCCAGGCATGACCAAGAAATTCGTCACGACTCAAATCGAATTTCGAAATTCCTTCGCTTTTCAGTTTGTTCACCACGCGGGCTTCAGTAGCAATCGAAGCATGGTCCGTTCCGGGAACCCAACAGGCATTTTTACCCAACATGCGGGCGCGACGTGTTAAAATATCCTGAATGGTATTGTTGAGCATGTGTCCCATGTGCAACACGCCTGTGACGTTTGGTGGCGGAATGACGATCGTATAAGGTTCACGTTCATCGGGCTCAGAATGGAAAAATTTATTCTCCATCCAGTATTTGTACCATTTGTCTTCTACTTCGGCGGGGTTGTACTTACTTGGGATTTCCATTTTTGGGTATTTTATTGAGTATTTACTATTTTACTTTTTAATGAAGCTGCAAAAATAGGAAAAATATGCTTTTTAATGGAAGAAAACATTCAGACGGAAATGAGTGATCCGATCTTTTTAGAAAGATCGGATCACCACTACAAAAAGCAAATTGAATGACAAAGAAAAGCCGGAACATTCAATTCCGGCCATTCAATCTCTTTATAAAAAGCAAAACCCCGTTTTACCGGGGTTTTTCAGGATTTAAAGTACTGTTTGAACGTCTTGATATGGAAGTCCGAAGGCTTCAGCAACTCCTTCGTAAACGACTTTTCCTTTAACAACATTCAACCCTTTTCTCAAAGGTTCACTGTCCATACAGGCTTGCTTCCACCCCTTGTTAGCTATCTGTAAGGCATATGGCAGTGTAGCGTTAGTCAAAGCCAAAGTTGATGTGCGTGGCACAGCACCCGGCATATTGGCTACACAGTAGTGAATAACATGATCGATTACAAAAGTTGGATGATCGTGAGTTGTCGCAACGGTTGTTTCGAAACAACCACCCTGATCAACAGCAACGTCAACTAAAACAGTTCCCGGTTTCATGGTAGGAATCATATCGCGGGTAATCAATTTTGGAGCAACAGCTCCCGGAATTAAAACCGCACCAATAATCACATCAGCATTACGAACCATCTCGCGGATGTTGTATTCGTTGCTCATTAAAGTTTTTACATTGGCAGGCATAATATCATCGAGGTAACGCAGGCGTTTCAGGCTAACATCAATGATAGTCACATCAGCGCCCAAACCACCGGCCATTTTAGCTGCTTCGGTTCCAACAATACCTCCACCAATAATCAGCACTTTTGCAGGTGGAACTCCGGGAACTCCGCCCAGCAATACACCGTAACCTCCGTAAGTTTTTTCCAGATATTTAGCACCTTCCTGAATCGACATGCGACCAGCAACTTCCGACATCGGAACCAACAAAGGCAACGAACGGTCAGGCATTTCAACAGTTTCGTAAGCCAAACAGATTGATCCGCTTTCGATCATAGCCATTGTTAAAGGCTCGCCTGAAGCAAAATGGAAATAAGTAAATAAGATTTGATCTTTCTTGATCAGCTTATATTCTGATGCAATCGGCTCTTTCACTTTCATGATCATTTCAGCAATGGCATACACATCTTCGATCGTTGGAAGCATCGTTGCGCCTGCATGAATATAATCTTCGTCGCTAAATCCGCTACCCATACCGGCAGTTGCCTGCACATAAACTGTATGACCACTTTTAACCATTTCGGCAACACCAGCTGGTGTCAAAGCAACGCGGTTCTCGTTGTTCTTAATTTCTTTTGGTACTCCTATAATCATCGTCGTAGATTTTTATTGTTTTCTGCGGTCAAAAATAGGCGTTATGAACCTCTGAAAACATGATAAAAAACAATGAATTCAAAGCGATGCAAAGGCTTACCTGTCAATCCAAATACGATATTGGGATTTACATACGCTATTGCTTTGAAAGTGAAAGTTATTATGCCGTTAACATTTCAGATTAAATAAAAACCTAAAATTTTAATTTAGATTTGATAATCGTATATTTGCCGCCTTTACTGTTAATATTTTTCACAACATGCCTATTACATCGGAACGAGGTAATTTGATGCCAGATTCGCCCATCAGGAAACTGGTTCCTTTGGCTGACAAAGCCAAGGAAAAGGGAAGAAAAGTGTTTCACCTGAACATTGGGCAACCGGATCTGCCAACCCCTCAAAATGCAATTGATGCCATCCGGAATATCGACCGGAAAATTCTGGAGTACTCTCCAAGTGAAGGAATCAAATCATTCCGTGAAAAGCTTGCGGCGTACTATCACACATTCAATATCGATGTAACAGCCGACGATATTATCATCACTTCCGGAGGATCGGAAGCGGTTACTTTTGCGTTTTTGGCGTGTCTCGATCCCGGCGACGAAATTATCGTTCCTGAACCGGCTTATGCCAACTACACTGCATTTGCCATTTTGGCCGGAGCTGTAATCAAATCTATTCCTTCAAAAATCGAAGAAGGTTTTGCATTGCCTCCGGTAGAGGAATTCGAAAAATTGATTACTCCACGCACCAAAGGAATCATGATCTGCAACCCGAATAATCCAACCGGATATTTGTACACCCGCAGTGAAATGAAACAGATTCGCGATCTGGTCAAAAAATATGATCTGTATTTATTTTCGGATGAAGTTTACCGCGAATTCTGCTATACCGGCGCTCCCTATATTTCAGCATTTCACCTGAAAGGAATTGAGCAAAATGTGGTATTGATTGACTCGGTTTCGAAACGATACAGCGAATGTGGGTTACGTATTGGCGCTTTGATCACGAAAAACAAAGCCCTAAAAAAGAACGTAATGAAATTTTGTCAGGCAAGGCTAAGTCCGCCATTGATTGGACAAATTGCAGCCGAAGCTTCGCTCGAAAACAACAAAGAGTACATGCTCGACACGTACGACGAATATGTAGAAAGGCGCAAATTCCTGATCGACGGATTGAACCGCATAAACGGCGTTTATTCACCCATCCCGATGGGAGCATTCTATACGGTCGCCCGCCTGCCTGTTGACGACACCGATGTTTTTTGCGCCTGGTTACTGAGCGATTTCGAATACGAAAACCAGACTATTTTCATGGCGCCGGCTTCAGGTTTCTATACAACTCCCGGCTACGGAAAAGACGAAGTTCGCATCGCTTATGTGCTGAAAAAAGAAGATTTGGCTACTTCGCTGAAAATTCTGGAAGAAGCGCTGAAGGTTTATCCGGGAAGCAAAGTGAGGCAAGTTGCAGCGGCCACTCAGGAATAAAGAACCCAAAACATTTATATACAGAAGCGTTCGGAACAAAATTCCGGACGCTTTTTTTATTGCAGAAATAGTTAAATTGCCATCAGCAAAACAAACGGCTTTTACGAAACACATGGCAATGAAACGAATTTACAGTATCGATTTTACCCGAGGGCTGGTTATGATTTTAATGGTTCTGGATCATGTTCGTGACCTGATGCATATCAGCTCAATTACCCAGAATCCGGTTGATCTTTCAACCACCACCCCGGCGCTGTTTTTTACCAGGGTAATTACCCATTTGTGTGCGCCCATATTTGTTTTCCTCGCCGGAACGTCTGCATATATTTCATTCAGCAATCGGGAAAATCCGGCAGAAAGCAAAAAACGTCTTCTCAAGCGGGGATTCTGGCTGATTCTGCTCGAATTTACACTCGTAAACTTTGGAGTCTGGTTCGATTTAGGTTTTCACACCTGGCTTTTTCAGGTGATTGCAGCCATCGGCCTTGGTTTTATTATCCTGAGTTTCGTGCTAAAGTTATCACCAGTCGCAATTGGAATAACAGGCTTAACCATCCTGTTTGGTCACAATCTACTTTCGTTCATTCCACTTGAAGGGTTTCCCGTGTTGAAAACTATTTCATCGCCATTGTTTGCAACCACAGCATTTCCGGTAACATCTCAAATAACTTTTGTTATGGGATACCCTCCTATTCCATGGCTGGGAATTTTATTGGTGGGTTTTGCTTCCGGAAAACTTTTTGAATTACCCGATCACAGAAGAAAGAATACGTTTTTGAAAATTGGGGTGGGTGCATTGATTGTGTTTACAGTTCTTCGTTTCATCAACATTTACGGCGATCCGTCCTTGTGGTCATCTCAGAAAAATAACTTATTTACCTTTCTATCATTTATTAATGTGACCAAATACCCACCGTCACTTCTGTTCAGCTTAGTCACTTTGGGAATCATGTTCATAATTCTTGCATTTTCAGATCAGGAGAAAAACAACTTAACCAATTTTGTATCCGTTTATGGGAAAGTTCCTTTATTCTTTTACCTGATTCACTGGTATATTGTTCACCCACTATTGATTGCAATCATGTTTTTGCAGGGATTTTCGTGGTCTGATTTGGATTTTGCTTCAGGAAATTTTGGCCGCCCCAAAGGAGTAGAAAGCGGCCTCGAACTTTGGGCAATCTACCTAATTTGGATCGGAGTTGTCCTGATTTTATACTATCCATGCCGAAAGTATAGCGTCTATAAAGCAGGACATCAAAAATGGTGGCTGAAGTATATTTAAAATGTATCATCAGAAATAAACAGATCAGAGATGACAAAAAAGATACAAACGAAAGATCCGGAGTTTTTAAGTCAGCTCACCTTTGAACCGTTGACTAAAGAAAATTGGGGCAAATTTATTCAGCTTTTTGGTGAGCGTGGTGCCTGCGGAAACTGCTGGTGTATGTGGCCGAGACTTCCAAAACAAGATTTCCAGGAAGGGAAAGAAAACGATGGCAACAAATTGGCCATGAAAGAACTGGTTTGGGCTGGAAAACCTGCAGGGATTCTCGGATTTTATGAAGATTTGCCCATTGCCTGGTGTGCTTTTGCCCCGCGCGAAGATTTCCTGAAATTAGAGAAATCGCGCGTTCACAAACGAATTGACAACCAACCTGTCTGGTCGATCCCCTGTTTCTTTATTGACAAAAACTTCAGGAGACAAGGTGTTTCGGTTGAATTATTGAAAGGTATCATCAGATATGCCCGGTCGAAAGACATCAAAACCATCGAAGCCTACCCAACGATTCCAACTCAGGAAAAGCTTGCCGACTCATTTGCCTGGATCGGACTGTATAAATCTTTTGAACAGGCAGGTTTCGAAGTTGTTGACCGCACATCAAAAAACCGACCCATGGTCCGTTATTACATCAATAAAGACCATACACCTGATTAACTCATTGCTGATAATTTTTCCAGATCCGGTCGATTGAACTGGCCAAATCAAAGTCCCGCTGAGTGATCCCATTCGCTTCGTGCGTGGTTAAAGTTACATTGACTTTATTGTACGAATTGCTCCAATCCGGATGATGGTTCATTTTCTCAGCAATCAAAGCAATGGCGGTCATAAAAGAAAAAGCATCAACAAAGCTTTTGAACTTAAAATTCCGGACAATGGTATTTTCTTCAAGCGTCCAACCGGCTAATTGAAGTGCAATAAATTCTGCCACTTCAGGTTTTGATAATGCTTTCATAATTCATTTTTTAAATTGTTCCATTTAAAAACTACCGCAAGGAAGCACAAAAACATAAATCACTAATAATCAGAAAACAATCAGCAAAACAAGATTGTTCATTGCATGAAGCAAAGTCACCTTAATATAAACCAAACAGGCTATGAAATATCGAATTGAAAAGGACACGATGGGCGAAGTGAGTGTACCGACCGATAAGTATTGGGGAGCTCAAACCCAACGTTCGCTGTTAAATTTCCAGATAGGTCCGCCTGCATCTATGCCTATTGAAATTATTCATGCATTTGGTTATTTGAAGAAGGCAGCCGCCATAACAAACCATCGATTTGGATTATTACCTGAAGATAAAATGAAACTGATTTCGCAAGTTTGCGATGAGATTATAGCTGGAAAGCTCGACAATCAGTTTCCGCTGGTGGTTTGGCAAACAGGTTCGGGAACTCATACCAACATGAATTGCAATGAGGTGATTGCCAATCGTGCCCACGTATTGCAAGGCAAAAAATTAGACGAAGGTGAACGACTGATCCATCCAAATGACGACGTAAATAAATCGCAGTCGTCAAACGACACCTTCCCAACGGCCATGCACATCGCAGCCTACCAAAAGATTGTTGGTCATACCATTCCAGCCATCGAAACACTAACAAACTCACTAGACGCGAAATCAAAATACATGGCTGATGTGATCAAAATAGGCCGCACCCATTTCATGGATGCCACGCCCATTTCGCTCGGGCAGGAATTCTCGGGCTATGTTTCTCAGCTGCAACACGGAGTAAAAGCATTAAAAAATACCTTACCACACCTTTCGGAACTAGCCATGGGCGGAAGTGCCGTTGGTACCGGTTTAAACACTCCTGAAGGTTATGCCCGCGAAGTTGCAGCTACCATCGTCCAATTAACCGGCTTGCCTTTTATTCCGGCTGAAAATATGTTTGAAGCGTTGGCCTCAAACGATGCTTTGATTGAAACACATGGCGCCATTAAGCAATTGGCCGTTAGCCTGATGAAAATAGCCAACGACATCCGGATGCTGGCTTCAGGCCCCCGGTCAGGAATTGGGGAGTTAACAATTCCTGCCAACGAACCCGGATCTTCCATTATGCCCGGCAAAGTGAACCCAACACAAATTGAGGCTCTGACGATGGTTTGCGCGCAGATTATGGGAAACGACACCACGATTTCAGTTGCAGGTTCATCGGGACACTTCGAGTTGAATGTTTTTAAACCAGTCATGATAAATGCCTTATTACAATCGGCAACACTTATGGCCGACGCCTGCCGGTCGTTCAACGATCATTGTGTGACCGGAATAGAACCCAATATGGAGAGAATTGAAGAGAACCTCCGGAATTCGCTGATGTTGGTGACTGCATTAAACCCACACATCGGATATGAAAATGCTGCCAGAATTGCGAAGAAAGCTTATGCTGACAATTCGAGCCTAAAAAAAGCTGCTTTGGATTTAGGCCTTTTGACAGAACAGCAATTTGACGAATGGGTCGTTCCGGGAGATATGATTGAGCCAATGAAATAAAATCTCGGCCAAATTACTGAAAACGAAAAAAGCACCTCAATTACTTGAGGTGCTTTCTTTTTGAGCGAGAAACGAGACTCGAACTCGCGACCCCGACCTTGGCAAGGTCGTGCTCTACCAACTGAGCTATTCTCGCAATAATTTATTGAACCAGATTTTTTAAAAGTACCCGGAGCGGGACTTGAACCCGCACAGCCAATGGCCACAGGATTTTAAGTCCTGCGTGTCTACCGATTCCACCATCCGGGCCTCCTTAAAAAGAGCGAGAAACGAGACTCGAACTCGCGACCCCGACCTTGGCAAGGTCGTGCTCTACCAACTGAGCTATTCTCGCATATTTTGCAGTCTGGAATTTGCATTCCTGACAATGATGCCTTTTTCAATACAATCCCGCAATCTGGTGGAAACTGCAGTCTTTTTTCTGGTTTGAACGTACTGTTTAGTGCTTTCTAAAACAGCGATGCAAATATATACCTATTTTTTCTTTCTCCAAAAAAAGACAAAAACTTTACCCGATTTTCACTGCATTATTTTTTGAAAGGCCTGTCCAGACCGGTAATCTTCTTGATATCGTTCAACTTATTCAGCGCTTCAAGCGGCGTCAGTTCATTGATGTCCAGATTCTTGATCTCGTCACGGATTTGTTTCAGTACCGGATCGTCGAGCTGAAAAATACTCATCTGGAAACCTTCTCTTTTTTCGGCCATGCCCTCCAAAGGCTTCGAAAGCCCCTCTTTTCTGTGCGTATCTTCCAATTGAAGCAGAATTTCATCGGCACGACGGACCACCGAAGGCGGCATTCCGGCCATTCGGGCCACATGAATCCCGAAACTGTGGTTACTTCCGCCTGAAACCAACTTACGGAGGAAGATGACTTTATTACCCACTTCTTTCACGGTAACATTGAAGTTTTTCACCCGCCCAAACGATTTTTCCATCTCGTTTAGTTCGTGGTAATGGGTGGCAAACATGGTTTTTGCTTTCGCCTTCGGATGTTCGTGAATGTATTCCACAATCGACCACGCAATAGAAATACCGTCATAGGTCGATGTCCCGCGACCCAGTTCATCGAGCAAAATCAGACTCCGGTCTGAAATGTTGTTCAGGATACTGGCAGCTTCGTTCATTTCCACCATAAAAGTTGATTCGCCCAGCGAGATATTATCGGACGCCCCTACCCTTGTGAATATTTTATCGACAAAGCCGATTTGTGCCGCTTCGGCAGGAACAAAACTGCCAACCTGCGCCATCAGCACAATTAAAGCCGTTTGCCGCAACAGAGCCGACTTACCTGCCATATTCGGCCCGGTAATGATAATCACCTGCTGATCGTCCTGATTCAGGGTTACATCGTTCGAGATATACGATTCGCCCATTGGCAACTGGTGTTCAATTACCGGATGGCGCCCACCTTTGATAATAATGTCTTTGGAATCATTGATTTCGGGCCTGAAATATTTGTACTCGATGGCCGTTGTAGCGAACGACAACAAACAATCGAGCTGGCCAACAATAGCCGCATTTAATTGTATGGCCTGTATGTATTCGGCCAGTGCAACTACCAGCTCATTGAAAAGGCGAACTTCAATTGCCAGAATTTTCTCTTCTGCACCGAGGATTTTCGATTCGTATTCTTTCAGTTCTTCAGTAATATAGCGTTCGGCTCCAACCAGCGTTTGTTTTCGAATCCACTCCGGCGGGACTTTATCTTTATGCGTATTTCTGACTTCTATGTAATAGCCAAACACATTATTGAAGGATATCTTCAGACTTGTAATACCCGTCCGTTCGGCTTCACGTTCCTGCAATCTGGCCAGGTAATCTTTTCCGGAGAAAGCAAGCTCGCGCAGCTCATCCAATTCAGGAGAAACGCCGGAGGCAATTACATGCCCTTTATTCACTAAGGTTGGCGGATCGGGGTGAATTTCCTTTTCGATGCGCATACGGATCGATTCGCAGGGATTGAGCTGCTCGGCAAAACGCTGCAAATTCGGGCTGTCGGTCTGACTACAAATTTCTTTGATCGGGGCAATGGCCTGAAGTGCGTGTTTCAGTTGTACCACCTCTCGTGGATTGATACGAATGACAGCAACTTTGGAAATTATACGTTCCAGATCGCCAACCTGACGAATGTGCTCTTCCAGATTTTCTTTGAGGCTTTCATCTTTTATCAGATACTCCACCACATTTTGCCGATTGTTGATGGCTGCAATTTCTTTCAGCGGCAAGGCAATCCAGCGTTTCAGCAAACGGGCGCCCATCGGCGAAATGGTTTTATCGATCACCTGAACCAGCGTTTTGGCTCCTTCGTTAATCGAATTAAAGAGTTCGAGGTTTCGAATGGTGAAACGGTCGAGCCACACGTATTTATCCTCTTCGATGCGCGAAAGGTTGACAATATGCTTGGTTTGGTGATGTTGCGTAAGATCCAGATAATGCAAAATCGCTCCGGAAGCAATGATCCCGTAATTCAGTTCGTGCACGCCAAAACCTTTCAACGATTTGGTTTCGAAATGCCGCATCAGTCGGTCGTTGGCCGCATCTTCGGTATAAACCCAGTCGTCCTGCGAAAAAGTATAGTATTTACCTCCAAACAAGGCAGCAAACTCGCCACCTTTCCCTTTCTGGAACAGGACTTCTTTAGGCTGAAACGAATTCAGCAATTTATCGACATACTCAAACGAACCTTCGGCAGTAAGAAATTCGCCGGTCGAAATGTCTAAAAAGGCAATTCCGGCCATTTTTTTATCGAAATGAACCGATGCCAAAAAATTATTTTCACGATGTTCCAGAATATTGTCGTTGAACGAAACTCCGGGAGTGACCAACTCCGTGATGCCGCGTTTAACGATGTTTTTGGTCATTTTAGGGTCTTCGAGCTGCTCACAAATTGCAACCCGGGCACCCGAACGGACCAACTTGGGCAAATAGGTATCGAGCGCATGGTACGGAAATCCAGCTAATTCAACATAGCTGGCCGATCCATTGGCTCTACGCGTAAGGGTAATGCCTAAAATTCCAGCCGTACGAATGGCATCTTCGCCAAATGTTTCATAAAAATCGCCCACCCTGAACAACAAAATGGCATCTGGATGCTTTGCTTTGACGGCATAATACTGCTTCATCAAAGGTGTTTCAACGTATTTCGGAGTCGTAGTCAATGATCTGAATTTTTTAAGATGCACAAAGATACATTTTAAAGAAAATAAAATACCTTGTAGCCTTATTCCTATTTCGATTAAAAACAACTAGCCACGGCTTATGAATAAAGCGAAGAAAGAAGATCAGACCCCAATACTTATTCGGGACGTAAAATCAAAAAAAGATTTAAAAGCATTTATTCATCTGCCTGCCGCTATACATCAAAACCACAAGAATTGGGTTCCTCCAATTTATATGGACGACTGGGAGTTTTTCGATCCGAAGAAAAACAAATCGTTTGATTCGTGCGACACGACTTTGTTGCTTGCATTCCGGAATGAAGAAGTCGTGGGCCGCATCATGGGAATCATACACCACAAATACAACGAAAAGCACAATGAAAATCGCGCCCGATTTGCCTTTTTCGAAACATGGAACGACCAGGAAGTTGCGACGGCACTGATTTCAGCGGTTGAAGATTGGGCTCGCGAAAAAGGGATGGATCGATTGATTGGTCCATTGGCATTTTCAGATAAAGATCCGCAAGGATTTCTGATTGAAGGATTTGACGAACCAGCGGTTATTGCATCAAACTGCAACTTTCCTTACCAGACTGAATTGCTTGAAAAAAATGCCTACTCAAAGGAAGTGGATTTGGTGGTATATCAGATCAAAATCCCGAACCCAATTCCGGAGTTTTACCTGAAAATTCAGGAACGGGCAATCAGGCAAAATCAGAATTTACAGGTTTTGGAATTCACGTCAAGAAGAAAAGTAAAGCCGTATATTCATCCGGTACTCCGGCTGCTCAACAATACCTTCACCGAAATCTTCGGGTTCATTCCGTTTACTGAAGCCGAAATGGACGACTTTGCCAACCGCTATCTTTTCCTGATCAATCCACGATTTATCAAAGTAGCGGTCAACGAACGAAATGAAGTGGTGGCTTTTGTGATTGGCATGTCGCACATTGGCGAAGGAATACAGAAAGCCAAAGGATATCTTTTCCCGTTCGGAATCTTCCAGATCTTTGCCTCAGCCCGAAAATCAAAACAGTTGAATCTGCTACTTGGCGGAATTCATCCGGATTACCGCAGCAAAGGACTCGATGTAATGATGGGCGTAAAAATGCTTCAATCGGCCTCAGCCCAGGGCAAAACAGTCATCGATTCGCATCTCGAACTGGAATACAACACCAAAGTACGAGCAGAAATGGAGAAAATGGGTGGTGTGGTTTATAAACGGTTCCGGGTTTTTGGGAAAGATTTAAAATAGCCAGAATTTGAAGATTTGGAAATTTGAGGATTTGAAAATTTATTATCTTAGGCTTGCAGCTTGAGGCCTATGGCCTTTTTTCAACTTCGAACTTTAGGCATTTCGAACTCCGGACTTAATTTTCGAACTATCCGAACAATTGTTAGTTTTGTCATCAATTAAATTCCGAAACAGAAAACGAGAACGTGGCAGATATTATTCAATTACTTCCAGACTCAGTTGCCAACCAGATTGCTGCCGGAGAGGTCATTCAACGACCGGCTTCAGTAGTGAAAGAACTGGTTGAGAATGCGATTGATGCAGGAGCAACCCAGATCAAGGTTAACATTAAGGATGCGGGACGGACCCTGATCCAGATCATCGACAACGGCAGCGGTATGTCGGACACCGATGCGCGGATGGCTTTTGAACGCCACGCCACATCAAAAATCCGGTCGGCCAATGATATTTTCGCCATTCGCACCATGGGATTTCGCGGCGAAGCTCTGGCTTCCATTGCCGCCATTGCCGATGTGGAACTCCGCACCAAAGAACACGATCACGATTTGGGAACTTTCATTCATATCTCCGGATCGAACATCATCACTCAGGAACCAGTGAACTGCGACAACGGAACTAATTTCCAGATTAAAAACCTGTTTTTTAATGTTCCGGCACGACGCAAATTTCTGAAATCGAATCCGGCCGAACTGAAGCATATCATTAACGAAATACAGCGCATTGCGCTGGCCAATCCAGAAATCGGCATATCGTTGCACCACAACGGATCGACCATTTACGAACTGGCAGCCTCCAACAAACGGGTGCGCATTGTTTCCATCTTCGGGAAAAACATCAACCAGAGCCTGATCCCCATTGACACTGAAACCACGCTGGTCAAAATATCCGGATTTATTGGGCAACCCAAATTTGCCCGCAAAACCTTTGGCGAACAATTCTTTTTTGTGAACAAACGGTATATGAAACATCCGTTTTTCCACCGGGCGATCATGCAGGCTTTCGAAAAGATTTTGCCTCCCGACGCCATTCCGTCGTACTTCATTTCGTTCGACCTTGACCCGGCTGATATTGACGTAAACATTCATCCAACCAAAACGGAGATTAAATTCGAGAATGAATCGATGATCTGGCAGATTCTTCAGGCCTCGGTTCGCGAAGCATTGGGCAAATTCAATGTAGTGCCTTCCATCGATTTCGATCAGGCCGGAAGCCTCGATATTCCGATGCCACTGCATCATTTCGATGAAGTCAGTATGCCAGAAATTAAGGTCAATCCAAATTACAACCCATTCGAAACACAAGCTCCTTCGAAGAATTACTCCGGAACTACCGCCAGTTTTTCGTCGCGCCCCGTTGAACGGCCAAATCCAACCAACTGGCAATCGCTTTACAAAGGACTAGAGCCCGATTTCAGTGCAAAGCCTGAAAGTCAAGATGAAGAACCAGTTCAATTCAGGATAGAAGAACAGCAAACGGCAAAAAGTTCGGTTCAGTTTAAAAACAAATACATCCTGACACCTGTTAAATCAGGTCTGATGGTGATAGACCAAAAGCGGGCGCACGAACGCATTTTATACGAACGATTGATGCAGGTTCTGGAGAATAACGAAGTAGCCAGCCAGCAACAGCTTTTTCCTGAAACTTTTGAGTTGAATGCTTCGGATGCGACATTGCTGACCAGCATTCTGTCCGATTTGAGGGCTTTGGGTTTTGACATCCGCGACTTTGGTAAGAATAGTTTCATCGTTAACGGAACGCCGGGAGTTTTGAACACTTCGTCACCGATTGAGATTATTGAGAGTTTGCTCGAAGAATATAAAAATTCGCCGGTCAACCTTCAGGAAAAAGCACGGGAAACAGTTGCCATTTCGCTTGCACAGGCATCTGCTATCCCCTACGGACAAGCACTGAAGCCGGGCGAAATCAACGAATTGATCGACAACTTGTTTGCCTGTCAGACACCCAATTTTTCGCCTAAAGGAAAAAAGATACTCTCGATTATGCCATTGGAAGATTTTGAGAAATTACTCAAATGACATTTTGACTGAAAAAGAGATACAAAAAAGAAATTTATTACTTTGGCTGAGAAAGTTTCAAGTTCAAAGTCCAAAATTCCAGGTTGGTGCGATTATTGAAACCTGAGTCGCTAATTTATTAGAAACAAAAACGAACAACAATGCAGAATTTCAGACCCAGTATAAACACAGTTCCTCCGGTCGTTAAAAACCTGATCATCATCAATGTGCTGATGTTAGCTGCAACCTATATTCTCCAGATGAGGGAAATTGATCTTACGAATATTCTAGGATTGCACTACATCGAATCGCCTGAATTCAGGCCTTACCAATTGGTTACCCACATGTTTATGCATGGTGGTTTTACCCACTTACTGTTCAACATGTTTGCTCTTTGGATGTTTGGCCGTGTTCTGGAAAGCGTATGGGGCCCGAAACGTTTCTTTATTTACTATTTTGTAACCGGACTAGGCGCCGCCGCACTACACACTTTTGTAAACTACATCGAATTCCATTATTACGCTGCAAAAATTGACCCCGAGGCTGTTCAGGCCGTGTTTAGCAAAGGGAGTGAAATATTGCAACAAGGGCAAAACTGGGTTGGCTCGGCCGGTAAATTAAACCTGATTTTAAATACGCCAACTGTTGGAGCTTCAGGCGCGGTATTTGGCATTTTGCTTGGCTTTGGGATGCTGTTTCCCAATACCCAATTGATGTTATTATTTCCGCCGATACCGATCAAAGCGAAATATTTTGTGATGGGCTATGGCGCCATCGAACTTTTTAGCGGAATAGCCAATACCGGAGACAACATCGCTCACTTTGCCCATCTGGGAGGTATGCTTTTCGGCTTTTTCATGATTAGGTACTGGAATAAAAACACGCGGAATTTTTACTAAAGACTGACGGATTGAAACGCGTTGCGAGTTTCGGGTTACGTGTTCATCCAAAGCCTACTTCTCACTTTTGACTTTATACTTTTGACTTGAACATGACTATCTGGGACGAAATCAAAGAATCATTTAAAGAAGGTTCGGCCTTAACCCGCCTGATTTACATTAATCTGGGAGTTTTCCTTGTTTTCAGGATCTTGAATGTGTTCTTTTTCCTCTCCGGAATACCTTTCCCTTTTATGGACTGGCTGGCGCTTCCGGCTGATTTCGAATTATTGGCTAGCCGGCCATGGACACTGATCACTTATATGTTCCTGCATTTTGACTTCCTGCATATCCTGTTTAATTTGCTTTGGCTTTACTGGATGGGACAGATTTTTCTGAGCTATTTCGATCAGGGAAAGCTCGTCACGATTTATCTGCTTGGAGGGATTTTTGGTGGATTATTTTATGTGGCCGGATACAATTCATTCCCGGTTTTTTCTCAGATTGTTACCGACTCCAGGCTTCTGGGTGCATCAGCTTCGGTAATTGCCATTGTAACCGCATTGGCCGTACACGCCCCGAACCACACGCTTCATTTAATGTTTATCGGGCCGGTAAAAATGAAATACATTGCCCTCTTTTCGGTTTTAATGTATGTGATTGGCATTTCATCGTCAAACGCTGGCGGTAACCTGGCTCACCTTGGCGGTGCTTTCTGGGGAGTGATTTATGTATTGCAGTTGCGACGCGGAATTGATCCGGGGAAAGGGATGAACGGATTGTTTTCAAGGCTGAAAAAGACCTTCAGCCCAAAGCCAAAAGTTAAAGTGAGCTATCGCAAACCGGTTGATGATATTGAATACAACCGACTAAAAAATCAGGATCAAAAACGCATGAACGAAATACTTGAAAAAATAAGTAAATCGGGCTACGACTCCCTGTCGAAAGAAGAAAAAGAAGTCCTTTTCAGGATGGGAAAATAAAAGTAGGGAGAACGAGGTCGGAAGACCGGGACGATTTAATTTACATTCTGAAGTCAATGCTGTTTCCGATGCAAGAAACCCCCTTTTGATTGCTTAACTGCTTCGTTGATACTGGCATTTAACTCGAATCCGATCAGCAGAATCATCGACATGAGATACATCAACAACAGAATAACCAGCAAGGTTCCGATGGATCCGTAAAGCTTGTTGTACTGGCCAAACCGGTTGATATAATAAGTAAATCCCAAAAAAGTTAATACGCTCAAAACAGTTGACAAAGTGCCCCCCGCAGAAATAAAACGCCATTTGGTCTTCTTGGCCGGAGCAAGGTAAAACAGAAATGAATTGGCCATGAAGAACAGAAACAGAATAACAATCCATTTCACGACCGAAAGCATAATAATTGTAAAATGATCTTTTAAATAGCCATTTGCGACCATGTAATTGATAAAGTACTGGCCATAGGTTATCAGGGTAATGGCAACAGCAAGCAAAACTGACATAATAACTAAAAGCAACAAGGCAATTAGCCGTTGCCCCATCCAGGTGCGACGCTCGAAACTATGAAGCGAGGCGTCGAAAGCAGTCATCATTGAAGCAAACCCATTGGTTGAGAAAATTAGCGCCATGAAAAAACCGAGAGAAAGTAAATCTCCCCGCTGACGGGTCAAGATATCCAAAACGGTTTCTTCAATAGCTTTGAATGTATTTTCAGGAACCATGTCCCTAATCAAAAGAAAAAGTTCATTTTGGAAATTATCTACCGGAATATACGGAATGAGTGTAAACAGGAAAATAATGGTAGGAAAAAGAGCCACAAAGAAACTGAATGCAATAGCTGAGGCACGTGTTGACAAAGCGCCATCGACTATGCTGCGCCAGAAAAAAACCATCACATCATAGAGGGCCATTCCATCAAGACCAGGGAAAGTAACTTTCTTTGCTTTAACAAGAATCCTTTCCCAAATGGAAATCAGTTTTCTGGAGAGTTTATCAGGCATTAGCCCTGTTTTTCAATTCGTAACTGGTGAATATAAGAATTGTTGTTTTTGCTCTTCAGCAAGAAATAAACCCTGAAAGTTCCGGTTGCGGTAGTCAAACTTCCAATAGCATAACGGGCATCTTCTTTGCCCCCCTGGTGTATAATACTGAACTGTTTGGGCTTATTCGATTTAAAAAACTCTGCAACAATTTGCTGAGCCTGCGATTTACTGTACACATCGTCGTGCGATTCAACCACCAATTCAACATTCTCGTTGAAAAAAGCAGCCAAAGTCACATCATTTCCATTTTGGATGCTAACCACAATTTCGTCTGGAATCTGAGCAAACGAAACAGTTGCGAAAGCAAAAAAACCAACCAGGAGAGATATTAGTTTCAATTTAAAATTTTTCATTGTCAATAATTTTGTACGAATTTGTTTCAGCATGAATCATTACCAAAAACCGTGCAATTTTTTTATTTAAACAAATACCTTTGTAAAGGTAACAAATTTCAGATACCTGAAAAATCAATTTAAAAACCGACAACCACATAGACACATAGAACACAATAGAAAAACAAGAAAGACTATGTGGCCTATGTGCCTATGTGGTTAAAAAGCAATTAAAAACCTCAACTGATATATACGAATGAAAATATGCCTGCTTGTAATTGGAAAAACCGATGAAGTTTATTTACAAAAAGGAATTGAATTGTTTCTGAAACGAATACCTCATTACATATCGTTTGAAATGAAGGTAATACCCGACATCAAGAACTCCAAAAACCTCAGCGAAGATCAGCAAAAAGAGAAAGAAGGAGAATTGATTCTTCAGCAAATAAGCACCTCTGACGAATTATTTCTGCTCGACGAGCAGGGCATTGAAGTTTCGTCGGTTGAATTTGCACGCTTTTTGGAGAAGAAGATGATCGCGGGAATTAAGCGGCAGGTTTTTGTGATTGGCGGACCCTATGGATTCTCCGGAAACGTTTATTCGCGGGCTAACGGGAAAGTAAGCCTTTCGAAAATGACCTTTTCGCACCAGATGGTCCGGCTGATTTTTCTGGAACAGCTTTACCGGGCAATGACCATTTTAAAAGGAGAACCATATCACCATCAATAAATTGGCACAATAGATTCGGGATTGAACCGTAAAAATGATTATTTTGTATTATGAAGGTATTCAGAAAGCACATATTATTTTTTAGTTCCGTCCTGTTCTTTTTGCTGGCGGTTATTCTCGAAAACCAAACACTGAATAATCATCCTGAAGTAAAAGTCATTCAAAATTTCCAAAAGACCTTACTCGATCAGGAGCTGAAGCTATCGAAATACCTGACTAAAACTGAACTGAAAATAAACGACAGTTTATCGGCTGAAAACTACGCATCGACCTTTTCCGAATTAAATCATTTATTTGAAGATGAAGGTCTCGGCTTTATCATTTACAAAAAGCTGAAAATGATTTATTGGTCGAATAACCAATTTGCGTTTCAGAATATTCTGAATAAGGTTTCGGTTGCAAACAAGTTGATTACGCTGCCCAACGGTATTTTCGTAGCACAAACAAGAATTATTGGCAATTACGAGATCATCGGGCTGATACACATCAAAAACAACTATTCGTACGAAAATCAGTTTCTCGAAAACTCATATGTACCGCCTTTTAATCTTCCGTCGAGCTATAAAATCAACATTTCAAGGGTGACCAATGCCACTGAAATGCATGACTCAAAAAGTCAATACCTCTTCACCGTTTTGCCATCATCGGAAGAGGCCTACAGCGAAGTAAAACTTTATATTCCGGTCGTTCTGTATTTGCTGGGTTTTATCATACTGTTGATCGCGTTATACAAAAAAATGGAGCGTTACAACGGCAAACATTTTATAGTCAAGATGCTATTGCTGCTCGTTGCATTGGGAGCCTTTTACTGGATACATATCCAATTTAAAATACCGGAAATTTTAAGCCACATCGGTTTATTTAGCGCACAGTTTTACGCCATTTCAGAGTGGCTTCCCTCACTGGGCGATTTTTTCCTGATTACCGTTTTGTTCTTCTTCTGGAGTCTGGCATTTGCCCGCAACATTTCGCCTAGCGAACTTCTCCGGAAAAAGCTGATTATTCCGGCATTCATCTTTGCAGGGTTGCTGTATCAACTGGTTGGTTTTATGATTGAAAACCTGATCAGCAACAGCAATATAAGTTACAAA
Source organism: Prolixibacteraceae bacterium (assembly GCA_963676375.2). GTDB lineage: Bacteria > Bacteroidota > Bacteroidia > Bacteroidales > Prolixibacteraceae > Aquipluma. Next base: position 275,914 of record CAXXPT010000045.1, read on the forward strand.
TTAAACCGAATTACCGACATCGATCAATACAGTATAAGCGCGTATCTTGCCATTGCCATGTTGTTGTTTTCGGTTTTCATTATTCACATCAGAATCATCCAGAAAACAGAACACCTCAACCGTAAAAGCATATTTCTGAGGTTAAATCTGGCAGGAGTGCTGATATCGATTATTTTGTGTGTATTTTTCCCTTCCGGATGGTCGTATATTCTGACGCTCTTTTTTGCTGTTAATACGTTGCAGTGCCTGGTTAAAAAGATGCACATTACTCTCTATTCGCTCTCCTATTCCATCCTTTTCATCTCGCTTTTCTCAATCGTCTCACTGATGGTGGTTTACAACACCGTTAAGACCCGCGATCTGGCGGTTCAGAAACTTCGGGCAACCACTTTAAGTGCCGAGCAAGATCCAACTGCCGAGGTTTTTCTGGCGCGTATGCAAAATAAGTTCGCAGCCGATACCATTATTCCGACATTGCTAGCCCCTCCATATACCGAACTGGAAAACTACCTGACCCGAAGCTATTTCAGCGGATATTTCAGAAAATACGAAACCCGGTTTTGGTTTTGTACCACGAACGACAGCATATTAATTGAAGATGAAAACGTTTGGGAGCCTTGCTTTCCATTCTTTGAGAAGATGATTGAACGTTCAAAAATTAAAGTCCTGAATAGCGACTTTTATTTTATGAACAATCTAAACGGACGGGTTTCGTACCTGGGGAAGCTCCATTTTCCGAATCGTACCACAGGGAATGGAACTTCGATATTTATCGAAATCAATTCAAAAATAATTTCTGAAGGAATCGGATTCCCTGAGTTGCTGATGGACCGGTCACTGATCAAGCCATTTCGATACAAATACCTTTCGTACGCCAAGTATTTTGATGATGAGCTGGTGAACGTTTCCGGAGATTACACCTACAATTATTATCTGCAGGCATACAATATAAAAACCACCGATCCTGAATTTCAGCTCCTGAGTTGGGACGGATACGATCACCTGATTTATAACGTGGACGAAAAAAACCACATCATTGTGAGCAACCGTTCGCTCACTTTTATCGATTACCTGATTTCGTTCCCTTACATTTTTGTGTTCTATTTCGCATTTGTACTGACAATCATATTGATTCGAAATTCCAATATCCGGAGGCTTATCATTCAGAACGATCTTCGCTTCCGGATTCAGGGATCGATCATTTCTGTTGTACTCATCTCGCACCTTTTTGTAGCAACCGGAACGATCTATTATAACATTCAGGAGTACCGCACCCGGCATCAGGTCGACCTTCAGGAAAAAATAAAATCGATTTCAGAAGAAATAAAAGACAGGCTGGCATACGTCACATCTATTAATCCGGAATTGCAACGATGGCTGTACAGCGAATTAAATAAACTGTCCAACATCTTTCGGACCGACATTAATATTTACGATATTAATGGCGAATTGCTGGCCACTTCGAGGCCTGAAATTTTCGACAAAGGCATCACTTCCAACCGGATAAATTCGAAAGCTTTCTACGAGCTTTCAGAACGGTTTCAGCTCAAATACTTTCAGCCCGAAGAAATAGGAACCCTCTCCTATCTTTCGGCCTACGAGCCAATCATCAACAACCGGGGCGATTATTTGGGATACCTCAATCTTCCATACTTTACGCGTGAAGACGACCTGAAGCAAGGCATTTCAACATTCATTGTAGCGTTCATTAATCTATACCTGATCCTTTTCCTGGCCAGTGTAATTATCGCCATTGTGCTGTCGAACAAAATCACACAGCCGCTCAGTTTGATCCGCGAGAAATTGAGAGGCATTCAGTTGGGTAAAAAGAACGAACACATAAATTATCAGGCTGAAGATGAAATTGGCGCTCTGGTACAGGAATATAACCACAAGGTTGACGATCTGATGGAAAGCGCCGAATTGCTTGCCCGCTCCGAACGCGAATCGGCATGGCGCGAAATGGCCAAGCAAATCGCCCACGAGATTAAAAATCCGCTTACCCCGATGAAACTCAACATCCAGTATTTACAAAAAGCTAAAGAGGAGGGCAACGAACACTACGACGACTTTTTCAAGCGGGTAACCAAAAACCTGATTGAGCAAATTGATACGCTTTCAGGTATTGCCACCGAATTCTCAAATTTTGCACAAATCCCGAAAGCAAAGAATGAGGTATTCAACCTGATCGAAGTTGTTCAAAATGTTTGTTCGTTGTTCGAGCCAAACCAGAACCTGCATTTCACACTTGAGATGAACCATAATGAAGAAGTCAGGGTTTTTATCGATAAAGAGCAGTTTTCAAGGGCATTCCTGAATTTGGTAAAGAACGGAATTCAATCGATTCCAACTGACCAGAAGGGCGAGATACGAATTACTGTTGAGACCAATGAATCGACAGCCTTGATTAAGATTAACGATAATGGAACCGGCATCAGCCAGGAAGCGCAGGAAAACCTGTTTCAGCCAAACTTCACCACCAAAACCAGTGGTATGGGCCTGGGCCTATCGATCGTGAAAAATATTGTTGATAATTTCGGCGGGAAGATATGGTACACCACCGAAATCGATGAAGGGACAACTTTCTATGTAGAGATCCCTCTGTATAAACCGGAATCAGGAATAAAAAACAAAACGACTTAAACCAAATAATTATGGAATACCGAAAATTAGGAAATTCAGATTTAAATGTATCGGTTGTTACATTCGGAGCATGGGCTGCCGGAGGTTGGATGTGGGGAGGAGCAGATCGTAAAGAAGCGGTGAAAGCCATTCAGGCTGGATTTGATTACGGGGTAACCTCAATCGACACAGCTCCTGTTTACGGACAAGGAACGAGCGAGGAAATTGTTGGCGAAGCCATCAAAGGAATACCTCGTGACAAAGTACAGATCATGACAAAATATGGCCTTAGCTGGGAAGGTACCAAAGGCCAGTTTTATTTCAGCAGCAAGAATAATCAGGGAAAACCAATTGATATTTACCGTTACTCCGGAAAAGAAAGCATCATTAGAGAATGCGAGACCAGCCTGCGATTGTTGGGAACCGATTATATTGACCTTTACCAAATTCACTGGGCCGATCCAACAACTCCAATCCAGGAAACGATGGAAGCTGTTGCTCAATTAATTAAAGAGGGTAAAGTTCGTTATGCGGGAGTTTGCAACTACAATGTGGCACTAATGAAAGAAGCTGCCAAATACATCGATCTGGTTTCTGATCAGGTTTCGTACAGCATGGTTAAACGCGACATTGAGCAGGAACTTATTCCTTACCTGATTGAAAATAACAAGTCGGTACTTGCTTACAGTCCACTGCAAAGAGGTTTGCTTTCGGGAAAGATAAAACCAGGCCAATCGTTTGCTGAAGGTGATACGCGGGTTGATCAGCCTTATTATTCGGATAAAAACATCCAGTTAATTAATTCCTTTCTTGAAAAAATAAAACCGCTGGCCGATGAAAAGAATGCCACTTTAAGCCAATTGGTAATCCGATGGACAATTGAGCAACCCGGCATTACAATCGCCTTGGTTGGCGCCCGCAATGCCACACAGTCTGTTGAAAATGCAAAGGCAGCCCAACTTAAACTGAGCTCTGAAGAAATGAGCATCATCAATTCGGAACTTGCCAAACTAAAGCTCGAATTATAATTCGATGATACTGACGGGGTGACTCAAATTCACCCCGTCAGTCTTATATATTAACGATGCAAAAGCTGAAACTTACAGTTTTAAACGACAACACCGCCGGACGCTGGTGTCGCGCCGAACACGGGCTTTCATTCCTGATTGAAGCCGATGGTACTGTTTTGTTCGATACCAGTTCATCAGACCTGATCTCTTACAATGCTCAAATCCTGAACATTGATCTTCAGCAAATCGATACCATTGTACTCAGTCACGGACACGACGACCATACCGGCGGGTTGATGCTTTTTGAGGGACAAAAATTGATCTGCCATCCGGATACTTTCCTGAAACGAACCAGAAAATCGAACCATACCGAACTGGGAATCAAATGGGCTGAGACTGAAATCAGTTCGCGATTTAATCTGGTTCTAAGTCGCGAACCCATTCAGCTTTCTGAACAAATCTATTTTCTGGGTGAAATTCCACGACTGACGGATTTTGAAAGTCAGCAGACTGCCTTCGAAAAAGCCGACGGAACGGATGATTTTGTACTGGACGACTCCGGTTTAGCGATTGTAACTTCGAAAGGATTGGTCGTGGTTTCGGGCTGTGCACATTCAGGAATTTGCAACATGACAGCTCAGGCCATAAAAGTGACCGGAATCGAAAAAGTTCATACGATTATTGGCGGATTTCATCTTCAAAATGACGATGCTGTTACACAAATGACCATTGATTGGATGAAATCGATACAGGTTGAACAGGTTATTCCATCGCACTGTACCAGTTTTTCGGCACAAGCAGCCATTCACAAAAACTTCCCGTTCTTACCTGTCAAATCCGGAAATATAATCGGGATTGGCTGAAATTGAATCTCCGGGAAACCGAAAATCCTGATTCAAAAATTAAACCTTATTGGGCGCTGACGATATTTTACCGGTAAAATAAACTTACTGGTCGAAAAACTACTTCGCTTTTGTCAACATTCCATAAATTTGCTCAACATTGTTCAACCAGAAAGATTCATCAAAAAAATTAAACCCATGCAATCACACGAAATTGATTACAAAATTGTAGGTAACGACATTCAGTTGGTAGAAATTGAACTTGATCCGGGAGAAACTGTAATTGCCGAAGCAGGCGCGATGTTATATATGGAAGATGGCATTAGTTTCGAATCGAAAATGGGCGACGGATCAAATCCGCGGGCAGGATTTTTCGACAAGGTACTTTCTGCTGGGTCGAGGCTTTTAACCGGAGAATCGCTATTCATCACCCATTTCACTAATCAGGGTTGGGGCAAAAAACATGTTGCATTCTCAGCTCCATATCCCGGAACAATTATCCCGATTAATTTGCCCGATCACCGGGGAAGCCTGGTCGTACAAAAAGATGCATTTCTTTGTGCTGCTTTGGGAACCAAAATTTCCATGCGCTTTAACCGAAAAATTGGCGCCGGACTATTTGGTGGCGAAGGTTTTATTCTTCAAACACTTCAGGGCGACGGAAAAGTTTTCATTCATGCCGGAGGAACAATAATAGAACGCCAGCTTAACAACGAGGTGATCAGGGTTGATACCGGTTGTGTGGTGGGCTTCGAAGAAACAATCGATTTCGACATCCAACAGGCAGGCGGACTCCGCTCGATGGTATTTGGTGGCGAGGGTTTGTTTTTGGCAACGCTGCGTGGTACCGGAAAAGTTTGGTTACAATCGATGCCAATTCGCAAACTGGTTGCTCAGCTCAGCTCATTCGGCCCGAATAGCCGAAAAGAAGCCAGTGGCGGGTTGCTCAATAATATTTTCGAATAGGACGATATGATATAAAGAAAAGGGTTCGATCTTTAAAAGATCGGACCCTTTATTTTTTAATCGACTCTCTGCCGTTCCTCTTCAGAACCTGTTTGGCGCGTCCTTGCAGCCTTCACTTTTTTGCTGCCAAAATTATGCGCGTAGGTAAATCGTAACACGCGGGGTTCAAAGTCAAGCCGGCCTAAATTATGAATATTCAATTCCGGTACATTTGCCGAGAATGAATAGATTGCCGTCTTGAAAACATCGCTCAAATTCAAGCTGAACGTATCTTTTTCATTTTTCGACTTCTTCTGCAAACCAACAGAAACCGTTTTTAAGGCTTTGCTTCTTGAAATTCCCCACAACGAAGCCGACCGGTAAAAACCTGAAAGCTCGCAGGTAAACCCTTTCATTATTCTGAAGTTATTGATCGTATTGATGCTAAGATTTTTCAGACTGATATCCAGTTTTTCACCATCATAATCCGTTTTCACATTTTGCATGAGCCCATTAAAGTTGTTTTGCATATTCCACCATTTGGTCAATTTTAATGGAAATGATAGCATTAACGAAGCAGTTGTCACCTGATCAAGATTTCGGGATCTAAGGAAAAGTATATTTTTAACCGGATCTTGACTTGGCTGGAATCGCCGGATGGCATTATTTTCATCGCTATAGGTAAACGAAAACAGAACAGATTTATACTTGTAGTCAGTTTTGAAAATATTGCTTATCGAAGGCTGCAGTTTTTCGTTTCCGGCAACATAGGTATCGGGCGACTGGAATACAATAAACGGAGCCAATTCATTGAACGATGGGCGCGTTATCCGGCGGCTATATGAAAACTGAATACTATTATTTTTGCTGAGCTGTTGTGAAAGATAAAACGTGGGGAACAGTTTGCCATAATGCCGGTCGATTATCCCGTGTTGAGTTTCTGTATTCAAAACCGTGTTGGTGTATTCATACCGAAGCCCGGTAATCATACTTGTTTTTTCACTGAACTTAAAATTCAGGGATGAATAAGCGGCGCTAATATTCTCGGATAATGAATAATTGTTGGTCAAATCTTCATTATAAGTCCAGGTTCCATTTACAAGATTGGCAACACTAACATCATTGCCAAAATCGGTTGATGTACCTTTTAAGCCTGCTTCAAGTTTTACATTTTTTCCAAAATTGCGAACGTAATCCAATTTACCCACAATCGTATTTATAGGCGTTTTCTTTGTAATTTTTATCTCCTCCGTAGAGGTAAGCTGATTAGCATTATCGTGATACTGAATCAAATAACCCGACGGATTGTTGTCGTCGTAATGAAGGTAGTCGACATTGAATTCCAGAGTTTCATCTTCCTTAAAGAAATGCTCCAGATTGAAATTTCCCATGTAATGATTCCACAGATTCGATTCTGTCACTTTCTGGTCAATTAAAGTAGTGATCTGGTTATCTGTCTTGTAATAAATATTGTTCATCGCCACCATCTCCCAATCACTTCGGTATCCTGAAGTCAGTATCCCAATCACAGTCTTACTTGAGATGGTATAATCCATTCCAAGCCGGAAGTTATGATATCCGGTAGTCGGTTCTCGCAGGCTTTCAGAATTTGTTTCTTTTTGCGATCCATCCTGATTATATTTTCGATTCATACTAATAACCTGATAACTATTATCGTACGAATATGAATACATTCCGAAATAGTTAACCTTCTTTAAATGGTGATTTAAGGTTAAACTTCCATTCAATTTTCCATCCACTCCCATACCTGCGCCAAGAGTATAGGTTCCGTTTGTTCCAAAATCGTCATCCTTTTTCAGTACTATATTTATTATTCCCGCATCACCTTCGGCTTCGTATTTCGAGGGTGGTGTGGTTATCAGTTCAATCTTTTTCACATTTTCGGAACTCATTCCGCTCAACATCTCAATGGCTGCTGAAACTGGCATCCGATTTTCCTTACCATTAATCATGATAGTCACGCCTTCCTTTCCGCCAAGGGTTAGCGACTTATCCTGACGGTTTACGATTACTCCCGGCGACTTTTCCAATATTTCCAGCGCTGTGCTTCCGGCCGAAGTAATACTTTTCTCCACATTAACCACCAACCGGTCGATCTGCTGCTCATAAATAGGTTTCTTGGCCACCACGTCTATATCATTTAACACCTTGGTGTCCTCATCCACAACGAAAGGTTTGATGTGAATATGATCATTCGAAGTCTTCACATCAAAAGCTTGCGAAAACATGGTTTTGTATCCTATCATACTGGTTTTGATCAGGTATTTACCCGGATTGAAATTGGTGATACTGAATGTACCAACATCTGAAGTAGAAACTCCTGTAACCACAGACGAATCCTTCTGATTAAGCAGAAGTACATTTGCAAACGAAAGAGGTTGGTTGTTAACATCGTGAACTGTTCCCTGAATCTGGGCTAAACCAACGAATGGAATGAAAAATACAGTTAAAACGAATAATCTCCGATTGATAAACCTTCTATGATTGTTGTAAAAGATTTCCATACGCTTCGCATTAAGAGATTCAGATACTAATATACTAATTTATTTACTAATTGTTGTAAAATTCTGTGAATAAATGAATTCTGAAAAAAAAAAGACTAACAGGTTAGTCAATCTATTTAAATCCGTATTGCTATTTGACAAAAAAAAATGTCCGAAACAAATTGCTTCGGACATTTCAGTCTATGAGATTATTTTCTTACAGTTTGTAGTACTGCTCCCAACCTTTACGTGGCGGAGCTCCAACCAGCATCTGGTTGGCCAGTTTGTTATTGCTAATTTGTTTGGTTTCGCGATCGAAAACAATCTTAGTATTCAGCTGCTGAGCCAAAACACCAAGGTTGAAAACCTGGCTCAAAGGCCCTGCAATTTCGAATGGAGAACGGGTTTTCTCTTCGCCTTTACAGGCTTTCAGGAAGTTTGCATAATGGTTCGACGGACTCAGCCGGTAATCTCCGGCAATTTCGATTCCATAGCTTTTGCCTTATCCGCAGGAATAATCGACAAGGTACTGCCATGCGATCCACCTTTAAAAATAAGGTCTTTGCTGTAAATTTCCTTTCCAGGATTGAGTTTGGCAGGCTGAACTTTCCTACGCTGGTTGGCGGAATATTCGGATCAAGTTCGGTTGTTCCAAAACCTTCAGGAACTTGCGGAATATTGTTTACCCCATCGTACCACATGATTTCAACTGGTGGCATGTTGTCACGTTTTGGGAACTTAAACGAAAGGGTTGACGACATCGGGAAAAAGAATGCATTATGACCGTCCAATTTCACCGGATCAACTTCGTAAGGCAGACCCAAATTCAGGAATTGGTGAGCGGTATCGATGATGTGTGCGCCCCAATCGCCCAATGCGCCCATACCGAAATCGTACCAGCAACGCCATTGTCCGTTAATAAAATCGTGGTTGTAATCGTGCATTTTTACATCCGAGTGCCAGGTATCCCAATCTAAAGTTGCAGGAATAGGTTCAGCATCAGGAAATTTAGTAATCTTTGGATCCCACCCATGCCAACGCCGGGCAGAGTTCATATGAGCTGTAATAGCTGTTACATCTTTGATAATTCCGGCCTCGGTCCAGGCTTTAAACTGGAAGTAATTGGCTTCCGAATGCCCTTGATTTCCCATCTGTGTAACCACCTTGTATTTGTTGGCAGCTTTCATCATCAGTTCAACTTCGTTGAAGGTACGGCCCATTGGTTTCTCAACATATACTGCTTTACCCAACGACATGGCCAACATGGCAATCGCGAAATGCGAATGATCTGGAACACCTACCAAAACGGCATCAATTTGATTGGCCATTTTATCGAACATCTTCCGAAAATCCTGGAAACGAGGAACGTCAGGAAATTTTTCGAGTACTTTCTGAGTCTGAGGAGCTCCCATGTCGGTGTCGCAAAGAGCTACAATGTTACAAAATCCGGTATTGTACAAGGAAAAAACATCTGAACCACCCTGATTTCCAATACCAACACAAGCCAGATTAACACGCTCATTGGCCCCGGCCAATCCGGCAGCCGGCGAATAAGTACCTGACATTGCTTTTGTGAGAATCGTCGGAAATACCATCATGGATGATAATGCTGCAGCTTGTTTTAAAAACAACCGCCGCGAAGCTTCATTGTGTTTAGTCATAAATGAAATTTATTAGTTGGTCTTTAATTAATCTTTTACAATTTCGTGCACATCGGTTAAGTTTCGATGTCGAAAGGTACAAATTGTAATTTTTGTTTTGAAAACGATTGCACAAAAAATTGGGAATAAAATAAAAGGGCTCTCCTGACAGATTTAATTCTGTCAAGAGAGCCCCTTCTGAAACTCCTTTTCCAAATAAGACAACCTATTTTTTCAGTGCAATCCGCGCAACAGTTAATGAATATGGATCCAGATTCATTGTAATTTTTTTGCCTGAAATCTTTTGCTTCCGATCCACAGGAGTCACTTCCTCTGGTTTACCAACCGGATTGAATGCTGCCGGATTTAAGTTACTAATTACCTGAAGGTTAATTTCTTTTACTGAAGGCAGTTTTCCATCGAGTAAAAGTGTGAGAGTAGCTGGATTTTTAGCCACATTCACCATTTTTACAATCAATTCTGAAGTTTTAGAATCGATACAGGCGCTGGCAAACAAACTATCCTGACCAATAAGCGGTTTACCATCGACCAAAGCCGAAACGACGTCAGTACCGGCATTGGTCGAAAACATTTTCTGCACATAGTAATTGGGTGTTGCGGCCGATTTCAGGTTATCGAACCAAATCAGGTCGGGACGCCATTGCCAGGCATTTACATTACCAAACAAAGGTGCGTACGAAGCCATGTGAACCACGTCGGCATTACGCTCCAATCCGGTCATCAATGCAGCTTCGGCCAGTGCACTTTGCCATGTATTGCGCGATTCGGCATCTTTACCTTCTTTATCATGTGCGGCATATTCACCGGCAAATACTTTTGGCCCTTTGCGGTCGTAATTATCGTATCGTCCGGCATTCTTCAGGAACCAATCCGGTGATCGGTAATAATGTTCGTCAACAATCGGAACATTCAGTTCGCGCATTTGCGTCCACAGATATTCAAAATCTTTTCCGTCGGGAGATGGACCAGCACCCCCTACAAAAGCAATTTCAGGATGTTTTTCTTTCAATACTTTTAGAAAAATCTTCAAACGATCGATATACTGGGTTCCCCATTGTTCGTTTCCAACGCCAACCATTTTCAGGTTAAAAGGAGCCGGATGACCCATATCAGCACGCAATTTACCCCATTTGGTCGTAGTTGCACCATTGGCAAATTCAATCAGGTCAAGAATATCCTGAATATATGGATCGAGTTTATCGAGCGGAACCAATTCGGATGAATTGAACTCACAGGCCATTCCGCAATTTAGGATAGGGAGCGGTGAAGCGCCAATATCTTCGGACAATAAGAAATATTCATAAAATCCCAATCCGTACGACTGATAATAATCGGGAGCATTGCGGTACGAAAATTCGGTATTCCAGCGATTGACAATCAGCTTTCGGTCATTCACATCACCAACGGTTTTCTTCCACTGGTAACGGGTTTCAAGTTCATGTCCTTCAACAATGCAACCTCCGGGGAAACGCAGAAATCCGGGTTTCAGGTCGGCGAGTTTTTGAACCAGATCGGCACGTAACCCATTTTTGCGATTTTTCCAGGTATGTTCAGGAAACAACGAAACCATATCGATTTCGAGTACTCCTTTTCCTGAAAGTGTTATCTGCAATTTAGCTTTTGGGTGAGTTGACGAACAGGTAAACTTCGCTTCGTATTTCTTCCATTCTCCTGAAAAGTTTTTCACCTCAGTTTTACCGATAACCACACCGGTTGAATCGAGCAGTTCGACTTTTAATGCCGAAGAACCTTCGCTCTGCCGGGCAAGTATGGAGAAAAGATAATTTTCGCCAGCCACAACTCCCATTCCCCGGAAACCTTCGTTGACCAATCCAAGTTCTTTTCCCTGTAACGATTCGAGCCGCAGGAAACGTGGATTGTCCTCATTTTGGCTATTAATAATCTGGAATTGACCGGCGTATTCTTCACCAGTTTTCTTCCAGCCCATCAGTGGTTTGTAAAACTCAAAAGAGCGGTTCTTGACCAATTCGGCATAAATTCCGCCATCAGCAGCAAAATTAATGTCCTCGAAAAATAAACCCCACATGGTTGACTGAATTGGGGCAATCGTTGTTTTGGTATTAACGACTAATGTTCTGGGTTGTGGCTGTGCGCCAGCAAACGCTGCAAACACCAGGCAGATCAGGAAAATGGATAGTTTTAGTTTCATCGTACAGCTAGCTATTTCGGTTTATAAAATCCATGCAAATATAATTGTATAATATACACTTAAAATATATTGTGGGCTCAATTACCGAAAAAACATTAAAAAATTCCAAAACAAAACCCTGAAGCCTACCTGTTTCACGGGTCAACTTCAGAGTTTAAATATTGGATAAAAAGCGGCCTTCCCTCTGGAAAGCCGCCGGATTATTCGCAATAAACACAGGATTAGTATCCTGTATTTTGTTTTATGTCTTGGTTAGCACCCAAAGCCGAAGTTGGGATTGGATAAATGGCTTTTGTTGCAGCGGTTACAGGTTTTCCCTGCCATGCTTCACCAAATTTGCCAAAACGAACCAAATCCTGACGGCGTAAGCCTTCCCAATACAATTCGTAGCCACGTTCTTTCAATACATCGGCTAAAGTAACAGAAGTAAGTACTGGCAATGTTTTACCGGCTGCACTTCGTTTACTTCTGATGTAATTGATGTCTACCAGCGCACCGGCAGCATCATTATTCCTTAATTTAGCTTCAGCACGAATCAGATAAATATCAGAAATACGCATGATTGGCACATCGTTAGGAGAAGAGAACTGGTGTGTTGTTGCAGCGTTTGGTGCAAACTTGACCACACGGATACCTCCATTTTCAGGCGTACTTTCCAAATTAAGTTCAGGTACAAAAATTAAAGGATCTCCATTACGTTGTTTTAAGGCTGTTCCATCAACACCGTATTGCTGACCGACAAGGAATCCCTGGTTAAAGCCACACTCTGCTTTGATCCGGTTATCCTGATAACGTGCATCGTTTACTTTATCCCAAGTATCGAAGAAAGTAGCAGTGGTACTTGGACCGTTCCAGGTACTGGTTAAATTGCCAAATGCCTGGCTGTAATGTAATGTAAAGTTAACCCATACACTTCCACTACCCATATCTACTTTGTCATCCATTGGAACGCGCAGGATAAATTCTGAATGTTCGGCTACATCCTTCTGAAACATGGACCAATAGTCAGTTGCCACTGCATAACTGGTGTTGCTGATCAAATCATTACATGCAGCAATCGCTTCAGTATACTTCTTGGTTCCTGTCCAAACCTCGTAATTCAAATATACTTTAGCTAGCAAGGCCTGAGCGGCACCCTTGGTTGCATGATCAGAACCAACATCAGCTTTTGTCTTCAAATTAGGCAATGCTGCTGTCAACTCGGAGATAATTTTATCGGCAGCGGCCTGTCTGGTAAGAACAGTTGGCGCTTTAGAGAAATCAACTTCTTCAGCTTCGCGGTAAGGCACCTGACCAAACAAATCGCACAGTAAATACATGTAATAGGCTCTCAGAAACCTGGCTTCGTTGATGTATTGAGTTGTTGTTGCGGTAACAGGAAATTTCCCAATATAATTAATAGCAATGTTTGAACGCGAAACGCCTTGATTTAATGCTTCCCATACGTTTTTCATACGAATATGGTCAGCGGTCCAGCTTTGCAGGTGAAGTTGTTGCCATTCACCATTATCGTACCAGTCGGTACCACGTGTAGGAACAATTACTTCGTCAGTCGATACTTCCTGTAAGGCCCAGTAATCGTACCATTCAATAGTACGCCTTAAACTGGCATAAGGTGCATTAATCAATGCGGTCATGTTGCTTGGATCGTTTACCAGATTGGTTCCAAGTTGTTCGTCAAGTACTTTTTCGTCGAGGTTGGTACATGCCACTAACCCGACAAGTGCAATAAAAGTGCAGTATTTAATGAATTTATTTCGTTTCATTGTATGCTGAATTTAAGATTTAAAATTGAAGGTTAACACCAAAGGTAAATGTCCGTGATTTTGGAAATGATGAGTAATCAACCCCCAACGAAGGAACATTATTACTAGAAGCATCTGAATTTACTTCTGGGTCAAAACCTTTGTATTTAGTGATCAATAGCAGATTATTGCCGGTAGCATAAACCCTTAGTTTACTCAACCATTTGACTGATTTGGTATTGAATGTATAGCCCAATGTAAGGTTTGCCAACCGGAGGAAAGAACCATCTTCGATGAACCGTGAAGAAAATGCATTTGAATTTGATGCGCTTTCAGTAGATGTTGCGATATCTGATCTGACGTTACTTGATTTATCCAAAGTACCTTTCACAAATAAGGCATTGGCAGTGTTGTTATACACCTTATTACCCTGGGTTCCGTACCAGAATATGCTGGCATCGAAATTCTTAATTTTCAACGATGAACTTATACTATAAGTAATTTTAGGCAGTGCCGAACCTAAGAATTCTTTTACAACATTTCCGCTGGCATCTTTTTTATACTGGCTAATTCCATTTGAATCAAAACCTTCGAATACCATTCCGTAGAAAGAACCAATAGGTTGATCGTTAGCTATAAGCTGAACGAACGTTCCTGACAATCCCTGACCTGCAGCTGCTCCTGTAACAATAGAAGTTCCAAGGCCTTGTACATTATTCTTGATACGGGCAGCATTAAAAGTTGCATCCCATTTTAACCCTTGCTTGTCGATAATCACACCGGTCAAACCAAGTTCAACACCTGTATTTACGATTTCTAAACCAGGAACATTCTGCCACTGTGTTGATGTTGGGGCCGGATCTTTTGACGAAATCTGAAGCAATACATCAGTTGTTTTTTTGCTAAACACATCAAATGTACCTGACAAACGATCTTTCAGGAACCCAAAATCTAACCCAAAATTGATCTGCTTGGTAGTTTCCCATTTAATGTCGGGGTTTGGAGTCCTGTTGAAAGTAATACCAGGAATAAGTATACCATTGGTCAGGAAGTTCGCATTGGTAGCTGTACCAACTGACATTAGAGAAACTTTATCCGGAATTTCCTGATTACCGGTTAATCCCCAGCCTAAACGAACTTTCAAATTACTGAATACATGAATATCTTTCATGAAATCTTCTTCCAATAAACGCCATGCCAATGCCGCAGAAGGGAAGTTCCCATATTTATTGTTGGTTCCAAATTTGGAAGAACCATCGCGACGCATTGTAAAAGTAAGCAGATATCTATCTCTTAACGAATAATTTACACGCCCAAAGAAAGATTGCAGTTCGCGTTCATAAGCTGCAGAAGTGACAACCGCAGTCGAAGAAATACCATATCCTAAGTTATCGGTATATTTTATTCCCTGTACGGTAAAACCTTTAATGTTTGAATTATTTGAGGTTCCATTGAAATTCTGGTAAGAATGGCCCAACAGGAAGTTAAATGAATGTTCTTTACCAATTTTGGTTGCATAGGTAATATAGTTTTCAATCAGCTTGTTATTGGCAATAATCCCATTTATATTGGCTTCACCTTTGTTTGACAAATAACTCAATTGCTGATCTTGATTAACGCGGCGCTCGGCATTGGTGCGATCCAAACCCACATTCAATTTATATTTCAGCCCTTTAATAATCTCATATTCAGCCGACATATTGGCTACTACGCGAAGTGTATTTACCTTATCATCAACAAGGTTCATCATAGCAACAGGATTGCGCTGATCTGTTGTGTGTTGATAATAGGTACCATCAGCATTAAAGATTGGGAAAGTCGGATTCGATTTTAGAGCTGTAATAATCAAGTCACCTTCGTAACCCGAACCACTCGCCTCCGAAATTGGCATACGGCTGTCTTCTTGTTGCGAAGCCAGCATACTGGCGGTCAATAATAACTTATCGCCAAATGCTTTTTGGGTTAGTTTTATGCTTCCGTTTAATTTTTTAATGCCCGAATTGTTTACAATACCTTGTTGGTCTAAATAACCAAGCGAAAGGTGATAGGTTGATTTATCGCTTCCACCACTCAAACCTAATGCCTGATTGTTGGTGATAGCTGTTCTAAAGATTTCATCCTGCCAATTAACACTTGCGCCTTTATCGAGCAACTTTGTACCATTAGCCCGGGTATATGACCGGAATTCATCAGGACTTAAAACATCCATTTTCTCGCGGATTTCTGAAACTCCTACATAGGAATCGAAAGTAATTGTGCTTTCGCCTTTCTTACCTTTTTTGGTTGTTACCAATACTACCCCATTGGCACCACGTGCACCGTAGATAGCTGTTGAAGAAGCATCTTTCAAAATATCAATCGTTTCAATGTCTTCAGGATTAATGAACCCGAGTGGATTTTTATTACCACCACTACCATAACCAGCGGCGCTTCCTCCTGTTGGAGTCAGGTTTGAATTATCGAGCGGAATACCATCAACAACATAAAGAGGCTCTTGCCCTGAACGGATAGAACTCGATCCCCTGACCCTTACAGTCATTCCACCACCAGGTTCTCCATTGTTTTGCGTAATGTTTACACCGGCGATACGACCCTGCATCATTTCAACAGGAGAGGTTGCCAGAGATTTATTCATATCCTTATCGGACAAGCGGTTTGTGGCACCGGTTAAATCCGATTTGCGTTGAACACCATAACCTACTGCGACAACTTCTTCGATTCCAATAGATTCTTCTTTCAACTCAACGTTAATAGTTGCCTGACCTTTATATTCCATCTCAACAGTGGTATAACCAACAAATGAGAATGAAATAACAGCAGGCACCTTGCTAACATTCAAAGTAAATTTTCCATCAAAATCTGTAATTGCACCGTTGGTCGTTCCTTTTTCGACTACGGTTGCCCCAGGAAGTGGGCTTCCGTCAGGCGTTTTAACCAATCCCTTAAGCTCGTGCTTTTGAGCCATCAAACCATCAATTGGAAGGCCTTTATGCTCTGTAATCACGATTTGTCGATCTTTAATTTCATAACCGTTTCCAGATTCTTTAAGAACCTGATCCAAAATTCGTTCGACAGTAACGTCAGCAACTTTTACTGAAACTTCGCGTGAAACATCGATCATATCGTCAGAATAAACGATAATGAATTCGCTGTTTTGTTCGATTTCCTGAAAAACATCTTTTATTGTCGCTTTTGACAATTGAAAAGAAAATTTGGTTGACTGAGAGTAGCTATTGCCAATTACAGTTAACGAACTGACGAGCAACATGATAAAAGATAACCTCATAATAAGGAACAGTTTTTTGAACCTTCCAAAGTCATGGAAGATTCGTTGATGAAACTTTTTTTTCATACTTTTAGACGTTTAGTTTTAATTACTAATCACATGCACTTTTTATTTTGATCCGGAGGATGCGGGAACATCCTTCGGATCGCTTTTTTTCATTCTTTATTCTGTTTGAGTTTATTTCTTAACAATTATAAAATCTCCATTGCTTTTCCTTTGCCAGTCGATCGGTACGGTTAGCTTAATTACATTGAGTACTTCCTCAGGCTCATCTTTCAAATCGAGTTTACCCGATAACTTGTAGGTTCCAATTTCGGGTTCTGACAAATGGATTTTCACATTATAGAATCGTTCAACCGGCATCAATGCCCTTCCCAAATCAACCTTATCGAATTCGAGCATTCCATCCTTCCATGAAACATATTTTGAAACATCGACCATCTCACTACTGGCTTCGCCTAAAGATTTATCGTACAAAACCATCTGATTTGGGTTCATTTCAACAACATTCTCGCGATTAAAAATTCCGTTCCCTGAATATTTCAGATTCACTTTTCCCTCTTCCAGCACCGTTTGAATAACTTTATCTTCGGGATACGCAGAGATATCAAAACGGGTACCCAAAACCTGAACACTTAAGTCTGAAGCACTAACAATAAAAGGTCTTTGCGGATTTTTAGCCACATCGAAAAAGGCTTCACCTATTAATGTGACCTTGCGATCCTTATTAAGAAAAACAGCCGGATAAGTGAGTTGGCTTCCTGCATTCAGCCAAACTTTGGTCCCATCAGAAAGAACAATCATCGATTTCTTTCCATACGATACAATCACTTTATTCATAGATTCTTCCTGAGAACCTGACTTCTGATTTATCGTGTCGCTATTTACAATCAGTTGTTTGCCGTTTTGACTATATGAGATTTCAGACATTTGTTTTTCGAGCGAAACTTTTGATCCGTCAGACAAAATAATCATAGCCTCGCCCTGAACGGGGATAGCATCTGCTAACTGAAACTGATTTTGCTTTGCAGAATGCTGATAGAAATAATATGAAGTTGCTCCCGAGAAGAATACCAAAACGAAGATCGCGGCATATCTAAAAAACCTCAAAAGCACAACTGTACTCGACGTTTCTGATTCATTCTGAATCTTTTTCCAAAGTTCGTATTGCTCGATAAGTGCTAATTTGTTTTCGCTTGAATGGAATAAATTGAAAATCAATGTTGCTTCTTTGATTTCTTCTCTTTTGTATGGATGATTTTTCAGGAAAGCGTTCCAAAACTCATTTTCCTCCTGAGTTGGATTACTTAACCACTTCAGAAAACGCTCATCATCTAAAAAATCAACCGCTGAATAATCTCTGTACTTCTCCATGTTTGTAATTTCTATACCGAAAAGACAAACAGTTGATTTTTGTTGATGCTAATTATAAAGTTTTTTTTGTGCTAAAGAACAGCTTTTGCTTGACCGCAAAGAATGGAGAATAAAATCTGGTTGATTTTTTTATCCTGAACATGGACTATTTCCCGAAGTTTTTCAATGGCACGATGAATCAAAGCACGGGAAGATTGATAATTCAAATTTAGTAGAAATGAAATTTCCTCGTACTCCAACCCACGGTTGAAGCGAAGATAAATGGCCTCCTTCTGTCTCTCGGTCAGCGATAGCATCGCATCTGCAATTAGCTGCCTTTTCTCTTCAGCCAATTCGTAAAGCTGATCATCCAGATTATCGGACCAAAGGAAGTTAAACGAATAATCCTGATCGTCAAGTAGACGTGGTTTGTTGCTGGCGCTCTTCAACTCACGTATAATTTTCCGCTTTATCGATTTCAAGAGGTAGAGCCGGATGTTATCGGTTTCCGATAAGCTCTTTCTTGTTCTAATCAACGTACAAAATACTTCCTGAATGCAATCTTTCACCAAATCTTTATCCGCTGTAAACCGGCAACCATAGTCGAATAACACATTAGAATAGCGTAAAAAAATCAAACTCAATACCTGGGTGTCTCCTTCCAGAAACTTTGACCAGAGTATGCGCTCTTCAGATTTATCTACAACAGTTGACATCAGCTATTCAAGTTTAGTGGTTGTCAAATTTAAAAATAATTAACCGGAATAGCATGAATAATATCAATCATAAAGATTGGATGTCCTTTCAAATAAAACGGTGCAAACGTTTGCAAAAACGCTTGCAAAACGACGCTTCCCCAGCAAATGCAGGTAAAGAAAGTGAAATGAATAAAATTTTCGAATTTCAATCATTTTTTTGCAGAATTCAGATTTTCCAAAGCCGAAAAGCCATTGATTATGCCCCTAAGGATGGTCAGAGAAAACGCCAACCCTATATATCTCCACATTTAAGAATAAAAAGCGGTCGGAAATTAATTCCGACCGCTTCTGCTGTTTTCTGTTTAATTGTTTTCACATGTTGCTTTCGGGGGAAAAGCTCACAACATAATTAACGGCAAAAGATTTTATTTATTCTCTTCCGTCTCAATTTTTACATCAATTTCCTTGCCGTCTTTCCCTTTGATCACCTTTTTCTTTTCAATAATTTTCGTACGAAGACTATCTCCATCTGATTTCCAATTGAATTCAGGTGCTTCAGGAGCCTCGGGTGCCATCAACTCATCATTATCAAACCTGAAATTAAAGGTCGAATTCGCATTATCATCCGATTTTTTACGGATGATCTCAATCTTTTCGCGGTCGCCGCTCATTTCCTTTTTCTTGAATGAAATGATATTGGGGTCATTCAAATCAATAATTTGCCCTGAATGCTGAATTCCCTTCATTTTCATATGAGAAACCGGTGGCATAGGTGGAACTGGAGGCATAGGAGGCATTGGCGGAAAATTCTTCATATCTTCATCACTGAAATAGATCATATTGTTTCCATGCCCATCCTTCATCCTTTTTTTAACAACAATCCGGTTCCCAATTGAATCGATATCTTCAGTAATCACCTCCATATCATCACTTGGTGACATATGCCAAATCGCAGGTTCACCTTTTCTCCCTCCTTTGTGTTTGATGATCATTACATCATCATTTCCATCTTTACTATCGACTTTTACATCAAACTGATGCATTTTGTCAAAATCCGCATGATTAAATTTCTTGATGTGTTTTACCTGATTTATGGTATCGCCATTCCATACAAAAACATCATCACCGGCAAGTACGGTGTCGATCTCCATTTTTTTTCCGTTTTCAATTTTAACCATTTTAATATGACGGGTCTTTTTTGGGCCCTGAGGCTCATCTCCTTTTTGCATTAAGGCAAACGACGACAACAATACGCCTGTTAAACCAATAATTCCGAACGAAAGCAATGTGTTTTTCATGAGTGTATAATTTAATGTTTAATTTCAGTCAAAAGAATCATTCATTATTCGATAAAATTTGTGCGTTCCCGTGGAACCCGGGTGTGAAATTTACTTTTCTTGCCAGTAAATCTCGTTGTGCTCCTTTCTGAAACAAAGATACGCCGAAGGCTGCTATACAATGAGTTAATGCCCGGTTAAAATCTGTTAAGGAAAAGTTAAAATCCTGTCAGCGCTGCATTTAATCATTATCTTTGATGTCGTGAACAAAAAAATATGAATAAAAGAATTATCACCGGACTGATCGCACTAATGGGCATTTCCATTCTGGCCATTATCATCATTCAATTGGTATGGATGAATAATGCGATAAAGGTCAGGAACGAATTGTTCGACCGCAGCGTTAACGAAGCGCTGAACAGCACTACCAACCGGCTCGAAACCTTGCAGGATTTCCGGATGATTAATCATTTTGCCTTCGACGACACCATGTTCAGGGGACCAATACCGACGCCTCCGGCACCGCCTATCCCACCCGATGCTTTAGGGAGAGCACCCAGACATGACTCATTTCCAAAAAAACGATCGAACCAACAGATCAAAATGATTGTAAAATCAGGCAAGAACAAGAACGGTTTTCAATACCAGATTTCAACGCGCCGCGATAGCCTTCATTCCGGAGAAGATAATGTCATTTTTATCAATACCGACAGTATGGCCCGCAACCTTAAAACGGTGTATGCCCAAGGAATCAACAAATTCGATTCATTGGTCGGTAAATTAGATTATCAGAAGGACACAACCGGCCAGTTAAAAAAGGAATTCGAATTTAGAACGCGTAAATTAAAGCGCGTCGCAAACAAAGCCGTTCAGGAAATTTCCACATGGGAAGAAGACGTCCCGATTGAGCGGGTAAATGAAGTATTGACGAAAGAACTCGGAAACCGGAACATCCCAATTCCATTTGAAATCGGGATCATCAAAGATTCGCTTATTTCATCAAAAACAGAGCAAGCCGACTCCATTCTTCTGGCTCAAAGCACTTACAAAGTAAACATGTTCCCGAACGACATATTTCAAAAAAACACTCAGATTGCAGTATATTTTCCTGACAAGGACACCTTTATATACAAAACGCTTAACTGGCTGTTGTTTATTTCGCTGATATTTTCGGTTATTGTTTTGGTCACTTTTGCTGTCAGTATTTATTTTATCCTGAAGCAGAAGAAGATTTCAGAAATGAAGTCGGACTTTATCAACAACATGACCCACGAATTCAAAACGCCGATTGCAACCATTTCAGTTGCCGCCGATTCGATCTCGAATCTGAAAGTCATTGAAAACCCTGAGCGAATCAGGTATTTCATTGAGATGATTAAAAAGGAAAATCTGCGCATGAACCGGCAGGTAGAAGATATCCTGACCATTGCCCGGCTCGACAAAAAAGAGTTTGAATTCAAGTGGGAAGCGCTCAACCTGCACGAAGTGATTGAAAATGCCATACAAAGCATTGTGCTTCAGGTTGAGAAAAAGGGCGGCAATATTACCAGCGAGCTTTTGGCCGTTAACCCGGTAGCTACAAGCGATGCCAATCATTTTGCCAATTTGATTTACAACTTGCTCGACAATGCAAACAAATACTCGATGAATGCCCCGGAAATTAAAATATCGACCCGAAATACCAGCAAAGGAGTATTGATCACAGTTGAAGACAAAGGAATTGGCATGACGAAGATGGTACAAAGCCGCATTTTCGAGCGTTTCTACCGGCAAACCAGCGGCAACATTCACAATGTAAAAGGTTTCGGACTGGGACTAAGTTATGTAAAAGCCGTATTGGAAGCCAACCGCGGAAATATCTCGGTACACAGCGAGCCCGGGAAAGGCAGCAGTTTTGAAGTTTACATTCCGTTTGTTCGGGAATAAACAAAATGCGAGAGAAAAGGAATACGGAAAGGGAAATTATATTTATCTTGAAACCTGAAAGAAAAAATAGCAGCGAATGACCACAAAACCTCACATATTCCTGGTTGAAGACGATCTTAGTTTTGGAGCAGTCCTGAAATCTTACCTCGAGATTAACGATTTTGAAGTGGACTGGGTCGATGACGGACAATTGGCCTTACCCCAATTCAATAAAAACAGCTACGACATATGCATACTCGATGTAATGCTTCCAAACGTTGACGGATTTACCATTGGCGCTGAAATCCGGAAGATTAATTCGGGAGTTCCAATCCTGTTTCTTACGGCTAAAAATCTCAGAGATGATGTTTTGAAAGGCTATAAAATCGGAGCAGACGATTACATTACCAAACCATTCGACACCGAAGTCCTCATTTTTAAGCTCAAAGCCATACTAAAAAGGGGAAATGGAGTTCAGGTAAAAGAATCCGACTTTTATCAAATCGGCACCTATCAATTCGATTTCAAGCTGCGAACCCTCGAACACGACAATTCGAAACAAAAGCTATCGCCCAAAGAGGCAGAACTACTGAAAATGCTTTGCGATAACCGGAACGAGCTGTTACCCCGCGAAACTGCTCTTCGGAAAATATGGGGCGACGATGGTTATTTCACGGCGCGCAGCATGGACGTTTACCTCACCAAACTACGGAAGTTTTTTGCCGATGATGAATCAGTCGAAATCCGAAACATTCATGGTAGCGGATTTATGTTGGAGATTAAAGATTAAGTTGCTTAATATGCCCTTTTAGTTAAGAAACCACGCGCCAGCAAACAAAATGCCGTTTGTCATACTCCTATCCTTCAGTTTTTATACCTTTGCGCCCTTGTAAGAAAACATTCTTCAGATGGCAGATCTTCATTCAATTGAAATTAAAGAATTTGACACCATTGTCGTAGGAAGTGGCCTGGCCGGACTTACGGCCGCATATCATGCTTCGAAATACGGAAGTGTTGCCATCATTACCAAATCGCAACTAGATACCAGCAACTCATATTATGCTCAGGGAGGCATTGCTGCCGTTACTGCTCCTGAAGACTCTTTTGAATCGCACATTCAGGATACCTTGGTTGCCGGACGCGAACTTTGCGATCTCGACGCCGTTCAGATTCTGGTTTCAGAAGGGCAAAAATGTGTTCAGGAGTTGATCCGGCTTGGGATGCAATTCGACAAGGAAAACGGCGAATTTGTTCTTGGGTTAGAGGGTGGTCACAGTCATCGACGCATTCTTCATGCAGGCGGCGACGCAACGGGCAAAGGATTAACCTCCTTCATGCTGAAAAAAGTTCAGGAGCAAAACAAAATTGAGGCTTTCGAATATACAACAGTAGTTGATCTTTTGGTTGAAAATCAGATTTGCTCCGGAGTTCAGGCTTTCGACTTTGTTTCAGGTAAAAACATTGTCTTCAGATCAAAATCAACCATCATTGCCACCGGAGGGCTTTCGCGTATTTACGATCGGTCAACCAATCCGCATACCGCCACCGGCGACGGAATTGCGCTGGCTTATCATGCCGGGGCCCAATTATCCGACATTGAATTTATCCAGTTCCATCCATCGGCCCTTTACATTCCGGGAGAGGATGCTTTTTTGATTAGTGAGGCTGTGCGTGGCGAAGGCGCCTGGCTGCTCAATCCCAATGGCGAACGGTTTATGCAGCATATCCATCCGCTTGCAGAACTTGCTCCGCGTGATGTAGTGGCCTACGAAATTTACAATCAGTTGCAGATTCATCGTTCCGACTTTGTATACCTGAGCTTGAAACACCTCAATCCGGAGACGATCAAAAAACGGTTCTCGACAATCTATCAGACCTTATTAAAATACAACATCGACCTGACCTGCGACTTGCTACCCATTTCGCCGGCAGCTCATTATATGGTTGGCGGAATTCTGACTGACCTTGATGGGGAAACTAACATTAAAGGACTTTTTGCCTGTGGCGAAGTTGCCTCAACCGGCGTCATGGGAGCCAACCGACTGGCGAGCAACTCGCTGCTCGAATGTCTTGTTTATGGAAAACGTGCCGCAGAAAGAGCAAATACTGAACGGTTCGTGACTTCGGCTTTGCCCAAAATAAACATCATCCATGTTGATCCAAACAACGAAAGTCTTTTCCTGGAAACTAAAAACCAAATAGCTTCCCTGATGAGTAAAAAGGCCGGAATTGTTCGTTCGGCTCAAAAGTTAAGCGAAGCAATCGAAGAACTTCAGGAAATAAAGAAACTTTTGCCTGAAGAAATTACCGAATACAATCTTTTAAAAATCAAACACATTGCTGATATTTGTACTCTCATTTGCGAATCGGCATTAATCAGGAAAGAAAGCCGTGGCGGACATATCCGGGAAGATTATCAATCGGAAGATCCGAATTTTTGTGCTCACCTGATTCAGCAGATAGACCATCAGTATAAATTTCAGGAAATCAGAAAGTAGAAAAATGAACAGAAAAGTAAAAGAAGCAGCACACATCCTGATCGACCTTGCATTAAAGGATGATGTAGGTGACGGTGATATCACAACAGACAATATTGTCCCTTCGGAGATTAAGCGCAAAGCCAAAATGGTTGCAAAAACCGACGGCGTAGTAGCCGGACTTCCTGTAGCCGAAATGGTTTTCAGAAAACTCGATCAGAACTTGATCTGGAATGAACTGAATCCTGACGGCTCGAAAGTAAAAAAAGGAGATGTGTTGGTTGAGTTTGAAGGAACCTACCGTGCGCTACTGACTGGCGAACGCACCGCGTTAAACTTTCTGCAACGTTTATCGGGCATTGCAACCATGTCGGCCAAATATGCTGATGCCGTTAAAGATTTTCAAACTGTAATTCTGGATACCCGAAAAACTCTGCCCGGCTTTAATAAACTTGACAAATATGCCGTAAAAACAGGTGGCGCCAGCAATCACCGTCTGGGGCTGCACGATATGGCCATGATTAAAGACAATCACATTGAAGTGGCTGGAGGAATCACTGCAGCAGTAAAAGCTGTGCGCAGCAGCGTTGACCATGGAATTAAGATTGAAGTTGAAACCACCACACTTGCACAGGTTCAGGAAGCAGTTGATGCCAAGGCGGATATCATTATGCTCGACAATATGGATCTGGAAACCATGCGTAAAGGAGTTGAACTGATTGCCGGTCGTGCAAAAATTGAAGCATCAGGAAATATCACCCTCGAACGTTTACGCGATGTAGCTGCTACCGGTGTCGATTATATTTCAATCGGAGCACTCACCCACTCGGTAAGTGCAATGGATATTTCTCAACGAATTGAAGACTAGTCCTTGAGTAACCTCGTCATCGATATCGGTAATACGCGGACAAAGATCGCTTTGTTCAATCAGCACGACTTAATGTTTAGTGTTCCAATCGACCATTTAACTTTGAGCCATTTAAAAATGCTCAAGGAAGAACATACGCAGTTAAGTCAGGCTATTCTTTCGAGCGTAAAACCGGTTGACAGCGACATACTTCAATTTCTATCCGAAAACTTTGATTTTTTTATTGAACTCGATCATCAGACCGTGCTTCCAATCGGGAATTTATACGAAACTCCGGAAACACTGGGGAAAGACCGACTGGCAGCAGCGGTTGGGGCAAACGAACTATTCCCCGATCAGAACTTATTAATTATTGATGCCGGCACAGCCATTACCTACGATTTGGTTTCAGAAAAAAACCAGTTCGTTGGCGGAAATATTTCTCCAGGGTTACAAATGCGCTTTAAGGCACTGAATCACTTCACCGGAAAGCTCCCATTGATCAGCTATTCAGATGAATTTCAACCCATTGGCAAAAACACCACCGATGCTATCCGTGCCGGAGTTCAAAATGGCATTTTATTCGAAATTGATCAAACGATAGATTTATTTAACAGAAATTATCAAAATTTACAAATCGTTATGACTGGGGGTGATTCTATTTTTTTTGATAAAAAATTAAATTATTCCATATTTGTACACTTTAATCTAACCCTTATCGGTTTAAACAGGATCCTGGAACACAATGCTAAAAAGAAATAATGCACTATCAGTCGTTATGGTTTTGATTATCTGCGGATTATCTGGCTTTGCGCAAAACAACAACACTACATCTCCTTTTTCAAGATACGGATTAGGCGATTTGCATCATTACGGATATGGCCGTACAGCCGCCATGGGAGGAGCATCTCTTGGAAGTCGTCACAGTGTTCAGATCAATTCTGCCAATCCCGCTTCATACAATGCCAACGATAGTTTATCATTTATATTCGATTTTGGTATTGATGGCACCTATTCAAAATACAAGAGTGCTACCGGCAATATGAATGTGAACGATATCAACTTCAGATATTTTTCATTGAGTTGGCCGGTAACCAAATGGATGGGAGCAGGAATGGGCGTTCAGCCATTTTCGGATATGGGATACGAAGTGGCCTTTACAGAAGCTTTAACCGGCGTTGGAAATGTTTATCACAATTATTCAGGCGATGGAACAACTTCAAAAGCATTCTTTGGTACTTCAATCAGCCCCTTTAAAGGTTTATCGATTGGTGCAAACTTAAATTACATCTTTGGCCGCTTAAATCAGAATACCGGAATTGGGTTCGACAGCGCCGATTTGTTCTATATTTCGAAAGAAGAAGGAACCCGGCTTCGGGATTTCACGCTAACATACGGTCTTCAATACGACCTGAAACTTAAAAAAGATGAGTACTTAACGCTTGGGGTCACTTTTGAAAAGCAGTCGGACCTGACAGCGCTTCATCGCTTGTACTCACAAAAGATAATCACCGTTAACTCAAGTTCACTGTCGGATACGCTGGAATATATTCCTGAAGGAAAGGGTATTATTAAGCTACCATCAACCTTTGGCATCGGATTATCATACAACAAAGTCAACAAACTGGAAATCAATGCCGATTATTATTATGCAGGATGGAGTAAAGCTACCTTTTTCGGAGAAAAACTTTACAATCCCGCAACCGACAATGTTGAACTAGTAAACCAAAGCAGAATTTCTGCAGGATTTGAATACATTCCTGAAGCATTTTCGATAAGAAGCTACTTCAAAAGAGTACGTTACAGGGCAGGTATCCATCATGAAAGTTCGTACCTGAAATTAAACAACCATCAGATTAAAGAATTTGGAGTGAGCTTCGGAGCTGGATTCCCATTCCCAAAATCGAAATCAACGGCAAACTTTGCTCTTGAATTTGGCAAACAAGGCACAACCAAAGATAACCTCGTCAGGAATAACTATACCAAATTTAGTTTATACTTAAACCTTTACGACTACTGGTTTGTGAAACGTAAATTTGACTAATAGCCAACTCCATCAAAAAAATACGTCGAAACGAGCCACGGGTAAATAATGCTCGTGGCTCGTTTCAATTTATCGTGTTTTATTTCTAGCTTTATCTCTCCATCAAAACTGGACGATCGGAAAGCTTTACATGAAACAAATCAATACTTTTAATAAGTGATAATGCAGTATTATATTGCTATTCAAAAAAAGACAAAATTCGTTATGCTTCGGGAAAAGACTTTTTTCTTATTAATCGTTTTACTGTTATTAATAATGGTTTCGTGCGAAAACGAGATCTCGAAAGTAAAAACCGTTGTCAGCACAGAAGAACCTCCGGCACTTGCTGCTGAAGGATTCGAAATGCTCGCTTCCGACTCATCGGTCATTCGTTTTAAGCTCCAAACTCCGGAACTCATCTATCACAAAGACGAAAAAGATCCTTATTACGAATTCCCGAAAGGGGTTAAGATTGTCAAGTACGATGCGGCCATGAATGTAATTTCGAGCATAACCGCACAATACGCCAAGAACTTTTCTTCCGACGACCGCTGGGAAGCCAAGAACAATGTGATAGCTGTAAATTTTAAAGGCGATTCCCTTAAAACAGAATACCTGGTTTGGGACACCGCCAAGAAGAAAATCTATTCAGACCAGTTTGTAAAAATCATTCAAAAAGACCAGGTTTACACCGGCATCGGCTTTGAATCCAATCAAGACTTTTCATCCTACCACATCAAAAATCTGAAAGGCCATATGTACGTTAATGTCGATAAATAACTAAAATGTCTATGGATTTGATTTGGGTTATACTGATAACAATTTTGTTTTCTGCCTTTTTCTCCGGAATGGAGATTGCGTTTATTTCGGCCAATAAATTAAGATTGGAACTCGACAAAAAACAAAACGTTGTCTTTTCAAGTCTCATTTCGCTTTACACCCAAAATCCCGGTCAGTTTATAGCCACCATGCTTGTTGGCAACATTTTGGCGCTGGTAACTTATGGCATTGCATTTGCAAGCCTGCTCAAGCCATTGCTGATTGTTTATCTGCAATCGAACGTATTGATTTTATTGGCGCAAACGATCATTTCGGCCATAGTTATTCTCATCACAGCCGAATACCTTCCCAAAATGCTATTCCGGATCAATCCAAATAGAGTTTTAAAAATCTTTGCGGTACCCATTGCCTTTTTCTATTTCCTGTTCTATCCGGCAACCAAAATTGCTATGGGCATTTCAAAGTTTATTTTAAAGCTATTCCTGAATGAACAGATTAAAAATGTAGACGAGAAAGTAGTTTTTAGTCGTATTGATCTGGACCACCTGGTGAACGAACAGGAAAACAATGTCACTTCGAAAGCCAGCCAGGAAGTTGACAATGAGGTGAAACTGTTCAGGAATGCGCTCGACTTTTCGAAAGTTAAACTTCGTGAAGTGATGGTTCCCCGAACCGAAATGGTTGCGCTCGACATCGAATCGACCGTTGAAGAACTTCACCAAAAATTCATCGAAACCGGTTATTCCCGCATTTTGTTCTACTCCGAAAATATCGACAACATCATCGGGTACATTCACCACTCGGTCATCTTTACAAAGCCCGACTCCATAAAATCGAACCTCCGGAAAGTACTCATTGTACCCGAGACGATGCCAGCAAGCAAACTATTGAGCAAATTTATTCAGCAGAGGCTAAGCATGGCCATTGTAGTCGATGAATTTGGCGGAACTTCGGGAATGGTAACAAGCGAAGATATTCTGGAAGAAATTTTTGGCGAAATTGAAGATGAGCACGACACGATTGACCTGATCATGAAAAAAGTTGCTGACGACGAATTCATCCTTTCAGGCCGTTTGGAACTCGACGAACTAAACGAAAATTTCAACCTCGAATTTCCGGAAAACGAAAATTTCGAAACGTTGGCGGGCTTTATACTTTCGCATTACGAAAGCATTCCGAAAATAAATACGGTAATAACGGTCGATCAGTACCAATTCAAAATTCTGAAAGCAAGCAATACCAAAATAGAACTGGTTCACCTTAAGATATTGGGCGAGAACTAAAATAAAAATTGAATTCGGAGGTTTAATATTGAAAATTATTATCTTCGTACCGCGAAATTTTAACGAATAATTATAATAAAATAACTAACAGTAAATGGCTACTTTACAGAACATACGGAATCGCGGGAGTTTGATGATTGCGATCGTAATCGGTCTTGCCTTAGGCGCATTTATTTTGGGCGACATGCTCAATTCAGGAAGTAAGTTAATGAGACCCAGTCAGATGAAGATTGCTGAAATCGACGGTGAATCAATACAATATCCTGACTTTCAAAAGAAGGTTGAAGAGCTTTCTGAGGTGTACAAAATGAATACCCAACAGACCCAGATCGATGAAAACACATGGGAACAGATTCGCGAACAAGTTTGGCAAGGTTACCTTCAGGAAAACATTTTAGGTAAAGCAACCGAAAAATTAGGCATTACTGTTAGCGCTGAAGAACTTTTCGACCTGGTTCAGGGAAATAACCCTCACCCAATCATTCAGCAGCTTTTCAAAAATCCAAAAACAGGACAAGTTGATAAATCAACTATTATTCAGTTCCTGAAATCATTGGAAACCAATGCAACTCCAGCTCAAAAATCATACTGGTTATACATCGAAAACCAGATCAGACAAGACAAACTTCGCACAAAATACAGCAATCTGGTTTCAAAAGGATTGTATGTTACCACTGACGAAGCCCGCAAAAGCCTGACTGCCAAAAATAAAAGTGCCAACTTCCAGTATATTGTGCTTCCTTATTCATCGGTATCCGATGCTGCTGTAAATGTTTCTGATGAAGAATTGAAAACATACTACAACAACCACAAAGACGAGTACAAACAGGACAAGACCCGCAAGATTGAATATATTACCTTCGAGGTACTTCCTTCAGAAGCCGATAAAGCTGCAACTCAGAAATGGCTGACCGACAGCAAAGCTGAATTTTCAACGGTTACTGACAACGCACAATACATCAATGTTAACTCGGATTCACGCTTTGATCCAACTTTCTCGAAAAAAGAAGATCTTTCACCTGCAATTGCTGATTGGGCTTTCAGTGCACAACCTGGCGATTTCTACGGACCATATCTCGAAGGTGGAGAATACAAACTGGCCAAAATTGATCAGTTTAAAATGTTGCCCGATTCAGTTCAGGCAAGTCATATCCTGATTAACCCACAAACTGTTGGAAGTGTTGAAAAAGCTCAGGCTTTGGTTGACAGTTTGAAAAGAAACATTGAACTGGGTGGAAACTTCGCTGAAGTAGCCATGAAATATTCTGAAGATCCAGGTTCTAAATTAAAAGGTGGCGACCTGGGCTGGTTCAAACGCAAACAAATGGTTCCCGAATTCGAAGAAGCTGCTTTCACAGGTGAAGTAAACAAACTATACATTGTAGGAACTCGTTTTGGATTCCACATCATTAAACCAACAAAAAAAGGTAAAGAAACCAATCAGGTTCGTGTAGCTATTCTTTCAAAGAAAATCGAACCAAGTTCAGAAACTTACCAGAAAGTATATTCAGAAACCAGCAAATTTGCCAGTGAAAACCAAACACTTGAAGCTTTCAACAAAGCGGTGGTTGAACAAAAACTGGATAAAAAAATTGCTACCCTGAAAGAAACCGACCGCGAAGTAGCCGGATTGGAATCTTCACGTCAGCTGGTTCGTGCGGCTTTCACGGCTGAACAAGGAAAAATGTTGGTGAACAATGAAGGATCAACCATTTTTGAATATGGAAATAAATTTGTGGTTGGTGCTATGACCGGAGCTACCGAAGAAGGAGCATCAACTTTCGAAGAAGCTAAGATCCGCGTTGATCTGGCTGTTCGCAAAGAGAAAAAAGCACAGGTTCTGGCTGACAAGATGAAAAACGCAGGATCCGATTTGGCAAGCGCTGCTTCTAAACTTTCAACTGAAGTGAAAGAAGCCGCAGGTGTAAACTTCACCAGTTTCTCAATCCCTGCTCTTGGATTTGAACCAGCCGTTATCGGAACTGTATGTTCGCTTCCTGAAGGAAAAGTTTCAGCGCCAATCGAAGGAAACAACGGCGTTTATTTAGCCAAAGTTACTTCGTTCACAACCAGCACCGATGCTGACCTAAAAGGTGAAAAGAGCCGAATCGCTCAATCGCTGGGTTACCGGGCAGGATCGCAGGTTTTCGAGTCCCTTAAGAAGGTCGCGCAGATTGAAGATAAACGATCAAAATTCTATTAATAGAATATGACAGAAAAAAAGCGGGCTAACAGCCCGCTTTTTTTTTCAGGTTTCGCCAACAAAAAAGAATTCAATATGGAACACCGAATTAAAAAGCTTGAGCAAATATTACTAAACGACCGGTTTGCCAGCAGCAACAACATTCATTTGGTTTCGATTGGCAAAGGAGAGGCTATCGCTGAAATGACAGTTGCAGAAAACCATTTGAATGGCGTCAACATCATTCAGGGAGGAGCTCTGTTTACTTTAGCCGATTTTGCATTTGCAGCGGCTTCCAATTCACATGGAAGAATTGCTGTCGCAGCCAATGCAACCATTAACTTTTTCAAAGGGGTGTCTTCCGGAAAACTTACAGCCAAAGCCAAAGAACACAGTTCAGGCAAAACATTGGCTACCTATATCGTCGAAATCACAGACGAAGAAGGGAACAAAATAGCCTTGTTTAACGGCACTGCATTTCTGAAAGGAGAATATTAAAGAAAGACGGAAGACCGGAGACTGGAGTTGCAACTTTAGGCACTCCGAACTTTAGGCACTCCGAACTTTTTATTTAAATTTGCGCAATTTTTCATTTTAAAAACCGAATATATGGCCAGGTATTTCAACGATGTTTCCAGAACCTTCAATGAATATTTATTGATCCCCGGATTAACAACGAAAGAATGTTTTCCGCAAAACGTATCATTAAAAACGCCCCTTGTCAAGTATCAAAAAGGTACAACTCCTGAACTGGAACTAAATATTCCATTTGTTTCAGCCATCATGCAGTCGGTATCCGATCATAAAATGGCCATTGCATTGGCAAAGAATGGCGGACTGTCATTCATTTTCGGTTCTCAATCCATCGAAACGCAGGTTGAGATGGTACGGAAAGTAAAAAAATTCAAAGCTGGATTTGTGGTTTCAGATGCCAATCTGACTCCGGAAAACACGTTAAAAGATGTACTGGCCATTAAAGCATCAACCGGACATTCCACCATCGGGATTACTGCCGACGGAACGTCGAACGGTAAACTGCTCGGTATTGTAACCAGCCGCGATTATCGCGAATCGAAAGATAATCTGGATACCCGGATCAGTGAATTCATGACTCCTTTTTCGAAACTGGTTACCGGTGAATTGGGCATCTCGCTCACTGAAGCCAACGATGTAATCTGGGATCACAAGCTCAATACCCTTCCAATCATCGATAAAGACCAGAATCTGCAGTATTTTGTCTTCCGGAAAGATTACGATGAGCACAAGGAAAATCCGAACGAATTACTCGATCCAAATAAAAAGTTATTAGTAGGCGCCGGAATCAATACCCGCGATTACCAGGAACGGGTTCCTCAACTGGTTGAAGCCGGTGCTGATGTTTTATGTATCGATTCGTCGGACGGTTTTTCGGAATGGCAGGCTGAAACCATCACCTTCATCAAAAATAAGTACAACGGGAAAGTTAAAGTCGGCGCAGGCAATGTGGTCGATAAAGATGGATTTATCTACCTCGTTGAAGCAGGTGCCGATTTCATCAAAGTCGGAATTGGCGGCGGTTCTATCTGTATTACCCGCGAACAAAAAGGTATTGGCCGTGGACAAGCCACTTCGTTAATCGAAGTTGCCCAGGCCCGCGACGAATACTTCGAAAAAACAGGTGTTTATGTGCCAATTTGCTCCGATGGCGGCATCGTTCAGGATTACCACATGGTGCTGGCGCTGGCTATGGGAGCCGATTTCATCATGATGGGCCGGTACTTTGCCCGTTTCGATGAAAGTCCGACCAAAAAGCTTAAAGTGGGAAGCAATTACGTAAAAGAATATTGGGGCGAAGGTTCGAACCGCGCACGTAACTGGCAACGGTACGACTCTGGCGGCAGCGAAGGCCTGAAGTTTGAGGAAGGTGTTGACAGCTATGTGCCTTATGCCGGAAAGTTGAAAGACAACCTCGACATTACCGTTGGAAAAATCATTTCGACCATGTGTAGTTGCGGTGCATTAAGCATTCCGGAGTTGGAAAAGAATGCCAAAATCACCCTGGTATCCTCAACCAGCATCATCGAAGGCGGAGCACACGATGTTATTCTGAAAGAAACAAATATCTAGGATTTCCCGGGAAATCAGTGTATAAAAGCGGCTATCTCATTTGTTGAGGTAGCCACTTTGTCTTCATTACAGAAAAGAAGAACCAAACCCAATTGCAGGTGCAATGTACCCACCAGACGTCCATCTCATACTGTTTCAAGCAAGGATTACGATTTAATAACACACAAAAAATGGTCACTCATATTCATTTTCAAACCATTCATGTAAAATATTGGTATGTTCATTGCATTTATCCCGAATCTTAATACAAAAATCAAAATGCAATACAATATTGAGTTATTTTTGTACTCAATATGTAATGTTTTTGCAATGTGGTTCGTTTAAAATGGGTTGAAAGCTCAGTTTAAACGTTAAAATTATTGCTCAAATTGGCTTAAGACTCTTTCATCTTGTTGTGACTGAGGAAGCGAAGCTATGAATAGCGGACTCCAAATGGATTCATGAATAGCTAAATATCACCCAGAATAAAATCTGAATCGTATTGAAATGAAACACCTGTAGTTTCATTAATCCTGCAAAAATGATTGAAAGCCTTATTACTTCTAAAACTCGCATCAAACTTTTACTGAAGTTCTTTTTGAACACTCAGACCATGAGCTATCTGAGGAGCTTGGAAGCAGAATTTGACGAATCGAGCAACTCTATCCGCCTTGAATTAAACAAACTTGAAAGTGTGGGATTGCTTAATTCTACAATGGAAGGCAACAAAAAATTATTTTTCGCAAACACGAATCATCCGCTTTTCGACGACATTAATAATATTCTTAAGAAATTTGTTGGCATTGACCAAATCATCGAAAAAATTACCAGCCAGATTGGCAATCTTGATGCAGCCTATTTAACTGGTGATTTTGCAACAGGAAACGATTCTCCAATTATTGACATGACTCTGGTTGGAAATAAACTTGATCGGGCCTACATCGACACATTGGTTGCAAAAGCGGAGGAATTCATTAGCCGAAAAATTAAATACATCATACTCAGCCAGGATGAAATGATTAGAATCTTCATTAACAAGCCAGTATTGCTGATCTGGAAAGCGGATAAAACCACAACATAAATAAAATCAATTTTGTGTGTTTATACGCGGCAGAACTTCAACATCACACCATATAATTAAAAGAATAAAATAATATCGCATTTATTATTGTTCAAAATCTTGACTCACCCCATCGCATCGTTCGATGCTTTTCCCCTCTCTACGCGTAGAGAGGGGTGAAGCCCCCGAGTCCTCGGGGGTTGGGGTGAGTGAATTTAAAATACGACGTTATATTGTTTTCATTACGTAGTTAACCTGCACCTTTTTACGATTGTTTTTATTCCGCCTGATTCTATTTCAATCTGAGTTCAATATAAAAGCATCTAAAAATCAGAGGTCTGACAAGCCTTCAGGTTTAAAAATTCAGACCTTAATCTGAATACACAGGAAATCTATTCATGCATTGTAAGTCCAAATATCCAGAACCCAAAATATTCATATGAGAAAATTAAGCTTATTCATCAGTATTCTCCTCATTTTCTGTGCATCAGTCACCAACTTGCAGGCACAAAATCCGGCAAGTGTCGATGTCAATAATCTTTCAGACCAACAGATTCAGCAAATCGTTACTGAAGTTAATTCCAGAGGTTTGACCATTGATCAGGCGGCACAAATGGCACAGATGCAGGGTGCAACACCTGTCCAGATTGAGCAATTAAAACGCCGCATTCAGGAGCTAAATTTCTCCAAAGGGAATTCGATTGCCAATCCTTCCGGACAAACCGTGCAAACAAGTACATTTTCGAGGGAAGCATTCACCGAGAAGGCAATCATAAAAGCTTCTCCGGAAATCAAACGCATCTTTGGATTTCAATTGTTTAATTCGGAAAACCTCACCTTTGAACCACCAGTGAATATTCCTACTCCCCAAAACTATGTGCTGGGCATTGACGACGAATTAGCCGTTTCCATATGGGGAGCGAGCCAGCAAAATTATCAGTTACGTATTGAGAGTAACGGAGCTGTTAATATTCCCGACATTGGACCTGTTTATGTTTCAGGAATGGAATTCTCGAAGGCAAAAGAACTGATCAAACGAAGATTGATTGCGATTTATCAGGGCATGGACGGATCGTCGCCCAATACTTACGCTGAAGTAAGCATCAGTAATCTACGTTCTATAAAAATCAGTGTAATCGGTGAAGTGATGGCTCCGGGAACTTATACCCTACCCTCAACCGCATCAGCATTTAACGCGCTATACCTTTCAGGAGGGCCCAACGAAAACGGATCGTTCCGTAACATCCAGATTATTCGCGACAATAAAACAATTAAAAACATTGATGTTTACGATTACCTGATTAATGCCAATACTGAAGGAAATATTCAGTTACGCGAACAGGATATCATTTATATCCCTACCTATCAAAAACGAGTAGAAGCAAACGGTGCTTTTAAACGGACAGGCATATTTGAATTGACAGAAAAAGAAAAATTATCTGACCTGATTCGTTACCTCGGAGGTTTTACCGATCAGGCCTATAAAGCACAACTATCACTGACCCGAATCACCGACAGCGAGAAAAAAGTAATCGATATCACTCAGTCAGTATACGAAAGCTTTATGCCAAACAATGGCGATGTTATTGTAGCTTCCGGGATTATTGATCGCTACGAAAACCGGGTGAACATCTCTGGTGCTGTTTTTCGCCCGGGAACATACGAACTGACCGAAGGACTAAAACTTTCGGGCCTGATCAAAAAGGCGCAGGGCGTAACCGAGAACTATTTTAGCAACAGGGGTTTGATTGTCCGCCTTCAAAATAACCTCGCCCCAATGACCTTATCGTTTAATGTCGACGATATCCTCAAAGGAACAAATGACATCACCCTTCAGCGCGAAGATCAGGTGATCATTCAAAATATTTTCAGTATGCGCGAAAAAAGAATTGTTCAGATTATGGGGGAAGTACAGAACCCTGGTGAATTTGACTTTTCAGATAACCTGACCTTAAAAGATCTGATATTCAAAGCAGGTGGTTTTACTGAAGCCGCCAGCGAATCGTTTATTGAACTGGCTCGCCGTCACAATTATGCTGAATCGAACCTGATGAGCGATGAACTCGTTAAACTTTATCAGTTTAACATCGACCGGAAATTAAATCTCGATCCCAAAGGCGATACCCTTCATTTACAACCTTTCGACTACATTTATGTACGCAAAGCGCCATCTTATCATACACAACGCACTGTTTACATTTCCGGAGAAGTTCGTTACCCGGGAGCATACAGCATCGGTTCGAAGAAAGAACGTGTTTCTGATCTGATTAACCGTTCCGGTGGCTTAATGCCTGATGCATTTATCCATGGCGCCAGAATGAAACGTGCCAATACGCAATCGGCTGAAAAAGCAGGAATTATTCGCAATACATTGCCTGACAATTTAATCGCCAAAGCCGAACAACAGATTCAGGACGATCAACTGGAACTAAGATTGGAAAGCATTCTGAAGAATCCGGGATCGACATACGACTATTTGCTGAAAGATGGTGATCGGATTATTATTCCGGAAGTTTCACAGGAGGTCCGGATCTCTGGAGAAGTCTTAAATCCCATTGGATTGGCTTTTCAAAGCGGAAAAAGCCTGAAATACTACATTAACCGTTCGGGAGGATTCGGTAACAATGCGCACAAGAAAAAAACATTTGTAATATACAGCGATGGAACCACACAGGTTACGCGCAGTTTTTTAGGACGTAACTATCCTACCATTGAACCCGGAACTCAGATCATCGTTCCACAGAAGCCAGAAAAACAACGGACAGATCAATCGGCTAAATGGCTGGGTATAGCCAGTACCATGGCCACCATTGCCATTGCAATTTCATACCTGGTTAAATAAACCAAAGACGTCATTGCGAGCGATGACAGGCGCGTGGCAATCTGAATAGATTAAATAATCATTGACAGTTAACCATTTGCCATTGACAATTAACCAATATTTCAGTCCTTCAATCCATCAGTCCTTCATCATTAACCACTACACATCCATAACTCATAACTTATAATTCATAACACCATACATGAGCACCCATCCTACCACCAATCCGCAACCACCTGTAAAGCACGACGACGAAATCGATTTACTCGAATTGGCCAGAACTTTTTGGAATGGCCGGAAGACGATATTCAAATCCATCGTTATTGCCGGAATATTGGGCGTAATTATTGCGTTGCTATCGTCCAAAGAATATACTGCGACTACGACCATCGTTCCCCAAACATCTTCATCAGCAAGCAAACTGGGCGGTTTATCGTCACTGGCTGCCATGGCTGGTTTTAACCTGGACGATGTGACAAATTCGGGCGATATCCTGTCACCTTTGGTTTATCCTGAAATCGTTTCCTCCGTTCCTTTCCAACTCGATCTGATGAATACGCCATTCACCTTTTCAGATGTAAATCACCCGGTAAGCCTTTACGAATATTACAGTGAGATATACGAACCTGGCTTTTTATCGCTAATTGGCAAATACACCATTGGTCTTCCGGGCGTTATTATTTCAGCTCTTAAAGGGGATCCGGATCAAAAAATTACATCAGAAAAGAATGGCCCGATTACGTTAACAGAAGAGCAAGATGATGTGCGAAAAATAATCGATGAGCAGGTAACCATAAATCTTGATTCCAAACAAGGTTTTATCACACTTGAGGCTGCTTTTCCTGAAGCTTTGCTCTCTGCTCAGGTGGTAGATCAGGCGCGCGAATTGCTCCAAAAGTACATCACCCGATTTAAAATCGAAAAAGCCTCGGATAAGTTGTCGTTTATTGAACAACGCTACCAGGAAAAGAAAAAAGAATTCGAAAAAGCGCAATCAAAACTTGCCTATTTTCACGATCAGAACCGAAATGTAACCAGCGCGGTTGCCCGTACCGAAGAAGAACGGATGCAGGGTGAATACAGCATCGCGTTAAACGTATATAACGAATTGGCCAAGCAACTGGAACAAGCGAAAATACAGGTAAAGGAAGAAACGCCGGTATTTTCTGTTATTAAACCAGCCACGGTTCCCGTTGAAAAATCGAAACCCAAGCGAGCAATGATTTTGGTCATCTGGTTGTTTCTAGGTGGAATTGTTGGAACGGGAATGGTGTTTGGGAAAGAATACATGAAAGACATCAAAACGAAATGGAACAAAGGACAATGATAATGATTTGAAAATCTGGGAATTTGAAAATGTAAAAATTAACCATTGATAATTGACCAACCTTATCAAAGCGTTATTGCGAGCAACCACAGGGAGCGTGGCAATCCATCCCGAAAACGGAGAATGAAAACAGGAAAACATAGACAATCCTTCAGTTTTCGATGCCCGATAGGGCAAATCAATTGTCTATTTATCCACTGACCATCGACAATTCCCTTCTTTCCTAATAATTAGTGGTAATTAACCATCAACGTTTAATCATTAACAATTTTCATTAGTGCGTCATTGCTTGAACGCAGCATTTTGGAGAGGATGAAGAAAAATCTG
Source organism: Prolixibacteraceae bacterium (assembly GCA_963676375.2). Classification (GTDB taxonomy): domain Bacteria; phylum Bacteroidota; class Bacteroidia; order Bacteroidales; family Prolixibacteraceae; genus Aquipluma. The sequence continues at coordinate 315,144 of CAXXPT010000045.1, forward strand.
TCAATAGATGTTAACTATATTTCCTGAGATAAAAAACCATTGAATATTAATAACTAACCATGAAAATTACCTGTATTGGTGCCGGATATGTAGGCGGCCCTACAATGGCCGTGATTGCCGAAAAATGCCCTGACATTGAAGTTACCATTGTTGATATTAATCCGCTGCGCATTGCTGCCTGGAATGATGAAAATCTGGATAATTTACCTGTTTTTGAACCGGGATTAAAAGAAATCATAGCAAAAACGCGTGGCAAAAATTTGTTTTTTTCTGTTGATGTGGAAAGTGCCATTGTTCATAGTGATATTATCTTTATCTCGGTAAATACGCCTACCAAAACATATGGAGTTGGTAAAGGAATGGCCGCAGATTTAAAATACATTGAACTTTGCGCCCGTCAAATTGCGGAAGTTGCGGAGGGAAACAAAATTGTAGTAGAGAAATCGACCTTACCCGTGCGAACCGCCCAATCAATTAAAACCATTTTAAGTAACAATACTAAAGGCTTGCAGTTTCAGGTACTTTCCAATCCTGAATTTTTAGCTGAGGGCACTGCAATTGATGATTTACATAATCCTGACCGTATTTTAATTGGTGGCGATCAAACGCCAGATGGTCTGAATGCCATTGAAACACTCACCAATATATATGCTCAATGGGTATCACGTGAACGAATCATTCAGACAAATGTCTGGAGCAGTGAGTTATCCAAATTAACTGCAAATGCGTTTCTGGCTCAGCGCATTTCAAGCATTAACTCCATCTCAGCACTTTGCGAACGTACAGGTGCCAATGTCGATGAAATTTCAAGAGCGATTGGTGCTGATAGCCGCATTGGTCACAAATTTTTAAAAGCATCGGTAGGTTTTGGAGGTTCTTGCTTTCAAAAAGACATCCTTAATCTGGTTTATCTGTGCCGCCATTTTAATTTACCCGAAGTAGCCGACTATTGGGAGCAGGTGATCAATCTGAACAATTATCAAAAACATCGTTTTGCAAAACAGATTATTGATACCTTGTTTAATACTGTGTCTGGTAAAAAAATTACTCTGCTTGGTTGGGCTTTTAAAAAAGATACCAACGACACACGCGAATCGGCGGCTATTTATGTGGCGTGGGAATTGTTGCAGGACAAGGCAGAGATTCACATTTATGATCCAAAGGTCACTAAAGAGCAAATTCTTCGCGATTTAAAATACCTGACACAATCTCAATCTGCTACTTATGGTGAAAGTCAATCTGAACTTGTTTCAGTACCGGATCCATCAATCCTTCAATCCGTCCAGGTTCATTCTGAGCCCTATAGTGCAATGGTTAACGCTCATGCTATCGCGATTCTTACCGAATGGGAAGAGTTTAAAACTTATAACTGGGAAGAAGTTTACCATCACATGTACAAACCAGCTTTTGTTTTCGACGGAAGAAACATTCTTAATGCAACAATACTAAGGGAAATTGGTTTTGAAGTAATAGGAATTGGGAAAGGATAATTCTTTTAACATAAAACTCTCCATGTAATTAATCTTAGATAACTGACAATAAAATATGCAGCATATTCCAATACCAGACTATAATCCTTAAAGAAAAGACGGTAACAAAGAGCGATAAAGAAAAAGAAAGTCATCGAATTTAAGCAAGTCGGGAAACGAGGTTGGAGGATAGATGTCCACAAAGATCTGATTGTAGCAGTGCCTCCGGGAAAAGTTATAAAACACTGATAAAATATTTTAAGTATTGTACATGTTCTATGATAAAATTAAACAGGTGGGCATTATATAATATGTTACATTCAGAATCGTGAGATTGATAAATATCAGGGTTAATTAATATGTCCTAAATCATTTTATATTTGCATCCTAAGTTTAAATCACAACAAATAAAGTTTGACGAATGAAGAATATCCGTTGGGTATATCTGATACTCTTGGGGGGCTACATTTTTATAAGTCCGTTAAAATTGGTCTGTCAAAACAAATACACACTAAAAGTCGTTCAACCCGATCCAGTCGAAGCTCCTGAAATCAGAGAGGTAACCGTAAATATCAATAACAAAAATTTAGTCGAATGGGATATTAAGGCAAATGAAAATATACAGGGATTTAATATTTATCGCGATGATATTTCCACTCCAATCAATTGGGAATTTGCAGGAAAAATAAGCTATCCGGGCACTTATTCATTTATTGACCTTATGTCTTTTGCTCAGACTCGGTCATACAGATATCGAATAGCAGCGGTTGATCAATGTGGCAATGAAATTTACAATACAATAACGCATAGAACAATCAAGTTGAGTATTGATAGAGCAAGCGACAACACCAATACGTTAAAATGGAATTCCTACGAAGGGTTTAATGTGATCGACTATGAAATATACCGCGGTGAAACACCTGAAATTTTAACCAAAATCGATTCCACAGCAAACACAGTTAGTACTTACATCGATCAGGATACAACAGTTGAACATACTTTTTATCAGGTAAGGGCGATTGGGTACCAAAGTAATATTGGTACAGAAAAAGCTATCAATATGAATTCCTTCAAAACGAGCTCAAATATTGTTTCTGCTAAAATAATAAGTTCATCGGATTCACTGGATGCCTTAAAAATACAAGTCTTTCCTAATCCAATGAGTTCCTTTGCACTTCTAAGCTTTCTTTACGATCCTACGCAAAAATACACGCTTTCCATTCTGGATATCACTGGAAATTTGATACTTCAAAGACCGGTTTATTCAGGTGAGGTAGAGATCAAACGAGGAAATCTGAAAGAGGGTTTGTATATATTGCAAATAGCAGGAAAGAAGGTTTTTAGAAAGAAATTAATGGTGGGGAGGGTTAAGTAATGGTGATATTAAAAATCTCATTCTTTTTAGTGTTGTTTTCGATCGTACTATCCAATAAATTAAATGCCCAGAATTTACATAAGCTAGGCGACACAATTGACTTTGTTTTAGATGGTTATAAAGAGGGTAAAATACAATGGCAATATTCTATTGATAATCAAAATTGGATAGATTTTATAAATGGGAATAAAGAACACTTAATTTCAAAAATAGATAAAACAGCTTTTTATAGAGCAAAAATAACTAATACAAATTGTAACAAAGAATACATATCAGATAAATCCTTTATTGATACGAATGAAGATTTGGGATTGAAAATCGCAGGATATACAACTGACATAATCCTTTGCAAAGGATTGGACGGAACTTTATATTGCACAAGATCAGGTGATTTCAGTACATTTGACAGAGATGGAAAAAATAAGAAGGTAATTTACAATTTTGCATCAAACGGGTATTACGGGTACAACATTAGCAATGCAAAAGTAATGCCTAGTGGAACAATAATAGTTGCTTTAACAAATTATAAGCAGAAATTAATATTTTTACGTTCAACAGGTCCGGCATATAGTGCATGGGAATTGGTAAACGATGATTGGAACGGACAAATGCTATATCATGGCTGGGACGTTTCACCAGACGGAACATTGATCGTTGGAGAGTATCCTACAAGCGATAATATATTGACTGTCAGACTTTGGAAAGTTACCAATGATGGTAGAGATTGGGTAGTTATTCGTAAATTTAATGGTAGACAAGGAACATTCACTACTGAAAAGCAGATATTTCATATCCACACTGTTTGTTATGATAATTATTCTGGATTGTTTTGGATAGGTACGGGTGACAAGGACTCCGAGTCGAGTTTATGGACATATGATAATACTTCCTTGACTTTGGTTGGAGAAGGAAGTCAATTATGGCGAATTTGTTCTCTTTCATTTACAAAAGATTATGTTTTTTGGGGGTCAGATGGAGGTATATGGATAAATGGGAAAACAGAAGGAGGTATATTTACAAGCGGGCATTTTCAATGTTATATGCTTAGAATGAATCGTATAAGTAGAAATGTAGAACTTTTGAATCCAACTACGACAACAATGTTTAATTGCGAATCTGCAAATAATGGTTTTATACCTATTTTTATAGCCTGCGGAACTCCAAATGCTATTTATATCAGCCGAGATGGCAACGGTTGGAAGAACGTATTAAATCTTAAATTAAATCCAACTTTGCCAAATTCTTATTCATGGTTCTATAATTTTGTTAATAACGGAGATGGACGTATCTATGGCTATATAACAGGGATAATGCGAGAAGATACAAATGAACCATTAACAAATGGAGGAACGGTGATACTGGATATTACATATTAAAATGATTACAATAACAATAAAGTCTTGAATTAATTGCAATTTCTTTTGGCAAAAAGAGCATAAAAATCTCACCAACGAACTAAGGTTTAAATAACTAATCCTGATAGATTTTGTATACTTCAATTCAAAATTATTTAGATTCAAAATTTTGCTGTTTTGGGTAAAAGCAGATGATAATAAACACATTAAAGCAACAATCTTCAAACATAGAAATGCGAAATTTAATCTATATTATCATAACATTCATGTTCCTGCTTTACCCTACTTCGTCAAATGGGGTAATTAGAAACACAGTTGGGGATGTAGTTTTTGATTGGGCAATTGTTTTTATATTGATAGCCCTTGTCTTTATTCTCTATGGAGAATTGGATCGTAAAAACGCTATTATTTCATTAATAATCTTTGTTTATTTATTTTTAATAACCCTTATTTCAAGTATTGCAGACCCCAATTCGTCTTTTTCGATAGCTAGAGTTGCACCTATTTGTTTGTTCTTGTTATTATCTTCAATTAAAGTGAATTTAAGTATACCAATGAAAAGGTTATTTTTATTTTTTGATATTGTGATAGGTATAATTATTGTTTGTAATATTTTAATACTATTTGAAAATAGTTTTATTAAAAAATTCATAATCGACAATTATTCTCAATTATATGAAAATGCCACAGAAAATATGTTTATTAAAAGAAGGCCAGTATTTACCTTCGGCATTTATACATTTGCTTCCTATTTTTATTCACTTATTTTTTTATTATCAATATCTAGCTACACTATTACAAAAAAATTCAAATATAAATTGTATTGCTATGTTTTATTAATCTTAAACATCCTTTTGGTTTCAAATTTCTCGATCTTATCATCTGTTTTTATGACCTCTGTTCTTTTCTATTTCACAATTAAAAACAGAAATTTATTTGAAATATTCATTTTTACTGTACTAATTTCAATACTGTTTTTTTGGTTATTTAACAATAAAGAGTTAATAAGCTATTACACAGAAAGTTTATTAAGTAGAAACAATGGGGTTATTGGAAGATATTCTAGCACTGGAACATTAGCCGTTAATAGTAAATATTTAGAAAGACATCCAATTATAGGTTTCAATATTATCAGAAATATAAAACTAACCTATACTGACTCGGCCTATTTTGTATTAAGATTAATGGGTGGGTGGATTCTGCTAATTCCATATTATTATCTATTATACAGGTTTATGAGGAATAATTTTAAAGAAAGCTATATTGTTGTACTCATAATAACAGTGGTATTTGAGATTGCATTACCTGTTTCCATTTATATAAAATTTGCTTCAGGCATGCTTTTCTGCATCATTTACTTAAATTCATTAAGATTATACAAAACATCTATAATAAAGACAGAAGAGAATATCATACTACAAAATACATATACAAATTAGGATGAGAGAAAAATCGAGAGACAATATTTATTCGCTAGGCATAAAAAATATATTATCATCCTTTCAATCACAGTTAATTGCCTTATGCGTAGGAATAGTTCTTTCCTTTGTTTTACCTGCTGTAGTTGGAATTGCACAGTTTGGATACTGGCAAGTTTATCTTTTGTATGTAACATTTACTATGTTTTTTGCACTTGGATTCACAGATGGAATCTATCTCAACTATGGAAATTATGATTACGAAGACTTGCCTTATGAGAAATTGCGAGGCACTCTCAGGGTTTATACTCTCAGCGCAGTTACTTTTACCGCTTTGGTTCTGATTTTGACCTTACAGGAAAATGACCCCAACAAGCAATTTGCTTTAATGGCAGCAACACTAAATATTTTCCTGTTACTATTAAGTAATGCAGCAGTCAGTATTTTGCAGTTTACCAACCGAATCAGGGAATATAGTTTCATTGTAGCAATTGGGAAACTTATACTGCTTTTGGGAATTATTTTACTTATTGTTTTAAAAACCTGTAATTTCAAAGCCATAATAGCCATGGATTTAGCTACAAAATTCATAATGCTGATTGTCAATGTCTTTCTGGTTAAAGAGGTGTTTTTCGGAAGGATATTAAACTGTAGATCTGCAATAAAAGACTGGCTTTTGAATGTTAAAACAGGAATTAATATCATGCTTGCTGTCTATGCAAGCACATTGGTAATGAACATTGGACGAATTCTCATTGAACGATTTGAAGGAATAAAGGTATACAGCAGTTATGCATTGGCAGTATCGATTTCTTCCTTTTTTTTAGTCTTTGTCAGTACTTTCAGCCTTTCATTTTATCCATTTCTTAAGCGGATCAATCAATTGAAGCTACCTCTTATTTATGAAAAAACCAATACCTTTTTGTTTTTCGTTTCGTTTATCTTATTAGGATTCTATTATCCTTTAAATTTCATCATAAAAAACTGGTATGTGGATTACATCGAAGTAATTCAATATATGCCATTATTTCTTACTATGACCTTAATGCAAGGCAAAGAGCAGTTTCTTCATGTCACTTACATGAAAACGCTCAGGAAAGAAGGTATTTTACTATTAATTAATGTAATTTTTTCTATCCTCGCAGGCACGATACTAATTCCTCTCTATTTCTCAACCAAGTCAGTATATTTAGTAGCATTGGCAACGAGCATTCTAATTATTGCGAAAAGCTACTCTATTGAATATTATATAAGGAAAAAATGCCTGAATTTAGGGTTTAAAAATATTTTAGTCGAACTCTTACTAATCGTTTTTTTTGTTCTAGCTGCAACTTTCGTTGATTTATTACCAGGACTAGTAATGTTTGTTTTGGTTGTTCTAATATATTTCTCAATTAAATATACTGTTTTAATCAACTATATTAAAAGAATATATAAGGAATTTAGTTCCAAATGATGCAGAATAGCTGACTCACATACGACAGAATCAAGTAATATTTAACCTATCATGAAAATTCTTTTTGTAGGCGGATTATATCCAAAAGAGCTATATAGAGAAATACAAACAAATTCAAAAAGGAGCTTTCAGATGGCAGCCAATAACCTGCAATGGGCATTTGTGCAAGGATTTGAAGCTCATTACGAAGATTTTTCAATCATATCTGTACCATTTATAAGTACCTTCCCATTTGGATATAAAGCTTTTTACTTTAAGGGTGGAGATTTCTTTTATAACAATCAAACTAATTTCAAAGCGTTAAGTTTCATTAATCTTCCATTTTTAAAAGAATGGATCATAAAATCAAAATTAAAATCAGAATTACGAAAATGGTGTCAATCAGATAACAAAAAAAAGTGTATAGTCATCTATGCATTATTTGCGCACTTTATGCAAATTGTCACTGAATTAAAAGTGGAATTTCCAAATTTGAAGATTTGTCAAATAATACCTGATTTACCGGAATACATGGGTGTAAATTCAATTTACAAAAAGTTAGGACTTCAGAAAAAAGCAATTAATACAATCAATTCTTGTTTACCTAAGTTCGATTGTTTTGTATTTTTAAGTTCAGCGATGAACGACCGGCTAAACACAAATAACAAACCATGGGTTCGAATTGAAGGGATATTCGATCATACGCCAGGTAAAGAAAGGTACACCAAAGAATTGCCCAAAGTAATTTTATATTCAGGTGCCCTTTCTGCAAAATATGGATTAAAAAATCTACTAAATGCGTTCTCTGCTATACAAAGCTCGCAAATTCAACTTTGGCTCTGTGGTGATGGCGATTTTAAATTAGAAATTGAGGAGAGAGCACGAAATGATCAAAGAATAAAATTCCTAGGACTTCTTACATTCGAAGAGGTAAAAGAACTTCAAAAAAAAGCAACAGTATTGGTTAATCCGCGAACAGCAGAAGGAGAATATACTCTGTATTCTTTCCCATCAAAGACCATGGAATATCTTGCATCAGGCACTCCCACTATCATGTACCGACTCCCTGGTATACCTGAAGAATATTACGAATTTGCGTATATTCCGGCAAATGAAAGTATCGAATGTTTAACTCAATTACTTCTTGATGTTTGTAATACGCCTCAAAAACAACTTGAAATTTTTGGAAAAATTGCTTCTAAATATATCATAATAAATAAATCGCCTAAATCTCAAGTTGGTAAAATTTCAGAAATGTTTAAAAATTTATAATCACACTAATAGTTCATTCTATTAAAGAAAATATTCCTATAAATTATATGCAAGTTGAATCATACTAAATTCACCCGACACATAAGAGTTAATTTGTGTTAAAATGTTCATATTAATTACAATACCATCACAGTGTTTGGACCTGAGTCTAGGTATATTATTACATTGCGAAATAAATGAACATATAGCATAGCGGTACTTTTGATGGGGAAATCTTTTGTATAGAAATTTAATATCTGATTTTAAAATTACAGCTCCCAATACCATACAAAATGATAATAACATTGAGCTACGAAGCATAATTATGATTGGTGCTAAAATTTAAAATAATTATATAATAGCAGCAAGTACCGTTGTCACCAAAAGGTTAATGGATAATTAAATTGTAAGAGATGTCCCTGCAAAGTTTTAAAATAACCAATACCAATTTGAAAGGTATAAAAAAGAGGTCTTTACGTCTTGAACATTTGAAAGGGAATAACAAAGATCTGGAATTGAGAAAGTTTTTAAATTATAAATAGTAATCAATGTTTACAAAAAAAATTCTATTAATTACAGGCGGCACCGGTTCCTTTGGAAATGCCGTTCTGAATCGCTTTTTAGATACAAATATTAAGGAAATCCGAATTTTTTCGCGCGACGAAAAGAAACAGGATGATATGCGACATCAATACCAAAATCCTAAAATCAAATTCTACATTGGCGATGTACGCGATAAACGCAGCGTGGATGGTGCTATGCAAGGAGTCGATTATATTTTCCATGCAGCAGCCCTAAAACAGGTTCCATCGTGTGAGTTTTTCCCGACACAGGCAGTACGCACCAACGTGTTTGGTACCGAAAATGTTTTGGATTCTGCCATACAACATGGGGTTAAAAATGTAGTGGTGTTATCAACAGATAAAGCCTGCTATCCCATTAATGCCATGGGCATCAGTAAAGCCATGATGGAAAAAGTAGCCATTGCCAAAGGAAGAGCATTGGGAAAGAATGCAACTACAACGATATGCTGTACCCGTTATGGAAACGTGATGGCTTCACGGGGTTCGGTCATTCCTTTATTTGTCGATCAGATCAAAGCCGGGAAAAACCTAACTGTAACCGATCCCAACATGACCCGTTTTATGATGACTTTAAATGATGCGGTTGATTTGGTCGTTTATGCTTTTCTGAACGGAGAGAACGGAGACTTGTTTGTACAAAAGGCACCAGCGGCAACCATTCAAATATTAGCCGAAGCGCTGATTGAACTGTATAAGGGTAACAGTGAAATCAAAACGATTGGTACACGCCATGGAGAAAAGCTATACGAAACATTGGTTACCCGCGAAGAAATGGCCAAGGCAGAAGACAGAGGCGCTTATTACCGGGTTCCTTGTGATTCACGCGATTTGAATTATGATAAGTATTTCATTGAAGGCGAAGAAGAAATATCAAAGATCGAAGATTACCACTCTCATAACACGCATCGCCTGGATAAAGAAGGCATGAAAGAATTGCTGTTAAAGCTTCAATCAATCAGGAATGATTTGGAATTATGAAATAGCCAAGTGTGCGAAAGTTTGCATAAGCCAAAAATGTATAAATGGATATTCCATGCGTTGAACCGTTCGACTAAAAGAAAATGCTAATACGCAGATTTTAAGACGTTAGACTAAAATTTACACACATGAAAATTTTAATAACCGGGGCAAAGGGATTTATTGGGAAAAATCTGATTGCCGAGCTTAGGAACCAAGGTTATGCCGATTTACTTGAATTTGACATTGATACAGGCAAAAGCTTATTAGATGAATTCACAAAGCAATGCGACTTTATATTTCATTTGGCAGGAATAAACCGCCCTAAAAATCAGGAAGAATTTATGTCTGGTAATTTTGGGTTCACTTCAGAACTTTTGGAAAATCTTCGAAAATTCAACAATAAAGCGCCAATTGTAATTAGTTCATCCATACAAGCAGAACTAGACAATCCTTATGGGCAGAGTAAAAAAGCAGGGGAAGACTTAATATTCGATTATGGAATTGAAAACAAGATTCCAGTATTTATTTATCGGTTACCCAATGTATTTGGGAAATGGTGCCACCCCAACTACAACAGTGCAATTGCCACTTTCTGCAACAACATTGCCAACAATTTGCCCATCCAGATAAATGACCCTTCTGTATTAATGAAACTGATATATATCGATGATGTTGTAAATTCATTCATTGATAAACTAAAAAAAACTCCGACCAACCTGACTAAAAAAGATCATTTCGAACAAATAAGTCTAATTCACGAAATAACATTAGGAGAAATAGTTGATTTGTTGAACTCATTCAAAGGAAGCAGAACAACACTCCAAGTTCCCAATTTAGATGATTCATTTACAAAAAAGCTCTATTCAACTTATTTGAGTTATTTGCCCACTGACGACTTTAGCTATCCATTGAAAATGAATACCGATAACCGGGGCTCCTTTACTGAATTTTTAAAATCACCTGATCGCGGACAGGTTTCAATTAATATTTCAAAACCGGGAATTACCAAAGGAAACCACTGGCACCACACAAAAAATGAAAAATTTTTGGTAGTCAGTGGAAATGGAGCCATCCGTTTCAGGAAAATTGATTCAGATGAAGTTATTGAATACTTTGTTTCAGGAGAAAAATTGGAAGTTGTTGATATTCCTGTAGGATATACACATAACATTGAAAATTTAGGAACTACCGATATGGTTACAGTTATGTGGGTAAACGAAGTGTTCGACCCATCTAAGCCAGATACCTTTTTTTTAGAAGTATAATTATACAAAAATGGAAGTAAAAAAACTCAAAGTCCTAACTGTTGTTGGCACACGTCCCGAGATTATTCGTTTATCGGAAGTCATCAAAAAAATGGACCAAACAGAAAGCATTGATCATGTTCTGGTACACACCGGTCAGAATTATGACTATGAACTGAACGAAGTATTCTTTAACGATCTGGGATTACGAAAACCCGATCATTTTCTGAATGCTGCCGGCGCCAATGCTACTGCCACCATCGGGCAAATTATTATCAACATTGATCCGGTGCTTGACAAAGAACAACCTGAAGCATTTTTGGTGCTTGGCGATACGAACAGTTGTTTGTGTGCCATTCCGGCTAAGAAACGCCACATCCCCATTTTTCATATGGAAGCGGGTAACCGTTGTTTCGATCAGCGTGTGCCGGAAGAAACCAACCGACGGATTGTGGATCACATCTCTGATATCAATTTAACGTACAGCGATATTGCACGCGAATATCTTTTGCGTGAAGGCTTACCAGCCGACCGGATTATCAAAACCGGCAGCCCTATGTTTGAGGTACTGAATGCCAACATGATCCAAATTAATCATTCTGATGTTCTTAATAAATTATCGTTGGAGAAAGAAAAATATTTTGTTATCTCTGCTCACCGGGAAGAAAACATCAATTCTGAAAATTTTGACAAGCTGGTTTTTACTTTAAATCTGATCGCAGAAAAATACCAATTACCCATTATCGTGTCCACGCATCCCCGCACGCGGAACAAGATCAACGAAAAAGGCATTGAGTTTCATCCCTTAATCCAATTGATGAAGCCCCTTGGATTTCACGATTACAATCATCTGCAAAAAAATGCATTTGTTGTTTTGTCTGATAGCGGAACCATTTCGGAAGAGTCCTCAATCATGAATTTCCCAGCCCTTAACATTCGTGATGCCCACGAACGTCCTGAAGCCATGGAAGAAGCATCTGTGATGATGGTTGGATTAAATTCGGAAAGAATACTTCAGGGTTTGTCCATTCTTGAAACACAAAAAAGAGGAGAATATCGCGCGCTATATCCAGTAGCAGATTATTCAATGCCGAATGTTTCGGATAAAGTAATACGGATTATTATGAGTTATACCGACTATGTGAAACGGGTTGTTTGGAGCAAATAGTTTTTTTCCTATAAATAACAAATTTAAATGAGCCTAACAAAACAAAAAACGATTTTATATATTGGTGGTTTTGAATTGCCTGACAAAAATGCAGCTGCTCAAAGGGTAATTGCAAATGCAAAAATATTACGAACTTTAGGATACGAAGTTGTTTTTATCAGTATCGATAAAACAATGAGAACAAAAGAGCCTATACAAAATACAAAGAACTTATTTGAGGAATTTACATATTACAGAATAAAATACCCAATAACATTATCCGAATGGCTTCATTATTTAGTAAGTATTAAAAGCATAATTGATTTAGAAAAAATAAAACCATCAATACTGATTGCATACAATTATCCTGCTTTCGCATTAATGAGGCTAAGAAAATATTGTACAAAAAAGAACATCAGCCTGATGGCAGATTGTACGGAATGGTACGAGGCAAAAGGTAATTTGATTTATAAAGCAATAAAGGGACTGGATGTGTATATCAGAATGCATTTTCTTCATCCGAAAATGGACGGACTTATTGTGATAAGTGAATATCTATTGAACTTCTATCGAACTAAAATTGAAAATTTAATACTCTTGCCACCGTTGGTTGATCTTTCAATGAACAAATGGCAAATGAAGGATAACTTAATTAATGAAAATAAAATTGTTTTAGTCTATGCGGGTTCACCTGGAGGAGGACAAAAGGATAGAATAGATAAGATTATTGGGATTTTATCAAAAATTAAGAAAACATCAACTATACAATTTATATTTTGTGTTGTAGGAATAACTAAAAATGAGTATTTGGAACAGTTCAAGAATGAAATTCTACTTGAGAATATTGATGAATATGTTATTTTTGAAGGAAGACTTTCACATATAGACACTTTAACAAAAATACACAATGCTGATTATCAGATTTTCATAAGAGACAATAATCTTACTAACATGGCAGGTTTCCCGACTAAATATGTAGAATCAATTTCTTGCGGAACACCCGTATTAACAAACCCATCCAGTAATATCAAAGACTATTTTTCACCAGGAAAGACAGGTTTCTTACTTGATACGTCTTCCAATATTCATTTTGAAAATGATTTATTAGAGGCTCTTAAAGTAAATAAAGAAACAATAAAAGAAATGAAATCATATTGTAAGTTGTCTAATATGTTTGACTACAACAATTATTTGAGCCTTTTTGAAGACTTTATAAATAAAGCAGTTTAGTATAATTTTAAATAGCAGATTGTTAGCATGTCAAATTTACACGAAGTCTTATTCAAAAAAATTATATATCGTATAGACATGTTAAAACTATTTTCCCTAGGTCTTCTAATCTTCTTTCTTAATAATCCACTTTTCGTCCAGAATATAAATTTGCGAAACGATAGTCATTACTTTTCAACAAAGAATATTAAAAGCGAAAAAGCGACTCAAATTATTACCCAAACTTCATTCTATGATTTGACTAAACTTCTGCCCCAAGGATTTATAACAGATGGCAGTAAAGACTATACAAAATTTATTCAGAAGGGTATTGATGAAAATACAAACGTTTTAATGCCGAATTTTCCAATTTTAATTAATGAAAAGGGATTAATAGCAAAAAGTAACAGCCAAATAGTTTTTCAAAAGAAATCACGCTTGTTAATGAAACCAAACTCGCTTGAAAATTATGCTATTCTAAAAATATACAATGTAAGTAACGTAGTTATAAACTCACCCGTTATTATAGGTGAGCGCTATCAACATCAAGGGAATAAAGGGGAATGGGGATTTGGGTTGCAAATAACAGCAGCAAAAAATATTAAAATAATTTCTCCTTTGATTTCTAATTGCTGGGGAGATGGAATTTATATAGGTGGGGATGAATCGAATACTTGTGATAGAATTGAAATAATTAATGCAAATATTAACTCTTGTCGAAGAAACGGGATATCCATTACCGATGGTAAAAATATTCAAATAATAGATCCAGTTATTTCGAATACAAATGGAACATCCCCAATGGCAGGCATTGATATTGAGCCAAATACAGATAAAGCAACAATAGATAATATTCTTATCAGTAATCCAATTACCATAAATAATGCAAGAGCCGGGATTTTAATTGCATTAAATAATCTCCCTTCCAAGTCTATCAAGTACGTTAGAATCAAAATAGAAAATCATATTGACAAACAATCCTTTATAGCTTTTTGGATGACAAGTGTAGGTATCAGAGGCGATTTCACAAACAAAGTTTCATTATCTGGTTCAATAGAAGTGAATAATCCAAAGTGGTATAACAATAAACAACCTCTAGAAAGTGAAATAATTGATTTTGGTCCAAAAACAACATTTAAAAATATTCAAATATATAAAGATGAAATGAGTACCAAAAATAAACTCTTCCCTCAGGAGGTTATAAAAGTTAAAAAAGAACAATCTCGAAATAAAAACATATCTATTGAGTAAGAGAATTTATTCTATCTTTTGTTTCAACCCAACAAACCATTTTCATGATAAATTCAGTTAAAATATTCGTCATTGTTAATGTTGACTGGTTTTTCCTTTCTCATCGTAAAGAGATTGCATTAGCGGCTCAAAAAGAAGGCTATGATGTGACCATTGTAACAAACAATACCGGAATGAAATCAGTGATAGAAGGTTTGGGCCTGAAAGTGATTGATTTACCTATGAGTCGTTCCGGTAAAAACATCTTTGAAGAGTTATCAACCTTATTTTTTTTGTATAATCTATACAGAAAGGAAAAACCGGATTTAGTCCATCATGTTGGTTTGAAAACAATTTTATGGGGTACTCTTGCCGCCAAGCTGGCTAAAGTTATGGGGATTGTGAATGCGGTAAGTGGATTAGGGATATTTTTTTCAGAAGGAAACAGTTCTGTTTTATCAAAAACATTCATTCAGGTTCTTCGATATTCACACCATCGCAACAATTTAGCTGTTATTTTTCAGAATAATGAAGATAAGACCCTTTTTCTAAGTAATCATATCATCAGAGAAGATCAGGCTTGCATGATCAAGGGATCAGGAGTGGATTTAAATCAGTTTTGCTATACACCTGAACCTACCGACGGAAAAATAAAGGTTTTATTAACTGCACGTATGATCCCGGAAAAAGGGATCTTTTTTTTAACGGAAGCGGCTAATCTGCTAAAAAGTGAATACAGAAATAAAGTTCAGTTTCTGTTGTGCGGTGGTATTGATGACAACCCAAATGCCATTAGAGAAAACGAGCTAAAAGCCGTTTGTGATGGGGAGTATATTTCCTGGCTCGGGTACAGGACTGATGTATTGGATTTGCTAAAGTCATCTCATATTGTTGCATTTCCTTCCTATTACAAAGAAGGATTACCAAAGTCGTTGATCGAAGCTACGGCCATTGGACGTCCGATAATAACTACCAATTCGATTGGTTGTAAAGAAACAGTAATTGAAGGGTACAATGGATTTTTGATACCGATCAAAAATAGTAAAGTATTGGCAGAACGTTTAAAAAAGCTTTTTGACGATACCCAATTAAGAATATTAATGGGGAAGAATTCAAGACTTCTTGCCGAAAAAGACTTTTCCATTGAAAACGTGATAATAAAACATTTAGAAATTTATAAGCAATTAACAACTAAATAGGAATGAAGGTATTAGTAACCGGTAGCGCAGGTTTTATAGGATCGTTCGTGATACAACGATTATTGGAACAAGGAGACGAAGTTGTTGGTTTAGATAACCTGAATGACTACTATGATGTAAACCTTAAATATGGTCGGTTATCATTAGCAGGAATCGTAAAGGAAGAAATTAACTGGTATAAGTTTGTTCAAAGCAGTAAATATTCCAACTACCGGTTTATCCGCATGAATCTGGAAGATAAACAGGCTATGCAAATGTTATTTGCCAATGAAAAATTCGACCGGGTCTGTCATTTGGCAGCTCAGGCAGGCGTCAGGCATTCCATAGAAAACCCGGATATCTATGTTTCGAGTAACGTGGTTGGCTTTTTAAATATCCTGGAGGGGTGCAGAAATCATCAAATACAACATCTGGTTTATGCTAGTTCAAGTAGTGTTTATGGACTAAACGGGAAAGTTCCTTTTTCAGAAAGTGACAGTATTGCCCACCCGGTCAGCTTATATGCAGCAACTAAAAAATCGAATGAATTGATGGCTCACGTTTATAGTCATCTTTATGATGTACCTACTACCGGATTACGTTTTTTTACGGTTTATGGCCCCTGGGGAAGACCTGATATGTCACCTTCCCTTTTTACAGATGCCATTTTACACGATCGTCCAATTAAGGTTTTCAACAATGGAGATATGCTCCGCGATTTTACTTTTATAGATGATATAGCAGAAGGGGTATTGCGTGTACTTAATACAATTCCGTCACCCAATCCCCAATGGGATGCCCAAGATCCGGATCCGGATTCTTCAACTTGTGCTTATCGGATATATAACATAGGGAATTCCAATCCTGTTAAATTAATGGATTTTATTAAGGCCATAGAGAATGCAACAGGTAAGTCCGCAGAGAAGATTTTTTTACCTATGCAGCTAGGGGATGTCTATCAAACAAATGCAGATACAACCAGTCTTCAAAAAGATATGGGATTTAAACCCAATAAAAATATCATGGAAGGTGCAAAAGAAACCGTGGAATGGTATAAAAAATTCTACAATCTTAAATAAATGAATATACTCATCACCGGTATTCATGGTTTTGTAGGAAGCAATTTAGTGTCTAGACTAAAGCAACAGCATACTATTTACGGTTTAGATATTGTTTCGCCTCCAAAGGATGGAGTTATTAAGACTTTTGCATGGAATGAGTTGGAGCAAATGCCACCGGTTGATGTGGTTATTCATTTGGCAGGCAAAGCACACGACACAAAAAACCAAACCAATGCACAGGTCTATTTTGACATTAATACCGGATTAACACAACAAATTTTCAATTGGTTTTTAACATCGAACGCAAGCAAGTTTATCTTTTTTAGTTCTGTAAAAGCAGCAGCCGATGAAGTTCATGGAGATGTATTAACTGAAGATGTTACTCCTGCCCCCAAAGGGCCTTATGGTGAAAGCAAAATGGCAGCAGAGCAATATTTGCAAAGTCAGAAGTTAGAAGTTAGAAGTCAGAAGTCGGAAGATCCACTGCCTGAGCGCGAAGCTGTCGAAGGCAGTATCGAAGGAGATCATCTCCCGAAACCCGAAACCCGAAACCCGAAACTCGTGAAGCGGGTTTACATCCTTCGCCCCTGTATGATTCATGGTCCGGGAAACAAGGGAAATCTAAACCTCTTGTATCTGGTTCAACAAAAAGGACTTCCCTGGCCATTGGGCGCTTATGAGAACAAACGTTCGTTCTGTGCAATTGAGAACCTCCAGTTTGTTATTCAACAACTCATCGAAAAAGACATAGAACCGGGCATTTACCAGGTTGCTGATGATGAAGCCTTGTCGACCAATGAACTGATTCGAATTATGGCGGATTCACAAAACAAAAAAACAATGATTTGGAGTGTTCCGGTTGGATTTATTAAAGCACTTGCACGCACCGGCGATTTCCTTCATTTACCTTTAAATAGCGAACGATTAAAAAAACTAACCGAATCGTATGTGGTTTCCAACCGAAAGCTTAAAACGGCATTGGAAATTGAGAAGATGCCTGTTACGGTAAAAGACGGATTAAGAAAGACGATGGAATCGTTTAAAAGTTAGCAGTTCATCGCAGCGTTCAATCCTTATTGAATTAACCATTATAATTAACCAACATGCTTAACCGACTAATCGCGTCTGTACTAATTATTTTATTATCGCCTGTCTTTGTACTTATTGAAATAGCGATCATTCTGGAGGATGGCTTTCCCGTATTCTTTAAGCAGAAACGGGTTGGAGTTAATTACACCTTTTTCCCGATCTATAAATTCCGAAGCATGAAAAAAGAAACTCCCAATGTAGCCACTCATTTATTGGAAAACCCAGAACAATACCTATTAAAAACTGGTGGGCTTCTTCGAAAGCTAAGCCTCGACGAACTGCCTAATTTGATTAATATCATTAGGGGTGAAATGGTTTTCGTAGGTCCGCGTCCTGCATTATATAATCAGAATGATTTAATGGCATTACGTGTTGCTGCTGGCGTAGAAAAGTTAAAACCGGGCATAACGGGTTGGGCACAAATCAATGGACGGGATGAAATCTCTTTGGAAGAAAAAGTAGCTTATGAAAAAGAGTATTTAGAACGCAAATCGCTATTTTTCGATTTAAAAATAATCCGACTTACATTTACCTCTGTTTTGATGAGTAAAGGGGTGAAACATTAATTCATTGTCAGCAGTTTGACGATCTCAAATCAAACGAGAGATTGCTTCATTCACAATGATTCTCCAATAAAATATCATTGCAAACGACAGTACTTAAAGCTATGCTTAAAAAAAAACACCGCCCCTGTATTAAAAATACGAAAGCGGTGTTCAGCGATAAAGGCTCAGGTTAACTATCCTCTGGTGCAGGCTTATCTCCGTTTTCAGCGTTACCGCCTCCTCGACCAGAGTAATTCACTATTTTACGGGCACTTTTATATTCCTTGTAAAAATCGGCATGAATAAACTGGAAAGGCGCTATCAAAATATCAATTTCGTCTTTTAGTAGTTTATCTATTTCATTAAATGTTTCCCCAATATTGCCTGTCGATACTTTTGAGATCGAAGTCGCCACCCGACGCTGCGGGATAGCTAGTTTAAAGTCGGCCAACATATTTTCAAGGCCAGTGAATTCAGCATCCCCAACAAAATATTTTGCAAGTTCCGCTTTATATTTAATAGCCAGGGTAAGCAATAAAATACCAATGTCATATAACACCGGATCGGGAGAGGTTTTCAGGTCGGAGACTGTATAAGTTGCCTTCGTTTTTAATTCAACCATTTTGGTTGATGTGGCATGAGCCATCAGCGCAGCAGAAAATTGAGAGATCCTTCGGATCAATTCATTTCGCTTTTCAGTTTTGCTTTTGGTCAGACCGGAGGTATCAGCCTCCTGCACCTGCCGGTTTTGATCAATTAAATCCAATCCTTCCTGTAATCGCTGATGGGCCAGTACCAAATCACCCAATTGGGCAAACAAATCGGAATGATTCGTTAAAATCAGGTTCGTCGCACGATACATCCGCGACTTGTTAATTTGAATCATGTTCATAGCTTATAATTTTTAATGGATTAATAAAAGCACATCCAGTGCTACCCCTCGAACTGATCTCACCCTTATCCTATCAGAATATTGCAAATAATTATAATGCAGAAAAATACCAGGCTGTTAATAAAGACATAGGGTGGAAACAGCAAAACGAGTAGATTGAATGCAATTTCTGTACTCCAACTAATTTATAATAATAAATTCAAATATACAATATGTTTTTACATATATTTTTACAATATCATAAATCAGACTAATTTCAATTGATTAATCATTATAATCAGATATTCATCAAATATAAGCCAATTAAAATAATCCATAATCAACAAAGTAAAGACCTCATTTCACACATAACTGACATTATTTCAGCTAATTTTTATTTTTAATCACCGAATAATGACAATAATTCACATCATAATCACTTTTAATAATCAATAAGCTATATTAAATCATGAATAACCCTTATAAAATCATCTTTATTAGTCATTCACTCCGCAAAAACTAATTTCGAAACAAGTTGCAATGGCGCATTGATGAAGAACAGCATTATTGAGAAGAATGTGGAATATAACTGTGGTACGACCCTGAGTGCAGAGTGGTTCACGCTGTTCCCGGAGCTAGTCGAGGGCAATTTCATATCTAACAAGGGATTGCTTCACGAGGTTCGCAATGACGGCATACAAAGATTATAACATTATTGTGATCGAAATGAAATGGAGCGTGGCAATCAAACCGTGACTGATCTATTGCTTCGTACCTCGCAATGACTAGTAAACTAAGATATTGCCTGTATCACCTTTCCTTGATCTCGAAAAGCAATTTTACCAACAGAGAAGAGATATATCCATTGCGAAAATCACTTGAGAGAGAAAAAAAAATAGCTCATTCATATCCCAAATCAAACCATTCGAATAAGAAAACAGACCTTTCATTTATTTTTAGGGTTCACGCTGCTGATCTAAGATTTCTTTAGACATTATTATCACTAAATTTGTAGTGGAATTTTTTTGGGTATTTTCTTCAATCACTAAACTTAAAGAATAATCCAATAATAAGTTCCTCGATTAATCGTTTCTATAACAAAGTGCTCGCATTCATTCTCTTTAAATCGATTCAATAAATCGATTCGAATTATAAAAAAACACGCAATCGTTAGTATAATCTTTACGTTTATTTTAACGTAAGAAAGACTTATAACATGAGAATAAAATTAAAGGAATTAATCGACAAAGGATTTTTACCCCGATGGATTATCCTGATGGTAGATGCAGTGATTGCCTCATCGTCGTTTCTTTTAACATACCTGCTCCGATTCAACCTCTTTTCTGAACATGTGGATGTACCTATGATGCTGGTACAATTCCTGACAGGACTCCCCTTCTTCTTGCTTTCTGCGGCTATTTTCAAGCCTCACCGGGGAATACTTCGACATTCTACCATGCAAGATGCATTAATCGTTGCAAAGGCACATCTAATCTTTTCAGGCGGCTATTTTTTGCTTAGCTTTTTTGGTCATCATATCGCTGAAGTACTGCTTATCCCCTGGTCAATAATCATCGTTCATTATTTTCTTTCCGTTTTCCTGATGGTATCATTTCGCTTTGGGGTACAGTTTACCTACCGAAACTTGCTTGCAAAACCAAACGACACTATTAATGTCATGATTTATGGAGCCGGTGTAATGGGTAGCATAGCGAAAAGTGTGATCATTAAAGACACCAATATCCACTACAACATTATTGGTTTTATCGATGACAATCCCAGTCTGTGGAACAGCCGGATTGGCGGAGTGACGGTATTTTCTCCGGAAAAGGCATTCGGCAATGTGATTCAGGAACAAAAAGTACAGGAAATGATTCTGGCCATATCGGGTCCCCAAATAGAAATTGGACGAAAAAGGGAAATTGTTGACCAATGTCTGGCCAATCGACTAAAAGTAAAAGAAGTTTCAGATCCATCCAACTTACTCGATGGTAAAATGGATGAAGGAAAGATTACCAATGTAAGAATCGAAGACCTGTTAGGAAGGGAACCCATTTCAATGAAAGTGGAGTCTATCAGCAGAGGCATTGCAGGGAAACGGGTTATGGTAACCGGTGGCGCTGGTTCAATCGGATCCGAAATCGTCAGACAATTGGTGTATCTGAATCCTGAAAGTATAATGATTGTTGACCAGGCAGAATCAGCCATCTTTGAGATCACCAATGAAATTTTGCCAATTCTAGGTCAGGTACAGTTACACGCTTATGTTGCCGATGTGACTAATGCCCGTGAAATGCGACGAATCTTCAGCAAATGTCAGCCCCATATTATTTATCATGCAGCTGCCTATAAACATGTGCCGATCATGGAGCTTCAGCCCTACGAGGCGATCCGCAACAATGTGGGCGGCACGCGGAACATCGCCGATCTTGCGGTAGAATTTGGCGTAGAAAAATTTGTAATGATTTCGACAGACAAGGCAGTGAATCCCACCAATGTGATGGGGGCAACCAAACGAATTTGCGAAATCTATATCCAGGCCATATCTCAGCATCCCGATATGAAAACCCAGTTTATTACCACTCGTTTTGGTAATGTATTGGGTTCGAATGGTTCAGTTATTCCTATCTTCAAAAGACAAATCAGTAAGGGTGGACCGGTAACTGTTACACACAAGGATATCATCCGCTATTTTATGACCATTCCGGAAGCTTGCCAATTGGTTATGGAAGCCGGTTTTATGGGAAATGGAGGGGAGATCTATCTATTTGACATGGGAGAACCTGTCCGCATTTATGATTTAGCTGAACGAATGATTTCGTTGTCAGGCTTTATACCACATACAGAAATCCCTATTTTGGAAACAGGTCTGCGTCCGGGCGAAAAATTGTATGAGGAATTGCTTGCAGATAAGGAAGAAACCCTTGCCACAAGCAACAAGAAGATCAAGATTGGAAAAATCAGATCACTCAATTATGCTGCATCAGAAGCCAGCATCATCGAATTACTGAAAAACCTGAACGTGGAAGATGAGTGGCAGATTGTTACCCGGATGAAAAAGATAGTTCCTGAATTCGAATCAAAAAACTCACAATTTGAGGTACTCGACAACGTTCGGACGTCCAATATCCAGAAAGAATCGAAACACACCAACCCGACAATTAACACCTCTGGAACTCACGGTTTGGAAGATCAAAAAGAATCAAAGGAATATCCGGCAGAACCAACTGTCAAAAAGAATGGCAAGTCAGTTTTAAAAAAAATGATTAATACATTCCATCTCTTCACCTTTCATCTGTTTTATTAGCTTTTGGGGTCTTAAAAGTGAGAGACTGTTTAAAATTTTTATTGTAATTGTTTTTGTTAAAATTCTTCATTTTTCACTCACCCCAAGCCCGATAAATCGGACTTTGCCCCTCTCTACGTGTAGAGAGGGGCAAAGCATCGAAGATGCGACGGGGTGAGTATTTAGATTAAAATTAAATTTAAACAGTCTCTGAATATTATTACAAATTAAAATGAGCACTTCGTTCATTCGGACATCTCCCCATCATTAAATTATTCTCTCATGAAATCCTTTAGTACCAAATTTTGCAGGAGCTAAAGGATTTCACATTTTGAATATCATACTATTGTGAAAATATGGATTCTAAAATAAGGCGTGGGTGCCAACTTATATGTATTCTTCTTTTAGTTGCCTGCCAAAAGTTTGATTTAACTCCAATCAGCGACTGGAAACAACTGAACGACTTTCCGGGAGCAGCCCGTGCATCGGCAACCTCATTTACCTACCAGGATAAAGCCTATATCTGCATGGGAAGATCGGGATGGAAGGTTGATTTTCTAAAAGATTTATGGGAATACAACAGTCAAACCGATCAATGGATACGAAAGACTGATTTCCCCGGCGCAGCAAGAGTAAAAGCAATTGCCGGAGTAATCGGAGATAAAGCCTATGTTGGTCTGGGTGCTATTGCGCCATATACCGGCCCCATTTATACTGATTTTTGGGAATATGACATCAAAAATGACACATGGAAACAAGTGGCCTCATTTCCGGGAAAGGCCTCGAACGATTTGTTCTCTGCTGTAATCGATGACTGTATATATACCACAGAAGGTTATACAAGCACTCAATATAAACCAGATACCTACAAATACAATCCAAAAACCAATGAATGGACCCGTTTAAAAGATTGTCCGGTGAAACGATCGGGTACCGCCGGTTTTGCTATTGGGAAGAATTTATTTGTCGGAACCGGATACGACATTGAACGGTACAAAGACTTTTATTGCTACCATACCGAAACAGACTCATGGAACCGTGTCGCAGATTTACCCAAAGTACGGGTTTTATCAAAAGGAATATCCATTAACGGGCAAGGATATATCATGCTGGGTCGCTACTGGAACGGGTCATTAAATGGAGGCAAACTACTGTCGGACGTGGTTAAATATGATCCATTGACCAACGAATGGAGTAATTGCGGTGATTTCCCTGGTGGAGCCCGGCAGAATGTTGTTGCATTTACAATCAATGGCAAAGGCTATGTGGTGGGTGGCGAAGATGATTCGGAGCGAAAATCAGATGTATGGATGTTTCAACCCTGAATAAAAACATGAAGAAAATAAAATATTATCCAATACTGATTTTCTTACTGGCAACCGTTTTGCTTCAGGCCCAAAACCGCCCGGATACGATCAGTTATTCGATTAACAGCCGCTTTACCGGAGGAACCGGAACATCAGCACCTTTCTTATCAACAGCAAACCAATACGATCGATACAGCATTTCACCAAAC
Organism: Prolixibacteraceae bacterium; assembly: GCA_963676375.2. GTDB lineage: Bacteria > Bacteroidota > Bacteroidia > Bacteroidales > Prolixibacteraceae > Aquipluma. The sequence continues at coordinate 339,367 of CAXXPT010000045.1, forward strand.
GCATTGGCTATATGGGGAACCTTACATAAAGAGGCGAAAAACCAAAACAAATTTGACTATGGTTTTGGTCTGGAAATCGATGGAAATGTTTCCAAAACAGAAACCAGGCTTTTCCCCGGAGAACTCTATGCTCAGGGTAAGGTATACTTCGTAAACGTTTATGCGGGTTACAAACGGCAGGTATTTGGCAATCAGGATGAAGAACTTTCGAGTGGAGGAATGTTGTGGTCGCAAAACAGCAGACCTATGCCCAAACTCTCAATCGAATCAAACAATTATATTGCGATACCTTATACTAAAGGTTTTGTTGAAATTAAAGGGGGTATTTCGCATGGTTGGTTTGAGAATCAGAAAGACCTTAAAGGTTTATTGCTTCATCACAAATATGCCTATATCCGCCTGGGCGGTTCGTTTCCGGTAAACTTATCGTATGGAATACAGCATGTGGCACAATGGGGCGGTCAATCGAGTGTTTATGGATCTATGCCAGCGAACCTGAATAATTATCTTCGCATTTTCATGGGTAGCAGCGGAAGTTCATCCGCCAATTGGTCAGATCAGGAAAATGCCCTGGGAAACCATATCATTTCACAGAACCTTGGATTGGATCTGAAGTTGAAATCTGTTGTTGCGTCCTTCTATTGGCAAAGCATAGCCGAAGATTCCCCTGTAAAAAAGTTTATTACCAACACACCCACCATTGAAGATGGATTGTGGGGGATGTCGGTAAAACTTAGAAAATTTAATCTCTTAAACCATTTCGTTTTTGAATATTTAAGTACAACAGATCAAAATGGCCCCTGGCACGACCTCGATGGTGTTATTTATGGCGGACAGGATGGATATTACGGGAACAGTTTGATCCCAAATGGATGGAGTTATAAAAGGATGACGATTGGAAATCCCTGGCTCACATCTCCCAAATACAATAAAGATGGCTCAACGACTATAATCAACAATACCGTTCGGCTTTATTATTTCTCCGGAAAAGGAAGTATAAAAACGGTCAATTATCGGTTAACCCTCGCCTATTCTGAAAATTTCGGTCATACTGCCCCCATATACACCAGCTACAAAAGACAACTATCCTGGCAACTGGAGACATCAACGGCTGCAAAATTTATAAAAAACACACAAATTAGTCTTGGAATTTCAGGAGATCGGGGATCAATGTATGGGAACAACCTGGCTTTACTGCTTGGAGTCTCGTATTCAGGTTTTTGGAAATATTAGTATAAAAAAAAGGACTTACTCCGGTCAACAGATAAGAATTACAGCAATTTATAAAAATAGAAAGCGGGCCTCTGCCCGCTTTCCTTTTTTCCACCCCAAATGCACAAAACTTGAGATTTCAAGTCCCGACATTCTATCTTTAGCTCAACAACGCTTTCACTTTATCCGAAATATCTTTCCCTTCGGCCAGACCGGCCAGCTTTTTGGAAGCTATTCCCATTACTTTTCCCATATCCTTCATGCCCGAGGCACCAACTTCAGTAATTATCGACAGAATGTTTTCGGTTAACTCTGCATCCGACATTTTAGCAGGAAGATAGGTTTCAAAAATCTTCACCTGAAAAATTTCCTGTTCATACAGATCGACACGTCCCTGCTCTTTATAAATAGCGGCAGAATCTGCTCCCTGTTTAGCCAGTTTAGAAATGATTTTCAGGCATTCCTGATCAGTTAATTCCCCTGTTGCACCTGCGGCCGATTTCGCTTCGATCATTACTTTCTTGATTCCGCGCAATGCTTCGAGCTTTTCCTTCTCTTTAGCCTTCATCGCGGCAATAATGTCGCTACTTATCTGTTCAAATAAACCCATTTTATTTAAAATTAATCAACGTTATCGTGCAAATACGAGTTATTGTCCCGCAAAACTACATTATTATTTTCATCCGGAGAAATTGAAAACCGTGAAAATTTCTCATCTACTTTTTTTTTAAAGCTAAAAAGTTTTGAGTTTTTTCTGCGGTAGGCCGGGATGTTTTCCAGTTCGTCAACAGTTTCTTCCGACGTTTGTGCGAAATCGACTGGTTCAGTGGCTTCTCCATATGATTCCTTCTTTGAATGGTTATTTCCATACAATTCTTCGAACTCATCATAACCACCGGTATTAATTTCAAATTCGAAGGTTTTTTGCTTTACACTTTTCGAACCGTAAAGCTCATTTTCCATCGACACCTTAGTTTCGGTTTTGATCTTTGGAATAATATCCGATGAATCATCCATCAAGGTATGGTAAGTCTTTTCCTGATTTTGATTGATCACCATTTCAGGAATGCTGCTCGTGCTGAATCCTGTGGCAATAATGGTTACCGAAATTTTATCGCCTAACGATTCGTCAACACCATTTCCCCAGATCAGGTCAGCCGAGTTCCCCGCTTTTTCCTGAACAAAATCGGTAATATCGCCAATTTCGTCCATGGTAATTTCTTCAATTCCTGAAGTAATATTCAACAGGATGTTGCGGGCGCCCATAATATCGTTGTTATTCAGCAAAGGCGAATTTAAAGCCTGTTCTACCGCAATTACAGCCCTGTTTACTCCTGAAGCAATACCTGTTCCCATCAAGGCCACACCGCTGTTTCTCATCACCGTTTCAACATCGGCAAAATCCACATTGATATAGCCGGGTACTGTGATGATTTCGGCGATTCCTTTGGCTGCTGTGGTTAAAATATTATCGGCTTTGGCAAAAGCGTCCGAGATCTTCGAATCGCCGTACATTTCGCGAATGCGTTCGTTGTTAATAACCAGCAACGAGTCCACATGGGCTTCCATTGCAGCAATACCTTCAACGGCCTGTTTAATACGACGACGCCCCTCGTTCCGGAAAGGAATCGTAACAATACCAACAGTGAGTATGCCAAGCTCGCGGGCAGCCTGTGCAATAACAGGAGCGCCACCAGTACCTGTACCACCGCCCATTCCGGCAGTAATAAATACCATCTTGGTATTATTGCGAAGCACTTGTTTTACATCTTCTATATTTTCGATTGCCGAATCACGACCTGTTTCCGGTTTATTCCCTGCACCACGACCTTCGGTGAGCGACGAGCCCAACTGAACTTTATACGGAACCGGACTGTTTATCAACGCCTGTGCATCGGTGTTACAAACCATAAAATCCACATCACGAATCCCCTGATAATACATGTGATTAACGGCATTTCCACCGCCGCCACCGACTCCGATTACCTTGATGATTGAACCGGAATTTACGGTTAAATCAAAATTCATAATTTCGTTTGACATGATAGTCTATTTTTTTCGTGTTTATAAATTCTACTGATTATTATTATTCTCTTCTGATATCGGCGTATCTGAACCGTCCTTATCGTCAAAGAATTTCGTAAACTGCCTGAAGAACCATCCGTCAACATTGGCTACTTCCGGATTCGATTCATCCACTAACCGTTTCTTTTCCTTTTTTGATTTCTTCTTCGTGGTTACGGCCTGGTATTGTGGCTGTCGAACCGGTTCAGGCTTTTGGATTATGGGCTCAGGTTTATCAAACATGAATTCATCTTCCAGATTGATTTCGAAACCCGAATCATCAGTTAGTAATTCGACCATCTCAACCGGCGCCTGAAACAAACGGTTCGGATTCACATCAAAACCGGTAGCTATAATGGTTACACTAATTTGATCACCCAATTTTGCGTCAGTTCCATTTCCCCAGATAATCGTGGCATCCTGACCGGCTTCATCCTGCAAATAATCGATGATTTCGCCAATCTCGCTCATGGTCACCTCTTCGGTTCCGGAGATGATATTGAGCAGAATGTCTTTTGTTCCGCGAATGCTGCTGCTATCAAGCAAAGGCGATTCGAGCGCCTGTCTTACGGCATTCATAGCGCGGTTCGGACCTTCGGCCAAACCTGTTCCCATGATGAAAACTTCACTTCCGGCCATTACTGTACTAACGTCGGCAAAGTCAATATTGATATTTCCATGAAGTGTAATAATCTCAGCAACCCCTTTTACCGCAGTGGTAATAATATTGTCGGCTTTTTTGAATGCCTGGGAGGCAGGGAGATTCCCGTATATTTTGTGTAGTTTTTCGTTGCTTACAACCAACATGCTATCTACATGTTCTCTCAACTTTTCAACTCCTTCAAGCGCCTGATCGAACCGTCGTTTTCCCTCCGAACGCGAAGGAATTGTTACCACAGCTATGGTCAAAATATCTAATTCGCGCGCCAGCCGGGCAATTACCGGGGCAGCCCCGGTTCCGGTTCCACCTCCCATTCCGGCGGTGATAAACACCATCTTGGTAGTACCTTCCAACACTTCGCGGATGTCGTCCAGATTTTCAATGGCGGCTTGTTCGCCCTGTTGTGGCAGGTTACCCGCACCGCGACCACCTGTGAGCGTGACACCAAGCTGTATTCGTACCGGCACAGGATTGTTTTGCATGGCCTGTGCATCTGTATTGCAAACCATGAAGTTTACACCTTCAATGCCCTCCTCGTACATGTTTTTGACGGCATTGCACCCTCCACCCCCAACACCAATAACCTTGATGATGGAAGAGTTTGCGCGGTCTAATCCGAAGTTAAATAATTCATCGATCATAAGGCAGACTTGATTATATTTATGCTTAAGTCATTTCCGTATCTGCTGGGACTTCTTCGAAGAACCCAATTACACCCTGAACAATTTTATTCTGCATTTTTGTTAATATTCCAGGCTCGTTTGACTTTACTTTCATTTTCTTCAGCTTCCGTCGTCCATTCTTCCCGTTTAATCCATCTTCTTCCGAAGCCAGTTTTAGCAATCCCAAAGCTGTTGCAAACCGTGGATCGTTAATGCCTTTTGTTGCAACAAACGTATGCATGCTTGGTTTTCCGACCCGAACATCGAACCCGGTATGAAATTTAACCAACTGTCCCATATTCGGTAGAAGTGAAGTTCCTCCCGTAATTACAATTCCGGCGCCCAGTTTATCTGCATAACCCGATTTGCGGATCTGATAAAAGAACTGAACCACGATTTCTTCCATACGGGCCTGAATAATGTGAGCCAGACTTTTAAAGGATATTTGTTTCGGTTCCCATCCGTTAATCGGGATAGTTACCACTTTATCTTCGGGAGCAAAATCAGCGATGGCCTGTCCAAACTGAACTTTCAGCGATTCAGCCTGCCTCACAGTTATGGAACATCCTTCTTTAATGTCCATAGTCACCACGTTTCCGCCAAACGGAACCATCGAAGTGTGACAAAGTACGCCTTCGTAAAATATGGAAATCTTCGTTGTTCCACCACCGATATCAACTAGTGCAACACCAGTCTCTTTTTCTTCATCAGTCAGTACCACTTCGGCAGAGGCTATCGGATCGAGAATGGCTTTCTGAACCTGTATAGAACCACGATTGAAACACATGTCGATGTTACGCTGATAGGAATCAGGTGCAACGTGAACTTTAAAATTCGCCTCGATTTTTTCGCCAATAGTTCCAACAGGATTAGTAATTCCAGACTCCCCATCAATCGTATAAAACTCAGGATTAATGTGATAGATCGACATTCCTTCGGTCAGGTTGATCTGCTGAGCCATTTGCATCATCTGGTCGATATCGGATTCCGACACACAATGATCGCGCCCCAACACTCTTTGCTGACGTGTGGTCAGTGTGGTCAGTTGCTGACCGGAGATGTTCACAAAAACATTCTCGATATCGTGCCCACTTTCTTTTTCCGCCTGTCCAAGCGCATCGCTGATTGCAGCAAATGCTTCTTCAACATTCAGGATAACACCACGTTTAACACCTCTTGATGCACTATGTCCAAGTCCAACGATCTGGATTTTTCCCTCTTCGTTCTTTTTTCCTGCAAGGGCCACAATCTTTGTAGATCCGATATCTACTGCTGCAAAAATTTTTTCGTTCTTGTCCATAATCTACTTTTTTGTACAAACAACCTGGTTCCGATATTTCACACTGATAGTTCTATACTTGTTCCAGCCCAGATTTTTAAAACCTTGCTGGTAAACTGCTCTTAAGTTTCTCAATTTCACGGCACAATCGTCCGGAGTCCCAAATTCGATCAGGTAATCGCCTACTTGCGGCAACAACAGCAATTCGCCATTGGCCTGAACAAAAACCTGTTCGATCTGCGCCCTCCAAAAATCATCTTTATTCACGAAATCAGCCATTTTCAACAGGCTTTTCAAAATTTCAGGATCAGGAATTGTTCCTGAAGCAATCATAATCCGCTCGACATATTTTGGAGAAGTAGGGATTTTGTTTCCATCCATGTCCATATAATAGTCTTCCGTCGAATTTTTTATCCGGATAATCGGAGTCCGTTCGTCGAGGCTAACCACCAGCTTTCCCTTAAACGACAAGCCTTTCGACTCAACCTTTTTGAAAATCTGCACATTGGCCAGTGACGATGACGAGCTCAATTTCGTTTCCAGTTTATTGATATTGATGGCTGAAAGTCTGCTTCCGACAATCATGTCGCCCGATTTTTCGATCATGTCAATAATTTCGGCTTCGTCCAGAAATTTTGGTGAATTGGGATTGATATTCACTACAATCTCCTGACACCTTACAGCTTCGCGTTGCATGTAAGCGTAGTAAATTGTAAACCCGATAGCTCCCACCAGGCAAATCCATCCCAAAATGATCAATATCTTTTTAAAAATCCTCATGCTTCAACAATTGCTCTTTTACCGGTTCAACCAGCGTATCAATATCACCCGCTCCCATCATGATTATTATTCCCGGTTTAAACGTGGCCGCCAGTCCAATTAGCTCAGACTTAACGCACAATTTCTTATTTATATTTTTTATTTGCCTGAAAATCAATCCTGAAGTAACTCCTTCCATCGGCAACTCGCGAGCCGGATAAATATCGAGCAGCACAATCTCATCCAACAAATCGAGGCTGCGGGCAAAACCTTCAGCAAAATCGTTGGTGCGACTGTAAAGATGCGGCTGGAACACGCCAGTCAATGTCCGGTCTTTATAAATATCGCGTACCGATTGAATCGTTGCCCGAAGTTCTTCCGGGTGATGCGCATAATCGTCAATCAGTACAAAGTTTTCGTTTTTCAGATGAATATCGAACCTCCGTTTAACACCGGCGTAGGTAGCCAGTGCACTACGAATTTCTTCAGGAGAAACACCAGCCAAAAGCGACAGCGCAGAAGCAGCCACCGCATTTTCAACATTCAGCAAACCCGGATAATTCAGCACCAGTTTTTCAATGGTCATTTCCGGAGTTTTCAGGTCGAACTGATAATATCCGTCCTTCAGTTCGATATTTACCGCACAAAAATCGGCTATTTCGGTGATCGAATAAGAATACGATTTGTATTTGGCCGAAGAATCTGAGCCAATAGGTAAACCTTTTTTGTGAACCAATGAACCGCCTTCTTTGATATTTCCGGCGAAAAGCTTAAAACTTTCAATTACTTTTTCGTGCGAACCGTAAATATCCAAATGGTCGGCGTCCATCGAGGTAATCACTGCCAATTCAGGCTTGAGGTGCAAAAAGGAACGATCGAACTCGTCGGCTTCGGCTACAATCCATTCACTGCCCGTATCGTCAAGTAATAGATTGGTCTTGTAATTTTTGGAAATTCCGCCCATAAAAGCAGCGCAGCCTTTAGTCGATGACTTCAAAATATGCGCAGTAATGGTCGATACCGAAGTTTTGCCATGAGTTCCGGCAACGGCAATTGTTCGTTTGCTGTTGCAAATAATACCAAGCACTTCGGCCCGTTTATGAATCTCGAACCCGCGATCAATCAACGAATTTAATTCCATGTGTGTGGCTGGAACTGCAGGTGTATAAACGATCAACGAGTCGGCTATATCAAGACTTGCAGGCAAAAGTAACGGATCGTCATTGTAATGTACAGCAATTCCTTCGTTTTCAAGCGCTGCGGTTAACTCAGTAGCAGTGCGGTCGTAACCAGAAACAGCAATGCCCTGACTCGCAAAATAACGTGCCAGAGCGCTCATCCCGATTCCCCCGATGCCGAGGAAATACACTTGCTTTATGTCGGTAAATTTTAACATTCTATTTTATCTTATCTCTTTTTATCATTTTCATTATTCCGTCAGAAAGAAGATCTTCACCCTTTTTATCTTTATCCCGCGAACGGGATGCCTTCGGCTTTTTCTTTCCCCGGGTTGAAACCCGGGGCTACCAATATTTCGCTCCCATAGAGCTAAATTCTTTTATTTGTCTCCTCTAAAGCCAACGACAAAGGATATTTCGAGATCAACGTTCGTTTTCCCCTTCCTTATTCCTTTTTACTATTTACTACCTCCAGAATCACATCCACAATCTCTTTGGCAGCGTTCGGTTTCGCCAGCTTTCTAATATTTTCGAAAAGGCTGTTTAACCGCTGTTTATCAGCCAGCAATTTAAAGGTCTCCGGCCATAATTGTTCCTTCGAATCGGCATCTTTTATTAACAAAGCTGCCTGATTTTCAACAAGTGCCATCGCATTTTTGGTCTGATGATCTTCGGCCACGTTGGGAGATGGAACCAACACCGATGGTTTACCCAATAAGCAAAGCTCAGAAATGGTACCTGCACCAGCTCTTGAGATAACTACATCAGCCACTGAATAGGCCAAATCCATTCGCGAAACAAACTCCATCGCCTGAAGATTCTTCGGACAATTGTCGCCCAAACGCTCAAGCATTTCTTTATAATAGTAGCTGCCTGTTTGCCAAACCACCTGAGCATCCGACTGACGGATCAACTCCAAGTTGGCCATTACGCTTTCATTTAATGTGCGTGCACCCAGACTTCCGCCAACAAGCAGCACCACTGGTTTTTCAGCATTTAGCTTAAAATATTCATAGGCCTCGCCTTTATTTACAACGCCTTCGATCAGATTTTTGCGGATCGGATTACCGGTAATCACAATCTTTTCAGCCGGGAAATACCGTTCCATGTTGGGGTACGCCACGCAAATTTTATTCACCTTCGATGCCAGCAATTTGTTGGTCACTCCGGCGTACGAATTTTGCTCCTGAAGTACAGCCGGAACGCCTTTGCGAACGGCAGCTTTCAATACCGGGCCGCTGGCAAATCCGCCTACTCCGATTGCCACATCAGGTTTAAAATCGGAAATTACTTTTTTAGCCAAACGCATGCTCCGGAATAATTTCCAGAAGAAAGTCAACATCTTCAGCGAAGGTTTCCGTGGGAAACCAACGACCGGCAAACCAACAATGCGGTAGCCGGCTGCCGGAACACGCTCCATTTCCATTTTTCCAAGAGCGCCCACAAACAGGATTTCGGTTTCAGGAAAACGCTCTTTAATCTCATTGGCAATGGAAACCGCCGGGAAAATATGCCCCCCGGTTCCTCCTCCACTTACTATGACTTTCAGTTTTTTCATACTAAAGGCTGATCTTCGGTTTGAGTCTCAACTGCAGCCGGTTGTTCCGACTGTTCGGGCTGTTCGGCCAATGCTTTATTTTTTTGGTTGCTCGCGCTTACCGCCAGAATAACTCCAAACGAAGCAGCGGTAAATAACATCGACGAACCTCCCATACTGACCCACGGCAATGGCTGTCCGGTAACCGGAACGGCACCTACCGAAACGGCCATATTAATGAATGCCTGAAAGGTCATCAGCAAAACCAAGCCGGTAACCATAAAAGCCGGAAATGTTCGTTCGCACCGGCGAACGATAATTACTCCCCGGAATAATAAAATCAGGTAAAGCAAAGCCAGAAATGCACCGCCGACAAAGCCATATTCTTCAATAAAAATAGCGTAGATAAAGTCGTTGTACCCAGCCTCCATGTAATTACTTACTTCGCTGTTACCAGGACCTTTACCCAATACGCCACCTTCAAAAATAGCCAAACGGGCATAGTCGGCCTGCGTTGTGCCGTTTACCGCGTTATTGTCACCATGAACAAAGTCGTCAATACGACCTTTAACAGTTGCAATACGACCAGCCTTTCCAATGCTGTCGGGGAAAGCAGTTGCTGCCCCATAAATTAAAATGACGGCTACAATCCCAACTCCAACCAGCGATATAATGTATTTAAACGAAACTCGCGCAATTAACATCAGGATCAAAATGGTAATAAAAACCAGCGCTGCTGTCGAGAAATTACTCATAAAAATAAGGAAGCAAACCACTCCGGAAACCCCAGTAATCCAATAAAATGCAATACGAAGTTCTTCTTCTGTGCGTTGGGCTTTCGACAACAGCCGCGCGGCGTACATGATCAGGGAAATCTTTGCCAATTCGGCTGGTTGAAAGCTAAAGAATGGCATATTCAATGAACGCGACGTTTCCTTATTATCGGCGCTACCTGTTAATTTATACTGAATAATGGCTAATATCAGGGTAAATATGGTAATTCCGATTAATGCAGGGGATATTTTGAAGTAGAGCGAAACGGGCAAAACATTAACCAGGAATAGCATAATGCCAAATCCGATCAGGATAAAAATAACCTGCCTGATCAGGTAATACATTGTATTTCCGTTTGCTTCGCGATAGGCCAGTTTACCGGTCGCACTGTATACAATTACCAGTGAAATCAGTGATAAAAATATCAGGATGACCCAAAGCGTTAAATCCCCTTTAAATATTTTAGCCAGTCTGCCTGCCATTTTACAATTCTCTTACTGCCTGTTTAAACTGATGACCGCGGTCTTCGTAATTCTCGAACAAATCGAAACTCGCACATGCCGGAGAAAGCAAAACAGTATCGCCATTCTTAGCCAGAAAATAGGCCGAACGAACCGCATCTTCCATCGATTGTGTTTCAACCATGTCGACTCCAACACCCTTAAAGGCTTCCAGAATTTTCGAATTGTCGGTACCCAGGCAAACAATGGCTTTCACCTTCGATTTCACCAACTCGTACAACTCTGAATAGTCGTTGCCTTTATCAATCCCACCCACAATCCAGACGGTTGGCTGAGTCATGCTTTCCAACGCATACCAGGTCGAATTGATATTCGTTGCTTTTGAGTCGTTGATAAACTCAATGCCATGCACTTTTAAAAACCGTTCGAGACGATGCTCAACGCCTTTAAAGTCGGCCATGCTCTCACGAATTTTTTCATTCCTGATATTGACTGCCATTCCTGAAATACCCGCAGCCATCGAATTGTAGGTATTGTGATTCCCCTGTAATGCAATATCTAAAATAGACATAGTAAAAATATTTTGTTCCCAGTTAATAATCAGTTTATTATCAATAATCCCAGCTCCTTCAGCAGGCGGTATTCCCAGCCCGAACGGAACACATTTGGCGGCAAATTTCCGTTTCATCATTTCATCTTTCAGTAGCGGATCGTCGCTACAGTAAATGAATAGATCGTCGGCAGTCTGATTTTGTGTGATCCTGAATTTTGAATCCACGTAGTTCTGCATTTTATAGTCGTACCGATCCAAATGGTCGGGAGTGATATTCAGCAAAATGGCGATGTCGGCTTTGAATTCGTACATTCCGTCCAACTGAAAGCTGCTCAGTTCAATCACATAGTAGTCAAACTCCTGTTCGGCCACCTGCCAGGCCATACTTTGTCCCACGTTTCCGGCCAAACCTACATTCAGGCCCGCTTTCTGAAACATGTGATAGATCAGCAGCGTGGTGGTGGTTTTCCCGTTACTTCCGGTAATGCAAACCTTTTTTGCTGAAGTATATCTTCCGGCAAACTCGATTTCAGAAATAACCGGCACACCTTTTTCCTTCAGTTTCTTGATCAGCGGAGCTTTATCCGGAATGCCCGGACTTTTAATAATCAGATCCGCATTTAATATTTTGTCTTCAGTATGCTGGCCTTCTTCAAAGTCGAACTGACGCTCAATCAGCTCCTTTTTGTATTTGTCTTTGATCGTTCCAAGGTCAGACACAAACACGTCGAAGCCTTGCTTGCGCGCCAGAATGGCTGCACCAACTCCACTTTCGGCGGCTCCTAATATGACTGCTCTTTTATTCATTCTCTTAACGCATTTTCAATGTTACGATGGTCAATACGGCCAGAATAATTCCCACGATCCAGAAACGGGTTACAATCTTTGGTTCAGGAATTCCCTGTTTCTGAAAATGATGATGAATAGGGCTCATCAGAAAGACACGGCGTCCTTCGCCATACTTCCGCTTGGTATATTTAAAATAGGCCACCTGAATAACCACTGAAAGATTCTCGATTACGAAAATTCCGCACAGAATCGGGATCAGGATTTCCTTCCGGATAATTATGGCGAAAACAGCCAGAATTCCGCCGAGAGCCAAACTGCCGGTATCGCCCATGAAAACTTGTGCCGGATATGAATTGTACCACAAAAAACCGACAGTAGCCCCTATAAATGCAGAGATAAACACGGTCAGCTCACCCAGATTGGGAATGTACATGATATTCAGGTAATCGGCGTAAATGACGTTACCACTTACGTACGCCAAGATACCAAGTGTGGCGCCACTTATGGCCGAAGTTCCGGTGGCCAGGCCATCAATTCCATCGGTCAGGTTAGCGGCATTCGAAACCGCAGTTATAATCAGGATGATCGCCAAGGCATAGACAATCCAGCCCCAGTTTCTTGCATTTTTGCCCATAAAGGCGACAAAAGTGCCGTAGCTCAATTCATGATTTTTCATGAACGGGATAGTGGTTCTTGTTGACTTAACTGCCTTAGTCACGTGCTGTAGTCGTTTTTGACCGGTAACACTGTCGGTAACCATTTCTTTCACAAACAGACCGTTGGCATCAACCACGCGCTGGCGAACCACAACCTCATCCGAAAAGTACAAGGTGGCGGCAACAATAATCCCCAAAGAAACCTGCCCCAAAATCTTGAATTTACCGGCCAGTCCTTTTTTGTCTTTCAGGAAAACCTTGATGTAATCATCCGCAAATCCGATTAATCCGAGCCAAACGGTGGTGATCAGCATCAATAGAATATAGACATTATCCAATCGGGCAAATAAAAGAGTTGGTATTACTATAGATGCCAGAATAATGATGCCACCCATCGTTGGCGTCCCTTTTTTCTGCATTTGGCCTTCGAGACCCAGATCGCGAACTTCCTCGCCAATCTGCTTGAGCTGTAAAAATTTGATCAGTCTTTTCCCAAATCCGATGGTAATGAGCAATGACACAATGATTGCTGCACCCGATCGAAACGAGATGTACTGAAACATTCCCAACCCGGGAATATCCCAATCCTTTAAAAACTGATACAAGTGATAAAACATGGTTATCTATTTTTTAATTATTTCCAAAAATCTCGTTGATCACTTCTTTGTCGTCGAAATGATATTTCACTCCCTTTATTTCCTGGTAATCTTCGTGCCCTTTCCCGGCAACCAGAATAATATCTCCAGGTTTGGCTAACATGCAAGCCGTCCGAATGGCTTCTTTGCGGTTCACAATCGACAGTACCTTGTGTTTCTGATGCGACTCAATCCCGGCTTCCATATCGGCTAAAATCTGCTCAGGTTCTTCCGAACGCGGATTATCCGAAGTCAGAATCACTTTATCACTTTGTTTTACTGCTTCCTGAGCCATTTCCGGACGCTTCGTCTTGTCGCGGTCGCCACCCGCACCCACTACTGTAATTATTTGTTCATTACCCGTTCTGATTTCAGTAATTCCTGACAATACATTTTTAATGGCATCAGGCGTATGCGCGTAATCAACCACGGCATATTTTCCTTCCGGAGAACGGATAATTTCGAACCGGCCCGAAACAGGGCGCAGTTCACTTAATATCCGGAGAATATCGTTGCGCTCAACACCTAAAAGAAGAGTCGCTCCCATTACAGCCAACAGGTTACTGGCGTTGAAAACTCCTGTAAAATGAGTCCAAACCTCATTTCCGTCGATGCTCAGAAGCATTCCGTCAAAATGTTTTTCGAGCACTTTGCAATGGAAGTTAGCCAGCGAACGCAGTGAATATGTTTGCTTTGAAGCCTTTGTATTTTGAAGCATCACCATTCCGTTTTTATCGTCGGCATTGGTCAACGCAAAAGCCGTTGCTGGCAACTGATCGAAAAATTTCTTTTTGGCCTTCAGGTATTCGGCAAACGTAAGGTGATAATCCAAATGGTCGTGAGTCAGATTGGTAAAAACGCCGCCATCAAACTCAATTCCGCTAATCCGGTCCTGATCGATGGCGTGCGAACTGACTTCCATAAAGCAGTATTCGCATCCAGCTTCAACCATTTTGGCCATTAATTCCTGAATTTGCAGCGCATCAGGAGTGGTATGTGTGGCATGAAATTCGTCGCTGCCCACGTAATATTTTATGGTCGAAATGAGTCCGACTTTGTACCCAAGTAATCCAAAAGTCTTGTAAAGGAGACTGGCAATTGTGGTTTTACCGTTCGTTCCGGTAACTCCAACCACTTTAAGATTTGCGGATGGGTGGTTGTACCAGGCAGAAGCCATCTTTCCAAAGTTTACCTGCGTCTGATCGATCCTTACCACAACCACTCCCGAAGAAATATCTTCAGGAATAAGTTCGCAAACCACGGCAACAGCACCCAACTCAACCGCTTTGGCAATAAACTGGTGGCCATCTACATGCGAACCTTTAACAGCAACAAACAAATCACCGGCTTCCACTTTTCGCGAATCGAACTGAATACTGCGAACCGGAACAGATAAATCTCCTCTTGATTCGAGTACCGCGATGCCTTCAAGTATATCTTTTAACGGTTTCATTGCTGTTATTTTTTAGGTTGTGCTGTATTTTTCTTTGTTGCATTCTTCTTTTTCTCCGCCGCTTTTTGCGCTGCTACTTTTGCTTTCCATTTTGCAATCGCCTCCGGACTTGCTTTTGGTTTTACTGTAGTTTTCTTATTTCCACCCTTTGCCTCAAGCGCTTTTTGAGCGGCAACTTTAGCTTTCCATTTTGCAATGGCTTCAGGACTTGCTTTTGGTTTTGTAGCTTGATTCTTAATTACTTTGGATTTATCGGCAACATTCTTATTAACTTTTGGACTAACCACTTCAGGAGCCATTTCTGGCTGAACGGGCTTCTGAACCGGAACCGGATTTAATGCAGCAGCCTGAATGGAATCGTTTTTATTCAAACTATCCCGTTTCACAATCTGAAGGTCGTCAAAGCCAAGTTCGAGCGATACGATGTCGCCTTTTACTGAAGGTGTTCCCGAAATGGGCGATTGTCTGAAGACCCGACCGAAACCGCTCATTTCAGCTTTCAATCCTGATTTTTCGAGCAGATAAACTGCATCGTTGGCACCCATTCCAATTACATCTGGGATAATACCAGGCGTGTCGTTCACACCATTAATAAAAACGGTCATCGAATCGTTTGTAACAGCTACCCGTTGGGCAGTCATATTCTGCTCTTGATTTTTAAATCCAAGATCTTGTGCAAGCAGCATCACGTCTTCTTTCAAACCTGGCTTTACCTGCGGAACTTCGTTGTATGGCGGAATTGAATCGGCAGCAGGTTCGAGATAGGCGGCATAAACCTTATCGGCAATTCCGCGAAATACCGGACCGGCCACAGAACCTCCATAGAATGCACCTTTAGGACCAACGATAACTACAATGCAACTGTATTTAGGATTATCTGCCGGAAAATAACCGCAAAACGATGCCTGGTATTTTTTCGCTCCGCCACTGGTATAACCTTTATCTTCGTTGGCAATAACGGCTGTACCGGTTTTACCGGCAATGGTGTAATATTTATTTTGGAGGCTTTTACCAGTTCCCCGGATACAGACTCCCTTTAGCATATCCTGAGCCTTGACCAAAGTAGATTTTGAGCAGAGCGATGGATTGATAACCTCAGTTTGAAACTTCCGGATTGGAATACCATCTTCACGAACTTCTTCAATAAACTTTGGTTTCACCATCACGCCATTATTGGCCACCGCATTGTAAAACGTAAGCGTTTGTATCGGTGCAATCTTGATTTCGTAGCCATGCGCAATCCAAGCCAGCGAAGGTCCCCACCAATCGGGATCAGTCGGATATTTGATCCGGGGCTCAGCTTCTCCAAGAAATCCAAGCCCGAGTTGTTTGTTTAGGCCAAAACTATAAATGCGGTCGATAAACTCTTTTTCCTTGCCCTCATAATATTTGCAGATAATTTTAGCTGTACCTATATTCGATGAAAGTTCAAATGTCCGTTTCAAGCTGATCAATCCATGGCCGCCATGGTCATAATCACTGTCTTTCATCTTCTGCCCTTTATATTCCCACAAACCGCGACCCGTATCAACCAGATCCGACGTATCAGCATAGCCGGCATCCATCGCCGCTATCAACGACATTAGTTTAAAAGTTGAGCCCGGTTCGCTGCAACCCGCATGACCAAAGGCAAAATTGTATGTTTCGCCATATGTTCCGTCTTTTTTGAGGCCCATATTGGCAATTGCTTTGATATTTCCGGTTTTCACTTCCATCACAATGGCAGTTCCCCACTCGGCCTGGCTAATCTCCATCTGTTTTCCCAAAGCTGTTTGGGCATAATCCTGAAGGTTGACATTGATCGTAGTAATCACATCTTTCCCTTCTTTAGGTTCGATCAGCGGCGTATTGATCCAGTTTCCGGAGAAATTACGTTTGAGCGCCAGCCCGTTTACCCCGGCCAGATAACTCTCAGACAAACCTTCAACGCCAGTAAATCCTACGTTTCCGTGAACACCGCCAAAAGCTCCCTTATTAAGTACGCCAATGGTGCGGCTGGCCAAATCACCATGAGGCAGGATTCGTCTATTTTCAGTAACCACAATAAGTCCGGAGCCAAAGTAGCTCTTCGACATGGTTTTCAGCAATTTAAATTCCTGAAATTTACTGTGGTCAATTTGTTGCGGATTAATCAGAAACCAGCGATTCTTCTTGTCGTAAGCTGCTCTTACGCGACTCCTGAAATCATCTTTTGAGAATCCGAAGAAATTCGACAGCTCTTCAACCATTTGTTCCGAATCTCTGGAAAACACCTGCTGAATGCGTGGAGCCAGCATATCCATCCTGATTTCGTAATACGGAACCGAAGTGGATAAAATACTGCCATCATCAGCACAGATATTCCCACGCTTGGCCCATATTTCAGTGGTATTACTCCTCAGATCTTTGGCAATTTCCTGCCATTTTTGGGTATCCACATTCTGAATGATGAGAATCCGGCCAATTATAACAAGTCCGAATAGGGCAATCGCAAAATAAACGATGCCGAATCGTAAGGTTATAGCTTTCCTGATTTCCATTATTTAGTCTCCATTTTTTTTACTTTAATCCGTTTGGGCGGCTCAATAGGTTCTACCAAGTCTATTTTTCGCTCGATCACCCTTTTGGTAACTTCCGAAGGACGGTTGATGTACATCAATTCTGTTTCGTGAATCACCGATTCCGACTTGTATTCTTTAAGCGAATCGCGCACCATTTCCATTTGTCTGATGGTTTTTTCGGTCACATACCGGTTGGTTATTAAGCCGATTCCCAACAGGGCAAGAAAAATCACAAAAGGTATTTGCCGGGTAACCTTTTCGCTTGACAAAGCGCTACCTACCAGAATACTTTTTATATCTGCGGACGAAATCCTCTTCTTTTTATTTTCCTTTTTCTCTGTCATGCGTTCTTTTCTGCAATTCTCAGTTTTGCACTGCGAGCCCTTGGATTCCGTTCGATTTCTTCTTCGTTCGGAACGATAACTTTGCGGTTTATGGCCACCAAAGGCGATTCTACATTCCCAAAAAAATCTTTTTCCTGCTTTCCTGAAAAATCGCCCGACTTGATGAAATTCTTCACCATCCGGTCTTCCAGCGAATGATAGGTGATGACCACCAACCGACCACCCGGCTTCAGTAATTGGATACTTTGTTCCAGAAATTCGTGCAAAACATCCATTTCTTTGTTGGTCTCAATTCGTAAAGCCTGAAAAACCTTGGCCAGGTATTTACTTTCCTGAAATTTCGGAACACAGGGAGCAATTGCTTCCTTAAACTGTTCGATTGTTTTTACAGGTTTTGCATTTCGTGCCGAAACCAGTTGTTTGGCCAACCGTCCTGCATTATCAATCTCGCCATACTCACGAAACATCGTCCGAAGCTGATCTTCGGTAAACGTATTTACAATGTCTGCAGCGCTTTCCGACGCGTCGCGGTTCATCCGCATATCCAGATCACCGTCGAAACGAAACGAAAAGCCGCGCTCTGCCACATCAAAATCGTGCGACGAAACGCCCAGGTCGGCCAAAATACCGTCAACCTGTTCTACATTATAATACCGCAAAAAATTCCGGATGTATTTAAAATTATGCCTGATGAAGTAAAAACGTTCGTCGTGAATGACATTTGCAGCAGCATCTTCGTCTTGATCGAAAGCAAAAAGGCGACCTGCTTTTAACCGGCTAAAAATTTCGCGCGAATGACCACCGCCACCAAAAGTAACGTCAACATAATCGCCATTCGCCTTAATTTCCAGCCCGTCGACACTTTCTGTCAACAATACCGGCACGTGATATTCTCTTTCCACCTTTATTTCTCCTCATTACCACCTACAATTCGATCAAAAGAACTTCCAAAATCTTCCCATGTCATTGTGTACCTGTTATATTCTCCGGCATCCCATAACCTGATGCGGTCTCCTTGCCCTGTAAAAATCACCTCTTTTGTTATTCCGACTAATTCCAGAAAATTATTCGGGATATTCATCCTGCAACTTTCAGGAACCTGAATAATTTTGAAATTGCGGTAAAACATATCGAGAATGCGGCTCTGCTGCCGGTTATCCCGATTTAGTTTTGATGTGATTTGGGCAATTCGTTTTTCCCACTCTTCCATGGTATAAATATTCAGACACTTCTCATAAGGATCCTTCTCGACAGCCAACTGGCCACCGGGAACGCTACCACCCATTTCATTTTTGTAATCGGCTGGCAGCACTACCCTACCTTTTTCATCAAAGGTTGCTTCTTTTTCTGACGAGAAGTTCATTAATTCAAGTGCCTAAAATTCATTTATTTATAGTCCATTTCTCAAGACCACCTGAAACGCGCCATCGACAATCCGAATCCTTTGAGAGATAATTTTCCCGACGGTTTGTTTCATTTGTAAAAGTAATAAAAATCAAATAAAGTCAGCCATAGTATTCCACTTTCAGCCACTTTCAGTCACCCAAAGATATAAAAAAATCGGTGAATAAATTGTTCATAAATTGTTTGTAACCAAAATTAACTACAAATAAAAAATTGATTATCATCAACTTAAATTTTAATCCGAAATTCGGGCATACAGTTAATAAAACATTCTGATCGTGCAAAAGTAATCATCAAAAACAATTTTCGAAGCACTCTGTCAGGATTGTTAATAAATATTGAAATCCGCGGTTTAAAAGGGAAACATCCACTCTGGAAGGAAACGGAAAGCATCAACAAAAATTCAATCTTAATCCCACGTTATTTATTTATTTTATATTTTCGGCTTCATTTTTAACGATCAGTAATGGATTTCGAAAATCAGGAACCGGTTAAACCAATCAATATTAAGGAAATGTTCCTTAAGAAGAATCCGAAGCTTGCCAAAAAGCTTCCGGGTTTTGTTTACCGGTATATCAACCGCATCATGCACATCGACGAAATCAATGAACTTCTCGCCAATCACGGCAACGAGCGGGGAATTGAATTTGCACGAAGCATGGTAAAGCACTTCAACGTACATGAAACCATTAACGGAGTTGAAAATCTTCCGGCTTCGGGACGTTTTATATTCGCCTCCAACCATCCGCTGGGTGGTTTCGATGCCCTGCTAATCCTTTGCAATATCGATCGCCTTCTGGGACCAACCATTACGTTGGTAAACGATGTTTTAATGAGCATCCCGCAGCTGACTCCTATATTTGTACCTTTAAATAAACACGGCGGCCATAGTAAAGATGTAATCAAACAAATACACGAAGCATACTCGTCTGACAAACAAATATTAATTTTCCCTTCCGGATTTGCTTCACGGCGCATCAAAGGAAAGGTTCAGGATTTTGATTGGAAAAAACATTTTGTCGCCAAGTCGATTGAATACCAGCGCGATGTCATTCCCATTCATGTTAGCGGCAGAAATTCAGGATTCTTTTACTCTCTGGCTAATTTCCGGACCTTTTTCAAAATGAAATGGAACCTCGAAATGTTTTACCTGGCCGACGAAACTTTCGGACATAAAAACCAGAAATTCACCATCACCTTTGGGAAACCAATACCCTATACGCATTTCGACAAAAGCAAAACACTGGATCAATGGGCCGCCGAAGTCAGGGACATAGTGTACAAATTACCAAATCAATAGTACAACAGAGATTAATTATTGCAAAAAATCATTTCTGATCAATTTTTTTTAGTTTTGTACCTCGAAAAATCAGACAAAAATTAGTATGAAGGAAATCATTGCGCCTGTGTCAAAAGAAGCTCTATTGGCAGAACTGACACCGGATAAATTAATGCGAAAAACCAACAAAGCCGACAACGAAATATACATTGTTACATTCCAGGACTCGCCTAACGTTATGCGTGAAATTGGACGAGTTAGGGAACTCACATTTCGGGACGCAGGAGGAGGCACTGGAGAGGATGTTGACATTGACGAATACGATACTTGCAGCGATCCATACAAACAGCTAATCGTTTGGGATCCGCAGGCGCTTGAAATAATCGGAGGTTACCGATACATTTTATGCAAAGATGTTCCTTTAGACAAACATGGAGTGGTGCAACTGGCAACTACCCATTTATTCAATTTCTCCGATAAGTTTATTAAAGAATACCTTCCTTTTACCCTTGAATTAGGCCGTTCGTTTGTTCAGCCACATTACCAGTCGAGCAAAGCTGGCGCAAAAGCGCTGTTTGCACTCGATAATTTGTGGGACGGATTGGGCGCCCTGATCGTGGACCATCCGGAGATCAAATATTTCTTCGGGAAAGTGACCATGTACACCCATTTCCACACCAAAGCCCGCAACCTGATCATGTACTTTTTTCAGAAATACTTTAACGATCATGAAAATCTTGTGACCCCGATTCATCCTTTGGATTTAGGTATCGACGAGAAAGAAATGGAAAAAGTATTTAATGGAGGATCGTACAAGGAAGATTACAAAATACTTTCGCAAAAAGTACGCGAATTTGGCGAGAATATACCACCGCTGATTAATTCGTACATGAACCTGAGCCCATCGATGAAAACCTTTGGCACAGTAATCAACGATACTTTTGGCGATGTGGAAGAAACCGGTATTATCCTGACTATCTCCGACATTTACGAAGCAAAGACGGATCGCCATATCGAAACGTATTTGCGCACCAAAGAAACCAAAGACTGGCCTTTACCTGAATAAATCTACCATGTCATACTATAGCGAACACGAAAAATTCCATGTAGCAGTCGACTCAATTATCTTCGGATACGACGAAGAGGGTCGTGAGTTAAAAGTACTTCTGCTGAAAAGAAACTTTCAGCCTGCAAAAGGAGAATGGTCGCTGATGGGCGGATTTTTGAAAAACAACGAAGGTGTTGACGAAGCAGCCAAGCGTATCCTAAACCAGCTCACCGGCCTTACGGATGTTTACATGGAACAGCTATACACGTTTGGCGAACTCGACCGTGACCCTGGAGCACGCATCATTTCGGTGGCCTATTTTGCGCTGATCAAAATCAACGCATCCGACCTTGAGTTGGTAAGAACTCACGGAGCTACATGGATTCCGATTTCGGCTATGCCTCAACTGATTTTTGACCATTCGGCCATGGTTGACCGCGCATTAAAGAAACTGCAAATCAGAGCAAGAACTCAGCCCATTGGATTCGAGTTACTGCCCGACAAATTCACTATTCCGCAACTTCAGGGTTTATACGAAGCTATTTACAACAAAACACTCGACAAACGCAACTTCCGCCGGAAACTGTTATCGATGGATTTACTGGAAAAACAGGAAGAGAAAGAAAAAGAATCATCGCGCAAAGGAGCCTGGTACTACCGGTTTGATGCCAACAAATACGAAGATTTATTAAAACGCGGATTTAATTTTGAGCTATAGAAATTAGAAACAAAACTATAAACAGAGAGGGCAAATCGGTAAACGGTTTGCCCTCTCTGTTTACTTTACTATCGAGGAGTAATCAATATAACGCAAAATACAAAGCGAATGAATTCAAAAAACATTAATTAGCAGGAACATCACCGCCAGCTGCCGCTCCCACAACAAGAATCCCAACCAATGATGCGGCCAACAAGGTGTGACCAGCTCCGGTAACCTTTCTGATATAAAACTGATTACCCGGAATTATACTCAGTGATTTGGGAGAAACAGAAGTTTGAAAATAATCAGACACCCAAAAAAAGTTATCAAACTGAACCGGATGTTTAAAGCTTTCATCTTCCGAAATGGAAAGAAAAATTCTAAAGTTTAGTGGCGAATCTTCTCTAGAAAAAGAATACTTCTTGGCACTAGCTTGCCCTTCGGTTGTATAAAATACCGTTCGAACACTTTTTTGAGCCGGGTTCGTAAAAAATTTCGTTTGCAAGGCATAACTATTTACCGAGATACTGGAATGTGGTGGAATGAAAGATACTTTATCCTTCCTTACAACTGAACCATCAATACTACTGGTCGAGCTAATAATTTCATTTTCAGGAAGAACTTTATACTCGGTTGAACTAGCATTAATTTTGGCTTCATCTTTCCACAAACTTACACTTTGCCCATTAGTTATCAGAGCCGATTTTCTCCAATCAACATAAAGAGGCTTATCCGACTTATTCGATAACGCGATATGAATCGGGCCATTCTGTCCATAGAAGGAATAAACGATAGTAGTAGAATCATTCTCGATCAGATATTCTAATTTGTCGTTTTGCTGCATATTACTTTCAAGATTAACGTGCTGATAAACGGAACAACCCGACAAAAAAAACATAGAAACTAACCCAATGCAGATATTACAGATAGTTTTCATTTCAATAAGATTACAAATTTCGACTCTAATTTTCACCTAAGACTAACAAAAACCGATCCACACTTGTAATCATAGTAAAAAATATTGTTCTGTTTTTCTTGACAAAATAAAAGAGGGATTCCATCTCTTTTCTCAAGATGAAATCCCTCTTTGTATTGTTTTTGCCTTCGATATTCCAACGAGTCCCAGTCACCCCGAATTTATTTCGGGGTCTCACCCAATTAAGGGATGCCGAAACAAGTTCGGCATGACGCTCCGTCAAAAGCTAATACGCCCTTCCGTCCTTGCCTTCCACGTAGTTGATAAACGATGTGTTTACCACCTTGTTACCGCCAGGGGTTGGGTAGTTTCCGGTAAAATACCAGTCGCCAGTATCATTCGGGCAGGCTTCGTGTAAATTTTCGATAGTCTGATAAATAATTTCCACCTCTGCTTTGCAATCGTCCGGTTTCAGCAATTCTGCAATTTTAGCTGATACCTCTTCAGCCTTAAACTGCTTGTATATTTCTTTCACGTAGTTTACAATCTCTTCTTTCGGAAGGTTTTCCTGCTCTTTGCATTTGCGGTAAACCTCTTCGATCACATGTTCCTGATGGGTATCTTTCAGCAATTCGATGGTAGCGTTAAATGCAATGAACTTATCGAGAACAGCCATGTCGATGCCGTAGCAATCGGGGTAGCGAATCTGCGGCGCCGATGAAACGATGATAATTTTCTTCGGGTTCAGTCGATCCAATATTTTCAGGATACTTTTCTTCAGGGTAGTTCCGCGAACAATCGAATCGTCGATAATTACCAGTGTATCGGTATTTTCGCGGATAATTCCGTAAGTCACATCATACACGTGGGCAACTAAATCGTCGCGACTGGCATCGTCGGCAATAAAAGTACGCAGTTTCACGTCTTTGATGGCCAGCTTTTCAACCCGCGGCTCAACCGACAAAACAGCTTCCATCACTTCGTGCGTGATGCTGCCGTTCCGCTCCTTCAGTTGCTTGATTTTCCAATCGACACAATAATGACGAACGCCCTGAACCAAGCCGTAAAAAGCCGTTTCGGAAGTATTCGGGATAAACGAAAATACCGTATTCTCGATATCGTAATTAATTGATTTCAGGATAGCTGGTGAAAGTAAACGACCTAACATCTTGCGCTCCTGATAGATATCTTTATCGCTACCGCGCGAAAAATAGATGCGCTCGAACGAACACGACCGGCGGGTATGAGGCACCCGGATCATTTTATTCGAAACCGATCCGTCTTTCTTCACGATCAGCGCTTCGCCAGGTTTTATTTCGTGCACTGTTTCGGCCTTCACGTTCATCACCGTCTGAATCACCGGACGTTCGGAAGCGACCACTACAATTTCATCGTCGTAGTAATAAAATGCAGGGCGGATCCCCCATGGATCGCGCATCACGAAAGCATCGCCATGCCCGAACATTCCGGCAATGGCATAACCGCCATCCCAGTCTTTACTCGAATTTTCGAGTACTTTCTGCACATCGAGGTTCTTTTCAATCAGCGGCGAAATTTCGCGGTTCGAATAACCTTCGTTCTTATAATTCCTGAAGTGCAACTGGTTTTCTTCGTCGAGGAAATGGCCAACTTTTTCGAGCACGGTTACCGTATCGGTGTAGGCTTTCGGGTGTTGGCCAAGGGCAATCAGTTTCCGGAAAAGCTCGTCGGTATTGGTCAGGTTAAAGTTTCCGGCCAAAACCAGTGTACGCGATTTCCAGTTGTTCTGTCGCATCACCGGATGCACAAATTCGATACTGTTTCGTCCAAAAGTTCCGTAGCGCAAATGCCCAAGGTAAACTTCGCCCGAAAAAGGTACATTTTCGTAAATCCAACGAATATCAGCATCTTCAGGCTTATTCTTTTCGGCCTTTTTAATTCCTTTGGCTACTTTATCGAAGACATTTTTAATCGGGTTCTGTTCAATCGACCGATGGCGGTTGATGTACTCCTGACCAGGTTCCAATTCCATTTTCACGTTCACAATCCCGGCGCCGTCCTGACCGCGGTTGTGCTGCTTTTCCATCAGCAAATACAGCTTATTCAGGCCATATTGCCACGTGCCGTACTTTTCCTTGTAATACTCAAGTGGCTTACGCAAACGTATCAATGCAATCCCACATTCATGTTTAATCAATTCGCTCATTGTTCTTCGTTTTGTTCTACACTTTCTGTAAATAGTTCGGGAAATCGGATATTATCTTTTACAATAAAGGCATTCGGATATTTCGATGCAATGTGAGCCTTGGTTTTCAAAGCCTCACTTTTGTTCCTGAAATCGCCGATACGCACTTTAAAATTGGGTGTTTGAAACAACATATAGCTTGCAATATCAGGAAATACAAGGTTGAATTCGTTTTTCACCCTCACGGCCTGTTCGCGCGCTTTGTTCTCGGAACTAAAAAAAATCTCCAGCCGATAGCCTTCAGTTCCATTACGTTTCTGGTTGATTTGACTGTGTCGTATGAGTAAATCGGTGACTCGCGGATCTTGCTTCACTTGCAGTTTTCCAAGAAAATCTTCGAGTTTTGCCGTCTGGCTTGAGATGCCAGAGTTTATTCCAAGTGTATCGGTTTGAGCATATCCCAGCGAGCTGAAAAGAACAAAAATGAAGATTACACTACACAAATACCTCATACGATCAGTTTTTGAGTGAGCAAATATAAGATTTTAATAGAACAACTCTTCAGGCATTTTGATTTCGATGCAAACAAACCCGAAGTTTATACCAAAACCAAATCGCTGATTAATTGACGTTTAAATCTAAATTAATTCTAAAACACAGAAACTCATAAAACAGTTTTTTTCCTGAATGTTAATTTTTTGTTTTCCTGATTTTTGAATCCAGATTTTCCTGATGATCATTTTCACTGGAAACTTCTTGCATGAAGCCTGTTACTGTTTCGTCCGAAAGGAGGTTAACGTTTGCTCCATGTTAATGCGCGGACGATTTTCCCCATTTCCCATTTCCCCCGGGTTGAAACCCGGGGCTACAAATATTCTGTGCCGTTGGCACTACTTGCGATCAAATGGACAGCCACAAAGGGCTGCCCCTGCAAAATCCTTTTGTTTTTCCTGACTTCCGTCTCCGGACTCCGGTCTTCCGTCTCCTTTTTCAGCTTCTCTTGCTTATTCCTGAAAAATAGTGAAATTTGCAACCTCAAAATCGGATACAAATTGGAAAAGAAAAAGTTATTCATTGAAACCTATGGCTGCCAGATGAACGTGGCGGATAGCGAAGTGGTTGCAGCCATCCTTCAGGACCGGAGTTTTGAACCTGTTGAAACGGCCGATGGCGCCGATGCCATTTTCCTGAACACCTGCTCGGTGCGCGACAACGCTGAACAACGCATTTGGGGACGGCTCGATTATTTTAAAAGCCTGAAGAAAAAGAATAAGAAACTGATTGTTGGTGTATTGGGCTGCATGGCCGAACGGGTTGGCGATGAGTTGCTGGCTCATGCGGCCGTTGATTTGGTCGCCGGACCGGATGCATACCGCGATCTGCCTTTCCTGATCGACAAAGCACAGAAAGGAACCGGCGCCATCAACGTTGAACTTTCGGAAAACGAAACTTACGATAAAATTACACCTGTCCGCATTGGCGAGAAAACGCTCTCAGGATTTGTGAGCATTACCCGCGGATGCAACAATTTCTGTACGTATTGCATTGTTCCTTACACCAGAGGACGTGAACGAAGCCGCGATCCGCAGGACATTGTGAACGAAGTGCGTGACCTGGCACAAAAAGGCTACCGCGAAGTGACATTGCTTGGTCAAAACGTGAACTCATACAAATGGCTGCCAGAAGGCGAACGCAAACCCGTGCGCTTTTGGGATTTAATTGAGCTGGTTGCCGAAGTTGATCCACTGGTGCGAATCCGGTTTACGACATCTCATCCCAAAGATATGTCTGACAAAGTGCTGAAAGCGATTGCCAAACATCCGAACCTTTGCCGGCATATTCATTTGCCACTTCAGTCGGGCAGTTCGCGCATTTTAAAACTGATGAACCGCAAATACGACCGCGAATGGTACCTCGACCGCATTCGGGCGATCCGCGAGATTTTACCCGATTGTGGGTTAAGCACCGATGTGTTCTGCGGTTTCTGCTCCGAAACCTTGGAAGATCATCAGGAGACATTGGCGTTAATGGAAGATGTGAAATTCGACATGGCTTTCATGTTTAAATACTCCGAACGCCCCGGAACTTATGCGCACGAACATTTGGCCGACGATGTTCCGGAAGAAGAAAAACTCCGGAGGCTCGACGAAATTATTCAGCTTCATAACCGGCTGTCGCACGAAAGCAATAAACGAGATATCGGGAAAACTTTTGAAGTGCTGGTTGAAGGAACTTCGAAGAAAAGCAAAGAAGAACTTTTCGGACGCACATCGCAAAACAAAGTGATTGTGTTCCCCGCCAAAGATTTCCAAAAAGGCGATTACGTGATGGTGAAAGTGTTGCGTTGCACGCAAACCACGCTGATTGGCGAAGCGGTGGAATAGCTATTGCAGAAAGGTGACCGGAGACGGAAGACCGGAACACAAAACAAACGAATAACTCATAATTCATAACTTATTACTTCTTCACATGGGCAAATTAATTGACGATTTCAACGACTACCGCACCCGGATGAATGAAAAGATTCTGGCATCAGACAACAAAGTGATGAAGCGTATTTACAGTGTCGACACGCTGACGTACCAGGATGGCGCACTGAGCACCAAAACCAAGGAAATGCTCGGACTGGTTTCGTCGATGGTATTGCGCTGCGATGATTGTGTAAAGTATCACCTGGGCAAATGCCACGAATTGGGCGTGACCACCGAAGAAGTTTTTGAAATATTTTCAGTAGCGAACCTGGTTGGCGGAACGATCGTAATTCCTCATACTCGCCGTGCTGTTGAGTATTGGGAAGAATTGCAAAATCAGTAAAAAGCACCTGATTCATATTGAATTTTTCAATTGTCAATATTCATTTCTTCATTTTTAACATTCATTAATCGATTGCCTGAATTGATTGATGAATTGTTGATATTCATTTCCTGAATGTCAATTATTATTTCTTAAGTGTCAGTTTTTGTTTATTTACTGCGATACCTTATTGATTAAGGGTTAAAGTTAGTTTGTAAACATCCAAATCTAATTTACTGACTGTCATATTTTATTTCTCATTTGCCAAGCTTTATTTATTGACTGGCAATCTTCTTTTTTGTAAATTTATACAGCAAAGAATTGATTCGAGGGATCAAACATCTAAAGTGAAAGCCCATGTTAAAACGGTTGGCAAATAAATTAATGATGTATCAAGTGGTTCAGAGCCATCTGGATCGAAATAAAAGCTTGTGGATATCGGTTGCGGCAATGGCAACTACCATTAACGACTTTGAATTGTTACTCGCAGAAATTGAAACGTGCAGGAAACTGACGCAAGAAAACAAAAAAGGAATTACACAGCAAAAAGCGACGCAACAAGCGCTTGTAATTGCACATGCATACGAAATTTCGTCGGTGTTGTATGCCATGGCGATAAAGAAGAACGACGAAATTTTAGCTGCGAAAGTAGATTTTACGGAAACTGACTTGTTAAAGAAGCGCGACAACAACCTTGTAGCAACGTGCCTGAACATTGTAGAATTTGCAACCGAACATTTAGCCGAGCTGAATGCCTATGAGGTTACGGCTGATGAGTTGATTTTGCTGAAAGAGGAAATAAATAGCTTTGCCGAGAACCTCAACACCGGACGGGTATCGGTTTCGGAACGAAAGGCAGCCAATGAAAAGCTGAAGGTGGTGTTTTTGCAGGTGGATGACTTGTTAAAAAAGCAGCTCGACCGCATTGTGGTGCGGTACCGCAAAACAGAACCCGATTTTTACACCACCTACCAAAGTTTAAGGCACATTGTAAACTACGGTGTGCGGCATGAAAAACCGAAAGAACCCGAAAAAGAAGCGTAAACCTGCGAAATATTATCGAAAGGTTACGAGTGTAAAATATTAACAGGCAAACAGTTCATTCCTTAAAATCAAATTAAAAGCAACAAAATAAATTTGTTCAATAGAAAGGAAAGATTGAGAAAGTACTATATCTTTGGTGATGTATACTAGTTATGCACAATTTTGAGTCGTTCACTAAGGAGAATTATACATGATAAAAAAGGGCAAGTTTTGCTATAGATGTGGAGAGGTGGCTACAAGCGAAGAACATGTTCCACCTAAGGGACTTTTCCCAGAGAAAAAGGACATAAATTATGATTTTAGAAAAAATTTAATAACTGTTCCATCTTGTGAAAAGCACAATTCAAAAAAGTCGGTTGATGATGAATTTCTTCTAATTAGTCTCGCTGGCTCTGTGAGAGGTAATTTGGTTGGCTATTTTCACTATAAGACAAAAGGTAAACGGGCAATTTTAAGAAAACACGAGAATTTTTTCAATCAAATACTTAAAGACTCAAATAATATTAATCTTGTAGACAAGAATGGAAATATTATTCGGGCGATCATAGGTGAAACAAATATTAATCGATTAAATAGTTGTTTTGAGAGTATCGCTTTTGGACTCTATTATGCCGAGTATGATAAAATATTTAAAGGCAAAGTGAAGGTTGCGAATGGCTTTTCTGAAATAGCATCAAAGAATCATGACAGTTTTCTGAAATTATTAGATTATTCCTTTGAAAATGATAAATCAAAGCGTGCTATAAAAGGTGAAAATAAAGAAGTTTTCTATTACCAATTCACTGATCCAGACAAATTTGGGTTAATCTCGCTAAGAATATGTTTTTACGGAGGCTTATTTGTATATATCGCATTTATGCCAGAAGATGCAAACGAACCATATGATTTAGCAATTGACTTAGCGAATCGAGGAATAAAAACAATATTTAAATTAGGAGATAGCGAGGTTGAATTCAATTAAAAAACTGTGCATAACATCAGCTACCCAAGTTCGGCAGCAGTGGTTTTCGGTGTGCATCTTTCCGCTCAGGCTGTTTTTCAGCTTGACGGGAAATCGCCCGCAATCCGCCACTGCGTGTAGATTCCTACGTTGGTGGCAATTTTAACGCTGATAGCAGCATACATACTTATAATTATATGACAAACTATAACATTAATCTAGACGAACCACCAGAATATGGAGAATTGACATTTTCCTTTGGATTAGAGCCTGTCTCATTGCAATCAAGTACAACAAAAAGAGAATTTATTAAAAGTGAGATTCGTAAAGTAACAAAGACTTTAAATTACCTATTGAGTGGTGATGTAAAAATAGAAATTCAGTGGCTGGTTTACGAACAAGAGAGATATGAAAATCCAGATTCCCCAGATATGGACAATATAATCAAGCCAATTCTTGATGGTCTTACAGGTCCTGAAGGCGTGTTAATTGATGATTGTCAAGTTCAAACAGTTTCAAGTCATTGGATTGATTGGAACAAAAGAGAACATCAGATAAATATTTCAATTCGCTATATTAGTGAAGATTACGTCGCCAAGGAAAACCTATCCTTTGTCAATTTGGGTAATAATTTATTTTTACCAATTAATATGGATATCTCTTGTGAAGCAAAAGAAATTCTAATAAAACACTTTGAAGCTGGCATGAAACTGCGTGACAAAGTTTTAAAAGAAACTGGGAGTTACTATCAGGCCAAGATGTATATGTCAATCCAAAGAATTTTTCATAAATCTAGAATTTTTGGAACCTACACGACTTTCGAATTAGCTGATTTTAAAAGAGAAATAAAGCTAGAAAAACAAAAGAATAAATTAGAAAAACTTTAATAATATCGAAATGACGAAGGACCCACCCTGCCCCTCGTTTGAGCATAGCGGAAACGAGGGGTTGTTGGTTTTGCGTCTGTGACGCATAATATGAGAAGTTTCCCCAGAGTTTTAAACTCAGAACCATTTAACCCTTCCCGATATTCATCGGGACAAGCTGTTGCAAAAGAGGGGTAGTGTTGGGTGTTTTGTTGGCAAAAAAGATTCAGGCAAACACTTTACTAATAAATGAGCAGGTTGTTCGTTTGGGTTTAAGGGTTACCCCCTCCCGATATTCATTAAACTTGAATTAATAAAATATGTACACCTTAAAAAAAATCACATTCTGGGAAGAACTCTCCATCGGTAATCCGGATGTAGACGAAGACCATCAAAGTTTATTAGAGATTTATAACGAATTGGTTGATTTGGTTCAAATCAACCAATCACGTGAAAATTTTGCACGAATTCTTTCGATGATGACCGATTACAGTTTGATTCATTTCAGGAAAGAAGAAAAATACATGAAAAATCTTTCGTATCCGAAATTGAATGAGCACAAGAAAAATCACAACAGCTATATTTATACGGTGTCGATGTATAATACACAATTGTTGGAAACGAATCCTCCTGACCCCATTGAAATTGTCAAGTTTTTAAAAACCTGGTGGACGAACCACATCTTACAACTGGATTTGCAATATGAAAACTTCAAAAGGGAAAACCAGTTGAAGATTGAATATTAGTTGATTAGCGTCGGGACACCGTTTTAATAAAGATCCCACACACTGCCCCTCATTTGAGTGTTAGCGGAAATGAGGGGTTGTTGGTTTTCGGCGTGCAGCTTTCCGCCCGGTCCTCGACCCCTGACAGGGTTTGGAACCCTGTCAGGGGTGAAAAAGACGCGACAACATCAAATTCAGAGATAAAATAGGTTTTGTTGAAGGAATAAATTGAACTATCATTAAACTTGTCAGGTTAAAAAAAACCAGAAATATGAAACGAGCCATTTACTTCGTATTAGTGGCGTTATTCGGAATAGCAATTTTTATTACAGCTGCCTGTGAAAAGGAATCTGAACGGCCAGTAATAAAAGACACATTTAACAATGGCACTTCCGAAAGGAATATGATCGTGGTGATGAGCGATCTTCATTTGGGCGCCGATTTGACGTATGCCGAGTGCAGCAAAAACCTGGGGTCGTTAGAGAAATTGCTGAAGCAGATAAAAGCAGCTTCCAACGTAAAAGAATTGGTGATTGCGGGCGATATGCTGGACGAATGGTTTGTACCGGCAAACGTGGATACTTATCAGGGAAAAGATCAGGCCGATTTTGTAAAACGTATTGCAGCAACCAATAAAGGTGTGATAGATGCTTTTAACAGCATCATCAAAGAAAAGAAGATACGAGTTACCTATGTGCCCGGAAATCATGATTTGACCATTACCGCAGCCAATGTGGAGAGTATCCTTCCGGGAATCAATCAGGCCCGGGATAATGAACAGGGCTTGGGAACATATTCGCCAGCGGATGCCCCGAAGATAGCCATTGAGCATGGACATCGCTATAATTTCTTCTGTGCCCCCGACCCTATCTCTAATCAGGAAATTGCTCCGGGAACCATTTTGCCTCCAGGCTATTTTTACACCCGAATAGCGGTGCTTCATGTCAGGCAGGAACCTGTGACACCATCCGATACGCCGCCAATAGTTACAAAAGATGCTTCGGGAAATGCGAGCCAAAGTTTGCTATACGTATATTGGTATGTATGGAGCAAAGCATTAGCCACCTACCCGATAGCCAATAAATTTGACGAGAAGATCATCGTCACCAATGTAAATGGTTTCACCGGAAATTACGCGGTAAACGATATACTCCCTTATCAAACCATCCCGGGCGGAATGATCGATGTGAGGTTCTACAAAGGCATTCAGGATAACTGGACTGAGCGGCAAACGCGCAATCATGTGGCTATACCGATTCCAATCAGTCAGGCAATAGCAAACTCGGGCAAAGCAAGTGAATCAGATTTTCAGGCAACGAACCAGTATTTTCTGAATCCTGATTCCGATAAAAGAATCGTTATCTTCGGGCATACACACGATCCAAAGATTATCGCGTCAACAAACTATAAAAGTGAGAAATGCATCTATGCAAATTCCGGAACATGGATTGACCATAACGGCGTAGCTCCAACCACCATGAGTTTTGTAGTTATTACTCCTCAGAACGCAACGGCTTCCTCGCAAACCTACGTGAAACTATACAATTTTGAAAACGAAGTAATCACAACAATGGCTCAGGACTCGATACGGTATTGAGGCGTTATCGTACTCAGAACTCCAGTTGGCAATCGCCAGTGCTGATTTGTAATCCTTCCAAGACAACAAAACATTCTACGATTTATCTAATTTTATCAGCAATTAACCTAATTGAAAACATCGACAAATAACCTTGAACCCAATTATGAAGAACCTAAAAAAAATCATTGTTATCTTTTGTATATCACTTCTATCCATTGCAACATCCGCTCAAACAGCAGGAGTTCAACCCTCAACATTTGCGGCAGTTGAGAAGGGCGATGTGAACCAGTTAAAAGCTTTAATCGATGCCGGAGCCAATGTAAATGAGGTTTACGAAGGAGTTTCCTTATTGAATGCAGCATGTAGTGGTCGTAATTTTAAAGTGGACAACAACATTGTAAAAGTATTACTCGATTCGCCCAAAATAAATGTAAAGACAATCACCATAACCGAACCCGGTATTGACCAAACCTGGGCTACCACACCATTGGTTGCCTTACTCAGCTCGGCCAGTTACAACTCAAAACTCGACAATGTTGTTCGGCTCATCAAAATGGGGGTTGACATCAATTATCACAGCGAATTCAATAACAAGTTCTCAGCTTTAATCGTCGCAACTTTTGGGAAACAAGACGAGGAGTCAAAAGCAGTCACCATGGCCATATTAAACAACGCCGGGCCCAAATTAAACATCAACTACATGGGTAAATATGACGCTACTGCTCTAAACTGTGCGGTTAACTCGCAGCATGCCGAAGCGGTGGAAGCAATTTTAAAGCGAGGTGCAAACGTAGAAGATGTGAAACATGGTGACAGTTTTATGGGTTTGATTCCTGCAACAATGGATCATGATAACCATGAAATATTGGATATCCTCATGAAATACAAAGCCAATAAATATGGCCCCACTCCACAAAGCATATTGCCTTTAAATATGGCTATGACAAATGCGAAATTTGCCAGTTGGGCTGATTACTTTATTACAACATACAAGGTGGATGTTAATCACTTGGGTAAAGCCGGATCGGCTGGCGATGAACCCGCGATCAATGTAGCTGCGTTTAACAACAATGTAGAGGGATTAAAAACCTTGGTTAAAAATGGTGCAAATATTAATCTGGCAACTTCGCAAGGAATTACAGCGATACAAAAGGCAGCTTCTCACAATAGTTTAGATGCCGCAAAGTATTTAATAGAACAGAAGGCCAATCTGAAAGGATATAATTCGACGTTTTTTAATGCAGTTACTTATGCTGCTGTGGGATATCATTTGGAAATGTTGGAACTGTTGGTAAAGAGTGGCGCTGATGTAAATGAAGTTTCGAAAGATTCGCCATGGACAGGACCACTTGCACGAACAGTTATGGGATTTAATCCCTTGGATAAAAAATCGCGACTTAAAACCTTAACGAAATTACTCGAATTAGGTGCAAATCCGAATGTGTTACATGCACAGGATATGACTGCTATGATGTGTACTGCAAAGCTTGGTACGAGCTATGGATGGAAAGCTGCTGTTGACAATTGTGAGGTTTTAATTAAAGGCGGGGCCAATGTAAATTTGGCTAATACCGCCGGCGAAACGGCTCTTATGTTGGCTTCGGAAGCTGGTAATGTCAAATTGGCAAGCCTGCTTCTTAGTAGTGGCGCCGATGTGAATGCGGTAAACAAAGTAGGTGATTCGGCACTGAGTTATGCCAACAGAGCGCAGGAGAATAAGGATGATATTGTGAAGACTTTGGAGAATGCCGGAGCCAAACCTGTAACAGCTAACACTAAATCTGTTTCAAAGTCGGTTCCTGTTGGTTTGGTGGGTACCTGGAAAGGTTACCAGACCAACGATAAAATGATAATGGCTACTTTTGTGGTCAATAAAAACAATACCTATTCCTACTCTGCTGTGGGGAAGGTGGCTGGTAAAGATGTGGCCTATAGTCACAAAGGTGAAATTGTTGCCTCTGAAAATACGTATACCTTAAAGCCTGTAGGACAAGCATCAGCTACCTACAGTTATAAGATCGTCAATGGCAAATTGTCGGTTAATAACGGCCGACCTTTAGATAAAGTTAATTGATAGGGTGAATAATACCAGCGATCTTAGGGACATCACACTGCTCCTCGTTTGAGTGATAGCGGAAACGAGGGGTGGTTGGTTTTGCGTCTGAGACGCATAATATGAGAAGTTTTCCCAGAGTTTTAAACTCAGAACCATTTACCCCTCGTTACAAACGAGGGGCAATGCCGGGGATTTTTACCGACGGCTAACTCAAACAGCCTTAACGACAAATGCAAGACCCCAACTAATTATTGCAAATGACTGAAAACTAACAATAAAAAAAAAGTTCATCATCAGTTTATTTGGTATAATAGTTGTGATCTTACCGGCAGTTCATTTTAAAACGCTCGACTAATTGACAATAACTAACACCAAAAACTATGACGAAAAAAATCACTTCCCTGACATTATTCGCGCTGTTGTTATTGCTTTTAGCATGTTCAGAAAAAGCCCGATACGGCGAGCCTACGATTAAAGGCGAATCACTCGAAAAAGATTTTAGAACATGGTGGACTTATTACAAAAAGAACATCAACTTATCTTCAGACTTTGTGGGCATCGACGACGCCGGGAAACAAATTAGCAAAGCCGATTTCCTTCAAAAATTGGAAACAGATGAATACATTCCGCTGAAACTTGTTGCTAAAGACAGCTTAACTTATTACAAGCTTTTCAGGCTAAACCCAAACGCCAATAAAGACATTACAAGAGCAATGAAGCAAAGTGCAACTGTTTACCTGGATCATTTCAAAAAAGAAGGCACTCCGTTCCCGTCGTTTCAGTTTACCGACCTGCAAGGAACGACGTACAACAACGAAAACACAAAAGGCAAAATTGTGGTTGTGAAATGCTGGTTTATCAAGTGTCGCAGTTGTGTAGCCGAGTTCCCGGAATTGAACGGACTGGTTGACAATTACCGAAACAGGCAAGACATGCTGTTTATAAGTCTAGCCTCTGACCCGAAAGATCAACTGGAAAAATTCCTGACCGAAAAGAAATTCAGCTACCAAGTTGTACCCGAACAAGGCGATTTTATGGAAAGAAATCTGGGCATAACGACGTACCCTACTCATTATGTAATTGACAAAAACGGAATCATCGAAAAAGTAACCAACAGTGCCGCCGAGATGATTCCCAAACTCAAGGCTATGGCCTCAGAAAAGTAACAACCGGAATAGAATCAATAAATAAGGTTTGAATCACTTGTTGCTTTTGTTGGCATATTAGTCAAAAATGGTTGGTAAAAAGGTTTAAAAGGCTTATCAACATTGATAATACAGAAAGTTTGATGAACTTGGTTTCATCAAACTTTTTATGTTTATGAAAAAATCAAAAAAAACGTTGTTGGGCCTGTGGTTACAGTGATGTTATCCGTTGGGGAAAACGAGAAGGTAAACAGCGATTCAGATGTAAACGATGCGGAATATTTCTAACTGAAAATCGTCCTGAACAGAGAATTCAAAACAGGTTTGTATGGTTCAGAAAGTGGATATTGGAACGTCAGACTTATCAAATTTTAAGCAGGGACAGCGGCTTATCGCAAGCTACACTTCAACGGACATTTTACCATTTTTTAGAACAAGCACCACTGGTCAAAATAATCAGGCGAGAGCGTGTTCATTTACGAATAGATGCCACGTATTTTGCGCAGTTTTGTCTGGTTTGTTATCAAGACGATTTTGATGGCTACACCCAGTTACTTCGCTTTACTGACGGCGAACACTATGAGGAAATCAAAGAGGATCTGGCTAACTTAATCAAACTTGGGATTCAGATCGAAAGTATTACCACAGACGGTCATAAAAGTATATTAAAAGCGATAAAAAGGTCTGTTCCGGAAGCTATAGCCCAACGCTGTCTGGTTCATATTCAGCGTATGTGCCTGCTGTGGCTGACCCAGTATCCCAAACATCAGGCCGGGCAGGAACTGCGTAAACTGGTTTTGCTAATCCTAAAGATTAAAACAGAAAATGATCGGATTTATTGGATAAGAGAGTTTTTACAATGGCATGAATCCCATAAAGTTTATTTGAACGAAAAAACCTACAACACAGAAACCGGAAGGTATTGGTATACCCATAAACTGCTTCGTCGTTCATATATAACCATCAAACGGGCTTTGCCAAATATGTTTCATTATTTGACCAACCCAGATATACCAAAAACAACAAATGGGATCGAAGGATACTTCAGCCACCTGAAAAATCACCTGGATATCCATCGTGGATTAACCGTTAAACACCGGATCAACTTCATTAAATCGTACATATATTTTGCTAACGCAAAATGAGTTTTTTTAGCCATCAGGCATACCAGTAATACAGAGGGTAGTCATATGGGCTACCCTCTGTATTACTGTTTATGCGTTAATCTTATTACTGGCAGGTTGGTCTCCACCAGAGCCTGTTTCCCCTTCAGATTAACAGCGTGGATTATACTAATTATTTTCCTAAAAATCACCAACCATTTTTGACCACATTACCCTTTTGTTTCTACTAAGGTTTAGTTCAATAAATGAGGTTTTAAACCTTATCATGCACGTTTTTACCTTAGTAGAGATTTTCTTTTTACCACAAAGGACACCAAGGGAAACGCGAAGTTTCGCGAAGAAATGATCCAGCTTTGTGTTCTTCGTGGTTAAAAACTTTTCAGGTATACAATTCCGGATTCAGGAAAGGAATAAAAGCCATTTGAACGGCAGGCAGGTAAAGCGATTTACGGGTGATGGCATCGTTGGTGAGTAAGCCTATGGCGCCATTTTGCTGTTTCGAGTTGTTCTTCTTGAAAACAATGTCGTCGGCATGGCCCAATTCTATTCCATCGTGAACGAGTTTAGCCACTTCAGGAGGAAGGAAAAAGCTTGCGGTACGTGCTTTTCCAATTTGTTTACCATTACTGATCAGCATCCATGCAAAAGCCATCAATCCGGAAGAGTGCGGCTCTACCCCACCCTCCAAACCAACGTAATAATCGTATCCGGGAAACAGGTTCATGGCACGCATCACGCGATTCGAAGCGCCTTTTAACGTTTCGACTTCGCTCATGGGTTGATCCGACACACCACTTTCAACCGACACGCCAACCAGTTCAATTTCTTCGTCGATTAATGCTGTCAATGCGTCTCTGACAGCTTCTATTTTTACCGGATTTTTCGATGCAACAACAATTCGTATCATATCAGGAGAATCAAATTCAAGCACAAAATACGAAAAAACACAAACACCAGTGAACCTGAAAGGATGTTTCAGGTTTTATGTCGGAATGGTTTCAGTTGAGCAAAACTATTTTCTTAATTTAGCCAATCGAAACAAACAACGAACAAATGATTATCAGACAAGCAATAGCATCGGATTCGGCCAGCATAGTAGAATTTCAATTAAGCATGGCCTGGGAAACCGAACAACTGCAACTCGACGAACCAACTGTTGTAAAAGGAGTGGCAGCCGTTTACGACGATCAGGCGAAAGGTATTTATTATGTAGCCGAAACGGATGGCAAAGTGGTTGGCTCGCTGCTCACAACTTTCGAATGGAGCGACTGGCGAAACGGAACGGTACTTTGGATTCAATCGGTTTATGTTCGGCCCGAATACCGGAAACGAAGCATTTTCAGCAAATTGTATAAACACATTCAGGAGAAAGTGAACGGCAACACTGATTTACGGGGCATCCGACTGTATGCCGACAAGACAAACATCCCGGCGCACGGAGTTTACGAACATATGGGAATGACCGCCGAGCATTACCAGATGTTTGAGTGGATGAAATAAGCCAGCTATGAGATATGAGTGATAAGTTATGAGTTTTCTCGCGACATACGGCAACCGATAAAATCGTGATACTCGATACTAAAATTAAAGAGGATGATTAAAAAACCCATTTCGCCAGAGATTCGCCAGCAACTAATTTTTGCTCAGCGCGAAGAAATTACAGAATATCACATATACAGCAAACTGGCCGAACAGACGAAAGATGCCGAGAATCAAAAGGTATTAAAACAAATTGCCGCCGATGAATTGAAGCATTATAAACTCTGGGGCGCCTATACCAACAAGGAAGTTTCGCCAAGTTACTGGGAAATCAAAAAATACTACTGGATCGCCAAAATCTTCGGTCTTACTTTTGGCCTGAAGCTGATGGAAAAAGGTGAAGAGAAGGCGCAAATCAATTACGCGCTGATTGCCACCGAAGTTCCGGAAGCGCTTGAGGTTGCCGACGACGAGAACCAACATGAACAAGAATTGCTCGGGCTTATTCAGGAAGAACACCTGAAATACATGGGTTCGATTGTTTTGGGCTTGAATGATGCTCTGGTTGAAATTTTGGGAACGCTGGCCGGTTTAACTTTTGCACTGCAAAATACCAAGCTGGTGGCGCTGGCCGGAATTATTACCGGAATTGCCGGGGCGCTATCGATGTCGTCATCTGAATATCTTTCGAACAAAGCTGAAGGGAAAGACGATCTGGCCATAAAATCGGCAGTTTTCACCGGAATTGCCTATGTTGTTGCAGTGATCTTTCTGGTTGCTCCGTTCCTGATTTTCAGCTCGGTGTTTATTGCTTTACTGATTGCACTTTTTAATTCTATCCTCATAGTTTTCCTGTTTACGTATTACATCTCGGTGGCTAACGACCAGCCTTTCAGGAAACGATTTACCGAAATGGTGGTTTTAAGTAGCGTTGTTGGGCTTATTTCATTCGGATTAGGTTATGTGGTGAGGATTTTCTTCGGGATAGAGGTGTAGAGCCCCATCCCCAACCCTTCCCCAAAATTGGGAAGGGAGTAATGAGGAGAAGACTTTGAGCATTCAATCAATTTAGAAATGTTATTACAAAGTAAAATTTATCGAATACCGGATCTTTCTCCCCTCCGTTTGGAGGGGTCGGGGGAGGCTTCTTTATGAACAGCTATATCACAAAACTCATTCAACAGGGTGAGCACCAAACTCAGGATTTCAAATACTGCATCAGCGATTCCCGAAAGATTGCGCGATCGCTGGTGGCATTTGCCAATACCGACGGTGGCCGGTTACTGATTGGCGTGAAG
This sequence comes from Prolixibacteraceae bacterium, assembly GCA_963676375.2. Lineage (GTDB taxonomy): Bacteria > Bacteroidota > Bacteroidia > Bacteroidales > Prolixibacteraceae > Aquipluma. The sequence continues at coordinate 379,484 of CAXXPT010000045.1, forward strand.
GACAATGGCCGGATTGCCGGTGTTCGCTCTGAAGAAGAATACTACATGGTTGAGTCGGCAGCGAAAATGTACTCGAACCCACCGATCAATTTCGAAACCAAGCAGCACCATATTGAAGGAAAAACAGTTCTGGAAGTAATTGTGGAACCCAGCCCTGAAAAACCACATTTTGCCCGTGATGAGGAAGGAAAATGGTGGGCATATTTCCGAAAAGACGATGAAAACCGGCTGGCCAACAAGGTGATGATTGAAGTTTGGAAGCGACAAAGAAGCACCGATGGAATCCTGATCAATTACTCGGATGACGAAAAAATGCTGCTCGATTATCTGGCAAACAATGAGAAGATTTCGGTTAGCAAATATTCACGAATCGCTCGTCTGACTTATAAAAAGGCCGAAGAAATTATCATCAATTTCCGGACATTAAATATTTTGAAAGATTGTGTCGGCGAAACCCGTATTGATTATGCCATTAACGAAGAGTTCGACCGGGAGGAATGGGAAAATAAAAGTTCAGGGAAATAATTTAGCAGTTATTTTTCCACTAAAGTATTCACACCTAAAATCTGCGGTCAAATCAACAACAATCAATCCCGCGAATTGCCTGACTTTCAGAGTAAGTTAAAATGTCACAAACTTTTAACACGATTGTATAAAATAGGAAATCGATTTCATCTATTTTTGTCCGATCATTTTTTAACCTAAACCATTTCAAATCCGATTAAACATGAATTTTAAATCCGTTCTTTTTATTGTTTTGGCTTTTACCGCCCAGCAGCTTTTTAGTCAGGAAAACTACAAAACTATTTCGAAAGCCGATTCGACCAAAACTTACCTTGGAGGCAAACCATACGAAGTAAAAACCTTCACCCAAAAGTTTAAAAGTAAAACTCCAAAAAACATCATCATGATGATTGGCGACGGAATGGGAGTTGCTCATATTTACGCCGGATACACCGCCAATGGAGGACATTTATTCCTCGATAATTTCAAACAAATCGGTTTCTCGAAAACACAATCAGCCAATAACTACATTACAGACTCGGCCGCTGGGGGAACTGCACTTTCGACCGGACAAAAAACATACAATGGAGCCATTGGCGTAAACACCGATACCGTTGCCATTAAAACCATACTGGAAATGGCCGAAGGAAAAGGACTGGCAACCGGATTGGTTTCAACTTCGGCAATTACACATGCCACGCCAGCTTCGTACATTGCCCATCAGGGAAGCCGCGGAAGTTACGAAGACATTGCTGCCGATTTTATGAAAACCGACATCAACGTGTTTATTGGCGGCGGATACAAGCACTTTGCCGAAAGAAAAGATAAACGCGACCTGACGAAAGACCTTCAGGCTAATGGCTACCAGGTTTTGCGCAATATGGACGACATTGCCAAAGTTAAAAGTGGCAAACTGGCCGGACTGACAGCCGATGAACACAACGAAGTTTATCCGAAACGCAAAATGGATCTTCCGTTATCGACTCAAACCGCATTGAATATCCTGAATCAGGATAAAAAAGGATTTTTCATCATGGTTGAGGGTTCACAAATCGATTGGGGCGCACATGCAAACAATACGATTTATTTGGTTAACGAAATGCTCGACTTTGATCGCACCATTGGTAAAGCACTCGAATTTGCTTCTAAAGACGGAGAAACGCTCATCATAGTAACTGCCGATCATGAAACCGGTGGGTTTGCCCTAGTTGGCGGCGACATGAAAACCGGTATGGTAAAAGGCGCATTCTCAACCGGCGAACATACAGCTGTTATGGTTCCTGTTTTTGCTTATGGACCCGGAGCTGATAATTTTACCGGAGTGATGGAGAATACCGATGTTGCTAAAAGAATCATCAAATTGATGGGGTTTTAGTTCAAATTCGATCTGTTTTGTAAAAAACTAGTAATGATCTCATTGGGTTCTTTACTAGTTTTTTACTTTTAAGCCCTCTAACTTTGCTAAATCCGAGACTTTTATGAATAGCTCGCTTGAAGTCCTTGACCATGTTCGCCTCAACTTTTCTCCTTCAGGATTAATTTTCCTGAATATTGCACTTTCTTTCATCATGTTTGGTGTGGCGCTCGATATCAAAATCGAAAATTTCGAGGAAATTATCCGGAGGCCGAAATCGGCCATTGTCGGATTTATCAGTCAGACTTTTTTATTGCCCGCGTTTACTTTTTTGCTGGTACTCTTGCTAAACCCAACACCAACAATTGCACTCGGAATGATTTTGGTAGCCGCCTGCCCCGGTGGAAATATCTCGAATTTTATCAGTTCGATGGCTCGCGGCAACGTAGCTTTGGCCATAAGCCTGACAGCGATTTCAACTTCGATGGCCATATTCTTTACACCATTCAACTTTGCACTTTGGGGTAGTTTTTATATCGATTTTTACAATGCGCATAACGCTGAGGCATTATTACGACCACTTGAGATTGATAAATACCAAATGTTTCAAACAGTATTTATTTTACTCGGAATCCCGGTAATCGTCGGATTACTCGTATCCAGACATTTCCCGAAACTCACCCAAAAGATTAAAAAACCAATTAACCAAGGCTCGTTATTGTTTTTTGTTTTGATGGTTATTGCGATGCTTTCGGCCAATTTTACACAATTTACCAGCTATGTTCACTTGGTTTTCATTTTCGTATTACTGCAAAACGGACTGGCCATGGCAACAGGGTATTTCTTCGGAAGGCTGAACAAATTAACACAAACCGACCAGCGCACCCTTGCCATAGAAACCGGAATACACAATTCAGGATTGGCACTGGCGCTCATCTTTAATCCGAAGATTTTCCCTCCTGAAATGGAATTGGGAGGAATGGCTATTATTGCGGCATGGTGGGGAATCTGGCACATCATTAGTGGATTAACCATTGCATATATCTGGTCCAGAAAACCTGTTTTCGCTTAAGATGAGAAATTGGTCAATCGGATACGAGATAATCAGAACCTATGTGCGATTTGGTTTTTGGCTGACACACAAAAAGATTGTGGTAACCGGCCGTCAATTTATTCCCAAAGGAAAGCCGATCATTTTTGCACCCAACCATCAAAATGCGTTGATGGATCCGCTGGCTTTGGCTTGCACTAATCCGTACCAATCGGTTTGGCTGGCAAGAGCGGATATATTCAAGTCAAAAACAGTCAGTTCAATCCTGAAATACTTAAAATTGCTACCCGTTTACCGCATTCAGGATGGGAAGGACAATCTGTCGAACAACGAAGAAATATTTGCTCAGGTTATTCAGCTACTTGAAAACAAACAAACCATTGCACTTTTTCCGGAAGCCGCCCATTCAGGAAAACGGCAAATGTTGCCGCACAAAAAAGCCATTCCGCGCATTGCGCTCGAAGCCGAAGCGAAGAACAATTTCAAACTCGACCTACAAATCGTGCCCGTTGGAATAACCTACAGCCACTACTGGAAATTCAACCGCTCTTTGATCGTGCAATACGGAAAACCCATTGAAATTGGCCAGTTCAGAAAAGAATATCTGGAGAACCCACAAAAAACAATGCTCGATCTGCGTGACGAGATTCACCGCAAACTCATCCCGCTAATCCTCCAAATCGAAAGCAAAACGCACTATCCGGAATATGAAAAGATCATGCAACTGGCTGGAAAAGAATACTCGAAAAGACGCTTTTTCTGTAAAAATTCAAGTTTGCAACTGTTTTATGCCGAAAAAGAATTGATCTGCAAACTGGAGCAACTCGAAGCTCTTCAACCTGAAGATTTCAGCAATCTCATCGCAGCAACACGCCAGTATTTCTCCGGGATAGAAAAGAGTGACATTTCTGGTGACCAAATCGAAAATGTAGGAAATACCAGTTGGAGCAAGGTTTTCATAGGTTTTGCCGCTGTTATTTTAACTCTGCCAATGTTTGCTCTTGGCTTCATCTTTAATGCGATTCCGTTTATTATTCCCCGAACTATCTTACGCCGGAAAGTAAAAGACACAACCTTCCTGGGCACCTTCAATTTTGTGATCGGTTTGATCGTTTTTCCGGCGTATTACCTGATAGCTGCGTATATCCTTTTTATTTGGACAAATTCACCTCAATTCTCAATTATTACACTCATTGCAATGCCACTCGCTGGTAAAATGGCATACCGGCTTCTCGCTTTTTATCGCATATATTTACTGAGAATCAGTTATCTGACAGGGAGTAAAACGTATCGAAATTCCATCAAAAGCTTATTGAAACAGCGAAATGATTTAATCGCCCTGATTCTTGAAAAAGTAAATTTTTGAAATTCGCTTAAATTATCATCAACGAACCTCAACACAAAGCTTAGTTTTATTATTTTTGGACGTCCAAAAAATTGCGAGAGTAGCTCAGTGGTAGAGCATCAGCTTCCCAAGCTGAGGGTCGCGGGTTCGACCCCCGTTTCTCGCTCTGATAATCAGTTAGTTGCAATAAAAAGCGATTAGCTGATTTTTGTTTTTATACTGGTCTATCTGGTAAAATTTACAGGCATGTAAACCAAGATGTAAACCAGTTTACACTCATGAATGCCTCAATTTCAGTAGTTTGCTACAAATCAAAGACACTTTCTAACGGCGAAAATCCGTTAATGATCCAAGTTTCCAAAAATGGTAAGCGTAAATACCAAAGTTTGGGAGTATCAATCAATCCTAAATACTGGGATTTCACAAAGAACAAGCCCAAACCTAATTGTCCGAATGGCGACTTTATTCAAAAGATTGTACTTGATAAGGTTACTGAGTATCAAAAACAAATTTTAGAATTCAATGCAAATCAAAAAGACTACACGCTAACCAATTTACTGGATGGGAACAAAACGACGATTAAAGAAAAAACCGTTGGCGAGTTCTATAATGAATTGATTTTGCAATGCAAGCAAACCAATAAAGTAGGAAATAGGCTGATTTATAAAGGTTCTCTCAATTCGGTGAAGGAATTTTCAAAGGGGAGAACAAACTTCATGTTTACCGATATTGATTTGGATTGGCTGAACCGTTACGAAAAATGGTTACGTTCAAAAGGAAACAAAGAAACAACGATCAGCTTACTTTTCCGTACCCTCAGAAGTGCCTATAATAAAGCAATAGAGGCAAAATATACCAAGAAAACAAACTACCCCTTTAATGATTTCAAAATCAGTAAATTCGATATTTCAACTGCAAAACGGGCAATTTCTAAAGATGAAATTTTGCTCATAAAACAGATTGATCTTAGCATAGAACCGGAAGCCGTTCAATTTGCAAAGGATGTGTTTATTTTCACTTATCTATGTGGAGGAATAAATTTCACCGATTTGGCAAATTTAAAGCCGGAAAATATAGTTGATAGCAGATTGCAATATATCAGGCAAAAGACCGGAAAGAAGATCAGCTTACAACTGTCACCAGAAGCAAGCCAAATCATTTTAAACTATTGGCAATCAACAGGCAAAAGCGGATACCTTTTCCCGATCCTTGATCAACGAACTCATAAAACAGCAATCCAAAAGCAAAACAGAATTCATAAGCTATTGGGAAAGACAGATAAAGGATTAAAACGGATAGCAGCATTGTGCAAAATCAAAGTCAATTTGACTACTTATGTCGCACGCCATTCATTTGCAACCGTATTAAAGAAATCTGGAGTAAATGTTTCTCTGATTAGTGAAGCTTTAGGGCATTCTGATTTGGCAACCACCCAAATTTACTTGGGAAGTTTTGAAAATGAACAAATTGATGCAGCATTGCAATGCTTGTTGTAACAATAAATAAAATCCTGCCTTTGAAATGCTGGTGGGATTTTATTTTTACCTTTGAAATTATGGCAACGTGAGGTTCTGAACGTCTAAGTGCCTGTCATTTTAAAATTTTGCAAACGGATGAAATTTTCGTGAATGGTATATATTGTTAAAAAATTGATCAAAAAAATCCGTTGGCTTTAAATCATTGATAAAAAAAGTGAATACAATAAAAACGAACCCACTTTACCTTTATGAAGGTGAACGACTGATTGATGCGCTAAAAAGAGCAGGACTTAAAAATATTCCTTCAAATGTAATACTTGACAAAACGCTCCCCGGAATTGGTGCAAACTTATATCGAAATTCATGCGGAAAGAAATTCAATTATTATTGAGCCTAATGTTCCGGTAATCAAGGGGAAAGTAAAAAAGCATGACGAATTAAATTTATTAGGGATATATGCAGGAATAACAGCACCAAAAATCAAAAAATATCTTTTAGATACCTCAATCAAATTTAAAAAGATTCTTACCACGCCAGAAGGATTTTGCAAAGTTAGAAAAGCTGCAAATGCAATCGGACTAAACATTTACACTGATTATTTTTGCATGTTTGATGAATGTGAACGCTTGAATCAGGATGTTGGCTATCGAAAAAAAAATTACAAATCCTGTTTCTGACTTTTTTGAATTTGATAATAAAGCTTTCGTTTCAGCTACCCCACTGGAAATTCACCACCCAAAAGTAATTGAGCAAGGATTTTATAGGCTAAAAATTGAACCTCAGTTTGAATACAAGAAAGACATTGAGTTGATTGTTACGAATGATTTTGTAAATGTCTTTCTGGAAAAATTGGAATCATTAAATCAGAGTCAGTGCATTTGCATTTTTTACAACTCGACATCGGGGATTGACAGCATAATTCATTCATTGAATATGCAATACAATTATAAGACATTTTGCTCCCCCAAGAGTAAAACCATATTAATGAAACATGGGTTTAAAAATGTGGAATCTGACTTTGTGGAACCATTGGAAAACTACAATTTTTTTACATCCCGATATTTCTCTGCTGTTGATATTGAAATTAAAGTCAAGCCTGATATTATAATTTTAAGCAATTTAAATCAGGCTGAACACACAGTAATTGATCCTTTTACTGAAGCAATTCAAATTCAAGGACGATTCCGAAATATTTTTGAAGATGGCAAGAACTATAATTCCCTAACTCACATAACGAACTTCAAAAGCGAAATAAAAGTAAAGACGGATGAGCAGATTGATAAAGAGATTGAGCAATATAAGAAAACTCATCGGCTGATATTTAAACAATTTAACGAGGAAAGTGATGCAGTTAAACGAAACATTATTAAAAAAGACTTGGATAGGCTTTCTTTTAATGAATTATTGGATGAAAACAAAAAATTGGATGATTTTGCAGTACACAACCTCTATAACGAAGAACGGGTAAGAACCTACTATTCTGATCTTGAATCTCTGCATGAAGCATACAAAGAATCCAATTTTTTTAATGTTTCACTGAAAACTGATTTGAGATTTAATTTAGATGAAGTAAGGCTAAAAATTCGCAGTAATGAATCAACGAAAAAGAAAATTATTCGGATCGTTTCTCTCCTAAACGAAATCTCAAATATTGAGCAGTTCCGAGAAATGTTGATTCAAGAGTCTTTTGAAGAAGCAAATACAATAGTCGATGCCTTTCTAAAACTTGGTAAAATATTCATTCAAAAGGTTGATTACAGTCTCGCTAAGATCAAGAAAGAACTCGAAAAGATAGACAGTGAAGAAAGACGTTTCGGGGCTGCGATCATTTTAGAGATTTCCGACACATTTTTGTTTGGATTAAAACAAGACCGGAACATTTACAAACAAAAGTTGCAGGAAATATATTCCAGATACGGGATTTCTCAAAAAGTAACATTGGAAACGATAAAAGAATATTTTGAGGTTACCGAAGATAAAGGTATCAAGCCTCCAGCTATTACTCTGAAAAAGTTTATCGGGATAGTCGGAGGAAAAGATTGATAAATGAAAATTCCAGCCTGATTTTGAATGTGATTAATTGAAAACTTGAGTTAACAGTACATTATTATTCATACATTTGTGTAGGTTGAAAAGTCAACCAATTGATTTAAAAATTACGAAAGCGTTTTAATTATTATCCTGACTTGAAATCTCGACAATTTCACAACACCAAGGATGATAGCAACAAACGCTCCATGTCTATAAATATAGGCGTGGGGCTGTTGCTTTTCATTTGGTGTGGGGTGTCGAGACCCTCAAGTCAGTGATAAGTTAACAGTTCCCACGCTTTTTTTATGACTAAACCTGAACTTGGGGAACAGCGATGGATTTATTGATAAACATGGAAAATTATTATTCTAAAATAGATAAAATCTTATCTAAATATAATTTAAAATGCTGTCGAGCTGGATGCTCTGGACAGAAAATTCAAATTATTGGGATTGAAGGAAGTGGATATGATTTTAGCCTTTATTTCACATGGAAAGGGGAGATCCTTCTAAATAATTTTAATGGTTCAATTCGAATTTCTGATTTTAGTGAGATACTTGTTGAGATAGAAAAAGAGATCAAAGAATTAAACATTTAAAATAATTATTATGAATGATTTAGGCGATTGGATAGGAAAAATTATAGTTGGGATTATCTTTGGTTTTATAGCTCTTTGCATTATTTACCCATTTGTGGAAGATTACCAAAATAAACAAAAATCAAAAAATCAAAAAGAAACTCAAACAAGTCCACCGGTTCAGACACGTGAAATTCAGCAAGAGCCCATTAATAGCTATATGCCAGTAATAACTGGAAATGAATCCAAAATAACCTATGAACAAAAAAATGGCTTTGATATGGTTATGATAACAACTCGACTAAAAAATAACTCAGATAAGACAATCTCAAAAGTGTACATCAGCGTTATATTTAAAAACAAGCTCTTCAATGATCCTAATGACTTCACGTCACCAGTTCAAGTAGAAAATTGTAAATCTGAAATAAATATTCCACCAAGATCAGAAGCAACAGCAACTTTTGGTGTACTTGAACCAAGAGATATTAATATGACATATTTTTCAGCCAAAATAGAGAGAGTTTTATACAGCGATGGAAGTGTTGTAAATCTCCAATAATGATTTGTAAATATATTTTATTATGCTTCAATTATGAGATTCAGATTTATTGAGTTGATAGTTTTATTAAATTTATTGAGTTTAAACTTATTCTCACAATCCTACACACTTAAACAAAACATTGTACACATAAGCGAATGCGCACATCCTCAAAATGGATTTGTTTTAACTGGCAAAACAACAACTGAAAATGCCAATTCTGATTCCTTCTCTTTAGATATTAATTCAAGATTGTTTAAATGGACAGATAACAAGGGAACAAGTACACAGAAAATCTACAACTACCAAAGTAAAAGTACTGACTTGAAAACACAATGTTTTTTTGCCACAGAAAGTAACTCAATACGGATTACCTCAAATCAACAAAAAGATGCAGTAATTGAAATTATTTGTTTGATCAAGGAGCGATGGTATTGCTTATCATATCTTTGTACAATAACCAATTTCTAACTAGAAAAAATAATGACTGAAATATTAATATTTGCATTAGTGTTTGGTGGCTTTTTCTATATAATAAAATCAATTAACAACTCTGCTGGAACTTCTTTAGGTAAAAAGAAAATATGTCCTTATTGCCATAACTATGGAATGAACCCAGGGAAATTTGGAGGTTATTATCGAAATGGGATAAGAGTTTCAGATTGGGAATGCCCTCACTGTGGGAGAAGTTTTACAAACTAATTCTCAAATAGCTAATGATCATGCAAAACCGGAATTTAATAGCGATTTCCCTTATTGCCTTGCTTCTGATATTAACAGGAATATTGTTTTACACGGCTTTATCTAGTAAAAAACAGATATTTGCCCAGAAGATGAAATTATCTGTTGCAATTGATTCGGTGCGTACTTCTGTAATTGATTCAATGCAAAAAGTTTCTCAAAATAAGTTTAGCGAATCAAGAACGAATGTATCAAGTAAGCTAATTAAACCCATAGAATTATTCGATCTGATTAACCTTTTTACTCCCAATGAAAAACTTGATTACAACCTTTATGAATGGGAAACAGAAGCCAATAACACATCTATAAATTGGCTCACACATGGAGTTGAAATGAGAGACCACGATTTTTATAGAGAAGGCGAAACTGTTGTATCAGTAAATGCAAAAGTAATTGAGTGTTTAGATCAAAATTCCTATCCCTGCAAATGGGGTCTTGCTTTATATGGTGTTCGTGGAGGTTATACTTCGTTTGAGATTTCAAGTGTACAAAGTCAAGCTTTAGAGGAAATGAGTTTAGAGGAACTTTTCAAAAACAATAAATTTGAGGCTAAAATCCTTAAAACTGATGAGTTTAATAACAAGACTTACTTGGTAAAGTTTCCAAATAAAAAGTCAATTAAAATGACTGTTAATTGGTCATGTGGGTCAGCGGGATGTTCGTTAAATGTTAAATGTAATACTGAACTCTGACCATTTTAGATGCTGTAATTCAAGAATGAGATAATTTTTTGTTTCTGGCTTATATAGGGGGAAATAATCAACTTTTTTTCTCCAATTGAAAATAGAGGACTTAAAACACTTTTGATTCATTATAAATATTTTTTTTATAACAGTCAGACAAGACCAGTCTTCTCTCCCTCCCCCGTGGCTCAATTCAGGAAAATCGAAAATAATAAGATTTGACTTACCGAAATCTCTATATACAACTCAATAAAATGAGTCAATAATCACAATCTATTTATTGAAAGATATTTACACTGTTTTTTTAGCTTTTATTTCGCAAATTATTCTTATAAACTCACAAATAAACTGCAATAACTAGCTGAAAATGACTATCTTTAGAAATACAAAACAGTTTGAAATAACAAATATTTATTAATCGATCTTTGTTTTAGTGCATGTAAACCATATCGTAAACCGATAAAACAGGAATCAGTTTCTAACTGAAATATTCGAGCGGTAAAAGGGAGTAGCTCAGTGGTTTGCATTCAAAAGCGCAGCTTTTGGATGCTTTAGGAGCATCAGCTTCCCAAGCTGAGGGTCGCGGGTTCGACCCCCGTTTCTCGCTCACTGATAGCCAGCAAATTACACTTCTTGTAGTTGCTGGCTTTTTAGTTATTATAACCAAACTATAACCTGTTCGTATTTTCAATGGTTATAATTTTAGAAGACTAAAAAAAAGGTATAAGCCTCAAAAATGGATTTAAAACACAATTTCAACCTACCTTTTGGCTTTGATTTTCTGAAATCTCGATCCGATTGTCTACTTTATTTTGCAGATTTCAGTTTATATTTAGGGCATAAATTAGAGAAACCCAATTTTGTCAATATATCACTTATATCAAACTTGCAACTAATTTTATCCTCATAATGATGTAATATTATTTACCTGAAGTCAAATTTAAGCCTACAATCAACCTCATTTAGAAATAGAATTTAAATATTTATTTTGCGCGTTACAACTGTTGAAGATTAGACTCAACACTTCCCCAAAAATAGACCAACTTTTACATTTCATATACTAGGAAACAATTGCATTTAAAACATCATAAAACTATGTATATCAATAAAATAAAATAAAATATTTCCTAATTTATATACAGAAACTTACGTAGAGATAATCAACCAACATTTACCCTATTTTACACCAACATTGGCATATGAATTTAAAACACAAAACCATTAATAGCTTAATATTCAAACATTAAGCCCTCTTAAAATATACTAGATTTGAATTATCGCAAATTCCGGGCGCCCCGCCCTGCATATTCTTTCGTTTTACGTACATGATGTTTAAACAGGATATATGGCAACGAAGGGATGAATCATTCAACTTTTGAATAATACAAACATAATATTTGCAACCAAAATTGATGTGTATAATACAAATAGTATAGTAATCTACTATTGAATCTTTGAGGAGAATCGCCTTTATAATATTATAACGCGAACTCACCTATATAGCAGTTTAGTGGATTGAATTCTAATTTGGCTATTTAAAATACTCGATATGAAACATTTATAGATACAGTTTATATGACCGTCTATGCGCCTCCCTGATCTCATCTATTAATGCCTCAGGTTGTAATACTTTCATTTCTGCGCCAAACGAAAGTAACTCCATGACCAAATCATGAGTCACACACAACTTCATTACAATTCGCAATTCACGTTGTGTGTCAACTAATATTTGTTGGGTATGGTGAAGTGGCAGGGTCTTAATGTATTTGCCTTGAAATGGTGTAAATGATAAGATAATTTCCTGCGGTTCATCATCTGTTGGACTAATGATCCCAAAACAATAACGAAATTGTCCTTCAATATCAAAATCTGGAGAAGGTTTAAATTTTATCCGGGTAATGTCTAAATTCGTTAACCTGTCGAGTGCGAATGTTTTGACTGCACCGCCTTTCAAATCTTTCGATAACAGGTACCACCGATTCTTAAACTCTTTCAGGGCAAGAGGATGAACGCTTCTTTCCGTTGTCTGATCTTCCCAGAATTTCTGATAGGTAAAATTGATTTGTAAATTATTTTTTATTGCATGAAGGAGCCCAAAAAGATTTTCAGTTCCCTGTGGTCGACGTTTTTCAAAATGAATTAGGCTAGATGTACTATCTCCAATTTTCAAGGCATTGAAGGTGTCGAAAGCCTCCAATCGGCGTCTACTCAACTCAGAGAATTCTGCCTCATTGATCAAATATACCCCTTGCCTTGGATCATAATAGATCTCTATCTCCAGGATCGAACCGATTTTTTTTAAATCACGCAGGAACTGACGTTGGGAAACATTGAATTTATAATCCTGAAAGGCCGATTGACGGCTTAAATATTCATCAATTTCTTTGAAGGTTGCTGGTGATTTACTCACTCTATTCACAATATGAATATATCGCAATAGTAATTCTGTAGTTGACATTGACAGATGGATTTTAAACGAAGATAATGTAAATGGAACTTGTTTTTACTTCAATCTTGGAATCAGTTCTCTTTCTGTTGATGGATCAAAAATAGTTCAGCACATGCACGGGCATCACTTAATGCATCGTGGTGGTTCAGTTTAATTTGAAACCTTTGGCACAATGAAAACAAATTGTCTTTATAAATTCGGTAAGTACAATGCTTTTCGTATTCGGGAACTTCTAGCCCATAATATTGAAGCGTTTGAGCCAATACAGGAAAATCGAAACACAATCCGTTGTGAGCAACCACCGATTTGTTTCGGATAAATGGTTTAACCTTATGCCAGATTTGATCAAAAGTGGGAGCTTCCCGGGTAATTTCAGGAGTAATACCATGAACATCAATAAACTTAGACCAATAAAAGTTTTCGGGTGGCTGTACCAGAATGCTGAGTTCCTCGATAATTACACCGTTCTCAACCTGCACCAACCCAACCTGGCAGATGCTCCATCGTTTGCCCTGTGCGGTTTCAAAATCAATTGCCGTAAAAGTGTTTTTCATATTTTTAATATAGGTGGAAGATTAAAATCCAATTTTAATTTGCTTATGTGTCTGGTGAAAATCCTTTTCTTCCTGATTGTAAATGGCGGTTAATGTCATTGATAAATTCAATTCAGTATCGAATCCTAACTTTCTGGAAAGCGATTGTGCCTTGTGGACTTCCAGCTCTTTAAATTCATATTTTGCAATTAACCGACCCTTTCGCAATAAAGCACTATCCACCTTTGAGATATCAGTATTAAATGAGCAGATAACCTGAATATTTAAACAGTCTGCCAATAAACCATCAGAGATATTGAGTAATGCTGAAACGGGAGAATGTCCATTTTTTTCCCGATCGATGATAATGTTTTCGGCATCTTCAATCACAAAAATTGAATTTGGATGGTCGATCAAAATAGAGATCAGGTCAGGATTTGTTATGGCATTGGCCATGTTTGGTGGAAGAAATATAACTTCTTTTTTGATGTTGCTAATCAGATACCGGATATATGAAGTCTTTCCGGTTCCAGGTTTTCCATGTAATAAGACTAATCCTTTATCATTCTTTTGGGACAACCTTTTCCTGATCGTTTGATGAATTTCCAGAAAATCATTGTTGTAATTATCCTCGATGTTCAATCTTGGTTTTGCAATTTTTAATGCTTTGGTCTCAATTCCATTTTTCGAATTAACCAGGAGTGATATTTCAGGTTTAGAGCCCGCTTTTCGTTTTTTAAATTTCCGTATACCCGCTATTAGTGCATCTACCTTTGAGATTTCTGTTTTTTTAAACAAAAATCTGACTCTTGTGCAATTGGTATCGAAGTCTACTATTAAATCGTCATAAATGAAGTAAAAAATATCATCAAGCTCAGCTTGTTTGTTTTGACCATAGTAGATCTTCGAGAAATAAGAATCTTTTATCTCACTTTTATAGTTTGACAAAAACCATTTGTTTGCCTTTTTACAGTCAACATCAATTTCATGAATAAAATTTGGGATTGAGTTAAAATATACTGTAAATAAGTTGAATTCATTAAGATAACCGGTAGTATTTCTATTTACGAACGCATCAGCCAAACGCACCTGATAGGTTGTATTTGCACTATCCAGGCTATTACAAGATTGTTGATTAAAAGGAATAATTTTTGGCTCCATTTTAGTTGTGTTTTTTATTTATGGAGCAAATTTAAGTTTAGACTACGCCATATTGTGACTTAGTACCTACCCTTTTTGCCAATGTTAATGTCAATATTGAATCGATCTCCCGACAATTGTTACTTCTTCTTCAGGTGAGTATTTTCATTTTATACAAATACAAATTTTTCATTCGAGAGTACTTGCTGACTATGAAATCTCCAAAGACCTTGATCGTAATCGTGGATATGTGTAGCATTATCCTCATGGATTCCTTTGTGAAAATAATAGAATTCGATTTCAGTAAATGAAAATAAGGCATCGTTGACTCTCAACTGCCAGTTTAACAGGATGTCTTTCGCGATGTTCTCAAACGAGAATTGAATAGACTCCTGACTGGTTGTATCGATATTGAGGTTAAGTTGTTCCATTTCTTTTGCAACCATAGTTATATTTTCAGTTTTATCGGGTTCCTTTCAATATCCCCATTCCACATGGCTTACCGGCAACTGATTCAACTCGTTTTTCAGATGTTTCCATTCGGGTAAATAGTTATCCATTAAAGCAATAAAGTGGGCATTGTGAGTGCGTTCGAGCAGATGTGCCAGTTCATGCACAATAATGTATTCGATGCAATGAATCGGCTTTTTTGCCAGTTCCAGGTTCAGCCAGATTCGCTTTGCTTCACGGTTGCAGGTGCCCCATTTGGTCTTCATTTTCTTTACTGCCAATTCATTGATCGAAACGCCCATTATCTTCTCCCATTTTTCTACAATTGGTGGTGCCAGCTCTTTCAATTGTTGCCTGTACCACTCATCCAGAATGAACTGCTTCTTTTGGATGTCCGAATTCGGACGAATATGCAGCTCAATGGTTTTGTGCTTAATGACCACAAGGGGGGGGGCATCGCGTTCAACGATCTTCATTAGGTATCGCTTGCCAAAAAAATAATGACCTTCTTTATACAGAAATTCCCGCGGTGTTTCGCGTACTTGTTTCTGAAACTTCTGCTGTTGCTTTTTAATCCAGGCTAGTTTTGAAATGGCATAAATCCGAATGGTATCCAGATTCATGCGCAAAGGTGCAGCAATCCGAACCTTTCCTGAAGGTGGATAAACACTAAGATGCACATTCTTGATGTCTTTCAGCACCACATCAACCACTAGATCTCCCAAATTAATTTGCTCCATTTGATTCTAATACTCTGCTTGTTTTTTCACAATTTCAAAGATTCGCTCCGTTTCATCAACATCACCTAAAACACTATATATGGCTTTTTTAACAGTTTTCTCCCGTGTATCAATTCCGCGCCAGCCATTGGGTTTATTCTCCATGATGTTGCCATGCACTTTCAATGCTAAATCCTCATTTTGTTCGAGGTTATTATACAGAGCCCGCTGTGCAGGTGTTTTCAGCGTTTCCGGAGTCGATGACTTGATCCCTATCTGCACTTTATTTGCAATGGCGGCTATCTTTTTCAGGTATTCTTCGTAGCTAATCGCCAGAGCCCGTCGTTCCCTGATCACTTCATTCAGCAAGGTGCTCATTTCTTCAAAAAAGGCGGGATCAATCAAATGATCGCGGATAATTTTCTGCCGCACATTGTTTTCAATGGTTTCGGCCACCGCTTGCTGACTTCCCTTAATTCCTTCAGGCATACTGTTTATCGCATCTGCAATGCCACTCTTCACAATCAGTTCAATCAGCGATAAATCGCCAAAAGGTGAAATCAGTCTTGGTTCGTCGGCCTGAATGTAATTGTCAATCAAATGGCGCATATCTGCCTCATAGGCTTTCATGTCCAGTGTTTCACCGCTTGCCATGCGAATTTCTTCCCGTAATTTCAGATAGAAATCTACCTTTCCAGATATTTCGCTGCTGTTCTTTTGCGGTGTAACCAGCATCGTCCATTTCGGCGGACAGGTTTGCATAAGCCCGTATTAACCGCAACAGTTGCTTTGTACAAAGCAGTTCTCCGAAGTTCAGTGTCCTTCAGTTCTTCAACAATTTCAGGATTACCACAGAAATAATGCTGGTAATCAATTTTCGATTTTGGAGGTTCAACCGGTTCGCACAACAGCGCAACTTCTTCGAGTGCATTGTCTAAGTCGTTCCCGGCCTTTCTTCAAACGATCCAGCAACAGAATCTCGCAATCTTCCGGCTTAAACTGATCGAAATCCAGCTCAGAAGTATAAACGGCTACTGCATCTTCAACCTTCTTGAAAAGGTCCTTGTAATCCACGATATACCCAAATTGTTTGTCTTCTGTATCCAGGCGGTTTACCCGGCATATCGCCTGAAACAGATCCATGATCCTGCATCTTTTTATCGATGTACAAATAGGTACATGCCGGTGCATCAAAACCGGTGAGCAGCTTGTCAACTACAATCAGCAAACGCATGTTGGCCGGTTCTTTGATGAATTTATCCTTGGCCAGATCTTCGTAGGTTTCAGTCTTAGTTTTGCCGTGTTTGGGCACCGCATCTTTCAAAATGTCGTTGTACAGCTTATAAATGAACTCCTTGTCGGTTTCCGTATTGGCTCCGGTATCTTCAGTGGTGATGTCTTTTGTAGCGGGATTATACGATGTAACAATGGCACATCGGTTCTTGAATTCCGTTTTCTGAAACAGTTCGTAATATTTGCAGGCTTCGTAAATACTGCTTGCCACTAAAATTGCATTTCCGGTGAATGAATTTAAACGTGGTTTTACGCTGAAGTCGAAGACGATATCACTCACCACTTTCTCCATTCTTGAACGTGAACTCAGCACTACCTGCATGGTTCCCCATTTCTTCTTCAGTTCCGATTTCTGAAAATCATTCAGTCCTTTGGTCTTGGCTTCAAACCAGGCATCTACTTTATCGGTTGACGACAAGCGTTGATCGATGTCTCTGGCTTCATAAATTAAATCCAAAATCACCTGATCTTCAACTCCTTCGTTGAACTTGTAGGTATGAATGTATCCTCCAAATACTTCCAGACTGGTTTGTTTGTCCGATTTTTAACAAGCGGTGTTCCGGTAAAACCGATGAAAACAGCGTTTTGAAGCATGGCTTTCATTACTTTATGCAGTTTGCCGCTTTGGGTGCGGTGGCATTCATCCACAAAAACATACAATTCGCCAACGGTCTTTGTCGGACTGCTGCGAAGTTCTTCGATGAACTTATCGAAGTCTTCCACATCCTTTCTTTCCGAATTTATGAATAAGCGAGCACAGCAATCTGGGCGTTGGCTGGCTCAGTTGTTCCATCAGTTCTTTTCCGCTCGATGTTCGCGTAACTGGTTCTCCGGCATCGTTAAAAACCCGTTCAATTTGTTTGTCGAGTTCGGTGCGGTCGGTTAGTACGACAACCCGGGCATTGGCATTGTTTTCCAGAATCCATTTGGCCAGTAGCACCATTACGATACTTTTACCGCTTCCTTGGGTGTGCCAGATGATTCCACCTTCGCGACGGCGAACATGCTCCTGCGCGGCTTTGATCCCAAAATACTGATGATAGCGGGGCAGCTTTTTCACTCCTGCATCAAACAATACAAAGTTGTAAACGATTTCGAGCAGCCGATGTTTGGTACAGATTTTTGCCAGATACTTGTCCAGTTGCAACTGAGTGTTGTCTTCAATATCTTCTTTCCAGTTCAGAAAAAATTTCTCCGGAGTTCCGATGGTGCCATAACGCAGACCTTCGGTATCGTTTCCGGCCATTACCAACTGAATAGTGGTAAAGAACGACTGAATAAATTCCGGTTGCTGATTAACCAGATTTTGCCGGATGCCATCGCCAATGGATACGGTACTTCGTTTTAGCTCAATCACCCCAATGGCAATTCCATTGATATAAAGCACCAGATCGGGTCTTTTATCGTGATATGCCCATGATGGTGACTTCTTCTGCCAGTGCAAAATCATTCTTTTCGGGTTCGGCCCAATTGATGAAATGCAGCCGTTGGTAACGATCTCCGGCACCGGCAGTTACCTCCACACCATAGCGGAGCTGTTTGTAAACCTCCTTATTATTGCCATACAGGTTTCGGTCGTAGTTTTGGGCTTCTGTACGGAGTTTGTAAATAGCTCGTTTGACCAGTTCTTCAGGATATCCGGCCTTGTCGATCAG
>CAXXPT010000046.1:0-12501 GCA_963676375.2 Prolixibacteraceae bacterium
AGGTAAATGGTACTGTTTCCCATGGACAACCAGTTCAATGTCGGTTTTGGAATGATTGACCAACCTGAAGTCTGACCTGCTCAAATTAAATTCGAGATGTGCTCCTCTGAAATTCAGACGGAAAGAATATGAATTCCAGCCATCAGGAATAAATGGGCTGAAATGTAATTGACCTTTTTTTACACGCATTCCGCCAAAGCCCTGAACAAAAGCCATCCATGTTCCGCCCATACTGGTAATGTGTAAGCCGTCGCTGGTATCGTTATTGTAATCGTCGAGGTCGAGCCTGGCGGTGCGCAAATACATTTCGTACGCTTTTTCCTGACGGCCAATCAAGGCAGCCAGAATAGAATGAATGCAGCTCGAAAGCGACGATTCGTGTACAGTCAGCGGTTCGTAGAAATCGAAATGTCGTTCGATGCTTTCCCGGTCAAAATCGTCTTCGAACCAGAAAATACTCTGCAAGGTGTCGGCTTGCTTGATATATGGAGAACGCAAGATCCGGTCCCACGACCATTTTTGATTGATCGGCCGGTCTTCAGGTTTTAACTGGCTCGCCGGAATCAGTTCCTTATCGAGGAAACCATCTTGCTGCAGGTAGATTTTCCGGTTAAAATCGTAAGGGAAATACATATCCTTTATGATTTTTTTCCAGCGCGAAGTTTCGTTCAATTCCTTCAGCTTATGTTTTTTCACCAGATCTTCGAATAAAATCGGATGTTCCTTCTTCAGAAAATCAATAACTTCAAGCGTATATTTTAATGTCCACACAGCCATGTAACTCGTGTGGAAATTGTTATTTACATTATTCTCGTACTCGTTGGGGCCGGTAACGCCCAGCAAAACAAATTTTTTCTTTTCTTCCGACCAATTCACGCGCTGGCTCCAGAAACGCGACAGGGCAAGCAACACTTCGAACCCATAGGGAGCAAGGTATTCCGTGTCGCCGGTATAGTTAATGTAGTTGTAAATTCCGTAGGCAATTGCCCCGTTTCGGTGAATCTCTTCAAAGGTAATTTCCCATTCGTTATGGCATTCTTCGCCATTTATTGTTACCATTGGAAACAGAGCTGCACCATCGGTAAAACCAAGTTTTTCGGCATTTTCGATGGCTTTTTTCAGATGCTTGTAACGATACAACAACAGGTTTTTCGATACCATTTGCGGTGCCGTTCCAAGTGTAAACGGAAGACAATAAGCCTCGGTATCCCAATAGGTTACACCGCCATATTTTTCACCTGTGAATCCTTTGGGTCCAATGTTCAGCCGTTCGTCGTCGCCCAAATAGGTTTGGTTCAGCTGGAAAATATTAAATCGGATTCCCTGCTGAGCGGCCACATCGCCTTCGATGCGAATGTCGCTCGTTTCCCAACGTTTCGCCCAGGCCCTTTCCTGATCGGCGAAAAGTTTGTCGAATCCCTTATCAGAAGCTCTTTTCAGCGTTTTTTCGGTTGCTTCCTGAAGTTTATTTTTAGTGTGATAAAGTGTTGAGACAATGGCAGCATACTTTTCGATGCAAACCTCATCGCCTTGCGTCACCTGAATATTAAATGATGATCCGATATATTTTTCCTTTTCGATCTTTGAAGTCTCAACAGAAATCGGCTCCTGGTTTAGCGTTACTTTAAAACTCATTCCGGTACAAACCTGAAAGGCTGTTTTCTTGGTTTCCACACAAACGAATCCGGAGCAGCAATTCATTTTTTGAGCAATGCTTATCCAGAAATTCTCGTCATAGTTCGAATCTTCGTTCACCACATCACCATCGACGTATGGCTGAAATGAAATTTCGCCGGAAAAGTTAAGCGCTTTTACCGAATATCGGATGGCTCCAACTTCCTGATCCGCAATACTTAGAAACCGTCTGGAATACACCTCTAGTTGTTTCCCCGACGATAATTCTGCAACAAAATGACGAGTCAACAAGCCCGATTTCATATCCAGATCGCGGTAAAACAAGTTGATTTTTGCCGTGTTTAAATCCAGCTCTTCTCCATCCACATTTACGTTTATACCAATCCAGTTGGTAGCATTCAGTATCTTGGCGAAGTACTCGGGATAACCATTCTTCCACCAGCCCACACGGGTTTTGTCGGGATAGTAAACCCCGGCAACATAACTTCCGCGAAGGGTATCTCCGGTATATTTTTCTTCGAAGTTTGCCCGTTGACCGGTTCGGCCGTTGCCAATACTGAGCAAACTTTCGGTAATGCGGTTATCTTCTTTGTGAAATCCCTTTTCGATGATCTTCCACTCGTTATGTATGATGTAGTTTTTCATATATTATAGTTTCAATCGAAATTCTACTAGTTTTTTTCAATTGTCATTTCGCCAAATGCAAGCTTTAATTTACTTACGGTAAATCCATCGAAACCTGGAATAACCAGATCCGCAAAACCCAATGTTTCCGGATCGCCAATACCAACCGAATACATATTGGCATTTTGTGCAGCCTCAATTCCGGCGATAGCATCTTCAAATACCACACAGTTCTCAGGCAAAACACCCAGCTTTTCGGCACCTTTCAGGAATACTTCCGGATTGGGTTTAGCCTCTGAAATGGAATTTCCATCCACAATCGCATCGAACATTCCGGAGAGTTGAATGCGTTCCAAGATCATCGGAGCATTTTTACTGGCCGAGCCCAATGCAACCCGTATTCCAGCAGTTCTTAATTCATGAAGAAAGTTCTCAACTCCGGGCAACGTCTCTTCAGGTGTCATTTTTTCAATGTAACTCACATAAAGCGTGTTCTTCTTTTCGGCCATCGCCAGTTTTTCGGCTTCTGAAAACTTAAGTCCACCAATTTCGAGCAGAATATCGAGCGACTGCATCCGGCTAACGCCTTTTCAATCGCTCATTATCTTCAAGGGTAAATTCAAATCCCAGTTCTTCGGCCAGTGCCTTCCACGCAATAAAATGGTACCTGGCTGTATCAACCACCACCCCATCCAAATCAAACAGACAAGCTTCAATCATTTTAAAATTTATTTTTGATCAACATCATCAACAAACAAAACACTAAGGGCGGCAATCAGTAAAGAAGCTCCACCCAAAATCAGGGCATAAATGGCATGCCCGTGAAACAATACTTTGGTAAAAAATCCGAGAATACTGGCTGCCAGAATCTGAGGAATTACAATGAAAAAGTTAAAAATTCCCATGTAAGTTCCCATTTTCTGGGCAGGCAACGACCCGGTAAGAATGGCGTATGGCATCGATAAAATGCTGGCCCAGGCAAATCCTACGCCTAACATCGAAACGACAAGCATATGCGGATCCTTGACGATGAAAAACGAAGCCAGTCCGATTCCACCACAAACCAACGCGATGGCATGTGCCATTTTCCGACTGGTCCATTTGGCCAATATCGGAAGCAGAAACGCTACAACTGCAGCAAATCCATTGTAAGTTGCAAACAGGACTCCTACCCAATTGGCTCCTTCGTTATACAAAGCCGAAGCCGTGTCGCTGGTTCCGTAAATGTGGCTGGTTACTGCCGAAGTAGAATAAATCCACATGGCAAACAAAGCAAACCACGAAAAGAACTGTACAATTGCCAGCTGTTTCATGGTTTTGGGCATGTTCATCAAATCAGTCATTACCTCAACAAGACCGTTTTGAATCAATCCTTGCCGGGTGTACCAGGCCGAAATCAGTAAAATCAATCCGAAAGTACCAAGGCCAACCGAAAGCACGTACAACTCTTTCTCCCAACCCATCTGAAGAATAAGCAAACTTCCCAGAATCCCGGTTACCAGGAAAATTAAACCATTCCGGATAAAACCAGGCAACAGATTGGCTGATGAAGTAATTGAATGTTCGACAGCTTTTGACGATTGCTTTTTCTCGGCCTCAAATTCGGCAAGATCTTCGGGCGGATACTCTTTGGTTGAGAAAACGGTCCAAAGTACAGCCAGCAAAAAAACAGCTCCACCAAGGTAAAACGAAAGCTTTACCGATTGCGGAATCCGTTCTCCGGCAACAACCTCATTCGACACATTAAACCAGTTGGTAAAAACCCACGGAAGAGCCGAAGCCACAACCGCACCTGTACCAATGAAGAAACTCTGCATGGCAAACCCGGTAG
Organism: Prolixibacteraceae bacterium; assembly: GCA_963676375.2. Taxonomy (GTDB): domain Bacteria; phylum Bacteroidota; class Bacteroidia; order Bacteroidales; family Prolixibacteraceae; genus Aquipluma. Next base: position 4,091 of record CAXXPT010000046.1, read on the forward strand.
TCCGTTGCTCGCTGGGCAGCATGTCGCCAACAAATGCACGGAAAGGCTCCATCGAAACATTGATCGATGCGTCCATCATCCAGAGCAATCCGGCAGCAATCCACAGGGTAGGCGAATTGGGCATAACAAGCAGCGCCAACGATGCCAGAATAGCTCCAACCATAAAATATGGCCGACGCCGTCCGAAACGGTTCCAGGTTTTGTCGCTCATGTGGCCGATGATCGGCTGAATGATTAATCCCGTTACGGGAGCAGCGATCCATAGAATTGGGATATCATCAACTTTAGCGCCAAGGGTTTCGAATATTCGGCTGACATTGGCATTTTGCAACGCAAAGCCAAACTGGATACCCAGAAAACCAAAACTCATGTTCCAGATTTGCCAAAAACTTAAAGCAGGTTTTTTCTTCATTTGGTTTAATTTTAGATTCAAGACGCAAGATACAAGACGCCGGACTTAAAAACCTCCATCATTGAAGATTTATAAGATGTGTGAATTGCACCCATCAATTTAGATTGTAGCTATAAACCCAACCCAAAAACATCATCTTATGCTTGGAACTAATCGAAGCTGTCCTGAAACTCATTTCAGGAAGCCAAATGAAGTATGTTTGGAATTAACAGAAAACGGAATTAACGATACAAATATAAAGAAGCTTTTTTGAATAATCCAAATCTAAAATCCTCTAAACTCCTTTCCTGACAAGCAAAACAGCATATGATGGAGAAAAAATCCGCATTGCAAACGTTTGCAGGAGAGGGGTGATTTTTTATCCAAAATTGAAATTAAATTTTCTCCGAACTCCCCCTCACGATCAAATCGGCTTTCAGGACTTTCACTTCTGGAACATATTCGACTTCGTCTGACAATATCCGATGAAAAAGCATTTCGGCAGCTGTGGTTCCCATTTCATATCCATGCTGGTCGACTGATGAAAGATGCGGATCGGTTATTCCGGATAAATAACCATCGCTGAAACCAACTATCGAGATTTGATGAGGTATTTTATAGCCTCTCTTTTGAATGGTTTGCATGGCGCCAATAGCAGTCATGTCGTTCACAGCAAATATTCCATCCGGAACATTTCCGACATCCAACATTTGCCCAACGGCATTCCTGGCCTTTTCAAAAGTATCAGCTTCTATAATCAACCGATTATCGATCGGTAAACCGGCTTCGGTTAAGGCATTGATATAACCCTGAAGTCGGTCGCGCCCGATGATTAACCCTTGCGGACCGGCAAAATGGGCAATCCGCTTGCACCCGGTTTCTATCAGATGCCGGGTGGCATTGTACGAGGCGTCTATATCGTCGATAACTACCTGATCAGCTTTAACTTCTGAAGCGATACGATCAAAAAATACCAAAGGGATTCCAACGTCCTGCAGGTTTTCAAAGTGGTCGAACGAATGGGTTTCTTTTGATATGGAGACTAAAATTCCGTCAACACGGTGAGACTGTAATGTTCGGGCATTGGCAACTTCACGTAAGTAACTTTCATTCGACTGGCATATAATAACAGTGAATCCCTTTTGTGAGGCCACGTCTTCAATACCGCTAATAACAGAGGAAAAAAAATAGTGTACAATTTCAGGAATAATAACACCAATGGTATTGCTACGGCTATTTTTCAGACTAAGGGCTACTGCATTGGGCTGGTATTTTAGTTTGCTGGCCAATTCATTTACCGCCTTTTTGGTATCTGTATTAATATCCGGATGATCCTTCAGAGCTCTGGATACAGTGGAAGGCGAAATGCCTAATATCCTGGCAATATCCTTAATTGTTATCTGATTGCTTCGCATTGTATCGGCAATTTATTTGGTCTTTTTTAGAATTCTAACCTTAAAGGTAAGGTTTTATTTCTATGTTCAAAATGTTATTTCAATTGCTTTTAACGCCCCAAAAGTTACCCACCAGTTGCCACCTGTTTTATAACACTTCAGATGCAAACGACACCGCAAACGATTGCAGTAAATGGATTATAACATTTTTTAACAATCAGTTTACAGAAGCTTTACTTTAGTCACGGAATTAATTTTTTATGAAGTATTTAACGGAAAACACGAACGAAATTGACAAAAAATTGGAAAAATGTATCTAAAAATGAGTATTTGAACCAATAATTATTAAAACATGAGGATTATTCGCAAAAACCTAAATGTATTAATATTGATGCTTTCGCTTTTGCTTGGAAACTTTGCAATGGCACAACAATCAATATTAACGGGTAAGGTAACCGATAGCTCATCGGGAGAACCTTTGCCTGGTGTATCTATTGTAGTGAAAGGAACTACAAACGGAACCGTCACCAACTTCGATGGAATATTTACCCTTGGTGCTAAAAAGGGTGATGTTATACAGTTTTCATTTGTTGGCTATAAAATGCAGGAAATTGTAGCACAAGATCAAAAGAACCTTTCGATTGCACTCGTTGAAGATAAGGCTGAACTTCAGGAAGTTGTTGTAATTGGTTATGGAACAGTTAAAAAATCGGATGCTACAGGTTCTGTCAGCACCGTTAGTTCAAAAGACTTCAACAAAGGCGCCATTACATCGCCACAAGATTTGTTGATGGGGAAAAGTGCCGGCGTTGCAATTACAAGCGATGGCGGTGCCCCGGGTAGCAATGCAACGATCCGTATCCGTGGTGGTTCATCGTTATCGGCTACGAACGATCCGTTGATCATTATTGACGGTATTCCACTTGACAGCCGGGGTATTTCAGGGATGGGCAATCCACTTGCCTCTGTAAATCCAAACGATATTGAAACTTTTACCGTTTTGAAGGATGCTTCGGCAACTGCCATTTATGGTTCGAGGGCTTCCAACGGCGTAATCCTTATTACTACTAAAAGAGGAAAAGTTGGAAGTGAGTTAAAGATAACTTACGATGGAAACGTTTCTGTTTCGGCACCTATAAAGTTTGTTGATGTGTATTCAGGAGACGAATTCAGGAAAATGGTCTGGGATCATAAGGATCTATATGATATAAATGGATTCTCACGACTAGGTAATGAAAATACAAATTGGCAAAAAGAAATTTTCCGGACCGCAGTAAGTACCGATCACAACCTAAGTGTTGCAGGTGCTTATAAAACAATGCCTTATCGGGTTTCTGTAGGACAAACTGAACAAACTGGCATTTTGACCAATACCGACATGAGCAGAACAACTCTCTCGGTAAGTGTTGATCCATCTTTTCTTGATGACCAACTAAAGGTTAATGTCAATGCGAAAGCGATGAATATTGACAACAACTATGGTAATACCGATGCCATTGGCAGCGCCGTATCGATGGATCCAACAAAACCGGTCATGAATGGCAATACCCGTTATGGTGGCTATTATACCTGGACAACCAACGACACCCCCAACGGACCACAAACAGGTTTTGGAAGCAACCCGGTTGCACAAGCCAAACTACGCGATAACCAAGCCAATGGTAAACGCTTAATTGCCAACGTACAGGCTGATTATAAGTTCAAACAAATTCCCGGATTACGTGCGAACATAAATATGGGTATCGATTACACCAAAACGAAAGGACACGATAACACTGATACCATTGCTTCGTGGCAACGACGTGGTGTATGGGGACAAATAAAGAATTACAATGGTAAGTATTCAAACAAATTGCTCGACTTCTATTTGAACTATACAAAAGAACTTAAAGAAATATCAAGCAAAATTGATGTTACAGCTGGTTATTCATGGAATCATATCAAGCGTGAAGAAGACAGATTACAGGTAAGTATTGTTGATGCAAAACACCCAAGGGTTCCGGCCTCGGATAGCACTGCAACGGCAACCGAAAGTTATTTGGTTTCTTTCTTTGGCCGTATGAATTACACCTTATTAGATCGTTACATGGTTACATTTACTATTCGTGATGATGGTTCTTCTCGTTTTGCTAAGGACAACCGTTGGGGTATATTCCCATCTGCTGCTTTTGCCTGGAAAATTAAAGACGAGTCTTTTTTACGTAACGTAAAAGCAGTTAGCGATCTTAAACTTCGCTTAGGTTGGGGGATAACAGGCCAACAGAATATTTTGGATAATGATTATCCTGCCCTGGCACAATACCGGTCTTCACTTAGTGGCTATTCCTATCAGTTTGGTAAAGAATTTATACAGACGCTTAGGCCAAATGCTTACGATGCGAACATCAAATGGGAATCGACTACCACTCAGAATGCTGGTTTAGATTTCGGTTTTGCAAACAACCGCATTACTGGTTCTATCGATGTTTACAAACGTGTTACTGATGATTTGTTGAATCGAATCGCTATCCCTAATGGAAGTAACTTCTCGAATGTATTGCTGACAAACGTTGGAAGTATGGAAAATAAAGGAGCAGAATTCTCGTTGAACTTAAGGCCTATTTCGACAAAAGACCAGGATCTAACCTTAGGTTTTAATGTTAGTTACAATGAAAACAAAATCACCAAATTACTGCGTACCGACGATCCAAACTACATTGGTGTGCCTACCGGCGGTGGCATGACCAGTGGAAATTGCCAGATACAACAAGTTGGCTCTCCTTTAAATTCGTTCTTTGTTAACAAACAGGTTTACGACACAAATGGTAACCCGATTGAAGGAGTATACGTTGATCTTTCAGGACAAGGTGGTGCGATTAATGGAATCGACAAAAACAAATATACCTATAAGAGTCCGGCTCCTGATTTCCTGATTGGTTTGTCTGCACGCTATTCCTATAAAAAATTCGACATTGCGGCATCTTCACGTATCAGTTTAGGCAACTATGTTTACAATTCTGTCGCTTCTGGCGCATCATACGACATCAGATATGCCTTGGGCTATTGGGCTAACGCTCCTAAATACCTTGAGGACACCAAATTTGTGACTCGTCAACCATATTCTGATTATTTTGTTCAGAATGCCTCTTTTTTCAAATTAGACAATTTAAATGCAGGATATAACATTGATAACCTCTTTGCAAAGGTGAGAGCCAGGGTTAGCTTTACTGTCCAGAATGTATTTACCATTACCAAATACAAAGGGATTGATCCTGAAGTTAAGGACGGTGTTGACAACAATTTCTACCCACGGCCAAGGTCATTCATCCTTGGTGTAAACTTAACTTTTTAAAATTCAATTAAAATGAATACTATGAAAATAAAGATATTGACATTAGGTGTTGCACTGGCAACCATGTTAATTACATCCTGCGTGAAAGACCTGGATGTAAAACCCATAGATCCAAATTTACTATTGTCGACCAACCTGAAAGACCGGCCAGGTGCGATGAAACAAGCTTTGGCAAAAATATATGCCGGGTTTATTACACGTGGTCAGGCAGGCGACGACAATGACATCAACTCAACAGATGCTAACTTTACCTGTTTCATCCGTGCTTACTGGAATGTACAGGAATTGACCACCGATGAGGTTATCTGCGCCTGGGGCGACCCCGGTATTGCCGACCTCAACACACAAACATGGACACCAAATAATCCATTTTTAACAGGTGTTTATTCGCGTATCATTTGGCTTGCAGTATTGAGCAACGATTATATTCGCTTAACTACCGGTGATACTGATCCTGAAATTATGAAATACAATGCAGAAGCACGTTTTTTAAGAGCTCTGGCATACTCATACGCCCTCGATTTATTTGGTAACCCGGCTTTTATAACTGAAGCCGACCAGGTAGGTACTTTCTTCCCACCTCAAACCGATCGGAAAACTTTATTCAACTATGTTGAGAAAGAACTTTTAGAGATTCAGGACAAATTGGGAGAACCAAAATTCGAACTTTATCGTGCCGATAAAGCCGCAGCATGGATGTTACTTGCCAGATTGTATCTTAATGCTGAAGTCTATACAGGCACTGCCCGCTGGGCTGATTGCAAAACTTACAGCGATAAAGTAATCAATAGCGGTAAATACTCACTGGCTGCCAATTACAGGCAAAATTTCAGTTCAGATAACGATGCCAGTCCTGAAATGATTTTCGCGTTAGCCGAAGATGGTATTAACATTCAAGGTCCAACGGGCGTTTCATTCATCATCCACTCCTCGTCAAACGGAACGAATATCGATGCCGCAACGCTGGGCCTGCCAGGTAACTGGGGTGGCAACCGAACAAAAAGGCAATTTGTGAATGTATTGGTTGATACTTTAGCTGTATATGGAAATACATCGGTTGTAAGCGCAAATGACCCTTCGTTTACTCAAGTTAAGGACAAGCGAATATTCATCAAAAGAATGGAAGCCTGGGATATCAAGAATATTCCAACTTTCTCGCAAGGTATCGGGGTTTACAAATTTACCAATAACCGGTCCGATGGTGGTGCAATTGTTAATTACAATTCCGACTTTTCAAGTACCGACTTTCCTATCTTCCGCCTTTCCGAAGCTTACTTAATGAGAGCCGAAGCTTTACTCAAATCGGGTAATGTGTCTGGCGCCGTGGCTGATATAAATACAATCAGGACAAGAGCATTTGGAGATGCTACTCATAACATTACTGCTGCACAACTAACCAACCAGTTTATGCTGGATGAACTTGGACGTGAATTTTACTATGAAGGTCACAGGCGTACAGATTTGATCCGCTTTGGACAATTTACCGATGGAACCTATACCTGGGCATGGAAAGGAAATGTATATGCAGGCACCAAAACAGACAAACACTTAAATCTGTTTCCAATACCTGGCGACGAAGTTTCAGCCAATCCAAACATCAAACAAAATCCTGGGTACAATTAATCACATCTAAAATTTACTGCAATGAGAAAATACATCATTATATTCTTAGCTTTCATTGGATTGGTAAATTTGTTTTCTGCCTGTGAAAAGGACGAAACAAAAGCAACTATGCTGGCCAGTCCAATTGCACCGGTAATTACAACGGTACCAGAGCTTACTCTAAAAAGATCAGAAGCATCTAAGTCTCTCCAATTTGTTGGAACCAAAGCAGATTTTGGATTTCAAAGTTCTGTTACTTATTTTCTGGAAGCCGATCTGGCAGGAAACCAGTTTAAGAAACCGATTGCAATAGCTTCAAGCAAAGACGACACATTTACGATTTCCGTAACTGATCTGAACTCAATATTGATTAAGACATTGCCTTTGGATAAAGCCTCAGCAATGGAATTGCGCGTCAAAGCTTCATTAACCATCGAAGCTTCAGGAGCAAGCCCAATTGTAGCAATTTCTGAAGTTAAAGCAGTTAGCATTACTACTTATGGACCTCCTACTTTGTCGTTGACAACTGCCGGAACACTGCAAGGAGTTACATCACCTACTGATAATAAGAAGTATGCAGGTTGGATTTATACTGATGGTACTGCCTTCAACTTCACAAATAAGGATAATGGTAAAGTTTATGGTGGAGATCCTGCAAGTGGTATTTTAACCGAAAACGGACCTGCAATTACGCTTCCGGCTGGAGGATACGATATCACTGTCGATATGACTGACGCAAGTCAAATTAAAATGACCAGCAAAGATGTTACCATTGGTATTATTGGTGATGCTGTTGGCGGATGGGATAATGATACCAAAATGGTTTTCAGTTTCACCGATCGTACATGGAATATTACCCAAACCGTTACCGCTGGAGGTTTAAAATTCAGAACCCATGGTGGTTGGGCCGGAGTAAATGTTGCCTACAACCCTGCCGGACATGACTTGAACAATTTATACCAAAGTGTTTCAGGCGCTGATAGTCAAAACATTGATAATATTGCTCCAGGAAAGTATAACATAAAACTGTACCTGGAAACTACTCCAATGAAGGTTGTTTTCACACCAGCTCCTTAAACCGTTTAAAATTATTTCACATGAAAAGAAAAACGTTATATAGAATTTGGACCATCCTTGTTACTGCATCGATCTTTTGGGCAGCATGTACCAAGGAGTATTCGGATGTCAGATTAGACGCTGAGATTGCTACAGCAAAATCACTTGGTATTACATCGAGCACAGCTACAGTTGTAGGTTTTGTGGTAGCCGATGGTGATGGTTTTACTGAAAAAGGTGTTTGCTATAATACTGCAACCTCCCCTACTATTGAAAACTCTAAAGTTGCATACACGGGGCAAACTTTAACTGCCACGTTTAATGTTACCCTAACTGGGTTGACTTATGCAACTAAGTATTACGCACGGGCTTATGCTATTAGCGCAAATGGAACAATTTATGGTGAAGAAACCACCTTTACAACGCTACCTGTTATACCAACACTAACCACAGCTGCCATAACCGCTGTTACAAGCTTTACTGCTAGCGGTGGAGGTAATGTAACTAAAGATGGAGGCGCCAGTATTACTGCCCGTGGGGTTTGTTTTGAACAAAAACAAGTCCAACTATTGCTGATGGAAAAACTACCGACGGAACAAGCCTGGGTGCATTTACAAGCTCGTTGAAAGGCTTGAAG
>CAXXPT010000047.1:0-33845 GCA_963676375.2 Prolixibacteraceae bacterium
TGTGGGTGATTCTATTGCAAGTTACCAATGGTTTAAAAATAGTGTGGCAATACCAAATGCCACAACTCAGAATTATGTAACCAACAAACTACCCGGTGCTTATACGGTTGAAACGACCGATAAGAATGGATGTAAAAATGTATCGAATGTGGTTACCATCACGGGTACGAAATCGCTTTCTGTTTTCCCTAATCCTACCTCCGGAAGCTTTGCACTAAAGATTAGTGATGTGACTGATGGTAAAGCGGATATCACGATTATTAATTCATCAGGAATAACTGTTAAAGAAATTCATGCTGAAAACGTGAACGATCAACAGCTCAGAGAAATATCTGTACGTAATTTAATACCTGGTATTTATATCGTAAAGGTGTTGTTGGATAATGTAGAGTTGTATTACTCTAAGGTTGTTGTCACAAAATAAGATCGTACAAAATAAAATTGCTAAAGATGAAACGCATACTATTATATATCAGACAGATTTTCATTATTGTATTCCTTTTGCTTTGTTTTCAAAATGAGGCCATTTCCCAGAATAATGATACTATTAAGGGAAAAGATACTACCAAAAGAATAAAACCGGGATTGTTTATTGGGGGTAGCATAGGGCTATCTCAAACGAGTATTAAGTGTGTGGGAACGCTGGCAGTATCACAACTTGCTTCCAGTTCACGAAGCTCTTACTTGGGATCTTTAGAAGTGGGTTACTTTTTTTCTAAATATCTGGGACTCTCGTCCGGTTTTAGTTATGTTTCGTACAAGTCACAGCTGACGCTTGCGAATTATCAAAATAACTTCAGTACAACTGATTCGGAGAAAGATGTTTTTGAAATGAGAGTGACGGGTTCAAATATTAAGGAGTTACAAACTGTTGATGTTTTGAGCATTCCTCTATGCGTTAATCTTCGGGTGCCCTTTAGTAAACAGGTTGGTTTGTATTTCAAGGGGGGAGTCAACCTGGCATTTCCATTGAGTCAAAAATACTCGAGTAGTGGAACCTTTACCTATAAAGGCTTTTATCCTGCCTATAATGATTTGTTGGAAAATCTTCCTGCCTATGGCTTTCCGACTAATAAAAGTCTTGCAGTAGATGGACAGTTGAAATTGAAGACAATGGGGGTGAATATGATTGCTTCTGGCGGGCTTGATTTTTTTATTAAGAAAAAGATGCAAATTGCTCTGGGGGTCAGTTTTAGTAATACAAGTCTGGGAGTCAAAGATGGATCTACTTCGATGGATAAGTTTCAGCTTTCGCCTGATGCTGAACATATAAATAGTTTCGTAGGAGGGAGCAGCAAAACTACAGCAAAATCAATGGGTGTTGAATTTACTTTTCGATATTTTCTGTAGCTGCCTGATTAAGTGTAACAATGCGTTTACGGGATTACAATCTTTGATATTATATTAAATGATTGTCCGCTTCGTTACCCTGTTTTTTCGTTCATGAATCCCGGCAAATCATCGTAAAATGTAATTCAGATCAGCAGTTTAAAATCAGGCCATCCCGAATGAGTTGGAAGAACAAGAAGACAGCCAGGGTTCAATATTCGCTTGCAATTGTCTTTTAACTCAGTTAATACTCTTCCATGACTCTAGGAATATTCTTCCCTACTCGGTATTTACTCCGTGTATACTTGGTGTTTGTTTCGTATTTGCTTGGTACCCTGGATACGAAGCAAACACGAAACAAACACGGAGCAGATACGGAACAAATACCTGACTGCGAAGAGTCTTGTAAGAATTGTGTATGCTTTGTGTGAGCGTCATTCTGAGAATACAGCCTTACAATTGTCATCGCAACTATCTTTTCTTCATAGGTTGCTCATGTTCAGTTCATGTTTGTTTCAGTCATAGGATATGAAGGAAACATGAAGAAAATATGAGAAAGAGATGAACTGGAGATAAAGGCGATGGGAGTTGTGTTGGAATAATCTCAAAGTCATCCTAAAGAGATCCGGCAATAAGATACAGGTCAGGTAGCGGTCAGGTATAGATCATTTATCCGGAGACTGACTGGGCTGTTTTCTTTTGATATCCAAAGTACTACTATGTGTTAGATGAAGCAATATTGCAATTTTATTAATGAAATTGTTAAAAAAACATTTAGAACTGGGATTACCTTTTGGTAAAAAAAATGATTAACAGATTAAGAAGCTGAATCGTTATTGAGATCTTGCGATTGATGATGAGAAAAATGAGACTTTGAATTTTAGTTACGAAGAGTTTTTCTAAAGACATGACAAATAATCAGGAGTAATCCGGTGAACCATGATCAGAAAAGAGGCCCGGTAAAATTACCATGTTAAATAGTTTGAAATTATAAAAAAATATGCCAATAAAAGTTCTAATTGCAGACGATCATAAATTGTTAAGAGAGTTATTAGCTGACTTTCTAGCTGACCATGCTGATATTGATGTTGTTGCACAAGCAGGAAATGGTATGGAGGTTTTGGATAAGGTTAAATCTTCAAAACCGGAAGTTGTTTTGATGGACATCGAAATGCCAGGCATGAATGGTATAGATACTACAGCTGCTTTGCACAAGGAATTTCCGGATATAAAAACCATTGCCTTATCTATGCATGACGAAAAACCATATATAAGAAGCATGTTCGAAGCTGGTGCATGGGGTTATCTTTTGAAGAACTGTGCCTACGACCAGCTTGGACAAGCCATAAAACAAGTGTATAATGGTAAAAAATATCTCGATAATGATGTTTCCGGTGTCATTATTCAGGATTATCTGGAACATTTCTCATGGGAGTCAAGGAAACAAAATGAACTGACCGAACGTGAATCTGAGGTACTGAAGTTATTGGCTGAAGGAAGTTCAGTTAAAGAGATTTCAGATACACTCTTTATCAGCGTTAAAACGGTAGGTAGTCATAAACAGAATATATTTGAAAAACTTGAATTTGGGAATATGGCTCACCTTTTTAAGTTTGCGTTTAAAAATGGCATAGTTTCCTTATGAATTCATAACATGAAGTTACTTCCGTTTAGTCTGTTTCTCTTGTTAATTATTATTTCATCCGGGAGAAAGGTTTCGGCTCAGAACTCTAATGTTGTTCAAATGCCTATTGTGTTTTCGATTCCGGCTATTGCCCTTGTTGATTTTGCGGGATCAGACAGAAGAATCACCTTCATTTCAGGAAAAGGAGCAGAACAGATCATTACTCCATCCACCCTTGATAAAACCTGGATCAATTATTCTTCCATCGTCGATGGGAATTCTACCAACAGCATCTCTGTCAATCTCAGTTCGGACAATATTCCCGTAGAAATCAGAATAAAACTGGATATAAGTCAGGATGCCGGTGCCGGTGCCGGGACCATAGGTAAGCCAACCGGACAGATCACACTTACCGGTTATCCACAGGAGATCATTACCGGTATCGGTAGTTGCTATACAGGCCGGGGAACGCTTAAGGGTCATCAATTGACCTATTCGTGGGAGTGGCTGCCACCATACGATGTAGATCATTCATCAATAGACAATATTGAGATCTCAGTAACTTATACACTCACCAGTACTAAATAATATTCGGATTATTGGTTCAACTTTCTCAGTTCAGGATTGCTGATTTATAAATCAGCAATCTGTACCTGTATTTCAGCAATAAGTCCTTTGAATGAGGAGTGTATTAGCGCTACTTTCGCACAGACTCTTTATATGATGAACAGATTTCAGCTTATTTTCATTTTGATTTCGATCTTTTATTCAGGGAGAACCATTGCGCAAAGCTATACTGCAGGTGATCAAATCACATTGGGGGTGCAGGATTTTTGTTTGATTGATACAAACCATGCACCAGTAGCTCTGACATTATCGACATCTGTAGCCGGTACTCCTGTTGCGTCAGTCTCAAATTCTGATATGTATGTTAAGGTTTCTTCTGTTGTGCCCGGTAACACCAATCGGAAGATTACGGCCCGAATGTCAGGTGGAACCATTCCTGCAGGAACCAGATTGACGCTTCTCGCGGCGCTGAGTACAAACCTTAATGGAGGAGGAAGAAGAGGTGTTGTTGTAACGACCCCAATCATACTTAATACAACAGATCAGGATCTGGTCACCGGTGTTGGTAGTTGTTATACAGGAACCGGTTATACCGACGGATATCGGCTGACATATTCCTGGGCACCTTATCTCCCGGCTACAAATTATCAACTTCTCCAGTCTACAACAACTCCTACTGTAATTACAATTGTTCTTACGATTACTGCGCATGATGGTAATAATTAAGTTAACTTCTTCTCTGCTCTTGTAATCATCCTTCCAAAAACCTTACGTTAAAATCAGTTTTTATGACCCTCTTTTCAGCAAATCACTGATATTTCTCTGACTGCTTATGACCTATGTTTGTAAACTGATTTCTGTTAAAAGGGAATCAAACATTGCACACCCTTTAAAACTTAATAGCCATGAAAAAAACATTACTTATTTTAAGTATCACCTTACTAGGGATTCTTATGGGCTCCAATGTTCTGGGACAAGTTAACAATGCCGGTCCGATAACTCAGAATTTGAGTTTAGGTATGCCTGAGGTCAGTCTTTTGGCTGCCAGCGCAACAACAGTAAATCTTCAATTAACAACTGCCACTGCCGGTTTAGCTGTTAAGGCAAGTGTTGCCGATTCCTCGGCCAGGTTGAAAATTTCTTCTGTCATTACAAGTGCTACACGAACATTAAGTGCCACAGTCAGTGCTGTTCCTCCCGGTACATCACTAACTCTACAAGCTCAGACACCTAACAGCAACTTTGGGGGAACTCCCGGAACTTTCCTTCCGGCAGCGGCACTCCCTACAACCGGTTCTGCTACCATTATTACCGGTATCGGGTCATGCTATTCAGGGACAGCTACTGATGACGGCTATCATTTAAAATACACATGGGGACTTCTTGATCCGGCAGCAAACTATGCAGCTGTCAGAGCAACCGGTGCAGGTACTACAGTTGTTGTTACCCTAACAATATCTGCAGCAATTTAGACTTCATAACAGAAATAGCATGAAAATTTTCAGAATAATCTTTTCTATTTGCCTCATTACTGCTTTATCAACCTTATCACTGAATTCCCGGGCTTCCATTGAAGTGTTGGGAAGTCTTAAACATGTTGAAAATGGAAAACCCGGCGATGTAATCAAGGGTGAGATCAAGATTCAGAACAACGATAATACCGATCAGGAAGTTAAGGTGTACCAGACTGATTTATTGTATAATCTTCAGGATAATACCTTTTACGACGAACCGGGTAGCCATAAACGTTCCAATGCACAATGGATACAGTTCAGTCCCAAATCGGTTATTCTCAAAGCAAAAGAAGTCAGAACCATCCAATACGAAATAACTATACCCAAAAACGACACGCTAAAGGGAACTTATTGGAGTATTCTGATGGTGGAAGGAGTAGTCCCCATTGACCCTACTCAAAAGGGGGATCTCAGCATAAGAACAGTAACAAGATATGCAATACAGGTTGTATCAGAGATAACAGATAAAGGGAAAGGGTCTTTGAAATTCATGGAGCCTACACTGATCAAAGAGGATAAAAAACTTTTCCTGGCCATTGACCTGATCAATAATGGTGATCATTATATCGCTCCTGATGTTTCAATTGAGTTATTCGATGACAAAGGTGCATCCATCAGGGTTATCAATGCTGCTAAGAAAGGACTTTATCCCACCACATCAACAAGATTCAGATTCGATCTGGAGGGTATCCCGGGAGGTAAGACCTATCAGGCAATGATTGTAGCTGCCGGTTTAGAGAATGACGTTTTTGGACTTGAATACACACTCTATTTTTAACGACTTAACATTCATATGAAAAGTACATGAATGTTGAAAGATTCTGCAGCCTTTTTCTTTTTATCTTTTTCTTTCAAACAGTATTTGCCGGTCCGGGTGATCTGGAGGTCAGATTACTTAACGGGAAAAGAAAAGAAATGGCTGCAGGATCTACCTCGAATGTTCTTATTATGCTCACCAACCATACAGACACGTTTAGAGAGGTTCATATAAAACTCAATACACCCGATAGCAGCTGGAGGCAGGTTGCGAATTATACACCGATACAAATAGAAAAGAACTCTGCTATCAACAAAATCATCAGCATTCATATTCCGGAAAATATTAAATCAGGAGATTATTCGGTTGAACTGCTGGTTTATGATTCAACCATGAATCAACCCATCGGAAGGGTTAATATCCCGATTTATGTTCTGCCCAAGTATGAAATCCGGGTAGATAAACTAAAAGCTCCCGGTTTTTTGTTTTCAGGAGACACACTGGGTGTGAAATTTCTGATCCGAAATCTATCTAATCTGGAGGTAAACGTTTCTGCTACAATAATCAATGATAAGAAACCCGAGATCCGTAATTTCAGAATTCCAAAAGATTCGGCAGTTATTGCAAATGTAGCGATATCTGTCCCTAAAAGCCTTTCTAATTATTCACAGTATAATGTGAACCTGACTGCTTCGATTTCTGACAAGCCGGAAACCGAGAGCTCATCCGCTTATTTGTTTGATATCATCCCTTCAGGGAATGAAAAATTTGATGGATACAATCGTCTACCCATAAAGATTTCCGGAATACTGGTATCAGGCAACCGGGGTGAGCAAAGAAATTATGGTTCGATGTTCGATATCCGTGGAGGAGGGCTTTTAAATGAGACGAAGAATCGAAGGCTGGAATTTCATTTCAGGGGTCCCAACAGGGATGGAAATCCAATCCTTGGTTTGAACGATGAATATTCTCTGTCATATAATTCACCCCATACCGAAATTTTACTTGGTGATAACAATTACCGCTTAAGTGATCTTACAGAATCATCCAGAAGTGGCCGTGGAATCGGACTTAAGTATAATTTCGGTAAACTTTCTGTTGGTTCTTTCTTTCATTTACCCAGGTATTATCCCGAAATAAAACAGATCTTTTCTTTTTATACAGGTTTAAAAATCAATCAGAAGATCCGGTTCGATGCCGGTTATCTTACCAAGATCAATACCGATAATAAAAATATCAGTTTGATGACTTTGTCAGGATTTATCAGTCCCTTTTCATGGGGAAATACGGAGTTTGAACTGGCGACCGGACAACAACTGAATCTGATGACCAAAGCATACAGGGCTACATTCAATATCAACAACTCAATATTTAGTTCACATTTCAGTTACACCCATGCTGATCCAGGTTTCCCCGGTTATATTTCAAACTCAAGCTACATCTCCACAGGTCTCACGGCCAATCTGGCAAAGAAGGTTAATCTGTCAATGAACTACGACCTGAATCGCTCTAATCTGGCTTTAGATACATTATATACCAATGCCCCATACAGTAAAAGTCTTAATGCGTTCATCGGTTACAGGATGGGTCCAAAAAATTCCATGAATTTTGGAGTTTACATCAATAGTCTTGAAGACAGGGCTCCAAAACCCTTGTTCAACTATAAAAAATATACCGGACGGATTACACTACTTAGTAAATTTCGGCGTATCACATTGAATATTCAGGGAGAACTTGGTAAAATTTTAAACTTCATGGAGATTAATAATGGGGACCTTACCGATTTTTACAATGGTAATTTCTCCTTGAAATATGCATTCAATTCCTCCTTTTCCATGAATGGATTTGTAAACTATCAGGGAGGGAAGCAATACTTGATTACCGGGTTTCAACGGTTTTATTATGGGGGATCACTTCAGATTGACTTAAAAAAGAAGACTTATGTTTCGTTTGACTATCAGAATAACTATGAACTGAAAGAGTATTACCGTGACAGAAGTCTTTTGTCATTGCAGATGCATCAGCAATTGAATCGTAACCATGAATTTCAGCTGAGTGCTAATTATAATCTTGTTAAAAACTCATTGAACAAAAAGGAATTAAGCATACAATTTCGATATACCTGTACTATCAATGTCCCTATGTCAAAGAAAAATAATATTGGTAGTCTTGTTGGAAAAGTGATAAATATGGGGGTTGATCATGTGGATGGTATTTTGCTCAACCTGAATGGAAATATTGCCATGACCGACAAGAATGGGAATTTTGAATTCCCCGTGGTTAAAATTGGTACTTATATCCTGGCAATGGATGAATCAAATGTCGGATTAAATGCCATAGCAGGTGCCCCTGGGCCTTATCGGGTCACTATCGAACCCGGAAGAGCAACCCGGTTTGAGTTAACATTAACGCGGTCAGCAAGGATAATAGGACGTCTCGTTATCCGGGAAGATGAAAAAAATAGTCAAAAAGGATATTATCCGATCAAAGAGGATATCGAGAACCTGATCATTGAAGCTGCTAGTGGCACAGAAACTTTCAGGGTATTAACAGGAAGGGAAGGAGGTTTCAGTTTTGACGATCTCAGGCCGGGAGATTGGCACGTTAAGATCTATCCCAATGGTATTCCGCAAGGATACCAGCTCGATAGAGATCAATTCGATCTCAAACTATCTGCGGGTAAGGAAGAGAAGCTCGATGTAGTCGTTCATAAAAAATCACGGGAGATAAAGCTCCAGAAGAAGTTCTGATTCCTTATAATTTAAAAATGGGTACAAAAAAGTATTTATTGATATTAACGATTTTAACAGTCCTGTTCCGGGTTGGGTTTGCACAGAATAATCTGACTGTGACTGATCGCAGTACTATTACATTTAATATGACTGAAATACTTGCAGCGGGAAATCATACAGAGATGGTTGTCGACAACAGCCAATGGATCAATTATTCTTTTGATTTAAATTACGGAGACCCTTATGCCTCAATATCAGTTGCAATCGCTTCGGGCAACATCCCACCTGGAATGGAGATTTATATTCAGGCGGGGTATGACAACGGATTAGGTCATGGTAAAACAGGTAAGCCAACCGGAAAAATTAAGCTTGGTAATATTCCCACTGTTTTGATTAATAACATCGGAACAAGCTCAACAGGGCATGGAAAACATAAGGGTCATCAGTTGACCCTGTCAATCATGATTGTTGATTATGCTTTGATCCAACCCGGCGATTATACTTTGAATCTACAATATACCCTTAAGCAATAATTTTTCTTTCTATGGCATCACACAGAGAAACCCCAAGGCAAAGAATGATCGGCATGATGTACCTGGTATTAACGGCTCTGTTGGCATTAAACGTTTCTAAAGAAGTAATTAACGCATTTTCAGTTGTGAATGAAAGCGTTTTACTGGCAAATGAAAATCTTTCGAGGAAGATTAAGGATACTTTTACAAACTTTGAGAAAAGTTATCTTCTGAATCCGGATGAAATTGGTCCATCCTGGAATAAAGCAAATGAAGCACATCGCCTGTCGCTGGATATGATCGTTTATATCGAGAAGCTACGTGACGAATTGATTAGAAATACGGAAAAGATTTCTCTGGATTCTGTGAAGAAGACACCCATGATGCTGTTGCAAAACAAGGACGATTATACCACTCCGACCACTTTTATGATGGGTAATTCTGATAACGGGTCTACAGGAAAATCCGGAGAGTTAAAGAAGAAAATCCTGGAATTCAGAAAGAAATTACTTGATTTGGTTGATCCAAAATATCAAAGTCAGGTAAAGCTAGGTCTGATTACAGATGGGATCTATTATGATGCGACAGGAGCAAAACAAAGCTGGGAAGTGCACAATTTTTTTGAAATACCGATGGCTGCAGATATCCCGATTTTGAATAAGATCATTACAGATGTCTATAATGCAGAACTGGATGTAGTCAATATCCTTTATAATAGAATTGGTGCCGATGATTTCAAATATGAGAAGATTGAAGCCAAGATCATGCCCAAGACCAATTATCTGTTCACCGGTGATCAGTATGAAGCCGAAGTTATTGTTGCGGCTTACGATACAAGCCAGAGTCCAAATGTCTATTATATGCGTGGTGTGGACTCACTGCCTGTGTCACGGAAAGACCAGGCTACACTTGTTACCAGTAAGAATGGACGGATAAAATTCAATTTTCCTGCCAGCACAGCCGGGACGGAGAAATATGCTGGCTTTGTGAGTGTACGGAATGCTTCAGGTATTGAAAACACCTATCATTTTCATAGCGAATATGTCGTTGCAAAGCCCTCCCTTTCTGTTTCGGCTACCAATATGAATGTGTTGTATATCGGAGTGAATAACCCTTTATCAATAGCAGTCGCAGGGATTCCCCGTGAAAATATTTACCCTTCTATATCTTGTGGTATGCTAAAGCCGAATCCAATCAAAGGAGGGTGGATGGCTGTAATGACAGATGGTTGTAAACAAGCAACCATAACAGTTTCTGCAAAAGTAAATGGGGTGATGAAGCCGATGGGAACAGAGAATTTCAGAGTGAAGAAACTTCCTGATCCAGATCCCTATATTGGCAATAAAAAGAATGGTTTCATCAGTCGTGAGGTGTTGATTTCGGCAGGAAATATCATTGCCAGAATGCCTGATGATTTTGAATTTGATTATCAATTTCAGATTCGTTCATTCCGGATGACGATGCAAAGGGGTTTTAATGTAAATCATTATGAATCGCAAAGCAGCAGACTAACAGACGAAATGATCAAACAGATCAAAAATACCAACCGGGGTCAAACCATTATATTTGAGGATATCATTGCCCGTAGTCCCGATGGCGCGGACAGGACACTTTCACCTCTGATCATTTCTATTAATTGATCTTTTCTTTAGTCATCTCTCACATTCAGGGTTTGAATCATGTGGAGCCATGTTTCAGGATATGTTATCTTTGCAAGCTGAATAATAAAAGCAGAAAAAATATATAATGATGGAAGTGAATATAAGTATTGATGTTGATAGCTGTATCAAATGTGGTAAATGTGTAAAGGTTTGTCCTTCAAAGATTATTACTCAAAACAGCAATGAGGATCCTGCAATGGTCGTAACTTCAAAAGGTTGTATCGTTTGTGGTCATTGTGTGGCCGTATGTCCGTCTGATTCGGTTATCCATTCTGAGTTTCCGGCAGGGACAGTTCACCCGATAGATTACAAACTTTATCCTACACCGGAACAAATGATGTTGTTGTATAAATCACGCAGATCGAACCGTGTATTCTCTAAGAAACCAATCCCGATCGAAACGCTGGATATAATACTGGAAGCTGCTCATCGTGCCCCTACGGCAAGTAATATGCAGCAAGTTGAGTTTACATTGATAACCGATCCGGAAAAAATTCACCTGATCAGTGAGTTTACTGTTGGAGTTCTTAGTTCGACAGTAAAGAAGTTGACTAACCCGCTGTTGAAACCATTCCTGAAACGAATCATGCCGGCTGCCTATCGGTACGTGCCCTTATTTGGCCGCCTGAAGCAGGAACTGGCGAATGGGAATGACCCTATTATCCGAAAGGCCACAGCCGTGATGTTGATACATACACCCAAGACAAACCGTTTTGGTTATGCAGATGCTAATCTGGCCTACCAGAATGGTTCTCTGATGGCAGAGACATTGGGCGTTAGTCAGTTCTATCTGGGTTTTGTTTGTGCAGCAATAAAGCAGGAGAAACATGGCTCACTTGCGAAATTATTGGGAATAGAAGGAACAATTCATTCGGCAATGGCACTCGGCTTGCCGATATTCAGATACCCCAATTACATCGATAGAAAAAAAATTGTGGTAACTAAAATGTAATATTCTTTAATTATTTACGATGCAAAAACAGCTACTGCTAATCAGCAATTCTACCAATCCGGGTGAAGCATATCTGGAATGGCCAAAAACATATATTTCAAAATTTTTGAATTCAACTAAAGTTCAGAAAATTCTTTTTATCCCTTTTGCAGGTGTAAACCTGACTGCTGAAGGGATAAACCCTTCTTATGAAATGTATACCGAAAAGGTGCGTAAGGTCTTTAATAAGTTGGGCTATGAGATTTATTCCATTGTAAATGAAGATAATCCTCTAAAAGCTGTTGAGGATGCTGAGTGTATTATGATAGGGGGTGGGAATACTTTCTTTTTGGTTTACATGTTGTATAAATGGAAAATTATAGATGCCATTCGTAATAAAATTCTTTCAGGGACACCGTATATCGGATGGAGTGCGGGAAGTAATGTGGCTTGTCCTTCGCTACGTACTACCAATGATATGCCAATTATTGAGCCCGAAAGTTTTGACACACTTAATGTAATTCCGTTTCAGATTAATCCTCATTATCTGGATACTTCCCCTTCTGACCATGGTGGCGAAACGAGGGAACAAAGGATATTGGAATTTCTTGCTGTAAATCCACTCGTTAAGATTGCCGGGTTGCGTGAAAGAACAGCTTTACAAATTGATGGTAATAAGATTGGCTTGTTGGGGAGTCGGTCTTTGCGTTATTTTGAATTTGGCAAGGAACCCAAAGAGTTTAACCCGGGCGAAAATATTGAAATTTTAATGAGTTAAAAACCAGTATAAGAAGTGTCAATAAAGATGACTTCCTCCATTCGTTACCTGAGATCTTTGATCCGCACCAGCGATCACATGAGAAGTTAAACCCAATTACAAAGTGTATTTAAAATATAAAGTTGATGAATACGTCTATTATTATTAAACCTGACAATCTAAAATCAGTCATAATTGTTTAAAAAGACTAAAAATTGATTAATGAAGAGAGAAAATTTATCAGCTAACTACACCGTAAAGCCTAATCTGATTAGTTTGCTCAGACCCTATTCATGGTTTATTGTTTTGTTGATTGTACTGACGATAATCAGCAATGGATTAAATCTGGTAGTACCCAAAATTATTTCTCACGCTATTGATAGTTATACACTTGGAGGTTTCTCATTTAAGACGATTACTATACAGTTCATAGTTGTAACAATATCTGTTTTTGTATTTTCATATTTGCAGAGTATTGTCCAAACCTATACAGCAGAGTTGGTAGCCAAAAACTTACGCTCACAATTGGTTGCTAAAATTTCTGTTCAGGAACATGCATACATTCAAAAAGTAACGCCATCGAAACTGCTGACCAATTTAACCTCAGACATTGATGCTGTTAAATCGTTTGTGGCCCAGGCAATATCTTCAATCATCTCTTCTGCCTTCCTTATTATTGGCGCCTGTGTACTCCTGATCCTGATAGACTGGAAACTGGCAATACCTGTTTTGATGGTATTACCCATCATCGGGGCTGCTTTCTATTTTCTCATGACCAAAGTGAGAAAACTTTTTAAACGGTCACAGGAAGCCATAGACTGGCTGAACAAGGTAATCAACGAAAGCATATTGGGTTCCGCACTGATCAGGTTGTTGAATTCAAATCAATATGAGTATGATAAATTTCTGAAAGCCAATACGGAAGCTCGGGACGTAAGTTTAAGCATCCTGCGGTTATTCGCGAGTATTATCCCGGTCATTTCGTTCGCAGCCAATTTGTCTGTATTAATTATACTGGCCCTGGGTGGCAAGTTTGTAATAAACGGGTCGTTGAGTCTTGGAAACTTCATGGCATTTAACAGCTACCTTGCTATTCTTATTTTTCCAATTATTATCATTGGATTTATGAGCACACTGATTGCACAGGCATCTGCTTCATATAAAAGAGTATGTGAAGTTCTTCTGGTTGAAAACGTAAAGGAGAGAGGAAAAATAACAGACAAACTGATGGGTGAAGTGGCTGTTAAAAATGTCTCTATTGATTATGCAGGAAAGTCAGTACTTAAAAATATCACCTTTACTGCTAATCCAGGGAGCAGGACAGCGATTATCGGTCCTACCGCAGCAGGTAAAACCCAATTGCTTTATCTTTTGACAGGTTTGACGGAATCTACAGTGGGAACAGTTGAATACGATCAACAAAACATTGGCACTTTTGATAAGGTTGCTTTTCATGAGCAGGTAGGTCTGGTCTTTCAGGATAGCATTATCTTCAACTTGAGTGTGCGGGAAAACATTGCTTTTAACAATAAAGTGAAGGATACCGATATTGATAAAGCTATCGATACAGCCGAATTAAGAGAGTTTATAGATGCGTTACCTGATAAACTGGATACAATTATATCAGAGAGAGGAACGAGTCTCTCAGGCGGCCAGAAACAGCGTGTGATGCTTGCAAGGGCACTCGCTCTGGATCCTAAAATCTTATTACTTGACGATTTTACTGCGCGGGTGGATACAAATACTGAGAAAAAAATACTACAAAATGTAAGGGAGAATTATCCCGGAATTACACTGATTTCAGTAACACAAAAAATTGAACCCATCGAAGATTACGACCAGATCATTCTTTTGATGGAAGGTGAAATACTTGCAGAAGGGACCCATCCTTTTCTTCTGGAAAATTCACCAGAGTATGTACAGATTTATAATTCACAACGCAGCACGAACCAATATGAATTACAAGCTTAATAAACCATCTGATAAAGAGCACAAGGGATCTTTTGATGTTGCTATAAAACGGCTGATGCCTTTGTTGGTAGGTGAACGAAAGAATCTGGTTATCGCTTTTGTAGCAATCATTATTACTTCAGGTGCCTCTTTACTGGCTCCTGCTATAATCAGTTATACAATAGATACTTTTATCAAAACCAAAGATTATGGTGGTGTATTAAGATTTGCGGGTATACTGGCAGTTATTTACACAACCGGTTTGATTACGAGTTATATCCAAACACTCAGGATGGGGGGTGTTGGTCGGCGGGTTCTTTTTAGATTACGCAATCAGATATTTACGAAGTTACAGGACTTACCTGTTGCATTTTTTAATCAGAACAAGGCTGGTGATCTCATTTCAAGGATAAATAATGATACAGATAAACTGAATCAATTTTTTTTCCCAGGCCCTGATGCAGTTCATTGGGAGCGCTTTCGTTATTTTTGGTGCAGGAATATTTCTCCTGGCTTTCAATATCCGGCTCGGTGCAGCGGCATTATTGCCTGCATTGGGTGTATTGATCGTGACCAGGTCAATCTCGGGGTGGGTGAAGCGTAAAAACAAAAAAAGTCTGCAGGCGATGGGAGGGATGAGTGCTGAAATACAGGAGAGCCTTGAGAATTTTAAAGCCATCGTTGCTTTTAACAGGCTCGATTATTTTCGTGATAAATTTAATGAAGCCAATCAGACTAATTTTAAAGCCTCTGTGGGTTCCGGTATGGCAAGCAATATCTTTATGCCAATGTATGGTCTTGCTTCCGGCCTGGCTCAGATTATTGTACTTGCTTACGGGATTTGGCTTATTTCAATTGGGAGTATAACGGTTGGACTGCTGATCGGATTTCTGCTTTATGTCAATAGCTTTTATGGACCACTTCGTCAGTTGGCTTCTGTCTGGCAATCACTGCAACTTGCATTGGCTTCATTGGACCGGATCTCTGAAGTCCTCGACTTAGAATCTGATTTGTCAGTTCTTTCAATGGAAGACCGGAGTGATTTATCCGCATTAGAGTTTAAAAATGTATCTTTTCATTACACAGAAGGTATTGATGTATTGAAAGACATCAGTTTTAAATTGGAAAAAGGGAAAACATATGCTCTCGTAGGTCCGACAGGTGGAGGAAAGACAACCATTGCTTCGTTAATGGCCAGATTATATGATCCTTCAACCGGAGCTGTATTTCTTGACGGTAAAGATATTCGTTCCTATCAACCGGAAGAGAGGACAAGAAAGATTGGTTTTATTTTACAGGAGCCATTTCTATTTACCGGTACAGTACGTGAAAATATTTTATACGGCAATGAACAATACATACAATACTCTGATCAGAAACTGATTGAAACACTGGAGTTGGCTAATCTGACAGGGTTGCTCTCCAGATTTGAAACCGGATTAGAAACAAGGGTAACCTATTCAGGTGATTCAATAAGCCTGGGGCAAAAACAACTTATTGCATTTATGCGTGCTGTATTGAGAAATCCTGAAATACTTATACTCGATGAAGCAACAGCAAATATTGATACCGTCACCGAACAACTTCTTGAGGAGATGCTTAAAAAGCTTCCTGTTGATACAACCCGGGTTGTTATTGCACATCGTTTGAATACGATTGAACATGCCGATGAGATTTTCTTCGTCAACTCGGGAAGTATAGTGCCGGCCGGATCATTTGACCATGCAGTAGAAATGTTGTTGAAAGGCAAGCGGGAGAGATAAGTAGGAGAAATAATTTAATGTCATATTCGCTGTGTATAATCCTTTCTGGTTACATTCACTGATTTCGAATCCCGAAGGGATAAAATGATTATAGCATTGAAATGATATTTATTTTGAATCCCGAAGGGATGACATGATTATAATGCTTTATCTATCAATTGTTTCACCCCTTCGGGGTTCAGGAGGTTGATTGGTGTTCTTTTCTATAATCATTTCATGCCTTCGGCATTTTCTTCAATCCCGAAACGCTAATTCTTCAATACTGAACAGAGCGCAAACAAATAATGAAATACGACATTGTTTAATGCCTATTACTTAGTATCAATCAAGATTATCTGTCAAATTCGATTTTGGATCCTTAGGCCTTGCATTTTTTACCATTAAAAGTGGATTAACTTCGCTTCCGGCAAGTGTTACGAGAGAACGAAGAAAGGGGAATGATTGGATTGATGAAATTATTCCAATATCTTCAGTTAGCAAAGTATCTTCATCCAGAAATTTAAATACTTTCTCGGGACCATTTTTCGAAAATAAATCACAGAAAATTTTTGCTCCGGCACCAGCATTACGTATCATGACATTTAACAGAATTTGATCATAAAGACGGAAGCGTGGCCCTGAGTTAGCATCTGCATATGGGGGCCAGCCATCCTTCAGAAGTTGGGCCAATTGTATAGTGTGGCGTTGTATTCGTTTAAATGAATAACCTGACGAGGCTTTTGTGCAACCTCCTGCTATCCCGATTTTAATAATACGATTACCTTGTCGGGATGCAAAATAGTGATCCGTCATCGGGATAACACCTGATTCTTCAGCTTCTATTGTGTAATCTTTTGTGGTGAGGGTATTATGGATATAATTTCTGAGTCCTTTATCATATTCTTCCTTTTCAAGTGGCTTATCTGAGAAGATATTGAATTTGACTGTAGCACGATTTTCATTTTCAGGTATTACCGACATATAACGCATTTGTTTATTTTGTGGGGTGTTAAAGTCAAATAGCATCAAAGAATCAACATTAAATGCGTTATTTGATGTTTGAATAACCCAACTTTTTATGTATTGACGGATAAAAAGACGGCTTCGTTCTACAATTTCCTGCTCACTATATAAACTGCTGAAGACATAATCAGACTGAAAAGTTCCGTTTGAAGTTTGGACTACTACATGATCTTTTTCTTCCTTTAAATGTTCAATATCTGCCGTAAGCCAGCTTACTTCACTAAACTGTGATAGATGGTTTTTTACAAATAATTCGAAATCGGTTCGTTGAACCACATGATATTGATATTTTTTAAGGTCAAAAATAATTTGTTGCTCGGAATTATTGGTCCCTATCTTTTTAAATGAAAGTTTAGCAATAGAATCAAATGGTTGTGGGCTTTTGCTCCAATATCCCCATGCATGGTTATTCGCTATTTTATTTTCCTTATCAATCAACAGGATTGATCCACCCGGGAAGCCGGCATTGCTTAGATGATAAGCCAGGCTTAGTCCAGCAGCGCCACAACCTATTATTATATGTCCATATGTTTTCATGTCTAAATTTTAATTCGTTTTAGCCTTAAACTGTTTGTGACAACAGAAACCGAACTTAATGCCATCACAGCTCCTGCAATCATTGGATTTAAAAGAAAACCATTAAACGGGAAGAGAATACCTGCAGCCAATGGAATGCCAATAAAGTTGTAAATGAATGCCCAGAAAAGATTTTGTCTAATCGTTTTTATCGTTCCTCTGGCAATGAAAATAGTTGAAACAATTTTAGAGAGATCTCCTTTAATCAGCGTTATATCTGCACTTTCTTTTGCTACTTCAGTTCCATTTCCGATGGCAATACTAACGTTTGCTTTAGCGAGTGCAGGAGAATCATTCAAGCCATCTCCAACCATAGCAACAATATGACCTTTATTTTTGGAGCATTTTTATATAATCAAGCTTTTCAGCCGGAAGAACATCGCCTCTAAAATGATCGATACCTGTTTCAAGTGCGACCATCATGGCTGTTTGTTCATGATCACTTGAAAGCAAATGTATTTCTATGCCTAACTTTTTAATATCCTTGATTGCCTTATATGCGGATAGTTTGATGTTATCGCGTAAGCCAATCAGAACGGTTGCCTTTTCATTGTATCCGATCAGGACAAGCTTTTTATTCCGTTTAGATAGTTCATTGATTTTGAGATAAAGATCATCGGGTATAGACACTCCTTCATTCATGAGCCATTTTGGAGTTCCTACTATATATCTTTGACCTTTGTAGATTGCTTTTACTCCTTTCCCAGGTATTATCAAAAATTCTGTAATATTTACCGGGGTAACCTTGTGTAATGTAAGGTAATTGACAATTGCTGAAGCCAATACATGGTCAGATTTCTTTTCAATTCCGAGAACAATTGACAGCAAATCTTCATCATCATTCCGGTTTAAATTACTAAGAATTATATCTGTTACTGTCGGATTTCCACGGGTTATTGTACCTGTTTTATCGAGAACGATAGCTGAGATTTTATGGATTATTTCAAAATTATTCGCCCCCTTTATCAGTATCCCATGTTCAGCGGATATGCCAATTCCAACCAGAATTGCCGTAGGAGTCGCTAATCCTAATGCACAGGGACATGCAATCAGGAGCACGGAGATTGAAGTAATGAAAGCAAAAGTTGTTTTGGTATCGGGTCCTAAAACCGCCCAAACTAAAGCAGTAAGAACAGATAAAACGAGAACTATTGGGACATAAATTGAAGCTATTTTATCTACCTGGCGTTGGATAGGAGCCCTGGAGCCTTGAGCTTCCTTAACGAGTTTAATGATTTGAGACAACAGTGTTGATTGTCCAACTTTTTCTGCTTTAATGACAAATCTTCCATCGTTACTTATTGTTGATCCGATTACAGTATCACCTTGTTTTTTTTCTACAGGGATGATTTCACCTGTTATCATGTTTTCATCAATGAGACCATAACCCTCAATTATCTGACCATCAACAGGAATTTTTTCTCCCGGTTTAATAATAACTAAATCCCCTACAACTACTTGTTCAATAGACACTTCAATCTCAATTCCCATCCGGTTAATAATTGCTGTTTTTGCTTGTAATCCCAACAGCTTTTTGATTGAATCAACAGTATGTGATTTAGCTTTTGCTTCTAAATATTTTCCAAGAAGCATCAGTGTTATGATTACTCCTGCTGTTTCGAAATAGAGAAGTGACTTTTCTTCCTGATGAATCAGAATGAGAGGAAAGAAGGCGTTACATGTACTCAGAAGCCACGCAGATCCGGTTCCTATTGCAACAAGCGTGTCCATGCTTGATAAGCCTCTTTCTGCTTGTTTCCATGCATTTGAAAAAAAATCTTTTCCGCAGTAAAATAAAATGATAGTAGTCAGGATAAACATGATTCCATTTGCAAAAGGAATCTGTGAGGGAAACAAACTAATCAGCAAAACAGGAGTTGAAAGGATAGCAGACCAGATTAACTTATGTTTGATCCTCAATAATTCATTGTTGACAATTTCATCTTCTTTATCTGAAGTTGTAGTGCCTTCAAGATCAATTAATCCATATCCAATATCCGACAGAATCTTATTCATCTTAACAGGGGTAATCACCTTTTTGTTATAAATGATTTTAGCAGTTGAATCAATATGATTAACCGTTACCTCTTCAATTCCATCTGTTTTAGATAAAATATGTTCAATCTTGGATGCACATGAAGTACATGACATTCCGGTTACCTTATAAATTTCTTTTTCAAGTAGCAACATTACTCTTCGATTTTACTGAGTGTATGTCCGGCTCTCTCAACACATTTAATTGAAGTTTTAAATCGTAAAGTTTTCATTAAACCATACTTTCAATTTATTGGGTGTTTCCTGAAATTAAACTAAAAGCGAATAAGAAAGTTCAATAATCATAAGGTAGGAGAGAAGAATGTAGTTTGAAAACCATAGCAAGTGCAAGTATCCATATGATTATTCGTCTAAGATACTTTAAAAACTTGAACATAGGAATAAAATAAAGAGAAATAATTGCATTTATTAGAAATAGTATTCAAATTATTTTTTTGACATTACGTATAAAGAAAAGTATTTGCAACAATGGATTACCATATAATAAAAGATCATAACCTGGTCATTATTAACCTGTCATATATTGGTAAAGAAAATAATATATGCTTATTGTTTAGGATTTATCGCTAAAACAAATTATCATACAAAAAAAAGAGGCTGCCTTTTCAGACAGCCTCTTCGGAATATGTTTTTCTGTTAATAACTGAGTTTATTCTTTTGAAATAAGGTATCAGAAGAAATTATCTCAAGTGCTTTTTGGAGCTCATGATCAACGGTATTTACAACTTCATAATAAGCCTCTGATGTGTATAAACTTCGTGCCACTGATGCCCGCAGAATTGATTCGATATCCTGATAAGATAGTTTCAGATCAGCATCATTTTTCTTTACCTTTTGTGTTTCAGCATATGCAACAAAATCATTGATCAGCTTATGATCTTTATCATAACCTTGTTTGAACAGGGCAAGTGTAGGATATTTTGCAAGTAGCTGTGCCCGATTGGCATCAACATACTCAAGAGAATATTGATTGAGCAGTCCTTTTCGATAAAGGTCAAGAAAATAACGGGTATTCGAAGTCGTATCTATTGGTATAAAATAATCAGGCATAATACCGCCACCACCATAGACAGTCCGCTTACCATCCGTCAGATATTTCAGTGAGTCCGGAAAATGAATACTGTCAGCATGAATGAGTTCGCCCTTTTTAAAACGGGTAGCAATATCTTCAGAATAACTTTCAGCTCCATTCTTATAAGACTTTTGAATATTTCGTCCCGATGGTGTATAATACCGGGCTACAGTTAAACGAATCTGAGAACTGTCAGGTAAGTCAAAAGGACGTTGAACCAGTCCTTTTCCAAATGATCGGCGGCCAATTAATAATCCCCGGTCCCAATCCTGAACAGCACCTGCCAGAATTTCACTTGCTGAAGCAGATCCTTCGTTAATCATTACAATCAGTTTCCCTTTCTCAAAATCTCCTTTCGAACTGGAATAAAACTCTTGTAATGGACTGTGAAGACCTTTGGTATAGACAATACGTTTACCATCACTTAAAAACTGATCACTCAAATCAATGGCAACATCCATAAAACCTCCGGTGTTATTGCGAAGGTCGAGTATAAGACTTTTCAATCCGGCAGTTCGCAGTTTTGCAATAGCCTGATGAAATTCATCCATGGTGGTTCTGGCAAACTTATTTAATTTAATATATCCTATTCCCGGTGCAAGCATATAAGCAGCATCCACACTTGTGATGGGTATTTTATCACGGGTGATTGTGAAATCAAGCAATGACTTCATTCCTCTTCTCTTGACGGAAATATTTACTTTCGATCCTCTTGGGCCTCTTAAATGATCAAATACATATTTCTGTGTAGCCATCGTGCCTGTACAGGATTCACCATTTATTTTAACAATCTTGTCACCCGATTGGACTCCAACTTTATCGGATGGACCACCTGGAACAGGCGATATTACAAGTACAGTGTCAGGACTACCAGTTTGTTTGAAAATCTGAAACTGTACACCGATTCCATCAAAACTGCCTTGTAAGGGTTCGTTCGCCTCTGCCAGTTCTGATTTTGATATATATACTGAGTGGGGATCCAGGTTCCCTAGCATCGAAACAATGGCATCCTCTGTCATTTTATCGAGATTTACAGAGTCCACATATCCATAATTCAATAACTGAAGGGTTCGTGCTAACTTTTCAATATTTGATCTCGGATTTACAAATACTTGTGCATTTGCAGGTTTTACAGTAAAGAATAACCCTGTTATTATGACCAGGGATAATAGTAGATAGTGGTTTAATTTAGTCAGGTTCATCGTTTATATTCAATTAAATCATTTAGACTCCAAAAATAAAGTATTTTTCAAATACCACAACCGCAGTAATTTATAATCAATCTATTTAACAATTTTTATATTCATTTGTTTCATTTATAATATTGATATTTACTATTTATATTCACGATTACATAGCTTTACCTAAAATACAGGGATGAAAACAAATAAGTATTTATTTTTTTTAGCTTTACTATTTTTATTGTTCTCGGGCTGTACCCACGAATCTACTGTTCCATTATCAAATCTGGCTTCAGATTCTACACGTTACAAGGGTGTTGCCTGCAACAAAGATACGGTGTATTTTTATAACAGTATTGGACCTTTGATTATTACAAGCTGTGCCAGTATGAAGGGCTGTCACAATGGGAATAGTGGTGAAGCAAGCTCACTTACTACGTATAGTAATATAATGAGATATGTTTCGGCCGGTAACCCGGGTTCAAGCAGACTTTATAATGTTTTGAGCAGTGGTGGCGAAGGAATAATGCCCCGACCTCCTTATGCTCCTTTTACAACAACTCAAAAGGCGTTGGTTTATAAATGGATTCAGCAGGGAGCCAAAAATAATGGCTGCTTTGATACCAGTTGCGATACCACTGCAGTTACATATAGCGGGTCAATAGCACCAATTTTTGCTACCAATTGTATTGTCTGTCATAGCGCTTCAAGTTCGAGTACAACAAAACTCGATTCATATACAGGAGTTAAAGCAGCAGTTACTGCAGGAAGAATATTGGGTGCAATACAACACCTTACAGGGTATGTTACAATGCCTCCGGGTAGCTCATTGTCAGCATGTGATATAAATAAAATCAAAGCCTGGATTCGTAAAGGTTCACTAAATAATTAGAAAACTATGTTGAAACGAACAATCTTTTTTTGCTTACTGGTTCTCGGATTATTCCTTCAGTCATGTTATTATGACAATGAAGTATATCTGTACGGTCCTGCCGGGAGTACTGCCTGTGATACTACAAATGTTACATATGCAGGTACAATTGCACCAATTATGGCATCAGCGAATTGCAATTCATGCCATTATGCTACTTCCGGTAGTACAGTCATTACCACAGATTATACAAACCTGAAAAAAAGCTGTAGTTAGTGGGAAGCTTGTCAAATCAGTGAACTGGACTGCAGGAGCACTTCAAATGCCATCGGGAGGCCCAAAGTTGTCTGCCTGTACATTGGCTAAAATTAATAAATGGGTAAATAATGGTGCTTTAAATAACTAAAATACATTTATCATGAGCAGGAAGATGAAATTTTTACTAGGGGCGCTTATTGTAATTATCATTGGCGCAATAAGTGTTTATTTTTATATCAATAAGCCACATCCCAGTTATGAAAAACTGAAAGCAGAATTCACAGTTACCTCAAAAGCGATTTATGATGATTTCAAATCAAACGGTAAAGCATCTGCAATAAAATACAATGGGAAAATGGTTGAATTAGACGGAGTGGTTTCAAAGATAGAAGCCTCCGATACATTGGTAACTGTTGTGTTTGCATTTTCACAGGGTTTGTTTGGAGATGAAGGAGTTCGTTGTGCAATGCTGCCTAAATTCAATGAAAGTACAAAGGTGTTGAAACAGGGGGATAATATCAATCTCAAAGGATTATGTCAGGGATTTAATGACACCGATGTTATCTTTGAAAAATGTTCACTGGTAAAGAAATAGTAACTTTTTAAAATCGCAATATGAAATATTATTTACGCATATCCATCTTATTGTTGGGAGTCATCCTTTTCGGAAATGCTTCGGCCCAGGATTTATTTGATGTATTTGGCAAAGATACAATTAAGACAAAAAATTACACCTATGCCACATTTAAAACAACCCGTGTAGTCAATGGACAATCAGTCGAAAATGCTTCTAAAGGAACTTTACTATTTCTCATTTCACACCATTTTGGACCTGCAAATTCAGGGGCATATAATTTTTTTGGACTTGATCAGTCTACTATTCGTTTTGGACTCGAGTATGGCCTTTCCGACCGTCTCTGCATCGGTGTCGGACGAAGTTCATATGAAAAGACCTTCGATGGTTTCCTGAAATATAAACTTCTACGGCAAAGTACCGGATATAGAGCCATGCCATTATCCGTCTCCTTGTTTGCTTCAACGGATCTCTATTCAACGAAATGGCAGGATCCAACCCGAACAAACTTTTTCTGGTCACGTGTGACATTTGTTTATCAGGCTTTGATAGCCCGAAAGATCAGTAATAATCTGTCATTGCAATTATCTCCTACTTTGGTGCATAAGAACCTGGTTCCGGGCTTGAAAGATAAAAACGATCTTTATGCGCTTGGATTTGGAGGACGATATAAACTAAGTGAAAGAATTAGTTTAAATGCAGAATATTTTTACTTGTTGAATCAACCTGCTACATCTGTTAATGTCAATAGCCTTTCGGTGGGGGTTGACATTGAAACAGGCGGACACGTGTTCCAGCTTCATTTTACTAATTCTCAGCCCATGTTTGAACGTGGTTTCATCACTGAAACCGTTGGAAAATGGAGTAAAGGAAATATATTTTTCGGTTTCAATATTTCGCGTGCTTTTACAATAGTTAAACACAAAAATCCTAAAAAATAGGTAGTTAATTGATTGTTTCGGAATGTTAATTCCTACTGTAGCCATGAAAATTTATAGATTTTTATTACTATCGGGGATTTGCTTTATGCTTGCTGTTGGTTGCAAGCATGAACCGCAATATACTATTACAAATCCACCAATAGGTAACTGTGATACCACAAATGTTACATATACCGCTTCTGTAGTTCCGATTTTGAATACCTATTGTACCGTTTGCCATGGGGCTACAAACTATGCATCAACAGGTGGAGGTTTTAAGATCGCTACCTATACTGATTTTGCAGGATTTGCTAAAAGCGGTTTGTTGATGAATTCAATCAATCAGGTCTCCGGACTATCGGCAATGCCAAAGGGAGGAAACAAACTTTCTGCATGCGATATAGCCAAAATAGGAATAGTTGTCCGTAAGATTCTTGATTCTTTGAATACTACTGTCTGCGATACCACTAATGTCACTTTTCCCGTAACCATTACACCTATTTTACAGACCTATTGCCTGGCCTGTCATAGTACAGCAAATGCTTCGACTTTAGGGTCCGGATATAAGCTGGAAGCACTTGCAGATTTCACTGCTGTAGCCAAAACAGGGCTACTGATGAACTCTATCAATCAGATTGCAGGTCTTTCTGCTATGCCCAAGGGGGGGAGTAAATTATCGGCATGTAACATAACCAAAATCGGAATAATGGTTCGTTTAGTTGGTGGTGTGATAACCCCTCCACCTCCTGTATCATCTTGTAGCCCCGATACAGTTTATTTCTCAAATACTTTGGGCCCATTGATCTTGAATAGTTGTGGTTTGACTACAAGTCGTTGCCATAACGTTGGTGGCAATAGTCCTACACTCGTAACTTATGCAAATATCCGTGCCAATGTTTCTCCCGGAAATCCAACATCGAGCAGACTTTATACTGTATTGAGTAGTACAGGCGAAAATGCAATGCCCCGATCACCGGTTGCTGCTTTTACACCTGCACAAAAGCTATTGGTTTACAAATGGATTCAACAGGGTGCTAAGAACAATTCTTGTGTAGATGCCACTTGTGATACCACCACCGTTACGTATAGTGGAACAGTGGCTCCTATTTTTTCTACCAATTGTATAGGATGCCATAGCGCTTCCGGGACAAGTACTACTAAGCTGGATTCATATACAGGAGCAAAAGCAGCAGTTACAGCCGGAAGGATAGTGGGGGCTATTCAGCATCTCACAGGGTACACTGCAATGCCACCCGGAGGTTCATTATCAGCATGCGATATTGGCAAAATAAAAGCCTGGATCTATCGGGGGGCTCTGAATAATTGATGTTTTTGAAAGTTGAATCCTAAGTTTTACTACTTTTAACAGGAACAAGTTTTAAGTCGTACTTTACGGTGAAACTTGTTTCTGTTTTTTGTTTGAATTCAGCAACCTGCTATTGATGAGCAGAATATCTTTATAGTATGGCAAAGAAAGTTATTGATCCTGAAAGTCAGGTCTTGTTACGAAGTCTGATAATTCCTTTTTTTTTCCTTGTCATGATGTGGGTAATATTTGCCGTAGACCACATATTTAATCTTGATTTGGGACAATATGGCATTGTGCCTTTAACACCGGTTGGCCTGATAGGGATCATTACCTCTCCGCTTCTTCATGCTAATCTGGCGCATATTGCTGCCAACAGTATTCCCTTTTTACTCTTATTTGCAGGATTATTCTATTACTATAACGATCTGGCCTGGAAAATTATATCCTTATCCTGGTTGTTAACAGGTATTGGGGTATGGTGTTTTGCCAGGGGGGAAGCTTCTCATATTGGCGCTTCGGGAATCATCTATGCACTTGCTCTTTTCCATTTTATCAGCGGAGTCATTCGGAAAAATAACAGATTGGCTGCTTTCAGTCTTTTAGTTACTTTTCTATATGGCAGTCTGGTGTGGGGGATCTTTCCAAATTTCCTTTTAAAAGAAAATATCTCCTGGGAGTCCCATCTGATGGGTGGCGTTTCCGGAATCATCCTGGCACTCTATTTCAGACACGAAGGACCTAATGCAGATAAGTATAGTATCGACGAGGAAGATGATGAAGACGAAGAAGGTGATGAAGATCAGGAATGGAAGGCCATAAATGATCAATCAGACGAAGAAAAATAATAAATGCCCTTGTCTACCCGACCACCATTTATTTACCTTGTCCATTTACCTCCAGTTTCATTAATACCTGATATTGTAAAAAGGTGGTTCTCCCAGCTTTCGCTTTTCTGCAATATGTTTTTTCAAAATAGCTACATAGTCTTTCTCCTTGATTTTCTTACCCTTTGCTTTTTTAGGAAAATCAAGTTCCGTTGTGAGTTTTTTTAGTTCTATTTTATCCGCTGTAATGACCATGGCGCCATTGTTGATATCCACCTCAAGAATCAGACCCGGCAATCCAAAGAAACGTTCGGGCCCACCCATGATGCGGATATCCAAAGCATACCATCCGATGACCTTTTGCATTTTTAAGGTATCATTATAAACGGCATTCATACAGATATGCCCTTCAATTTCTTTCATCTCATTCATGATTCTCCATTTTGGAACCTGGAGCGAGTCTTCGATGATATACGTTTTCTGAAGCAAATCGATGTAATCATGGATGGTTCTTTTCTCAAAATTTCTTATAATAGTATATTCATCTTTTCGATACGACCATCCGGAAAAGCCTTTTTCAGGGCTCTCTTCTGAATCCTCATATTTGGTTTGGGTGGGGTTAAACCAGAGCAATGAGTATGATTTGTAAATCCCCCTGTTTCCACCGTACATATAAGCCAGTCGGTCGATGGCTTGTTTACTCAAATAATCGACTGCTGCCATCTCTTTGACATAGTTTTCGGTCATGAGATAGCGGATCACTCCTTCCGTTTTTTGTGCATAACTCATTGAAGAGAGCAGCATGAGCAGTGTCAGCACGAACATTTTAATGAAAAGCTGATAATGATTTTGTTTGTTTCTATAAATATTGAAAGTGCACTTCATAGTAGATTTGTTATAAGGAATAGGATAATAATGATTTACATTTTCCCGGTTAATGATGATTAGTTCTT
This sequence comes from Prolixibacteraceae bacterium, assembly GCA_963676375.2. Lineage (GTDB taxonomy): Bacteria > Bacteroidota > Bacteroidia > Bacteroidales > Prolixibacteraceae > Aquipluma. The sequence goes on from CAXXPT010000047.1 coordinate 27,693, forward strand.
TTTGATATCAAACCCCTTTATATTATAACCAATGCTGAGTAAAAAATAACGTGCCAGGGTATTGGCACTTGTTGCCAGGATATAATTCTGGTATGCGGTTTGAGAAACACTTTGGTTCTTATTGAAGATATCGAATGCAGCTAATCTTAACTCTATTCTGTTGGCCTTTCCCACTAGCTGACGAATGGAGGCATTCCACAATGGAACATTCTGATTGAATCCGAATTTTTCATTCTTATACTTTGAATAAGTAAAGGTGCTTTCAAAATAAGATTTTGTAGCAAACTGCCATTTTGCCGAAGCCAATGCATTGTAATTTCTGATTTCCTGGTTTAGATCTGTCCTTATAGAGTATTTGATGTCGTTGAAATTAATACGTCCATTGAGCGTCAATACCAATTTTTGAGATGGGGTAAGGTTGAATGTAGTCATGAAAACATACCTTTTATTATTTGTTATATTCTCAATGCCATTAACATAAGCAGGTGCATTGCCAAAACTATAACCTGCTCCAATATTTATGGTAAGTTTCGTTTTTATAATAGGGTAAGTAAGCTGTGAGTCCCAATAGAAGTAGTTACCTCCATTTACATTTGCCGGTTTTGAAACCGTCTGCATTCCCACTTTATCAACCCAGGAAATAGTCTGATTGGTAACTATCCGATTTTCATATATTGAATAACCGCATGCAAAAAAGAAATTTGACATTGCAGCCTGATTGAAATAGGAAGAATTCAAACCGAATGTATGATAGCGTTGCGGTTTCAATTCTGGATTGCCCTGGATAATAAATGCAGGATTGTTTACATTTACGATTGGCATTAACTGGCTAATGGATGGTTCCGAGATTTGCAACTCATAGGTGGTGTTCAGATAAACAGACTTAGTCAGTTGATAGCGGATCGATGCATTCGGCACCCAGTTGGAATAAACTTTGTTAACCGGATCTTTCTGATTTCCCGGGTCATTACGGAGTGCGGTGTTGCCTTTTATTTGTATCTGCTGTGCAGCCAGGCCAATCATTGCGTTCAATCCTTTGTTGGAGTAACGAAAAGTTGAGCCCAGGCGGTTATATAAGACTGTATTGGTGTAATATGCTGTTAAAGAATCGATCGTGATATTTTGTAAGGCTGCGTCCTGCGTTAATCTGTCCTGAACATTGTTGGTTGCAATAAAGTTATAGAAAGTTTCCCAATAGAATACTTTCGATAGGGGTTCCGTCAATAACATACTCGACTTGAACTGTGTTGAGCTGGTATTATTATTGGTGCTGAGCGCTATAATCTGATCCGTAAAGGTAGTTGCCGCAAAAAATCTATTGAGCGAATAAGGATCTTCAAGTCCATCAGATTTATTGGTGTTAAATCCACCACTCCATGCAAAATTAGCCCCTTTCTTTTTAAACTGATGACGAAATATCGCAGCGCTATTTATATTCCATGAACTGATTTTGTTATCATTGATGGTCTTCAGTCCACGGGTTTTAATATCATATGCATCAGAATAAAGGGAAATGAGCGAGTTATTGCTGTGAGAATTTGTGAAGTTGATATTCGCTTTCGTAACCAGGATATTGCTTGAATCAATATTGTGCTCAAGACGTATTCCAATGCTGTGGTTTCCCCTGAATTCTTTGTTTTGGGTGGTATCTGCATTCTTAAAGCTGTTGTCTTGCAGGAATGTTTCCTTTTTAGAAGTTTGATAGAGCTTTCGTGTGGTTTCATTATAGGTGTAACTGGAATTGAATTTTGTTTTTTTATTATCAAAATTGTAATTAACACCGGATCCGTAGTTATCCGTAAGACCCCTGCCATCATATGAATTCGTAAAACCGCCTTCACTATAATAATAAATTCTCATATTATTGTTAAAACCGAAGTCACCATTATCATAATTGGAAGAACTTTGTCCCTGGAATTCACTGTAATCATCCCAGTTTACACCCGTTTGGTTAATGTTGTTTCCAAAAGCTATAATGGAGAGCTGTTGCACTTTATCAAATCGGTTATAATTTCCCTTGAGTGCCCATCTGTTCTGATCTCCTGCTGCCGCTGTCAGTTTCCCGAAAGCGCCTTTCTTATATGCTTCCTTTAAACTGAGGTTCATTGCTTTATTGTCCTTCACACCATCGTCAATTCCTGTGAGCTTTGATTGTTCAGACTTCTCATCAAAAAACTGCACTTTGGAGATAGCTTCTGCCCCAAGGTTCTTGGTGGCAAACTTGGGATCGTCTCCAAAGAAAGACTTCCCTTCTACATAAAGACGCTTAACATCTTTTCCCTGCGATTTGATATTCCCGTCAGCATCAACATCTATACCCGGAAGTCGTCTCAGAAGATCTTCAACTGTGGATCCGGGTGGAACTTTAAAAGAGGCTGCATCATATTCAATGGTGTCACCCCGAAACTTCAGCGGAGCCCTTGCAGCTTTAATGACCACCTCTAACAACATTTTAGCAATTATTTTCAATTGAATTTTTCCCAAATCATTCAGTTCCGTTGGAGAGACGGAAAGTGTTTTTTGATAAGGAAGAAACCCCATCTGTTGTATCTTCATCAGGTATCCACTGTTTTTGACATTCTTGAATTCAAAGACGCCATTGTCGTTAGCCTGAGTAAAATTGACAAGGGCTGAATCTTTGACGGCAAGAAGCATTACCATCGCGGATGGTACATTGATGCCGGCAGAATCACAAATAACACCTTTTATAGATGTCCGTGCCGGTGACTGTCCAAATAGATTGACAGAACTCAATAAAAGTAAAAGCAGGAAGTAGTGGAGTTTTCTCATAATGTTGAATATAGTATTTGTGATTAGATGTATAGTATTATTTTTAACAGGCAATAACATAGTATATCTCCATAGGAAATTATTTGTTTTAATCAGGATGTCAGAGCTTTAGAATTTTTAGCTCTATATAAAGCTAATTGGTTTGCAATTGAAATTTGATAGGTATCTGGAATATTACAGGAACAGCTCTACCATTTTGCCTTGCCGGTATCCAGTCAGGCATTCCATCAACAACCTTTATGGCTTCTTCATCGCAAGCATTTCCAATTCCTCTAAGAATTCTTGTATTCGATATTTTCCCTGTTTTACTCACTACAAAAGATACAAAAACAGTACCGGTGATTCTTGCTTCCTGGGCTGTTGAAGGATATTGAAGCTTGTCATGCAGATACCGAAGCATTGCTTCGTAACCACCTGGGTATTCGGGATTCTGTTCTACAAACAGTAAAGGGGCTTCTTCCTTATCCGTAGGAGCAGCTTTCTTCCCGGCAATTTGCACATCTTGGAGCTTTGAAGCTCTGTTTTGTTTTGCAGGTTCCAGAATAATGCCTACAGATTGGATTACAGGTTTAAACACATTATTTTGTAATAGGGAAGCCGTGTTTTTAAACTCGTAAACGAAAACAATAACAGCAAAACCAAAGTTGTCGGGATTGCAAGCAGGATTCTGAATCGGGTATAGCGTGACTGCTTGTCATTCGAAATCATTTTAAAACGACTCGCAATGAGTGAGTAACTAAACTGATTGGAAAGTCTGTAGGTGAAATTCCCATTAATCTGATTTAAAAGAATCTGGTGATAAGTCAGTTTATCACATCCACTTTTTACCACGTCATTGTCTGCCTGACATTCATGAACAAGGTGAAGATCACGCCTGAAAATGTAATAAAACGGATTAAACCAACCGAAAACAAGAATCAATTCTATCAGAATCTTGTCGAAAGAATGCACGTTGTTCACATGAGCCAGTTCATGTTGAATGATATAATCGTTAATCGGTGATTCCCAGTACTCAGGCTGAATGAAGATATGGTTAAAAAATGAAAAAGTAGTCTTGCGCTGAATCTGATAAAATTTAAGACTTCCCCTTTTTTCATAATTATTGTTCGTTATCATATCGATGATGCAAGTGAGACCCCACAAAAATCTAATGAGTAACAAACCAACGATAACCCAATAACCGGTAATTAAAAAAATCTGATACACTGAATGAGCTTTGAACTTGTCGAAAAGGGACTACCGTTATCGCCTGATCTATTTTAATCATGGTGTTGTACAATATAGTGGGTTTCTCTATTGTGAACCAGCCTGAAACATCTATAAGCGGTAGAAATAACGAGAGGATCATCGTAGTCAGCAAGTAAAATCTGTTCCAGTTATAGGTATTGGAATTTCGGACAAACAAATGGTATATCAGGATAAACAAACCTGCTGAGATGATCGTTTGAAGACTATATATCATTATTCCGTTCATGGTCGTCCGTTTTTATGTTTCTTAATTTCTTCTTCCATAATACGTTTTATCTCTTCCATTTCCTTTAGAGACAGCTTCTCTTCTATTGCAAAGAATGAAACCATTTTTTCAAAAGAATTACTGAAGTAACCCCTCAAAAGTGTCTTGCAGGAGTGATCGGTATATTCCTTTTTACTCACAATCGGGAAATACTCATGGGTATTTCCGTATGCTTTATGACTTACAAACCCTTTCTTTTCCAGAAGTCGAATTACTGTTGACACTGTATTGTAAGCAAGTTTAGGTTCCGGCAAGTCTTCGAGTAAATCGTTTACAAATGCCTTATTCTTTTGCCACAAGATTTGCATTAATTGCTCTTCAGCTTTGGTAAGTTCTTTAAATTTCGCAGCCATGCTGACCAATTGTATTTAAGGTTATGGTTTTAATAGTAACAAATATACAACTAGATAGGTCGTTTAGGAACTATTTTTATAGTTTTAATGAAATTATTTTATATTTGATTGTTTTACTGTATAATATGCTACTAATTTGAAATGATTATATTTTACTTTGGGTCAATTATCTCAATTTTATTCTTCAATAGTCGTTTTTAAGTAGGAGAAATAATTTAATGTCATATTCGCTGTGTCTAATCTTTTCTGGTTACATTCACTGATTTCGAATCCCGAAGGGATGAAATGATTATAGCAAATATCACATGTTTGAAAAAGAATCCCGAAGGGATGAAAAGATTATAGCATTGAAATGATATTTATTTTGAATCCCGAAGGGATGACATGATTATAATGTTTTATCTATCAATTATTTCACCCCTTCGAGGTTCAGGAGGTTGATTGATGTTCTTTTCTATAATCATTTCATGCCTTCGGCATTTTCTTCAATCTCGAAACGCTAATTCTTCAATCATGAACAGAGCGCAAACAAATAATGAAATACGACATTGTTTAATGCCTATTACTTAATAGTTTCAAAAGCCCGTGGATAATCCTGTTTTTTCAATTTGATAAATTATCCCGGAGAAAAGTTACAAAACTCTTTGAAGACGTTTACATGATTTTCTCAATAGCGTTCACTTCTCCCTGTTTTCTTCGTATTTTCTCGGTGTTTCCTTAACCCATAGTTCTTCTATAGTACACGAAGGTAATACTAAGAAAAGACCAACTGCAGGACAACAATGGAGCAACGTGTGAGGAGTATTGAAAGAATCATTAAAAAATCAGTAAAGAATGGTGTGATCACTTTCGACGAGTTGATCTTTCAGGGAGCAGAATTGGGATCTGCCACCATTTTTTTCCAGAGATAGCCACAAGGGCTATCTCTACATCTTCAACAATATTACATTCCAGAACTAAATACATTAAAACTGAAAGTAGATAAAAGGTTGGATATTAGCAGATTTTGTTTGGATGATCAGCCAGATAACCCCAACCAATATAAGCGCCTGCACAAATGAAGGGGACTTTGCAACAGCAAGTTGTGTCTTTTGCGTGATGCTGACAGGCAGAAAATGAAGCATATAGCCAATCGTGAACAACAGGAAGACAGGTTTATAGGCAGTAATAACCTGCATGGCTATCTGAGGATTAAATTTAGTGAAAATCTGTGTGATTACCTGTGTGGCAGTATTGAAACTATCGGCTCTGAAAAAGATCCAGCAGAGCGTCACAAAGTGAAATGTAAAGATCATTGCACCTATCTTCCAAAGCCTCCCGGTTTGTTTCTGAGTGTAAGGCAACAGCATCTTTTCAGCAGCCAACATACTCCCGTGCATACCTCCCCAAACGATAAACTTCAGCGAAGCCCCGTGCCACAATCCGCCTACTAACATGGTAATGAATAGGTTGATATACTGTCTGACTTTCCCTTTTCTGTTCCCACCCAGGGGAATA
>CAXXPT010000048.1:0-84009 GCA_963676375.2 Prolixibacteraceae bacterium
CGATCCGATCTTTTTGAAAGATCGGATCGTTATACGTTCCTTATTATTTCTCCTGATTTACCTTTTTGACGGGCTTCTCCAAAAGCGGTTCGTATTTCTTAATGGTATATTTTACCAGTTGATAACTGACTACAACCAGCGCCGGCCAGCTTAAAAACCAAAAGATTGATTCCCAATACATAATTTCAAATTATAAATGATGAATTATAAATTATAAATGAAAACATCAGCAATAAACAACATTAATAATTAATCACTTACCATTAATGATTAATAAACGTGGTGCTCCTGCTCCAGTTCCTCGGTACTGATGGGCTTGTTGTTCATCGATTTCCATGCGTACCAGATATAGCCCAGCACAAACGGAACAAACAACGAAACATAGCTCATGGCAACCAATGTAAACCGGCTCGATGAAGCGTTTTCGATAGTCAGCGACGATTGCAGATCGAAGATTGAAGGATAGAAACTGGTATGATTGAAGGCTGCCAAAATAAATAAAGCCCACACAGTAAGAACAGTTCCTCCACCTGCAAACCAGATTCCTTTGGTGCCGCCTTTCAGCAGGGTTGAGCCGATTCCCCACAGCACACCAACTACGCCTGCCAGAAACATCAGTGTATTGATTGGCATCGCCAGCAAGTTGTGCAGGTATTTGTACGATTCAATTGCAACTACTCCGGATGCCGGGTTGTAGGCAAATCCATCTTTGAAAAGCAGAGCAATTACGAAATACAGGAAGAATACCAGAAACGGAACTGTATTGTAAAACAATTGCTTTTTTGAGCGTTCGTATATCGCTTCATTATCAATCGAGTTCATGAAATAAAGCAATCCCAGTATTCGGGAAAGGAACAATACAGCCAGTCCCAGCGCCAGATTGTGAAAAGTAAGCACGGCTTCCAAACCACGAAATTGTGTTCCCCAAGTCACATGTTTCATATCGTCGAGCGAAAACATGGCACCGTTAAAGAAGGTTCCGACAGCGGTTCCAACGAGCAGAGGCCCGAGCAATCCGTTGATGAAAAGGAAAATTTCGTACGTTCCGGCTCCCAAAAAGTTGGCTGGTTTCTTCCGGAACTCGTACGAAACAGCCTGAATGACAAACGAAATCAGGATAGCAAACCAAACCCAATAAGCACCGCCAAACGATGTGGCGTAAAACAGTGGGAACGACGCAAAAAAAGCTCCGCCAAACGTAACCAGTGTAGTAAAGGTAAATTCCCATTTACGGCCCAAAGTATTCACCAAAAGAGTTTTTTCGGCTTCGTTTTTAGCAATGGTGAAAAACAAGGTTTCCCCGCCCTGAACGAACATCAGGAATACCAGTAAAGCGCCCAGCAGCGAAACAATCAGCCACCAGTATTGCTGTAATGTGATTAGTGATAGTGATTCAAACATGATTTGGTTCTCCTTCTGATTTAGGTCCGATTTTAATTTGGCGCATCATGATTTTAATTTCGGCGATGAGCAGCGTAGTGAAAATGATTGCAAACAACCAGAATGTCACCTGTACTGCACCGGTGCTGATCTTTGTTACGGCAGCCATAGTCGGCATCAAATCCTGAATAACCCAGGGTTGACGGCCCACTTCGGCCAGTACCCAACCTGCTTGACTAGCCAGATAAGCCAGTGGAATTGTCCAGATGGCAATGCGCAAAAACATTTTTTTCTTGTGGATTTTTCCTTTGAGCGTGTAGAACAAAGCCATCAGGAAAAAGAAAATGAAATACATACCCAATATGACCATGATATGAAAACTGTAGAAAGACAGCGGAATGCTTGGCACCAGGGTATGCGGATCAGCAATGTAGCCGTAGCCAAAATATTTAAAGTAATTTTTCTGAAAATCGGCGCTCATAATTTCGGTTTTCAACGAATCAGCGGAAGCAACATTCCCTGCTTTTTTGGCATCTTTGTAAGCCGTCAGTTTTTCAATAGCCAGCTTTCCTCGTTTTATTTTCTCATCGGCGCCCATTACTCCGTATTTCTCATTACCACGAATCAGGTCGTTCACTCCCGGAACAAAAGCATCCCAATTCAGAAAAGCCATATACGACAGGATGTTTGGAATTTCGATTTTCACTGCAAAGTCTTTCAGGTTTTCGTTTGACGGATCGGCCTGGTTCTGCGAAATGAATCCCAAAGCCACCAGCCCGGCGCCTTCGCTACCATTATACAAACCTTCGAATGCAGCAAATTTCATGGGTTGATGATGGGCAATATCGCGGGCCGAACTATCGCCGGTCATTACAGTGTACATCGACGCCATAAACCCAAAGATCGCTGCCACAACTATACTTTTCCGTCCAAAAACAACATCCCGGCCTTTCAGGATAAACCAGGCCGAAACGCCTATGACGAAAATAGATGCCAGCACAAAGCTCGACGAAGTGGTGTGCAGAAATTTGTGAACGGCCATGGGAGAAAACAGGACTTCCCAAAAGTTGACCATTTCCATGCGGGCAGTTTCAGGATTGAAAACCATTCCGACCGGTTTCTGCATCCAGCCATTGGCAACCAAAATCCACAAGGCCGAAAGGTTCGCCCCGATAGCCGTCAGCCACGTCGCGGTTAAGTGAAATCCTTTACTCACCTTGTTCCATCCAAAAAACATAATGGCGATGAAAGTAGATTCCATGAAAAAGGCCAGAATACCTTCGATAGCCAGCGGAGCACCAAAAATGTCGCCCACAAACCACGAATAATTCGACCAGTTAGTGCCAAACTCAAATTCGAGAATAATACCGGTGGCCACACCAATGGCAAAGTTAATTCCGAACAGGGTCATCCAGAATTTGGTAATACGTTTCCACTCCGGATTTCCTGTCTTCACATACAGGGTTTCCATAATGGCAATAATAATCCCCAGACCAAGTGTTAAAGGCACAAAAATCCAGTGATACATGGCGGTGAGCGCAAACTGAGCCCTCGACCAATCGACTAAAGATGCATCAATTCCTTCAAGCATAGGTTGTTAATTTATTTGTTGATATTGGTTAAATTTTCAAGCACGTGATTGCTCCGGTCAGCATCATTATTAAAATTTGTCTTTAGAAAATTAGGGAAAAAGAAAATTTTCAGGATTACAAACATGATGAAGAGTTTGATCAGTATCACCAGCCAAACCTGCTTACCCCAGCGGGGAAGGTTTGTAAATCCATCATAGTAAAACCGGAAAGTACGTTTAAATACATTCATATTTTGGTCTATAAACGGTTTAAATAGTTGACATCTAAAGTTAAACTGAAATTCACTCTTATGAAACCCCCAAAACCTCAAAATCAGATCGATAATATTGATAGCTCATAGATTCTGCCAAAGATGACTGTCTGTTAGTAAATTGCGCACAAAACAGAAATTTTTAACATTAATTATTCGTACATTTTCATCCTTGTTATTGAACAAATTCACGTTTCAATCCTTATTTACGTCGATCAACTGCCAGCCTGTACTTATGAGTGAAGAATTAAAATGTATTCATTGTGGAAACTCGTGAATATCGGAAATTCTCCTGTCATTTTTGAGGAAAATCCGTTCTGCTGCTCAGGCTGCTCCACAGTTTACCAGATTCTGAACACCAATCAGCTCAAACAATATTACCAGATTGAGCCCATGCAGGGCGTCCGGATCGAAGAAGAAAAGAAACCGGCAAACGAAACCTATGCTTTTCTTGATCTCGAAAAATTCAAATCCAAAATCCTTACTTTTTCTGAAGGTGGCATTTCAAAAGTCAGTTTTTTCATTCCTGAAATCCATTGCGCATCGTGCATTTGGCTGCTAGAAAACCTGCACAGTCTGAATTCTGGAATCATTCAATCGGTTGTCAACTTTCCAAAAAAAGAGATCAACATTACCTTCCGCGAAAGCGAGATTTCACTCCGGAAGCTGGTCGAATTGCTGGTAAGCATTCACTACATTCCAGAAATCAACCAACACAGCATCGACAAACCCTCAACCGACCATTCGGATAAAAAATTGTTCATCAAAATCGGTATTGCCGCATTCAGTTTTATGAATGCCATGATTTACCATTTTCCGCAATACCTGCCCGGACACGAATTTCTGGAACCCGATATCCGACGCATGTTTGGCTGGCTGAGCGTTGCATTAGCCATTCCAGCCTTGACATTCAGCGCCAGCGATTATTTCCTGACAGCCTACAAAAGCCTGAAAAAAGGAATCATCAGCATCGATTTGCCCATTGCATTGGGATTGATCATGCTTTTCATTCAAAGTTTGGTCGAAATCCTTTCAGGAAAAGGCATTGGCTACATCGATTCGTTGACCGGACTGGTCTTTTTTATGCTGATTGGCCGCTGGTATCAAGGCAAAACCTATCAGGCGCTTTCGTTCGAGCGCGATTATAAAACGTATTTTCCATTGGCAGTAACCCAGATTACTGAAGCTGGCAACCAAACCATTGCCTTGGAAGACTTGAAAGCCGGCGACCGGATTCTGGTGCGGAATCAGGAAATTGTGCCTGCCGATTCGATCCTGAAAAGCGAAATGGCCAACATCGATTACAGCTTTGTAACCGGCGAGTCGATGCCGGTTGCAAAAATGGCAGGCGACTTCGTGTTTGCCGGTGGTCGCCAAATCGGGAATGCCATCGAACTGACTATTGAAAAGGAAGTTCAGCAAAGTTATCTTACTCAACTCTGGAACCAAACCGAAAACCCGTTTACAGCCGACAATAAACTTAAAACAATCATCAACCGGGTGAGCCAGTATTTTACCCTCACCATTGTGCTGATTGCCATTACCTCCGGCATTTTCTGGCATTTCAACCGACCCGAAATAGCACTTTTTGCCTTTACTTCGGTACTTATTATTGCCTGCCCATGCGCCTTGGCTTTAACGGTACCGTTCACCTTCGGAAGCACCATGCGCCAGTTTGGCCGGAAAGGTTTTTACCTGAAAAATACTGCGGTGATCGAACACCTTTACAAAGTTGATACAGTAGTCTTCGATAAAACAGGCACCATTACCAATGCGCAATTGTCAGATATCAGGTTTGTCGGGAAAGATTTGACTAAGGAACAGTTGCAAATGATCAAGTCGCTGGTGTTCCATTCCTCGCATCCACTGAGCAAAACCATATTTAATTTCATCGAAGCGGAAGAATTGCTTGAAGTGAGCGATTTTCAGGAACTTCCTTCGCTTGGAATTTCAGGAAAAATAAACGGCGTAAAGCTAAATATCGGCTCGAAATACTTTGTCAGTGGCGATAAAAAGGAAAGTGAAAACTTAAAAACGGAGGTTTGGGTTTACCTGAACGATTCGGTTGCGGGATATTTTCAGCTTGAAAATGAATATCGTCCCGGACTGGGTGAATTGATCAAAAAGCTACGGAAAACGCATGAACTTCACCTGTTAACCGGCGATAATGATGCAGAGAAAACCAATCTGGTTCGCTTTTTCGGGGCAGAAAAGAACCTTCATTTTAACCAATCGCCAACCGATAAGCTGAACTATATCCGAAATTTGCAGAAAAGAGGAAAAAAAGTCTTGATGATTGGCGACGGGTTAAACGACGCCGGGGCGTTGAACGAAAGCAATGTAGGCATTGTGGTTGCCGATAATGTGTTCAATTTCTCGCCAGCCTGCGACGCCATCCTTCAGTCGGACAAGTTTGCCAGTCTGGATAAATATATGCGGTTTACGCATCGAAGCATCAAAATCGTTTACGCTGGTTTCCTGATTTCATTTATGTACAACCTGGTGGGTTTATCATTCGCCGTTCAGGGAACACTAACCCCGATTGTGGCTGCTATACTGATGCCAATAAGTTCGGTATCGGTGGTGGTCTTTGCGAGTTTTTCAGTAAGTTTATCAGCAAAAGGATTTAAATTTTAAAGAGATAGGATATGTCAGTCGTTTTCGTTTTGGTTTTTGCTGCAATCATCATGGCCGGTGCATTTTTAATCGCCTTCATCTGGTCGGTCAAAAACGGACAGTATGAAGATACCTATACCCCATCGGTCAGGATATTGTTTGATGACCCGCCGGTGAAAGAAGCAGAGGAAACCGAAAAAGGGAAAAAAGAAAAGAGTCGCAGTGATCAGTCGCAGTAAACAGCAAAAATTGTTGCGTGTTACGTGATGCGAGTTTTTTAAACCCGGAACACGGAACCTGCAACTCGAAACAAAAAAAATAACTAAACACATCAATATGGAATTACAAAAGTTTTCGTACGACAACCGCATGACCCGGAACTTTGCGATTGCAACCATTGTCTGGGGTGTCGTTGGCCTGTTGGCAGGATTGCTGATTGCCCTTCAGATTTTTATTCCCGCAATGAATTTTGGGTTGGAGTTTACCACATTCGGGCGAACCCGGCCGGTTCACACCAATGCGGTAATTTTTGCTTTCGTCGGGAATGCGATTTTCACGGCGGTGTATTATTCGTTGCAGCGTTTGCTGAAAACCCGAATTTACAGCGAAACACTCAGTAAAATTCACTTCTGGGGCTGGCAATCGATTATTGTTGCAGCTGCGGTTACCTTGCTGGCGGGTTTTACAACCGGTAAAGAATACGCCGAACTGGAATGGCCGATCGATATTGCTATTACCTTGGTTTGGGTGGTATTTGGATGGAACATGTTCGGAACGATCCTTCAACGCCGTACGAGTCACATTTACGTTTCCATTTGGTTTTACATTGCCACCTGGGTTACGGTAGCCGTTCTGCACATTTTTAATTCGCTGGCAGTACCGGTTAGTTTCCTGAAGAGTTATACTCTTTATGCCGGGGTTCAGGACGCTTTGGTACAATGGTGGTACGGTCACAACGCGGTGGCTTTCTTCCTGACTACGCCATTCCTTGGTTTGATGTATTATTTTGTTCCTAAAATCTCCGGACGTCCGGTTTATTCATACAAACTCTCCATTGTTCACTTCTGGTCGCTTATCTTCCTGTATATCTGGGCAGGGCCGCACCATTTATTATACAGTTCGCTGCCCGACTGGCTTCAGGCGCTGGGAACCACGTTCTCGGTCATGCTGATTGCGCCAAGCTGGGGCGGTATGATCAACGGATTACTCACCCTGCGCGGTGCATGGGATAAAGTACGTCGCGACCCAATCCTGAAAATGTTTGTGGTTGGTATTACCGCCTACGGAATGTCAACTTTCGAAGGGCCAATGCTGTCGTTCAAAACAGTGAATGCCATCAGTCACTTTACCGACTGGACCATTGGGCACGTTCACATTGGCGCATTGGGCTGGAATGGAATGCTGACTTTCGGTATGATTTACTGGTTGGTACCACGACTGTATAAAACTCAATTGTATTCGACCAAACTCGCCAATATCCATTTCTGGCTGGCTACACTTGCTATTGTATTTTATGCCGTTCCGCTTTATATCGGCGGAATAACACAGGCTTTGATGTGGAAACAATTTACTCCGGATGGATTCCTGATGTATCCGAATTTCCTGGAAACAGTTGCCCAATTGATCCCAATGTACACGATCAGGGCCTTTGGCGGCGCGTTGTATGTGGCTGGCTTCCTGATTCTGGTCTTCAATGTGGTAAAAACCATTCAGGCAGGTTCGTTTGTTGCCGAAGAAGAAGCGCAGGCTCCGGCTTTACATCCCGAACCTGAAGTAAAAACCGAATCGGAAACATGGCACCGGTTCCTCGAACGCAAACCTATCCGTTTCCTGATTTTCGCCACGATTGCCATCCTGATCGGTGGTGTTGTTGAAGTGATTCCGACTTACCTGATTAAATCGAATATACCCACCATTTCGAGCGTAAAACCTTACACACCGCTCGAATTGCAGGGAAGAGACATTTACGTGAAAGAGGGTTGTTACAACTGCCACTCGCAAATGGTGAGGCCATTCCGGTCGGAAACCGAACGATACGGCGAATATTCCAAGGCTGGCGAATCGGTTTACGATCATCCGTTCCAGTTTGGATCGAAACGCACCGGACCAGATTTGGCGCGTGAAGGAGTGAAAACAGGCAAAATTTACAAGCCAAACTCTTGGCATTACAATCATTTTGTTGATCCGCAAAAGATGAACGAAGCTTCCATCATGCCTAAATACCCTTGGTTAGCTAAAAAGGAAATCGACATTCAATCGACTCCGGGAAAAATCAGGGCGATGAAGTTGTTGGGAGTTCCCTACCCCGACAATTACGAACAACAGGCAATTGCCGATTTGAAATCTCAGGCCGACAGCATTGCCAAAGATTTGGTCGCGAATGGCATTCAGACCGAAAGCAACCGCGAAATCATTGCTTTAATTGCTTACATTCAGCGATTGGGTGTTGACATTTCGAATAAACCTGTAAAGAAATAGCCATGTTTAAGGAAACACTCAGCAGCATTCTGAATGTAGAAGTTTATGCCATCATAGGCTTCTTCATCTTCTTTACGTTTTTCATTTTGGTTTCCATTCAGGCATTCCGGATGAAAAAAGAAGAAGTGGACCAAATAAGCATGATGCCGTTGGAAGACTCGGTTTCAGGAGAAGGGAAAACGGAGATCGGAAACTGGAAAGACTAGTCAACCAAAGCAAACCCAATCAATGACTTTTACAATTCAATCAAAATACTGAACTATGCATACCAATGACGACGATAAATTAAAGGAACCACACAAAGCTCACAAGGAAGTGGATGATGTAACTCAAATTAAATATTTCGGCGGACACGAAGAATACGACGGCATTAAAGAGCTCGATAATCCACTTCCGCCCTGGTTAAAGTACATTTTTTACATTACCATAGTTATCTCATTCTCGTACCTGATGTTGCTGGTCGTTTTTAAAGACGAAAGCATCATTCAGAAAAAAGAGTATTCGAAGGAAATGGCTGCCGCGCGGGCCAAAACCGAGGTTGCGGTAAAGGCTGAAGCCGTTCAATCAGCTGCTGCGCCTATGTCTCAGGAACAAATACTGGCTGGCGGAAAAGTGACTTTCGACAAGATTTGCTACGTATGCCATGGTAAGTTTGGCGAAGGTTTGGTTGGCCCGAATTTCACGGATGACTACTGGATTCATGGTGCAAATCCGGAAGATATGAAAAAAGTAATTGTCGATGGAGTAATCGAAAAAGGGATGCTTGCGTATAAAAGTCAGCTCAGTAATAAACAAATCGATCAGGTAATTGCTTATATACTTAGTTTGCACGGCACAAATCCACCGAACCAGAAAGCTCCGCAAGGGGTAAAAGTGGAGAAGAAATAAGGTTATCACTTAATTAAAAAAATAACTACAAAGCATCATGAAACAAATACTTTTCATCCTTTTGGCAACATTGGCTTTTGGTGCATGTAATTCGCCACAAAAAACAGCCGATAAAACCCAAGCTGCACCAGTTATGGTCGAGGCCAAACTCCGTGTTGAAGGAATGCATTGCGACGATTGTGAGGTCTCCATTGCCAAAGGGGTTAATGCATTGGCCGGAATCGACAGCATCAGCGCCAACCACGAAGATTCGACCGCATTTGTTCGGTTCGATTCGAATAAGACCAGCCTGAAAGACATTTCGAAAGCCATTGAAGACCGCGGATTTGTGGTAGCAACTAAATAAGTGATCCGTTCGTAATTGGCAGATCAAAAAATACGCAAAAGCGGCTGAATAACGGAAGATCATCCGGAGTTCAGCCGCTTTTAGTTTGTCAGATCAGAACCCGGCAAAAAAGGGAGAAGTTTTTCGCCAAAAGTTATCGTTCGCCCAGCGCAAATTTGCAATCGCATTTTAAATGCGCTAAAACATAGAACTACCTGGCAACTAATATCTTCTTTAAACGTTCTTCAGGTACGATACAACTTCAGCCACTTTGATCAAATAAGAACATCCATATTATTTACACATCTAAAATTTCAAACCATGAAAAAACTACTGTTCTTAACTGGCGATTTTACCGAAGATTACGAAACCATGGTACCGTTTCAAATGCTCGAAATGGTTGGGTACGAAGTGCATGCTGTTTGTCCCGACAAAAAGAAGGGCGACACGATTAAAACAGCCATCCACGATTTTGAAGGTGACCAAACTTACTCCGAAAAACCGGGGCATAATTTTGCTCTGAACTACAGTTTCGACGATGTGGATGTTACCAATTACAGTGGATTGGTTATTGCCGGTGGCCGGGCGCCCGAATACCTTCGGTTAAACCAAAAAGTGATTGAAATCGTGAAGTATTTCTTTGCAAAAAACTTACCTGTTGCAGCCATTTGCCACGGAATTCAGATTCTGACTGCGGCCGATGTGGTGCGCGGAAGAAAGCTGACCGCTTACCCGGCTGTTGGACCTGAAGTAACCCTGGCAGGAGGCATATTCCAATCCATACCGGTTACCGGCGCCTATGTCGATGGCAACCTGGTTACTTCGCCTGCATGGCCCGCCCACCCCAGTTTTATTCGCGAATTCCTGAAGGTGATGGGCACAAAAATTGAGATTTAAGAACTGAATAAAAGACTTTTTAAAGGCGGCTGAATAAAGGATGAAAATCCGGAGTTCAGCCGCTTTTGCTTTAATGGAGATTTCTGGCTATCCTTTGCCGTTTGCCTTTAGGCAACGGATGAAAAGGAAGAAAAAAGATTGGGGCTTTAGCCCTGACAATTGTGGCTAAAGCCACACGGAGCATTTCACCTATCATGTCCGTCAGCTAAAGCAGACGGCAAAGGATATCGCCGCCCGAAAGCTAATTGCCATTTCCCAAATGCGCTCGCTGCTGGGCTACAAAAACCTGAAGAATTTGAAATAAGCTGGAACTCATAAATCTTACAAAAAAGCGGCTGAATAAAGGATGAAAATCAGGAGTTCAGCCGCTTTGGTTTTATTCTTATTTTTTTGTTTTAATCAACGAATATCATAATTTCGTACTTTCTTTTCTTAAATCGATAAGTTTCAATAAAATTTCTTATCAATTGTCTTTAAAAATCTATCTAGTATAGCGACGAAAGACAATATTCATTGAGCTATATGACAGAACGTCTTGGAATTGATATTTTTTCAGGTGCCGGGGGGCTTAGTTTGGGTGCAATAAATGCCGGAATAAAAATTCCCATTGCAATAGAAAAAGACAATTCTTCAGCCCGAACATTTAAGCTAAATCACCCGGAGACAGAAGTGATTGAAAAGGATATAAGGGAAATTGACACTAATGAGTTGAATGTCAAAAGCCCGTTTATAATTTTTGGAGGCCCACCATGCCAAGGTTTTTCAACTTCAAATAGGCAAACACGCTCTCTCGACAACAAAAACAATACATTATTTGAAGAATTTGTTCGTTTTGTTCGTGAACTAACTCCTGAATGGTTTTTATTTGAAAATGTTGAAGGAATTGTCAGTTTTAATGATGGGAAAACTGTTATTCAAATAAAAGAGTGTTTCGAGGAGTTGGGCTATAAGGTTGTTAGCCATGTTTTGACAGCTTCCGATTATGGCGTGCCACAAAACCGAAATCGATTTATAATGGTTGGAAATAAATCGGGGATTGAATTCCTGTTTCCTGAAAAGACCAATCAATACATACGTGTTATCGATGCAATATGTGATTTACCAGTTTTGGAGAACGGGCAAATGGCAGATGCTCTGCCGTACAATGGAGAAGCAAGTCCTTATGGCAAAAAACTTCGCAATGGTTCAAAACTTGCCTTACAAAACTTTGTCTCACGCAATCAGGATTATGTAATTGAGCGCTACCAATACATAAAGCCAGGAGAAAATTGGCGGGCAATCCCTGAACATTTGATGCAGAACTACAAAGTGAGAGAAAATTGCCACAGTGGAATTTATAAACGGCTCGACCCTGAAAAACCCTCGGTGGTCATTTCCAATTACCGGAAAAACATGCTGATACACCCAACTCAAGATCGCGGATTATCGGTACGCGAAGCGGCTAGAATTCAAAGTTTTCCGGATAATTTTGTTTTCGAAGGAACGTTAATGCACATTCAGCAACAAATAGGGAACGCGGTTCCACCCTTATTAGCTGAGGTAATATTTAAACAGATAATAGAAATGACATGTCAGAACAAAAATTAGATACGCTGAAGTTTCGTTTTGATGTTAGTGCTTATCGTTTAATCGGTCGTGAGTTAATTACAGACAGGATTACCGCATTATTCGAGTTAGTAAAAAACTGTTACGATGCTAATGCTGAGAATGTCCTTGTTCAATTTGAAAACGTAAATCCCAAAACAGATAAAAGCAAAATTATCATTAAGGATGATGGGATTGGAATGAGTTTCGAGGATTTGCGGGATAAATGGATGGTTATAGGTACAAGTAGTAAAAGAAGAAATCAATATTCTCCAGAACCTTTCAAAAGAAAAGTAGTTGGGAAAAAAGGGATTGGACGTTTTGCTGTTGATAAACTGGGTTCTAAATTAATTTTAAAGACAAAAAAAAAGGATTCGAATAAAACGTTGTGCCTCGAAACCGATTGGTCTTCATACGAAAAGTTGGAAGGAAAACAATTAGAAATCAACTTCGATGGCAATCAAACTTTTTTCACCGATGTTGAAAATAAATACTGGTTCGAAGATACTCCCGATACTTCACATGGAACTTCGCTTGAGATCACAACTGTAAGTGATGTTTGGACAGAAAAGGACATAATCCGATCATATAAAGAACTATCAAAACTGATTTCGCCTGAGTTTAAACCTAAATATCCATTTCGTATTCGATTGAATGCCCCAGAATATAAGGATTACATTAATAAGCCTGTAGAAAGCCAGGCAATAGAGTACGCTACATTGGATTATGATTTAGGTTTCGATCTCGAAAACAATACTCAAGAAATACTAAAAGTTGAGAAAGGGCAATTGGTTAAAATTTTAGTTCCATGCCGTCCATGTGGCCTGATAAGACTTCGAATTTTTTATTACGATCAAAAAGCAAAAGATAAATTCAGAAAATCTTCACCCGAAGAGAGATTAGATGGTATTAAAGTCTATAGAGACGGTTTAATTGCAACACCTTTTGCTGAATACGAAGAAGACAGATCGAAGCAAAAAGATTTGTTTGGAATAGACAAAAGAAGATGGTCTGGTTTCTTTGATAAAATAAGTACGAGGGATTTGCTAGGGTGGGTTGATATTTCCGATCAGCGAAATCCAAAAATTATTGATGCAACTAACAGACAAGATTTTGTAGATAATGAAGCATGGAGCGAGTTAAAGTCTTTTGTTATTGAGCAAATATCAAAGATCGAAGATTTTTTAAAAGTTCAACGGACATCATTATCTGAAAAATCAAAGTCCAATTTTAATGAAGCAAAAACAGATTTAAGTGATATTAGAACATCATTAAATAAAGCAATTAGCTCAACTAATCCTGAAGAAGTAAAAGCTACAATAGAACAGGCAGAGAAGCAGATTGCAAAAGCACAAGCTTCAGTAAACAAAAGCTTTAGAGACTATCAAGAACTAGAGAAAGAAAAGAAACAGCAGGAAAATTTATTCTTTAGTCTGGTATCGTTACAGACTTATGCGGGCATGCTTTCGCATATTACCCGAACTTCAATTGGCAAGATTAAAAGAGATGCAGAATTTATTAACAAGTGGATTCCAGACCCAATATTCAATGATGAATACAAGAAAATGGGGGCAAACATCTTTAGTGAGATGAATCATTTAGGCAATGCAGTTAATTTCTTATTAAAATATGCAAAAGACGACCAAAGCTTTGAGGAAATAAATGTTAAAGAAGTACTTGAAAACATATTCCGAAATATTTATCAGCAAGAATTTGAAAGAAGAGGCATAACTGCTTATCTTGAGATAAACAAAGATCTAATCGTCAAATACAATTTAAAAGCATTTGAGGACATTTTTGACAATTTGATAAGTAACTCTTTCAAAGCTTTATTTGACAACAAAGGTGAAAAAATTATAAAATGCAGTGCTATTGTTGATAAGGATAAGTTTATTATTTACTTTTCCGATAATGGATATGGCATTAAAGAGGAAGATAAAAACCGAATTTTTGACGTATTCTATACTACAACGGCAGAACAAGGCGGGGCTGGCCTCGGTTTGTATATAGTGAAATCAAGGTTGGAGGCTCTAAAGGGTACTATTGAAGTTGTTGAAAACGAATTGAAACCTACTGGGGCAACCTTTAAAATTGAATTACCATTTAAGCATTAATCATGAGTAAATTGAATGCAACCATTGTCATTATCGATGATGATAGGACATTAGAGGAAACAAGTATTGGTTTGTTCTTAGAATTAAGAATGAATTTTGATTCAGTAAAAGTTTTTTTGAAGCAAGATGACGCATTGAATTTTATTTCTTCAAACTTGAACAAAAGGATAATCGTACTGCTTGACTTGGATTTTTCTGCAAATCCTCCAGATGGTAATATTGTCTTAGAATTAATTAGAGATATTTCACGTTTACTTCCAGTTATCATATGGAGTGGGGCAGATGAAGACAAAGAAGTATTTGCTGATCTTATCAATAATCAAGCATTCGGATTCTTGGATAAGAATGCATCATCTGAAGAAATAATCAATAAACTAAAGGAGGCATACAACGATATTAATAATAACATTGATGTAGCGCTTGAAGAATGGATAAATGCACATTCAGAGGAACAGAAAAATAAACCATATATGGTTACAGTTGAAGGCAAACAGCTAAGTTTAAATGATCTGCTTGAGGAAATAAGGAAACAAACGCCTCTCGGGAAACAATTTTCTAAAAGTTTATCAAAACTTACTATTGACCTTTTATCTCGAAATAAAGAAAGGCTAAATGATTAATACCATCCTAACCTATGACAATCAAGATGAAAATCTTGGCGACTTCTTTGATCGATGCGCTACAGCAACAAAGGAAGGTTCTAACCCAGATTTCAATATTCATGAAATAAATAGTCAGGCTTTAAATGAATTAAATATTCAATTGAGGGTTAATCAAGTTAATGATATGCCATTCCTATTTGTTTCATTTACACATGGGTCAGAAAATAAATTATTAAAAGCTGGTAAAGTTCCATTTATTTCGGATACAATAAACGCAAGTTGCTTAAAAAATAGCTTTGCATATTGTTTTGCCTGTCATGCTGGTAAAAAGCTGGGCAATTCTATAATAGAGAACGGAGCAATGGCTTTTCTCGGTTTTAAGGACGAACTGAAAATTCAAAAGTTCTTTGATGCTTTTGATTGTTTTATCGATTGCTCTACATCTGGCATTTTATTTTTCATTTCTGGATACAATCTTTCTGAGTCCGTCGAACAGATGAAAAAGAGATATACTGATTATGTGGATCAATTCTATCTTAAAGACATGATTTTAGCCTCTTGGTTTATGGAACATCGAGATGCATTGGTTCTTTTAGGAAAAACAGATATTTCAATAAGTGATTTCTACATTCAATAACTATTGATTCCCTAAGGTTAAATGTTATTCTCGGATATTATTACACCATTAATACTTCCGCAGGATTCCCGCTTCTACCCTTCGCCCGATAAATTTGCACAGCACCGGCAACGGTTTGCGTTTCGGTAATTCCACCTCTAACATTCACCCGGGTACCTCCAAACCGCAGTGGCCGATCTTCAAGCACGCAAAGCCGCACCTTTTTGATCGGACGTTCGGTGTCAGACACGGAACGTTGCGTGCAGGAGATCCAATCTTCCGTATAAAACATCGGCAGTTGTATGTCGGAGACGGAACATTCCGGTAAAAATATTCAAGCTTGCGTCTTATCTATCGGCCATTTCGTATCAAACACGGAAAGCTCCGTGTAAAAGGTCGAACGTTCGGTGTTTGAGGTGGAGGGGGGTACCTCGGAGGTACCCCCCCCACCTTTGAAGTACCCCCATGAAGTAGGTTGAGACATGAGGCGAGGTTGCTGAAACAAAAAAGCCGGGACGTGTCCCGGCTCCATTTTTCACCCTAAATTCAAGAGCACATGGCAATTGTGTCCTTTATTTGTCTTCAATACGTTTAATTATTTTCAGGAGTTGGCGCTGCTTTGCCGGTGCGGGCAAAACGTTTGCTTAAATCGTCGACAATAGCTTTAGCACCCGGTGCATCCATGCGTGCTGCATATTTTACTGAGTTGTAATAACTCAGAGCACTCACAAAACTTTCTGCACCAGCTTCCATCGTGGTATCGTTCAGCTTGTTTTCGAGCTGAAAGATCAACCGATAGATCGGGATTAGTTGTTCGTAAACTTTCATGTCGGCGAATAATCCGTCGAAGTCGACAAAGGCAGGGGCAAACTCAGGATTCGATTGATAATAGCCCAGGCATTTTTTTACAAAAGGCAAAGTGCCATCGCTCATTTTAGGGAGTTCGGTGCGTTCGGTCGGCGTGAGGGCAATCAGGTAAGGCCTTAACTGGTTGACAATGTCGTTGAGCTTAGAGGTTACATCAGCAATAACCTCTTCCGGAATAAAATAATTAATTTTGTTATCCATATAGGTTTGATATTTAATGGTATAATTTAGTTTATACACGCATAAATTTATGATATGCAAAAATAAAAGTCAATTTTTTAGTCGCAAATTTTCTGAATTGACCGATATTTTACATGAATGGTCGGATTTTACATATGAACAACTGTTTTTAATAAAACTTAAAACCAGGTTGTGTACCGAAACTCTCAGTTTTATTCCTAACCCTGAGAAATACTTCCATGTAGGGTCTTATTACCACCAAAGCATTAACTTTACGAACAAGATTATTGATCCAAAAACCTACAATAAATACAACTACCTATGTCGGGACACAGTAAATGGTCGACCATCAAGCATAAAAAAGGAGCTCTCGATTCGAAACGATCGAAGATGTTTTCCAAATTGGTAAAAGAAATTACTGTCGCAGTAAAAGAAGGCGGTCCCGATCCGGAAGGAAATCCACGACTTCGGGTTGCCATTTCGAATGCCAAAGGCGTGAGCATGCCCAAGGACAATATCCAGCGAGCCATCAGCAAAGGAGCCGATAAAGATTCGGCTTCGTTTATCGAATGTACTTACGAAGGATATGCCACCGGTGGTGTGGCCATTTTTCTCGAAGCCACTACCGATAACCAGTTGCGAACCGTTTCGAATGTGCGGAGTTATTTCAACAAACACAATGGCAGCCTGGGAACCAATGGCTCTTTGAGCTTTATCTTCGACCGAAAAGGCATTTTTATCATTCCCAAAGGGACACTCGATGCCGATGAATTTGAAATGGAAATGATTGAAACAGGCGCTGAAGATATACAGTTGGATGAGGGCTATTTTACGATTACCACCGGAATGGAAGACTTCGGCGCAATGATGAAAAAGCTGGAATCGATGAAAATTGAACCGGAAAGTGCGCAGCTACAACGAATACCAAAAGATACCACGGCGCTCGATCTTGAAAACGCACGGAAAGTGATGCGTCTCATTGACGTATTTGAGGAAGACGATGATATACAGGCCGTTTACCACAACCTTGAGCTGACGGATGAACTGATGGAATCGCTTTAGACTTGGAATAAGACTAACCACATAGGCACAACTTGTCCCGATTACTCGGGATAGGGCACAATAGAAAGCCCAAATATCGACCACAACTGCCCGACGCGGGCGGGGATTATTCAGATTAATGCAGATTGAACTTCTGAAATTATTTTTTCTATGTGGAAATCTGTGCTATCTGTGGTGAAATATCAATTTTCAATCTCAATTGATTTCTTTGACGAAAGGATGTCCTGCCGGAACTTTAGCTCAGCCCAATTGTTTTACACCACACAGAAACAATAGAAGTATCATTCTTTAAATTCATCGTGCTATGAAATACAACGAACTCGGAAAAACAGGTGTATTGGTTTCGGAGCTTTGCCTCGGAGCCATGACATTCGGAGGAAAAGGTTACTGGCAAGCCATTGGCCAGGTACCTCAGGACGAAGTGAACCAAATCATCAAAACCTCATTGGAAAGTGGCATTAATTTTATCGACACGGCCAATGCTTATTCGGAAGGATTATCTGAAATTATGCTGGGCGAAGCCTTGAAAACACTGGGTGTAAACCGGCCTGAAGTATTTATTGCTACTAAATTAAGAATTCGGATGGGGCCGGGCGCCAACCAGGTGGGGCTATCGCGCCTGCACATCATGGACTCGGTGAACGACAGTTTGCAGCGAATGAACCTGTCGCACATCGATCTGCTGTACATTCACGGTGTCGATCCGATTACCCCGCTCGAAGAAACCATGCGCGGACTGGAAGATGTGGTACGTTCGGGCAAAGTGCGGTACCTGGGTATCAGCAACCATCCGGCGTGGAAGGTGATGAAAGCAAACGATTATGCCGACAAAATGGGCTGGACCAAGTTTGTAGCTTCGCAGAACTATTATACCATCGCCAGTCGCGACATTGAACGCGAAATTGTGCCCATGGCGCTAAGCGAAGGAATCGGTATTATGCCATGGAGTCCGCTTGCAGGTGGCTTTCTCTCCGGAAAATACACCCGGAATAACCAGGTGGCAGGCAACAGCCGCCGCGATGCGTTCGACTTCCCTCCTATCAACAAAGAAAAAGCGTACGACATTATTGATGTCATGGCCGAAATTGGTCAACGACACGGCGTTTCGGTGGCTACAGTTGCCTTGAACTGGGTGACGAAGCAACCGGGCGTTTGCAGTACCATTATTGGCGCAAAAACGCTGGAACAACTGAAGGATAACATTTCTGCAGTTAATCTTCAACTCACTCCGGAAGATATGCAGCAACTCAACGAGGTGAGCGCTTTAACACCCGAATATCCGGGCTGGATGGTAACACGGCAAATGCAGGGTAGATGGCCGGGATAGATTTGAAAAAATTCACCACAGATTACACTGAAAATTGCCCCCTAATCCCCCAAACGGGGGACTTTACATCGTGAAATATTAGAAAGTATGCTCATCAAAGGAAAAATTTCAGGATCTTAGTTTCCTCAACTCCCTTCCCTTTAATGGGGAAGGGTTGGGGATGGGGCAATCAGAATACCGGAATTCTTCTATTATTGGCTGGTTTTTTTTCTGTGTTAATCCGCGTAATTTGTTTAATCTGTGGTTAAAAATTGCCTTTTCTATGCGTCCTATGTAGTTCAATAAAATAAAAATAAAAGGCCGTCATCCAAACGAATGGAGACGGCCTTTGAAATATAGATTCTCGTTTAGTTTCTATTCTTCAGGACAAAGGAATGAATCAACATTAGCAGCAGCAATTTTACCGGCTTCAATGGCACGAACCACCAGACTGGCGCCAGCTTCCACGTCGCCGCAGGCAAATATCTTCTCGTTCGATGTTTGCTTTTTAGCATTCACTTTCACGTTTCCACGTCCATCGTATTCAATTCCAAGCGCATCGAGCAATCCGTTGTGAACCGGCTGAGTGAAACCCATCGACAGCAACACCAGGTCAGCATCAACAATCTCCTCAGAACCGTGTCTTTCAGTCATCACCCAA
Source organism: Prolixibacteraceae bacterium (assembly GCA_963676375.2). GTDB lineage: Bacteria > Bacteroidota > Bacteroidia > Bacteroidales > Prolixibacteraceae > Aquipluma. Next base: position 19,419 of record CAXXPT010000048.1, read on the forward strand.
CGTCCGGCTTCATCTTTGTCCCAGTCAACGGTAACCAGCTCAACCTGTTTTACCACACCATTTTCGCCAATAATACGTTTGGTTGAAAGGCTCCAGCGACGTTCGCAACCTTCGAGGTGCGAACTTGATGTACGGAGTGTATTGGGCCAGTATGGCCATGGATTGTTATCGGCACGCTCAGTGGCAGGTTTTGGCAGGATTTCAATCTGCGTTACGCTTCTGGCTTTCTGGCGGATTGAAGTACCTACACAGTCGGAACCCGTATCGCCACCACCAATAACCAATACTTTTTTATCTTTAGCAAAGATGCTGATTTCTTCAGGAATGATCTCACCGGCAATTCGTTTATTCGATTGCATCAGGAATTCCATAGCGAAATAAACGCCTTTCAGTTCGCGGCCTTCAACCGGCAAATCGCGTGGTTGCTCAGCGCCATTGGCTAAAACAACAGCATCAAATTGTGCCAGTAATTCGTCGCGGGTAATGTCTTGTCCAACGGTTACATTGGTTTTGAAATTCATGCCTTCATCAAGGAAGATTTCCAAACGACGATCGATTACCGTTTTGCTGAGTTTAAAATCGGGAATACCAAAACGAAGCAGACCTCCGATTGCATTGTTCTTCTCGAAAACAGTCACGGTATGGCCGGCTTGATTCAACAAATCGGCTGCCGATAATCCGGCCGGACCTGAACCAACAACCGCTACTTTTTTGCCGGTGCGAACTTCAGGAATACGTGGCTGAACAAAACCTAAATTGAAGGCATGTTCAACAGTCGATGCTTCGTTTTCGCGAATGGTAACCGCTTCGTTGTGAATGGCCAACACACAGGCTTTTTCGCATGGAGCAGGGCAAACGCGACCGGTAAACTCCGGAAAGCTATTGGTCGAGTGCAGAATTTCGTAAGCGCCTTTCCAGTTTCCTTTGTACACCAAATCCTGCCATTCCGGAATTTTACTTCCTACCGGACAACCCCAGTGGCAGAAAGGTACACCGCAATCCATGCAGCGCGCAGCCTGATCAATACGGTCCTGATCGTCGAGCGTTTGCTCCACTTCACCGTAATCGTAAATTCTGTCATTCAGCGGACGGTAACCAGCGTCTTTCCGCCCTATTGTCATGAAACCTTTTGGATTTCCCATGGTAATGTATTTTTGAAGTGTCGAGTGCCTAAAGTTCGAAGTGCCTAAAGTTTTAACCCGAAACTGTTTTTATTTTTTAATCTTTTAAATATGAAGTGCCCATAGTTTTAACTTCGAACTTTAGGCACTCCGAATTTCGAACTTCTTTACTCGTGCCGTGTTGGATTGTCTTCGCTTAACTGAAGTTTTGCAACCAGTTCGCGCAGTTTAATTTCTTCCAGCACTTTCTTGTACTCGAACGGTATAACCTTCACAAATTTAGGCAGATATTCGTCCCAGTTGGTCAGTATCTTAGCGGCCATAGTACTTTGCGTGTACAGCAGGTGCTTGTTAATCATATCCTGTAATTCAACAATGTCAGCTTTGTCTTCAACTGGCCCGAGTTCAACCAGACCCTTGTTGCAGAAATATTCGAAATTCCCTTCGGTGTCGAGCACATAAGCAATACCACCGCTCATACCCGCCGCGAAGTTACGCCCGGTAGTTCCCAAAACAACCACGCGTCCGCCGGTCATGTATTCGCAGCAATGGTCGCCGCTACCTTCAATCACCGCTTTGGCTCCTGAATTTCTCACGCAGAAACGCTCACCGGCCACACCACGAATGTAGGCTTCTCCGGAAGTTGCACCGTAGAACGAAGTATTTCCGACGATGATATTTTCTTCAGGATTAAAGGTTGAACCTACTGGCGGAACAACAATGATACGCCCTCCGGAAAGACCTTTTCCGATGTAGTCATTCGAATCACCTTCCAGTCTGAAGCTCAATCCTTTTACCAGGAATGCGCCAAAGCTCTGTCCAGCAGTTCCGGTGAAGTTCGCCATAATCGTGTTGTTTGGCAAACCTTCTTCGCCATAACGACGCGAGATTTCTCCGGACAACATCGCACCAACAGTACGGTCAACATTGGTGATGGTATGAGCCAGCCATACTTTTTCCTTGCTCTTGATGGCCTTGTTGGCATCGCGAATCAGGGTATGGTCCATGTGTTCCTCAACCGATTTAATGTTCGGGAAGGTATTCCGGATATCGTATTGTTTGGCTTCTTCAGGCATGTGAATAATGCGCGAGAAGTCCATTTTTCTCATTTTCCAGTTGCCAACTTCGCGATTCTGTTCCAACAGATCGGCACGACCAACAATTTCGTCGAATGACGTAAAGCCCATTTCGGCCAGAATTTCGCGAACTTCAGTAGCAATAAAGCGGAAGAAATTGATCACAAATTCAGAACGTCCGATGAAGCGCTTGCGCAAGGTTTCGTCCTGAGTAGCAATACCAGCCGGACAAGTATTCAGGTGGCATTTACGCATCATGATACAACCTAGTGTAATCAGCGCTGATGTTGAGAATCCGAATTCTTCACCACCCAAACAGCCAAGGATCACCACATCGCGACCAGTCTTCAACTGACCGTCAACCTGAAGTTTAACACGTCCGCGGAGGTTGTTCATTACCAATGTCTGCTGTGTTTCGGCAATACCCAATTCAATAGGCAAACCGGCAAATTTAATGGAGCTGGCCGGGCTGGCGCCTGTTCCGCCTTCGCAACCCGAAATGGTAATCAAATCGGAGAATGCTTTGGCCACGCCGGCAGCGATGGTTCCTACCCCATTTTCAGCAACCAGTTTCACCGAAACTTTGGCGCGTGGGTTGGTTACTTTCAAGTCGTATATCAACTGTGCCAAATCCTCAATCGAATAAATATCGTGGTGAGGCGGTGGCGAAATCAAGGTAATACCTGGTGTTGAGTTACGCAACTTGGCAATAATATTATTGATTTTGAAGCCCGGCAACTGACCACCTTCTCCCGGTTTTGCTCCCTGGGCTATTTTAATCTGTAATTCGTCGGCATTAATCAGATAATTGTTGGTTACCCCGAAACGGCCCGATGCAACCTGCTTAATCGCACTTCGTTTGTTGGTTGCAAAACGTTCGGCATCTTCACCACCTTCGCCCGTGTTGCTCCGTCCTCCAACAGAGTTCATGGCCACAGCAAGCGCTTCGTGAGCTTCTTTACTGATGGAACCATAAGACATAGCACCCGTTACGAAGCGTTTCATGATACTTTCAACCGGTTCAACCAGCGAAATATCAATTGGGTTACGTTTGTATTGCAAACAGCCACGAATAAAGGCCGGTTTTTGATTTTCAGAATCCACCTTTTTGCTGAACTCTTTGAAAACGCTGTAATCGTTGGTACGTGTAGCCCACTGCAGTAAACCAATGGTTTCAGGGTTCCAGGCGTGATGTTCGCCATATTTACGGTAATGGTAAGTTCCGGCTGATTCAAAATTGTTGTTGATCAGGTGTTTCTTTTTACCGAATGCTTCCTTGTGGAAAAGCAACGATTCCTGACAGATTTCCTCGAAGCCGATTCCGCTGAATTTCGAAGCCGTTCCGGTGAAATATTTCGTGATGATTTCGTCTGAAATACCCAGTGATTCGAACAACTGGCAACCATGATAGCTGCGCAGTGTTGAAATACCCATCTTCGACATCACTTTTAGCAAACCTTTATTGATAGACTTGATGTAGTTGTAACGGGCCTTGGAGTAATCCATATTAATCTCGCCGCTTTTCACCATGTCGTTAATGGCAGCAAATGCGAGGTATGGATTTACAGAACTTGCTCCATAGCCAAACAATAGCGCAAAATGAGAAACTTCTCGAGCTTCGGCTGTTTCAACAATAATACCGATCTGCATCCTCTTCTGAGTCTGAATCAAATGGTGATGAACAGCAGCCACAGCCAATAGCGATGGAATCGGTGCAAATTCTTCAGATATCTGTCGGTCGGACAAAATGATGAAATTCTTTTGGTCATCAACCGCCTGTTCAGCCTGTTGCAGCAAGCCATCGAATGCTTTTTTGAAGCCTTCAACACCTTCTTTCACCGGAAATACCATCGGGATGGTGGTATGCGAGAATTGTTCGTGTTTAAAGTCCTTGATTTTTCCAAGGTCGGTATTGGTAATAATCGGATCGTCGAATTTAATCAGCTTGGCGTGTACCGGCGATTCATCCAGAATATTGGTATGCAATGAACCAATGTAATTAGTCAGCGACATAACCAACCCTTCGCGAATCGAGTCGATCGGCGGGTTAGTTACCTGCGCAAATACCTGTCGGAAATAATTGAAGAAACGCTGTGGTTGTTCCGAGAAACAGGCCAGCGGGGTATCATTACCCATCGAACTGGTAGGTTCGTCGCCGGTTACCGCCATTGGTTTCAGGATCATCTCCATGTCTTCTTTCGAATAGCCAAACACTTTCGAATAAGTCGGGAACTGATCGCCCATAGATGAAGAAACACGTTGTTTTACTTCAATGTCTTCCATCTGCAAACGGTTTTCTTTCAACCAGTTTCCGTATGGATTGCGCGAACTCAACTGCGCTTTTACTTCTTTATCCGGAATGATGATTCCTAATTTGGTATCCACCAAAAGGATCTTTCCGGGGCGCAAACGGCCTTTTTCTTTCACTTCTTCAGGAGCAAAAATCTGAACGCCCACTTCGGAACCCATCACAATCATATCATTTTTGGTGATGATGTATCTTGAAGGGCGAAGTCCGTTACGGTCGAGGGTTCCACCAATGTAGCGTCCATCAGAGAATACCATCGAAGCCGGACCATCCCATGGCTCCATAATGGTGGAGTGATATTCGTAGAATGCTTTCAGGCTGTCAGGAATCGGGTTTTTCGAATTGAACGATTCCGGAATCATCATACACAACACGTGAGGCACAGAGCGCCCGGTATGGTGAAGGAATTCGAGTGTATTATCGAATGACGCAGAGTCGGATTTGTTGGGTTCGATAACCGGGAATAACTTTGGTAAATCTTCGCCGAAAATTTCGGATTTCAGGAGCGATTCACGAGCCGACATCCACATGCGGTTCCCTTTTACGGTATTGATTTCGCCGTTGTGGGCAATCATACGGAATGGCTGTGCCAAGTCCCAAGTTGGAAATGTATTGGTACTGAAACGCGAATGCACCAAGGCGATGGCGCTGGTAAATTTCGGATGAGTTAAGTCTTTGAAATATTCTCTTAACTGTCCGGAAGTAAGCATCCCCTTGTATATAATCGTTTTGGTCGACAAACTTGGAACATAAAAAGACTGGCGGAATTGGAGCTCAGAATCACGGATTTCCTTTTCGGCCTGTTTACGCGCCAGGTATAGTTTCTGCTCCAGAACGTCCTGTTCAAGATCGGCTTTCACAAAAATCTGACGAATGAAAGGTTCGGTCAGTTTGGCGATTTCTCCGGGGGCAGAGCTATCGACAGCAACATCGCGGTATTCAATTAAAGTAAGTCCTTCCTGAACGATATATTTGGTCAGAATATCCTGACATATAGCCGCTTCTTTCCTGTCTTGGGGTAAAAAAATCAAACCAGTTCCAAACTTACCAGAAGCAGGAATATCCACCTTCAACACTTCCTTGATATATTGATCAGGTATCTGCATTAAGATACCGGCACCGTCACCAGTTTTGTTATCGGCACTGGTAGCACCACGGTGTTCCATATTTTCAAGAACCTCTAATCCTCTGTCGATAATGTCGTGCGATTTCAGGCCTTTAATATTGGCCACAAAACCGATTCCGCAATTATCGTGCTCATTGGCTGGATCGTACAACCCTTGCGCTTTTGGCAATCCTAAATTCATCTGTATCTATTTTATTTTATTTTTTGCCAGATGGAACTCGCCAGGGAGAATTGTACTCCAGTGTCCCGAAAATTCAGGATGGCTCGTTTCATCATTTCTATTTTTAAATATTTTGTATCCGCAAAAGCTTTCAGTTTGACTGATTAGAAATCATTCTGAACAAATCAGTCCATAAAAACTAAAAAATTATAAGCAAAACAATCTTTTTTCTTACGAACTGAAAGCGAAAGTAGTAATTTTTATAGGAAACTCCAATCAGAGAATTAAGCCGAAAGAAAGCAAATCCTTCAACTTCAGGAAATACAGACTATAAAAATCAACATAAAATTCAATCATTCAGCAACTTAAATCACCTACAAAGTGAACGACTACCTATCCGAATGATTTCCAAAAATAACGATTAATTAACAAATACTGACAAACTGCTCAAATCTGATTCAAATCGATTACAATTTGACCAAACTCCACAATTCCACCTACAATCAACTATCGTTTCAGCTATTTTAATTAACACTCAGGTCAGGAAAAACTAGACCACCCTCAACAATTCTTTATAAGCCACATCTATTTGCTCAAAATCATATCCTTCCACTACGGCAATCATTTTTTCAGCAATCTCATCCAGGCACAAATTACCAACACTTCCGGCATGAGAATGGTTCACTTCGCGGGTAGGCTCATACGTTCCGGCATTGATCTGGCTTCCAACCTGTTTATAAGCATCGCGGAAAGGCACGCCCTGCATCACCAGTTTATTGACATCTTCAACGCTGTACACGTATTTATACCGATCGTCAGCCATAATATTGGTATTCACGGTCATATTATCAATAGCAAATCCGGCAATGCTGATGCAGTCAGACAATTCCTTAAATGCGGGCAGAAAAACTTCTTTCAAAATCTGCAAATCGCGGAAATAACCGCTGGGTAAGTTATTCGTCATCAGGCTGATTTGGTATGGAATGGCCTGAATTTTATTGCAATGCGAACGAACCAGTTCAAAAACGTCTGGATTTTTCTTGTGAGGCATGATGCTCGAACCTGTGGTTAATTCATCTGGAAGAGAAACAAAACCAAAATTCTGGCTCATAAACAAGCATACGTCAAAAGCAAATTTCGAAATAGTTGCAGCTATTGATGATAAAGCAAAAGCAACGGTTTTCTCCATCTTGCCACGTCCCATCTGCGCATAAATTACATTGTAATTCATCGAATCGAAACCAAGCAATCTGGTAGTCATTTGCCGGTCGAGCGGAAACGAAGAACCATAACCAGCCGCTGAACCCAAAGGATTTTGATTGGTGATCTGATAAGCTGCCTTCAATAAAAGAAGATCGTCAACCAGGCTTTCGGCATAGGCACCAAACCACAGGCCAAACGACGAAGGCATAGCCACCTGCAAATGGGTGTAACCCGGCATCAGGTGATCGCGGTTCATAAGGGACTTGGTCAATAATTTATCGAACAATTCGCAAACAGACTCAACCAACTTCTGAATTTCTGAACGGGTAAAAAGCTTCAAATCCAACAAAACCTGATCGTTACGCGAACGTCCGCTATGGATTTTCTTGCCAGTGTCTCCCAATTTACGGGTAAGCATAAGCTCCACCTGCGAGTGAACATCTTCCACGCCGTCTTCAATCCTGAAATCACCCTTTTCAATCACCTGATAAATCGCAATCAGTTCAGCCTGAAGTTCGGCAAACTCAGCTTTTGTGAGCAAATTTATGGTTGTCAACATTTTGGCATGGGCAATCGAACCTAAAACATCGAATTTAGCCAGATATAAATCCATCTCACGATCCTTACCCACCGTAAAATTTTCGATTAGCGAATTAACCGAAGTTCCTTTATCCCAAAGTTTCATAATGCGTTTGTTTTTTGAAGTTTCAAAGATAAATCAAAATAAGGGTTTATGCATTTCAAGTGAATTTTTATTCAAAACACCCCTGTTTTTTAATGTTGGTTTGATCTTTTAATACTCACTTCAACTTGTTTGGGTTATCGCATTAAGTGTAGCATTGAATTTCAGCGATTTGTTTCAAACGAAAAGAGCCGTTCCTTTTTCAGAAGAACGGTTCTTTTTATGCAGAAATTAAACCAAAACAAGCATTTTTCAACCCAATACTGTTTTGTCTGACCAGCGATTCGGTTCTGTTTTTAAAGTTTCACTGTAATCAATGAGAATTCTCGAATTATGATACTCTGAAATAAACATACTGTTTTTTATTAACCCCATAATTAGTTCGTCCAGGATGGCTAATCTTTCTTTCAATTCGGTTATCTGATGCGAAAGAGTTGGCTTATGGGCCACATTACTGATCTTTGACCGGTCACTGTGAGACTGCTCATAAACATCGATCAGGTTGTGCAATTTGGCTAATTGGGCTGAACTAACTTTGTACGGTTTTAAATAAAAATGCATCCATTCGGCCCGGCTCAGAATGGTATGACAGCGATGAATTACTACTCTGTCGCTACCATGCGCCAATGTGCTTTCAGTATGATCAACAAGTTTCCTGATAATTTCATCATTATGGATACGTGCATACAGATACATTCTTCGGCAAAGCTTAATGGTAGCGCGAATAATCGAATTTAGGTCGTCATTTAACGTATCATATACAACACCCGAATCAAGACGCGAATTGTGGTTTAGATTTCCCAGAATCTGATTGTAATCACGTTCAATGGCATTTACTTCCTTTACGATCACTGATTCTGAAGTCCAGATTGACTGGTTTTTCCTTAAGTTATCCAAAACAGAGTGAACCATGTTCAGGAAATTTTCTTCTGATCGTTTCATTTTTCAATAATTAATTTTCAAACACTTTTAATCAAAAAAACAGACCTGCTGTTTGCCCGAAGAGTAAAAATTAACTACTACAATGCTAAAAGAACCTTATACCTAAGATACGATAAATTTGAAACTTTATTGGTGAATTTGAATGAAACTTTTAAAAGAAAACGAAATAATTTAGTGAATTCGAACTCAATTCATGAATGTTAAAACGCTCGCGCTAAGCCAACTGCGCGGTGGCCCTTCCCCCACTTTGATCGACCGCAACAACCTCAACCCTATCTCCGGATTTCACAGAAGCTTCGAACCCAAAAGGCTTGCTTTTTAATATTTGGGGCTTGTGACTGACTTCGCCAGCCTTTTTGCCGTTAACTAAAATTTCATATGTTCTTACTGCGCTGTCACCCGCAAAAGCGGTATCCCAAATAATTTTATCTCCTTCTTTCCGGAGGTTTCCGGGAGCTGTTAAGCCTACTTTATCAATCTGGAAGTAATTTGATTTGGGTTTTAAAAGGGTTGCCTGTTCTTCAATACGCTTCCGTTCACTTTCGGGCATTCCATTTGGTTTTATTTGCGCTGAATAGAAGTTTTGAATTAGCTGGCATTTCATAGGGTCGTCATCAATTTGGCCGATTCCAATAATCAACGTATGAATTCCAGGAGTAGAGAGCGAGTATTCAATCAGTGGCCGGCTCGGCAATTCAGATGTCCCAACTTTCCGGAACACATCGTTCGGATCGCGAGACCAGCGAGGTTCTTTGTGATACATGGCGGCATCGGCAAATACTTTCATGGCAATAATACCCATGCCCTTGGCTGCTGCAACGGGAATCACATTGTGCTGCATGTTGTATTTGGTTTTGTCGTTGGCATTGATGGCAATCAACATTCCTTCCAGAATTCCGTATTCGTCGCGTTGAATCATATCGACCATAGCCGGTGGGTTGGCGTGCCCTGAAAATCCGATATGGCGAACCAGCTTTTCATTTTTATGATTCATGCCTGTAAGGTTAGTGCCATCGCGAAAATCGCGCAATGCAACCAAAGCACCAAAGTTTCCGTTGGGGTCGAGCGGCGTTTCCAGTCCTTCATACAACACATCCACTTCATCAGCGCTGTTTAAAGTATGTATCAGAATCATATCGAGATATGCACCTTGAGGGTAACCTCCTTTATTGTCGCCAAAAACTTGCGAAAGCGAACGTTTCAGATCGTCGACCGCGCACTTTACATCGGGCATTCCGTTCGACCAGTTGTTCACATTCTTCCGTTCGGGCCATCCGGGTTTTCCCCATCGCATGCAGGTTTTACTGGTGAGCCAAATTGATTTCCGTAGCTTTTCATCGTAGTTTGGTTCTCCGGGTATCAGGTTCAATATTCTGAAGGCTTTGTTGTAATTCAGCTGGCTTCCGGCATAAAGATTCGAAGTGTCGAAATAATTAACGCCCAACTTGAACGCTTTGAGTATGATTGGCACCGGATCAACATCAGCAGGAGTCCATTGCAGCGAAGCCTGACCTCCCAAACCAAGTGTTGTCACCTCGAAATCGAAGTTGCCAAATTTGCGTTTCATAGGTGTTGGCATCTTTTCTGAATTGCCAAACGATAACATCGACATTCCGGCAGTTGTTACAGCCGAAACCTTGATGAAATTGCGACGCGATAACGGATAGTGTTTTGATGCGCTCATGATGTTGATTTTTATTTAGTTAAAATTAAGAATTATGCGGGAGAAGACAATAAATAAACATGTTCTGTTTTTAAAAGTTCAGGACAATAATTTCCCGATTTTGAACAAAACTCATCCTTATTGCTTTTATAACCAACTAAATATTCGAAACTATGGAAACAAGCACAAAAATGATTACCGTTGAAGCCACCGTTAATGCTCCGGTTCTTAAGGTTTGGAATTTCTGGACTTCTCCGGAACACATCGTTCATTGGAACAATGCATCAGACGACTGGCATACCACGCGGGCAGAAAACGATTTCAGGACCGGGGGAAGTTTTCTTTCGAGAATGGAGGCCAAAGACGGCAGTTTTGGGTTCGATTTTGCAGGAGCCTACAACGAAATAAAAGCGCACGAACTGATCATATACACCCTTTTTGATGGCCGTAAAGTTCGTATCAATTTTGAAACTGCCGGAAACGCAACAACAATTATCGAAAGCTTTGAAGCCGAAAATGAGAATTCAACCGAATTACAAAAACACGGTTGGCAATGTATCCTGGATAATTTCAAACGATACGTGGAATCAAAGATCTGAACATTCCATCAAAACTTATTTACAATTGAAATCGATCATCTCCTGAATTGCTTTGTTGCAAACCGGGCAAAATACGTCAATGGTGTGCAGATTATTCATGAGGCAGTTTATCCATGGGCGATAAACGCCTTTCGACACGTATCCGCCACCTTCATAAACTCCCAACTTTTCGGCTTTTCGCTCTTTTTCCGGAGTTGGAATCACAGCTCCTTCAGGCAACATATTTTTCCATTTTTTATCAAAATCGACCAAAGTGGTTAGATTGGGCTCCCAGGGTTCCACATTAGTCGGATAAAATTCAGAATATTCAACGCCGCCAACATATTCGTCGCCCAAGCCAGCGAACAGATGGCCAAACTCATGAATATAAATCTTTCCGGCTTCGTCGGGATGATGGGCTGCACTTATTCCGTAGAAATTATAGATTGCGCCACCGCCATATTTTGGCGTATTTGCCAGGATATAGATATAATCGTAGGGAGCATTTCCAGCCACATCGCGCACTCCCTGAAAATCTTTAATCATCAGGTATCGTTCGGAGTCGAATGTATAATATGAGCCATTCAGCCGTGTTTTATTCCAGATATCTCCACCCGGAACATCCGGACCTTCTTCTTTTGAAGCTACCCATACCCCTCGAATATTGAACTTGTCTTTGTTTTGTGAATACGGAGCGTATCCAAAAAATTCTTCCGCAAATTTGGCACAATCAGTCTTAAATAATTCTTGCTGACCTTCGGTATATCCTTCAGGTAACAACACAATATCTACTTTTTTATTGGAATCTCCTGAATGAACAACATCAAAAACCGGAAGCTTTTCCCGCTCATTTTTAATAAAATAGCTTTTCGGATCGACTGCGTATTCAAATTTTTTCTCCAGTTCGCCCATTTTATTCCGGCTGACAATTGATACCATTACTTTCTGGCGGGGGAATGGTACAACTACCGATTCAGGATAACAACAGTCGGTTATTTTGGCTTCAGCAGTGGTTTGCCATTCGTCGAAAAGCGTGCAATAGCCTCTTGAATATATCAGTTCGTTGGTATCGGCGGTGCGCACTTCAACGAAGTGGTTTCCATAACCCTTAGTGTCAATCAGGTTGGTTTCAGAACCAGCCCAATAAGGTTCCCTGATCAGTTCGTCGAAGAAATACTTTTCGGTTTCGGCATTACCGCAATGGTAATAATCGAGCCGTAAAGTCTGATCATCAAAATACTTATTAAACTGAGCCTCCGATTTCTGCACCGCAAGAACCAAAAAAGCCAGAAGGAAAATATATTTCATAGGTTTTGGTATTAGTAATGTCTTAATCAATTGTAATACTGAGTTTTTCAGGCCAAATCAAACCAATCGACCGGATAACCAAATATAGCATATTAAAAATCGTAGCAAAATGAAAATGAACAGCATTAATTCACCTTTTATCATTCTGATATTTATATACCAGTCATTGAAATTTTATTAATTTTGAAACCTTGTCAAGAATTACTAATGTGCAAGAACTGAAAAAGTGATCAAAAGCCTGAAACTATTTGTATTCTTCGGAATTGCGTTGTTTTCGTTGCAAATACAGGCAATCGGGCCATATAAACCTCAACTTGCCAATCCGGTTCTCGAACCCTGGCGCTGGACAGACTTTCCGGAGTATGACACCATTCGGATTTCTTGTCTCGCTAAAGAACCGGACAAGGGAATGTGGATGGGAATCGGCAACAAAGCCATATATTACGACGGATACAAAACCGTACAGTTCATCCCCGACAGCACAACCATTCATTCTCTGGTTTTCGAAAAAGACAACAATCTGCTGGCCGCCACATCTAAAGGAATTTTCAGGTATAAAGAAGGCGAATTCAGAAAAATACTGGATTCCAAGTTCAACGCGCAGCGAAACTTCGTTACCGACCGAAACGGCGACAACTGGATTGGCTGCGAATTTGGGTTGCTGAGAATTACACCCCAAACATGCTTTTGCCTAAATCCTGAAGGCTATTTCGAAATATCGGCCAACGGATCAGTACTCAATACAATTAAATTCGAAAAAGCGAACGACTACCAGCTCAACTCGGTCAGGGAAATTAAATTTCCGGTTTATAACATTACAATAAACCAGAAACAGCACGTCTGGATGATGATTGATACGCCCGAAAAGAACCTGGCCACAATCGATATTTCCAAGCTTCCACTAAATTCACCCAAATGGGAATTTACCAAAACCCCGACCTTATCAGTGTGGGACGTTTCAGGAATTTGCGAACACGACAATTCGGTCTGGATAACCAGCGGAAATGCAAACATTATGCTTTTGCAGTACTTATTTTCAGAAAAGAAATGGAAAAGTATCGATCTGAAAGCATTTGGCGGCGACAATGTTCAAACTTCAGCCCTGGAAACTTCTGATGGAAATCTATGGATTGGGGGCCACAGTAAACTTTATTCACTCAACGGCTCGGGATGGAAAGTTTACCTGTATCCCGAAGTTTCGCTCCCACTTTCATACATTGAAATTTACACCGATAATCGTGACAACATTTTCCTGTTTGGCAGTAATGGAAGTTTAATGAAACTTGATCTATCTAACCGGTCGTTTGGCACATTTCAGGGATTAAATTTTCAGTGCAATACACCCGACGGAAAATACTGGTTTACCACCAATACAGGTGAAGTTGTTTTTGGCGACTCATCGTTAAAGCACTTCCTGAAATATTCTGCTAGCGATGGTTTGATGGATATGGCCATGAGTGTTTACAATTCGCCTAAAAGCGGTTTATGGGCCGCCGGGAGCCACAACGGAAGGGCTGCTGTTGCCCGGTTTGTGCAAGGACGATGGTCGCTAACGACTTTTCCTGATCTTTACCTCGGAATTGCCTACAACGGAATCTGTGAATTGGGAGATTCGGCAATTGCATTTCCGGTAAACGGCATACTCGAACTTGACAACACCAATTTTAAGGGTGGATTTGTTGCGTTCAACTACAAACGTTCAGTCTGGCAAAAATTTGCAAGCGACAGAGTTCCGCAGCGAATCCCTTCAATTGCGCAAACTTCGAATGGAAATCTATGGTTTTCAGGCGATAATGTCATTATGTTCGATGGTAAGAAAAACCATTCAGTTGAACTTCCGGCAAAATCGCTTAGCTGGACCGACGATCTCAGAATTACCCCGTCAGACCACATTTGGGTAGCCCAGGGCGGAACTGGCCTGTTTTACAACGACGGAAAGCAGTGGCAAAGATTCACCACCTACAATGGACTTGCCAGCAACATGGTAACCAATCTGTATGTCGAAAACGACAGTTCGGTGTTCGTGGCCTCCGATAAGGGAATTTCATTTTATGACGGAAAGCAGTTCATCCCACAAATTATACATCCCGGTCTGAATATTCAGCGCGAGCGCGGTTTCATGCGAAAATCGAATGATGGCGCGCTTTGGGTTAATCAGGCCTCCCGGGAATGGTATTTATACGATTTCAAAAATACGCTTGAAAGCCCTGCTATTTTTAAAACAACCTTCTACCGTAAGGAAAATAGTCCGCCCAAAACAAACATTTCGTTTTCCGACCATGAAATATCTTCCTCCGGAAATGTAATTATTACCTACAATGGCATTGATTACTGGAACCAGACTCCATCAGATAAAATTCAGTTTTCATACCGGCTGAACAACGAAGCATGGTCGCCGTTTTCCAAAGAAAAGTCGAGTGTTTTTCTCGATTTAAATCCCGGAGATTATATCATCGATGTTCGGTCGCGGGATCTCGACAACAACATTGAACCCAAGCCTGCCCAAATCACATTCACTGTTTTACAGCCGGTTTACATGCGCGCATGGTTCATTTTAACGATCCTCACCTTCCTTGGAATCATTGTTTGGCTGCTCATCCGATTGTATGCCCGAAACAAACAAATCCACGAATTAGACCAGCTCAAACTTCGGTTGTTCACCGACATTTCACACGAACTAAAAACCCCGCTTACGCTCATTTCGCTTCCGCTTCAGAAATTATTGGATAAAGCCAAGAAAAAGAATGATAACATCGACAGCCTTGAATTAATCTACACAAACGTACAGCGGCTCAACAACCTGGTTAACCAGGTGGTCGATTTCCGAAGGCTGGAGGCAGGCAAAATTCAGCTCGAACTAAGTCCAGGCGACCTCATTTTGCAACTCCGGAATATATCCAACTACTACTCCCCGCTTGCTCACGAGAAAAATATAAGGTTCGAGTTTACGTGTAACGTTCAGGAAATCTGGGCCAAATACGATTCCGACAAACTCGAAAAAATTGTGGTCAACCTGCTTTCGAATGCGTTCAAATTCACCCCTGAAAATGAAAAGGTGGAGCTGATCGTACAGGTTGATCCGCCAAACGATACGTTGCAGTTGTGGGTAAACGATTCGGGACCGGGCATCCCGGAAGAAATGCAGCAAAATATCTTCGATCGGTTTTACCGCCTGAGAAGCGAAAAATTCAACCGTATCCCGGGTAGCGGCATCGGATTATCGCTTGTTAAAGAACTAATTAACCTACACCAGGGATCGATTAAAGTGATCAGCGATGGAATACATGGCACCAGTTTTTACGTGATTTTGCCATTGGTTCAGGCCGAAAAAGTGAGTGGGCAAACCAATAAACCCAAGGCTGATATTGATCTCGATAAGCTAAACTGGGGCGAAAAAGCGTCGGTGCTGCTGATTGAAGATGAAGAATTGATGCTTCGGTTTGTTGCAGAAGAACTGAAAAACTATTTCAGGGTAAAGGGCGTTAGCTCGGTTGAAAAAGCGTATGAATTGCTCAATACCGAAATGTTCGATTTAATTATTTCGGACGTGATGCTGCCCGGAATGACAGGTATGGACTTTTGCAAAAGGCTGAAATTGGATCCAACAACGAGCCATTTGCCGGTTATTCTGCTTACGGCACGTGATTCGGAAGAAGATATTATGGAAGGTTTAAGTACCGGTGCTGACGACTATATTACCAAACCTTTCAAAATGAACGAACTGATTGCGCGTTGCTTTAACCTGATTGAAAACCGACGCCGGATGAAAGACCGGTTTGCCGATCAGGAAGAACTCGAAGTGACCAGCTTTGTGCAAAATCCCGTCGATCATGAATTTCTGGAAAAAGCCATACGCATGGTTTACGAAAACATTGATAATTCGGAGTTCGATGTGCCGCAATTCTGCAGTTTGATGAATACCAGCAAAACGTTGCTGTACTCTAAACTAAAATCGCTGACCGGGCAGTCGGCCACCGAGTTTGTGCGCAACATCAGGCTGAAAGAAGCTAAAAAACTGCTCCTGAATAACGGACATCAATATACCATTTCAGAAATCAGCTACCAGGTTGGTTTTAACGATCCGCTTTATTTTTCGCGTTGTTTCAGGAAATACTTTGGAGTTCCGCCTTCGGAAATTGGGAAACAGGTATAAAATTCAGGAAAGACTAAAAATTACTGACGGGGTGATTTTAAGTCACCCCGTCAGTATAAAAAGTTGAAAACTATTTCACTTCGGTAATTTCAATCACTGCACTTGTCAATTCTGAGTTATTAGGCAGCGACAAACCTATTTTCATCAGGTAATCGCCCGAAAAGGTTTTACCCTCAGCTCTAAATCTGCTTCTGAAATCCAGAATTTTATTGACTTCCTCAATCTTGTAATTTTTCTTGGGATCCAATCCGGCCAGTTTCACGGCGCTAAACTGATTGAATGCTCTTGGATGCAAGGAATAGGAGAACAAGATAGATTTAGCCTGATCGCCGCTCACATACATCAAAACAGCGCGTTCTTGTTCGTAAGGCGAAACCAAACGGTACAAATCTCCTTTCCAGATTAGGTCTTTTAGTCGGGCATAATTTTGAAGCGCCTGCTGACTGAATTTTAACTCATCAGGAGTCATTTCATTCACCCGGATGTCGTAGCCCATTTTTCCCATCATGGCCACATCTGTTCTGTATTTCAGCGACTGTTTTCCCATGGTGGTGATGTGATTGCAAGAGGTAATGCTTGGAAAGAAATACGAGTAGCCCCATTGAATGTACACACGTTCGGCAGCATCGGTATTGTCGCTAGGCCAAAACTCGGTAAAGTATTTCAACGCGCCGTAATCGGTACGTCCACCCCCACCCGAGCAAAGCATAATGGGTAGCTTCGGATATTTAGCACGTAAACGTTCCATCACCTTATAAAAGCTCCTGACATATTCAATTTGCACATGCGACTGATTATCCTTTTGGTATGCCGAATAAGTATTGGTCATCATGCGGTTGCAATCCCATTTAATGAACCCGATCTTTGGATTTTTAGTCAGCATATCGTCAACCAGCTTATATACAAATTCCTGAACTTCAGGATTCGTCAGGTCGAGCACCAACTGATTGCGGTAATAATGTTCGTCACGGTTTGGCAGTTTTAAAACCCATTCAGGATGTTTTTCATACAATTCGCTCTTTGGATTTACCATTTCGGGTTCAATCCAGATACCGAATTTCACTCCTTTGGCTTCGGCCTGTTCAACCAGATAGCCTATTCCGTGGGGCAATTTGGTTTTGGTCTCCTGCCAGTCGCCTAAACCGGCACGATCGTTAGCACGGGGATATTTATTTCCAAACCAGCCATCGTCCAACAGAAAAAGGTCAACACCTAAATCTTTGGCACCGCCAAACAAATTCGTCAGTTTGGTCTCATCAAAATCGAAATAAGTGGCTTCCCAATTGTTCAGTAAGGTTAAACGATTTCCATTTCCATCCAATACGCCATAATTACGCGCCCAACTATGGAAATTGCGGCTCGCCAGTCCCTTTCCCTGAGCGCTGTAAGTGAATATAAATTCAGGAGTTACAAAATTTTCATTGGGTTTCAGGTGATATTCCGAAGCAAACGGATTCATTCCTGAAATCATCCGGAGCGAGTTACTGTTATCAATTTCGAACAACAACTGGAAACTACCCGTCCAGCCCAATGTTCCGGCTAATACTTCTCCTGAATTTTCAGTGGCAGGAGTATTCTTTGCCAGGAAAAACACAGGCGTTTGGTACATATTTGCACGCGTACCCAACTTACTGTCGATGGTCTTAATCCCGGCAGTGAGCTGACTTTCTTCCATGCGCATTTCCTGCGCCCAGTCGCCATGGAACTGGGTCAGCCAGTATTTATCGGCATCCCAATGCAACATCGACGATGCAAAATTGGTCACAGTCACCGGATTCTTCTCCTGATGTTTGATTTCAGTCCACGTTTTGATAATGTTTTCTTTCTGAAAAGCTGCAAAGTTGAGCCGAACTTCAACCGGATACTTGGAGTCTTTCAGCAAAATAGAAGTCGTAATTACATCTCCGTCGCGGGTCACTTTATCATCAGTCACCAATAACTCGAGCGACGGATTTCCATCGTTGTGCAGCATTTTAATGGCCGGTTCGAATAAATTATCGGTTCCTGAAGGAACATAGGCTTCGTGCAGATTGGGAAGTGTTTTATAGTCTTCCGGATTTATCAGTTTTTCGCCCAGGTAAACCTGATACAATTTCTGATTTTTCCCAACCGAAAAGACCAAAGAGGTATTGTCGGTTTCAATTACGATTTGCTTTTGGGTCTCCGCCATCGGAGGAAACTGGGCATAAAGGTTCACCACCAGCAAGATGAGAGCCGAAATCAAAAAAATCTTTTTCATGATTACTACAGTTTAGTTAGACATAAATTGGCAGTCGAAAGGTATTAAAATTCAACCGAATGTCTAATCATCTTAGAAACAAAAATCGCCGCTATTGAATAACACAATAGCGGCGAAAAATATGATTAAACCAGATAACTATTAATAGTATCCGGGGTTTTGCACATCAGCAATAGCTGGTTTTGGCAATAAACGATCAATAAATGTATTTGGAATTGGTCTTAACTTGTGAAAATCTTTCACATTTGGAGCAGCATCCGGATTGTAAAGTTTAGCACGGGCAACAAGAGTTCCGGTTCTTGCCAAATCTTCCCAACGGTTTAATTCACCATACAATTCACGTCCGCGTTCTTCCAGCATCCAGTCAACGAAAGGAGAAACGTCAGCAACACCCGAAGGTAATTTTGGAGAAACCATCGTAGCAGGAGTTGCCAGCATTTCGGTTTTAGTATTTACAGTATTGTTTGTGCCACCGTCGTATCTGGAAACTTCTCTTGGTTTAGTTTCACCGTCAGCATAAGCAGCACGTTGGCGTACTATATTAACATATTTTGCTGCATTAACCATATCGCCTTTTCTTCCATAAGCTTCAGCTGCGATCAAATAAGTTTCAGCCAAACGCATGCGGTGGAAATTTCTGGAACCTGCCTGATAATTGATGTCAGGACGTTGAGTATCCAGCCATTTCAACATGGCAGGGAAATTATTGGTATCGTACATATCCTGCGGAATCAACAAATAAGGTGCTTTGTAAATATCAACCAACATCTTACGATAATTGGCATCGTTAAGCAAAGCCTGCTTCGGAGAAATTGTAGAATATGCTGAAAGCGCTCCGTAATTTTTTGGAGAGAAGTAGATACAAGTATCACCAGCTTTTTGTTTAGGTTTACCAACTAATTCAGCAGGAGGACTATAAAGAACTTCAGTAGTAGCCGCATTGGTTGCTGGGTTGATGTAATAATAATTAGCAGCCCATTTGGTTGAAGTAGCGGGATTATTACAAAGGAAAGTCCTTTTAAAAGTCTTGTAGATTCGTGAATCTGAGGTATGGTCCCACAATTTTTCTAAAAACATCGGATTGATGCGAAGGCGTTTCCATGGACGACCATTGGGTTGGTCACGGATCATACCTGGTTTCACATCATATTGGGTTACCCAATAGAGGTGTAACTGATTTCCTCCGTCTGAAGTAGAACTTCCGGCACCACTAAAAATAGCGTCTTTGGTATATTCAACGTCCCAAATGATCTCCTTGGATACTTTTTGATTGTCTTGGTCAAATACCATTGCAAAATTGGACTCCAGAGCATATTTTCCAGAGTTGATCACAGCTTCAGAATAGAAAGCAGCACTGTCAAGGTCGCTTGGTTTACCGCCACGTACGGTTGCATCGTAGCTGTCGCGTGTCAGGTAAACTTTTGCCAACAAATGCGAAGCTGACCATTTTGTTGCACGTCCTCTTTCCGACTGTTGACCAACATCAGGAAGAACAGCGTAAGCAGCTTTCAAGTCGCTGATGATTTGTTTATAAACATCGGCAACAGGTGAACGTTTGAAATCAGTTACTATCTGGGTGACATTTCCTTCAGTTACCAATGGCAAGCCACCGAAATGCTGTACCAAATCAAAATAAAAATAAGCACGCATAAACTTAACCTCTGCAGCTCGTTGAGCTTTCTGAGCATCAGTCATATCTGTTACTTTAGGAAGGTACAACAATACCGTATTAGCACGGGTAATTCCTTTGTAATTGTTGTTCCAGAATTTATTAAGCACATCATGATTAGCGTTCATTGAAGTAAGGTACTTATTGAAGGCATCTTTGTTGCCGCCATCAGTACCTTCCCAGGTCATGTCAGTACCGTACTCAGTCAGACAGAAGTAAGTTTCCATGTTACCAGCTGCAGTACTACCATAAGCTCCTGTTTGATTCCCTGATTGGTTCCATGCGCCTGTATACCACCTCATGTCCTGATAAACACCGGTAACTGCAGCTTCCATACCGACCTTGGTACTTAAATAATCGTAACCCACATCCGTAAATCTCTCCTCTTTCAGATAATTATCGCAAGCGAACATCGAGAAGATGATCAGAACTGTGAATAAATATTTTGTTATTTTTTTCATATTCTTTAAATTTTTGTTGTAATACTTCATAAATGACATTGTATTATAAGCTCATGTTTACGCCAAACATAATAGTACGTGGCATAGGAGAATTGAAGTCCTGACCGCTTTCAGGGTCGGTACCAGGATACTTGGTAATACAGAAAGCATTCTGAACAGTTGTATACAACCTAAGTTTAGAAATTTTGGCCTTATTGATGATGCTTTTTGGAAGGTTATAACCCATGGTTATGGTACTCAACCTAAGGAAAGAGGCATCAAAAAAGTTTAACGAACTTCTGTAAGCAGGGTTTTCAACACCATTGTTAGGCCTTGGCGCATCGTTACTACCGTTACTTGCAATAGCCTTACCAGCAGCATCATATTCTGTTACAGCCCAATAATTCACTTTCAAACTGTTATAACGACCATTAAAACTCAAACCCCTGTCAAATTGCAACATATTGCCATAAGAAGCATTCAGAAAGAAGCTCAGGTCAAAATTTCTGTAAGTAAAATAGTTGGTCATACTGGCAGTAAATTTAGGTCTTGGTGAACCAACAATAACCATATCTGCAGCAGTAATTTTACCGTCATTATTGACATCAGCAATATGAATTGTTCCGGGAACAAATGAAGATCCAAATTTGGCAGCTTCAGCCTCCTGACCCAATTGCCAAATTCCCAATGCTTTATAGTCATAATAGACCGATGAAGGTTGCCCGATAAACCACTTATTACCAGTATCATCATTTTTACCACCGTAGAGTTCAACAATTTCTTCTTTGTTCTTTGCAAAGATGAAATCAGTACTCCAGGTGAAATTGGTCTTTTGAATATTTTGGGTATTAATGGTTACCTCAATACCTTTGTTTCTGGTTTTACCAATGTTGTAAACTACGCTATTGAAACCTGAAGTTTGTGGCAATTGTCTGTCCATTAACAAATCTGATGTATTCTGAAGATAAACATCAACAACTCCATTAATACGTCCTTTCAAGATTCCAAAATCGATACCGGCATTGTATTGTTTGGTTTTTTCCCATTTCAGGTCTGGATTAGGCATTTCGTTCTGGTAAAAAGCCATCATATTGGTTGTGCCAAAATTGTAGCGCGCATATCCAAGGTTACCGGCCGTTTTGTAAGGATCGATAGCCGAGTTTCCGGTAATACCATAACCAGCACGTAATTTAAGGTTACTAAATATTGAATTACCCTTCATAAAACCCTCTTCATTGATACGCCAGGCCAAAGCTGCCGATGGGAACATTACCCATTTTTGTCCGGGAGCCAAACGTGAAGATCCGTCATAACGGGCAGAAACAGTCAACAGGTATTTATCCTTATAGGTATAATTGAAACGACCCATGAATGAAGCCAACTGCCATTTGATGTAGTTACTGGAAACAGCAGCAGATGATGGTGAACTGCCCACATTGTACCACGACTGGGTTTCGTATGGAAGATCAGTTACGCCGATACGGCTTGATTCAAAGGTCTCCTCTTGGATTGATTGCAGGAATGTGGCACCGAAAGAATGAGACTTGATAATCTTGTTCCAGTACAACAAGTTTTCCCAGGTATACATCATGCGCTGGTCGCCGCCGTTTTCAGCACGGGCTTTACCACCCTGCCTGTCGGAACTAAGCGAACCATAAAAACGCTGATCAGTATAAGGACCATAATCCAATCCAAAATTGGAACGGAATTTAACGTCGAATGGCAATTTAGCCTCCACGTAATAGCTACCAAGAAAACGATTTTTTCTATATAGTACTGTAGCCTGAGTTTGGTTAAGCACCGGATTCCACAACTGAGGATCATTACCCGGACGGTTAAACAGAACGCCAGTTTCAACATTACGAACATTTGCCAAAGGTGAAAGGCTTGTTATTCCTGAAAATCCATTTGGACCATCGTTGCGTTCGAAATGTGAGAATTGGGTTTGTCCACCAATTTTCACGTAATCAGAAATGTCCCAATCGAAATTAACACGTGCAGAATAGCGCGAATAATCCTGTCCAATTACAATCCCCTTTTCATCATAATAGGTAGCCGACGCCAGAACTTTCAGTTTGTCTGTACCACCACGCACGCTGATCTCGTGATTCTGCACCGTACCCTGACGCATGACTTCACCCAACCAGTCGGTTGAGACCAAACGTTCCGGATGCCATGAGCCATCGGAATCGTATGCATTTTGAATTTTAAAACCAATACCGGCTAAATCGTTCTCCTGACCTACTGGCAACATTTTTACGTCCATCGCATAGGTAGGTTTATTAACTGGATAAACACCTGTGGTACGATAAGCTTCGCGTAAAAATTCAACCCACTCTGGTCCATTAAACAAATCAAGCTTTTTTGCCTGACTCTCGATACCGTAATAGCCATTGTAATCAACCACGGCTTTGCCTGATTTTCCTTTTTTAGTCGTAATCAATACAACTCCGTTAGCACCTCTCGAACCATAAATAGCAGTTGCGGAAGCATCTTTCAAAATGTCCATCGATTCAATATCCGATTGGCTAATTTCACTCAATCCAACTACCAATGGAACTCCGTCAACAACATACAAAGGCTCGTTGGTTGCTTTTAACGAACGGTTTCCACGAATCATTACTTTTGCATCGGCTCCGGGAGCTGAGTTAGTTTGCTGTACCACAACCCCGGCTGCTTTTCCCTGCATGGCCTGGGCTGCACTAAAACTTGAACGTTCGGCCAATTTGGCGCTGGTTACCGATGAAACAGATCCGGTCAAGTCTTTTTTACGAACCGTTCCGTATCCTACGGCAACAACTTCCTCCAACCCAATGGTTTCGGATACAAGCATCACGTTGAAAGAAGTCTTTGTCCCAATCTGAAGTTCTTGTGGTACCATCCCAACGAATGAAATAACGAGCGTTTTCGCGCTCTCGGGAACTTTCAAACTGAATTTTCCATCGATATCGGTAATGATTCCGATAGTTGTGCCTTTAACGATTACCGATGCACCTGGCAATGCCTGATTAGTGTCATCAGTTACAGTACCGGTAATCGATTTTGTTTGCTGCTGCTCGGAAGTTGTATTTTCCGGAACTGCACCAAACCCATTAAAAAGACCTGCAAAGCAGATCAAAATCAGTGTTAGTTTAGTCGCAAGTAAAAATTTCTTAAATCTTTTTTTCATAGTCATTTTTTGTTTTGTAGCTGCTGATCGATTCAGAGAGAAAATGAATTGCGGATCAGAGACTACTGGTTAATTAGTTTAACACTCTCATATTACAGCCACCGCATCTCGGGCAGTTTTTGCTGTGAAATCAAATTCATTTTGTTTACCTCATTGGCATCTTTTATTTTGAAGAATTAAACAATATTAAAACACATGCAATCGATTGATCAATAAATACCAATCTTAATTATTGTATTTATGACAAAAAAAATAATCTCCTAAAAATAGATGTTTAAGAAAACACTTATTGATACCCGATTTGCAGACATGTATACTATTTTTGCTTTAATACAAACACGCAATCACAAACATGTATGAAACCGTTTAAAGAAGCTATAAATTATCTTGCTGGTAATTCTTTTGTTATTAAGTACAACGATTTCGAACATTTTTCGGTACCATACCATTACCACAATGAATTTGAACTCGCTTACATCGTGCGCAGTACAGGGAAAAAATTCGTTGGCGATGTTATTGAAGATTTTGAACCGGGAGATATTGTTTTCTTGGGAAGTACCCTTCCTCACTTTTTCCTCAACGATAAACAATATTATTCCGGAAATCCGGAACTAAGAGTGAATGCATACATTCTCCAGTTTCCGGCAGACTATTTCAGCGATAATCAATTAAAAAGGCCTGAGTTCGCCTCCATTTCCAGATTACTGGCCAATTCGTCGCGAGGGCTGAAGTTTCCGGAAAGTACAAAAACCCAGGCCTACGAATTAATTCAAAAAATGTATCAGGACAATGGGCTGATTCGCTACTTCACATTAATTGAGTTATTAAACCTGCTTGGTCAGTCCGACTTCACTCCAATTGCCAGCCAGGGATACTCGAAAAACGCTTATTACAATTTTGACGAGCGACTGGTCAAAGTATACGAATACTCAATACATAATTTTAACAAAAAAATCTCGTTGAATGAAGTTGCCTCTGTTGCCGGAATGAACTCAGCAGCTTTTTGTCGTTATTTTCGCAGTAAAATGCGAAAAACATATGCTGAATTTGTCAATGAGCTAAGAGTTAATAACGCGTGTAACCTGCTTCGAAACAGTAATGACACCATCGCTTTTGTTTGTTTTGAAACCGGATTCAACAACATATCCAACTTCAACCGTCAGTTCAAAGAAATAATTGGAAAATCACCATCCGAATACAGGAAATTTCTGAACGTTGAAAATGATTAATTAATTCAATAATTGCTTTTATATTAGGATTTTACGATTAACCGTCTTCTATTTCCAATTTCTAAGAAAACTTCACCCCGGAGTATCAATTACTTCAAAATAATGAACTAAATTTAGCGTTTAAGGTTATTTACACCAAACTATAGTTATGAAACTGAAAGCCTTCCATAAATTATCCTATGGCTTATACCTGATTGCATCCGAGTATCAGGGCAAAAAAGCCGGATACATTGCTAACACTACCTTTCAGGTTACTTCTGAACCTCCACAGATTGCAATTTCATGCCACAAAAACAACCAGACTACCCGGATTATTCTTGATTCAGGCATTTTTTCAATTTCAGTCCTGAAAAAAGAAGTGAATATGAAAATCATCGGCGACTTTGGGTTTATGTCGTCGAACGATATCGATAAATTCAACGGAATCAATACCATCACTGCAAAAACCGGCGCGCCAATTGTAATAGACAGCTCTGTCGCCTGGTTTGATTGTAAAGTGGTTAAATCTGTTGATCTCGGATCGCACTATCTTATTATTGGAGAAGTGCTCGATTCTGATGAAATTTCGGACGAAGAACCACTGACATACCAGTATTACCGGGAAAAATACAAAATGTATTCGCCAAAGAATTCGCCAACTTACATCGAAAAATCATTGCTTGATGCCGAAACCCCAACAGCTGTTGAAGCAGAAAAGGCAGAGGAGCCGGAACACGAGCATATTTTTGACGGCGAAAACTATGTTTGTGTAATTTGCGGATATACTTACAATCCGGAAGAAGGCGATCCATCCATGGGCATTCCTCCCGGCACTCCGTTCGAAAAACTTCCTGAAGATTATAAATGCCCGATTTGCAATGCCAGCAAGGAGTATTTCAAGGCAGTTTAATCCAGAATAAATAAAGAAGACCGGACATTACAGAATTGTAATATCCAGTCTTTTATATTTTGAGGTGACCAAATTATTAGTCTTAGAATGTATATCCCAGTTCCAACTCGAACTGGCTCATTTTTAACTCAATTGTTTGGGCTGTATACAAACTGTTTGGACCTGAAAGTGTCTTAGCTGGCGAATACATTGCCGATAGATTTATTCCATTTCCTCTTTTGCTTAGTTTACGTGTAAAACCGGCAGCTGCGTGATTCTGTGATACGCCGGGAGCAAGGATATTGAACAAAAGTTGATTGTCAGGGAACTGTTGTCTGGCATACGAAACGCCTGCACGATAAGTCCAAAAACTGCGATAAGGAGTATATTCCATCCCAAGTTTGAAAATCAACTGGTTTCCCCAGGCAAATCCCGGACCTGAATCATTGCCCAATTTATCCACAAGAGTAAGTGGATTCGAAACCGATTTCACATCGGTGTACCTGATCTGTTTGGCATCCAGAGCAAGTGTAAATTCTCTCGAAAATTGATACGCCAAACCAACCGTAATGTTCGATGGAATATTAAAAGCGCCTTGTTCTGCAAATAAACCAGCATATTCTTTAAACTTGGTCATGAATATTTCGCTTTGATATTTAACTCCAATACTCAATTCACGTGTTATTTTTCCAAGGTAGCCGATTTTTGCACCATACCCATAACCGTAATCAACACCATTATTGGTAAGCTTATCCATAGCCGAACTCATGCCACTAAATGCCTGCAATCCTTCAGCTTCAAACATTTGAAAAGCACCAATCGCTGAAATCCCAATACTGTGATTCTTTCCCAATTTCATCGAATATGTTATCTCTGAAAATAACTGCGAAAGGTTAATTCCGGTTGGACTGGTTACAGGAGCCTGCGGATTATCAAACGTTTTCGTTGGATAACTGGTATTCATACCTCCATTTCCATAAATCGAAAAACCAATCGCAGAAGTCTTGTTGATCATCCAGTTGCCGCCGACCGAAGGAATAATAAATACTGGCTTATCACTTTTTACATTTCCCGGTGTAAGTGGAAATATTCCGGGCTGCCCCTCAGTATTTGCTAAAATGGTGTATTCGCGCATTGGGGCAAACACCCCTACGCCAAACGAGATTTCTTTCCCAAGAAAAACATTTCCTGCCGGATTTCCTCCAATAAGCGAATTCGAATACATGGCAACTCCGGCACCAGCCATTCCTTTGTTTTTAGTACCATATCCGATACTGAAATATCCATCGGTTGCAAAGCTAATTTGTGTTGCGCAAACCAATAGGGTTAGCAATCCGACCAGGCGATTAAGATGATTTTTGTTCATAGCTGCTTTTATATGAATTTAAGTTGTGTAAACTTAATAAACACAGCTAAAATTATAGATATAAATGAGAATGATTATAAACATATAGATTTAGTAATTCCCTTTTCAGATGAGTTTCTGAATATTGGTATCCTGCAATCCAATCAGGAGTCAGTATTTCTAAATATTATTTACTTTTGCCTTCAGATATAATTACACCATGAAGAACAAAAACTACAACATCGCATTGGTCCAGATTTCGCTGGACGGAACTCCGGAAGTGAACCTGAAAAAGTGTCTGGAATGGATTCGTAAAGCTGCCAGGCAGGGAGCCAATGTGGTTTGTTTGCCCGAATTATACAGTTCGTTCTACTTTTGTCAAAGCGAAAATCATGATTATTTTGATTTGGCAGAACCGCTTCACAACGCTTCATATCAGGAATTTAGCGCATTAGCCAAAGAATTGGGTATCGTTTTAATTGTTCCTTTCTTCGAACGCCGCGCATCGGGCTTGTATCACAACTCGGCATACATTATCGATACCGACGGATCGGAAGCCGGTTTGTACCGCAAAATGCACATTCCTGACGATCCGAGTTATTACGAAAAATTCTATTTTACCCCAGGCGATATCGGTTTCAAAGCGTTCGACACCAAAGTGGGAAAAATCGGAACTTTAATCTGCTGGGATCAATGGTATCCAGAAGGAGCGCGAATTACAGCATTGCAGGGCGCTGATATACTCTTCTACCCTACTGCTATTGGCTGGCATCCTCACGAAAAAGCACAATACGGAGAAAAACAGCATGATGCATGGCGCACCGTTCAGCGCGGACATGCAGTAGCCAACGGAATTTTTGTAGCTGCCTGCAACCGCGTTGGTTTCGAAAACCCAGTTGAATCCTCCGCCGGAATTGAATTCTGGGGAGCTTCGTTTATCGCCGGTCCACAAGGTGAAATACTGGCCGAAGCATCTCACGACCAGGAAGAAATCATTATGGCAGAGATAGACCACACCCTGATGGAAGATGTGCGCCGCAACTGGCCTTTCCTCCGCGACCGCCGGATTGATGCCTATGGAGATATTACCAAGAGGTTTATTGATTAAAAGGACTGTATTCGAACCACCATATGTACTATGTACTATATCTTATTTTACACGACCGTTGATAATTATGTCGAAAAACGGGCTCCATTTAGAGAAGAACATTTGAGCCTTGCACAAAAAGCTTATCAAAATGGCTCGCTGATTATGGGCGGAGCATTGGATGATCCTGCTGATAGCGCGATGCTTGTTTTTAAAGGTGATAGTCCGGAAATTGCAACGGAATTTGCAAAAAATGATCCCTATGTAAAAAACGGATTGATTACGGAATGGAAAGTTCGTCCATGGATCATAGTTATAGGGAATAAATAAATTTTCATTCAAATATCTCCAACCACTTTCATTCTAAATGAAAAAAACACTCGCTATTTTACTGCTTCTTTCCCAATTTTCGTGCAGCACCCCACCGAAGCCCGAAGGACTGATCCTGAATGTGCAGTACCAGCCCGAAAAGACTTACAACATATCAACCATTAGAGGTACAGAAACGGTAATTACCTATTCAGGACAAGAAATTGCCATGCGAAAGCTGAAAAGCATGAACATTAAAAACCCCACCATCTCGAAGGTAAAAACAAAGACCGACACGGAACTGGTAACAGGAAAAAGGTCGGCTGACAAAAGCTTTCCAGTTAGTTTGACGTACAAAAAAACGATGAGCCTCGATGGAAAAAATGAAATTCCTGAAGGTTCGGTGGTAGAAGGTGAAATAACGGGAGATCAACTGCCAACCTTCAGCAAGGTTAGTTCAGCTACGCTCGACATTGATCAGAAAAACCAGCTTCTGAAAACGGTCCAGAATACGTTCGAGCAATTCAAATTTCCGGAGCAGCAACTGAAAATCGGCGATCAGTTCTCAACCAATCGTCCGATGGAAATGGCTATGGAAGGCTCAACTATCGATATCGTAGTCACCACAACCTACAAACTGATGAGCATCAAAAACGGACTGGCACAATTCGATCTCAGCCAAAGCTACCAAATGACCCCGAAAATAATGGACAATTCGTTCACAGGCAATGGCAGCGGAAAAGGCAAGTTAAGTTTCGACATTGACAATAGCCTGATTACCGACTACTCCATCAAAACCGAGCTTGAGATGAATAAAAAACTTGATTATTACGAGTTCGACCTGAAAACCGTGAATGAGTTTAGTCAGACAACAAACATTGGCAAACCCTAGAAAGAAATCATCTTACCTTTGCATACATTTCATATCCAGCAAAAATAAATACAACATACCTATGAGCGCTATATCCCGTCGATTCCCTGCTAAAACAATGACAATTATTACAACTTTTTGCCTACTGGTAACTTTCGGATTTTCACAACCTCAAGAAGTAAAAGAGAATATGAAAACAGCTTTGATAATTATTGACATTCAGAATGATTATTTCGAAAAAGGAACAATGACACTTGTCGATTCTGAAAAAGCAAGTGAAAATGCCCGGTTGGTTCTTGATAGATTTCGGGCAGTCAAATTGCCGATAATACATATACAACATATTGCCACAAGCTCTAGTGCAACATTTTTTTTGCCAAATACAGTTGGTGCAGAAATTCATCAAAATGTAAAGCCATTGGAACATGAAAAGGTAATTGTAAAACATTATCCAAATAGTTTTAGAGAAACTGAACTATTAGATTATTTGAAAACCAACAACATAACTGATTTAGTAATCTGCGGCATGATGACTCACATGTGTATTGATGCAACAACACGTGCTGCAAAAGATTTCGGGTTTAATTGTATATTGCTTGGAGATGCTTGTGCAACAAAAAAACTTGAACTTAACGGACAATCTGTCAAGGCAGAAGAAGTTCAGATAAGCTTTTTAGCAGCATTGAATGGCTCTTACGCAAGAGTTAAACAGACAAAACAATATTTAGAAGGGAAATAACTGTCTGCAAAATATATCCATCCTTAC
Source organism: Prolixibacteraceae bacterium (assembly GCA_963676375.2). Taxonomy (GTDB): domain Bacteria; phylum Bacteroidota; class Bacteroidia; order Bacteroidales; family Prolixibacteraceae; genus Aquipluma. The sequence continues at coordinate 49,731 of CAXXPT010000048.1, forward strand.
ATATATAAAAAAACGGACACTTTTATCAAATATCCAAATCAGAATCATTATGAACAAAATATCCCGCAGATTCCCTGCAGAATGGGAAAAACATCAGGCAACATTGTTATCATTTCCGGCTGAAGGCCGCGACTGGCCTGGAAAGTACCATGCCATTAAATGGGCGTTTGTGGAGATGATCAAAAAAGTAACCACTTACGAACCTGTTATCCTGATTGTAAAGTCGGACGAAATGCGTGAGAAAGTGGCCGTGATGCTCGAGCAGGCGCATGTCGATCCTTCGCAGGTAAGCTACATCATTAAAGATACCAACCGTAACTGGATGCGCGATTCGGGTCCGGCCATCGTTAAAACTGCCAATGGCGAGCGCGAAGCCATTCAATTCGGGTTCACCGGCTGGGCGAAATACAAAAACCACCTCAAAGATCAGGGAATACCTGCCGCAGTTGCCCAACATCTGGGATTGCCCATTGTTCCTGCCATGTACCACAACAAACTGGTGGTTCTCGAAGGCGGTTCTATCGATGTAAATGGCTGCGGAACACTGATTACTACCGAAGAGTGCCTGATGGATCCGGTTCAGCAGGTGCGTAATAAGGGATTTAAAAAAGAAGACTACGAAAATGTGTTTCGCGAATATTTGGGTGTAACCAACACCATCTGGCTGGGCGAAGGTATTGAAGGAGACGACACGCACGGGCACGTTGACGATATTTGTCGCTTCGTCAACCGCAATACAGTTGTTGCCGTTCAGGAAACTGATACAAGCGACCCGAACCACCACAAACTCGAAGCAAACCTCGAAATACTCCGGAATGCCAAACTAGAAAACGGCGAAAAGTTAAATGTAGTAACTATGCCAATGCCTGGCCGTCTGGACTTTGAAGATTTGCGATTACCAGCAAGTTATGTGAATTTTCTGATGACTAACGGCTGTGTACTGATGCCAACTTTCAACGATAAAAACGACTACAAAGCGCTCGGAATACTCACCGATTTGTTCCCTGATCGCCATGTAATTGGGATTAATGCTGTTGATCTGGTTTGGGGATTGGGAACATTGCATTGTTTGAGCCACGAAATTGCCGGTTGAGCCTTTCTGTCACACCGAATTCATTTCGTGGCCTGACATCAAAAACGGTTAAATACTGAAACAAGCCTTCGACGTTAGCTCAGTCGAACGTTCAGGATGACGTGATATCATCTTCTTCTTTTATGCGGCTATGTTTCGCTCCATAAGAGAAATAAATCAACAAGCCGATCACCAGCCAAATACCGAATCGGAACCAATTGGTCACTCCAAGCTGGCTCATCAGGCCGAGGTTGGTAAGGAGCCCAAGTACCGGAATGAGCGACCATCGTTTGGCCACCGCCTTAAAAGTGATGATAATTGAAACAATACAAAAGGTCAGGAATGGAAAATGATTCCGAATAATTTTGAACAGGTTAAATCCTTCGGAATGATCTGACCCCAGAATAGATAGTTCAGCGCCGGAACTCCAGACAAAAAACAAAATTACCGCCCAGATTGGCAGCAAATATTTACGGCTGTCGGCATATGGCACACGAAACCCTTTCCCATCGTGTTCCTGCTTTCCGGTTGGATTCAATACAATTATTCCACCTGAAACAAGAATAAAAGCGAATAAAGTTCCGATACTGGTCAAGTCGGTTACTTCCGTAAGGTTCAGGAAAAGTGAAGGAATAGCCACCACAAAACCCGTCAGGATGGTTGAGAAACCAGGTGTACGGTATTTAGGGTGAAGCCTTGCAAATATAGGAGGAAGTAGTCCGTCGCGGCTCATGCTCATCCATATACGCGGTTGCCCCAGCTGAAAAACCAACAGAACGCTCGCCATGGCAATCACAGCGCCAGCAGCAATCACTCCGGAAAGCCCGGTCAGGTGAAGTTTGGTAAACACATAAGCCATCGGATCGGAAACGCCCAATTCGTTAAAGGGAACCATCCCGGTTAACACCAGACTGATCAGAACATATAAGATTGTTGTAATCAAGAGAGCATAAAACATCGACAAAGGCAAATCACGCCTCGGATTCCTGCATTCTTCGGCCGTTGTCGAAATGGCATCGAACCCAATGTAAGCAAAGAACACACCCGAAACACCTTTTAATACGCCACCGATTCCGTTCGGTGCAAAAGGGCTCCAGTTTTCAGGTTTCACATAGAAAGCGCCAACACCGACCACCAGTAGCAAAATCGCTACCTTCAGCAAAACAAAAAAGTCGTTTGTAATTCTCGATTCCCTGATTCCGCGATAACATATCCAGGTAATCACAAACACGATAAACAGTGCCGGAAGATCGGCTACCAAATGGAAATTACTTATAAGCGGTGCATTTGTCCATGCGGAATAGGCATCAGCCATTTCAGGACTTAAGCCAGACAGTGGCGTTCCGGCTTTCATGGCATCAACCGCAGCCTGATAACCACGCGAAGCAGTCAAAAAGTCGGTTGAGAGGTAGCTCGGAATATGCATACCCAGCCCATCCATTAATCCGGTAAAATAACCCGACCAAGAGATGGCTACGGCAATATTGCCAATGGCATATTCCATAATTAAATCCCAGCCTATAATCCAGGCTATCAACTCGCCAAAACTAACATAGGCATAGGTATAAGCGCTTCCGCTGATTGGTATCGACGAGGCAAATTCGGCATAACACATGGCCGACAATCCGCAAGCAATAGCAGTAAACACAAAGAGCAACGAAACGGCCGGGCCACCACTTGCAGCGGCGTTTCCGATAGTACTAAAAATACCCGCTCCAATTATTGCGGCAACACCTAACGCCGTCAGGTCGAACACCCGAAGGGTTCGTTTCATGCCACCGGTGCTTCCTTCCAACGAGTCGGCATCGCTTAAAATATGCGAAATTGATTTCTTCCGAAATAGGTTTTCAAACTTCACTGTACAAAAAGTATTAAGCAAAAATAAAGAAAAAAGCATCCGTGCCACTTTACTTTGGTGGCATTTCAATTAAACCATGCATTTTTCAAAAATCTCAGGCATCAAAAGCCATGGGGAAAGAAAGATAATTAGCTAAAATTAGCAAGGAGGGTTACCTTTCAGCCATTTTTGGAATATACGTTAGTTTTTCGAACCTTTGCGTTCGTTCAATCAAAAACCAAAACGACTCACTTTTTCTGAAAGAAAATGAATAGAACAGCTCAGTTTAAGATTGTATTAATCCTTCTTTTAAGTGTTATCCTACGCTTTTCCGCGCAATCTCAAAGCCGTCAATATTTCATTATCAACGGGAAAATTAGTCCTGAATTAAATAGTAATCTTGCGGGCAACAGCACCATCCAGATTATCAAAAACGATCAAAAGGCTGTTTCATTTCAAATACCTGACAATGACCGTTTCAGGCTTGAGCTTGAATATAATGCAGAATACCAGCTTACCTTCACAAAAAAAGGAAATCTACCAAAAACAATCATTGTCAATACCGATGTTCCTGAAAAATCAACAATCGGCTCATCTAATTTTCCGCATTTTTTAATGACGGTTAAGCTTTTTGTTGATAATCAAAATCCTGCGAATTTATATTCCGGTACTCATGTGCAACGGATCTGCTATTCATCTCAAACCGACTGTTTTGAAAGGGTACCGACCATTCTTGATGTCGAATATGTTGAAAAGGGCAATTCCAATCAGAGTACCAAAATCCAATCCCAGGAAAACAAAGTCAAATTACGGGAATATCAGGTATTCTGAAAAGTAAGTTCAACCTGGCAAAAAAAACTAAGCTGGTGCTTATTACTTCAGTTCAATAAAATCCATTTACAAACGTTATCAACTGATCAGATATAATCTATAATCTCCTCAATAAACACGAGTATGATGCTTATCTTTTCGTTGATTTGGTTATTTTTACGAGGCGATTAAATTATTCTGAGAAATCTCAATTCGCTTCAAAAATTTTTTCATTGAATTCAAATACATATGCAAAAGATAAGTTGGATAGGTTTTTGGGGGGTTCTGATTCTTAATCTGTTATTTCAGCTTCCATTACAAGCTCAAAGCAAAAAGTATTTTGTTATAACCGGTAAAATTGTGCCCGAAACAGAAGGAACTGGAAATGGTACAATTGAAGTAACAAAAAACGGAAAAGAAACATCGAATATCGATATTCCAAAGAACGGACGCTTCAGATTCGAACTTGAATTTTTCAACGAATTTAGCCTCACTTTCAAATATCCAGGGCACTTTAATAAAATCATTATTGTTTCGACCGATATTCCACAAGAGGTATGGCAGCGCGACAATGATTTTCCCCCTTTCCCAATGATCGTTCAACTAACTAAGGAATTTGAGGGAATAGATAAAAGTTTCACGTTAAAACCTTCAGGAAGAATATTCTACGGAAAGGATATCGACAATTTTGAGAAAGAAAGTTATATATCTGATTTTGACTTTACAGAACAGATTGCAAATGCAAAAGCGAAAGATAACCAGGTTGGAAAAGAAGCATCATCAATTACAAAAGAAAATGCCCAGGATTTAGCTGCTAAACAAAGAAATTTTGACCAGATAATAAAAGAAGCCGATGCGCTTTACCAAAGAGGTGAATACCAGATGGCTTTAATGAAATATCTCGAAGCCCGTAAACTGTTTCCTGAAAAGGCATATCCAAATGATCGTGTATCTGAACTTCAGGATCTGGTAAAAGCACTTGAAATTACTGAAAAACAAAAGACTGAATTAGAAGAAAAATATAAGTCGGCTATTGCTAAAGCGAATGGCTTTTTCGACAAAAAAAGTTATAAGGAAGCCAAGCCAATTTATGAGGAAGCCTTGCAATATAAGCCTGGTGATGTTTTTTCGAACGGAAGAATCAATGAAATCGACCAGCTGCTGGCCTTACTTGAAAAACAAAATCAGTTTAAAGATTTGATTGCCAACGCTGATAACAACTACAAATCAAAAAATTACGATCAGGCGATTACGTTGTATAATCAAGCCAAACAATTGGTTCCTGAGGATAATTACCCACAGAAACAAATCGATCTGATTAATCAGGAAAAGCAACAGCAAGCACAACTTAAACAACTCGAAAAAGAATTTAACCAAACCACACAGGCCGCCGGCAATTTTGTACAAGCGAAAGATTATATCCAGGCATTGAGCATGTATAAAAAAGCACTGGAATTAAAACCTGACAATCAACTTACTAAAGACAGAATAGCCGAAACGGAACTGGCAATTATTGCTGTCGAAAACGACAGAAAATATCAACAAGCCATTCAACTTGCCGATCAGGCTTTGGCAAAAAACGACTTACCAGAAGCCAAGATGCGGTATCAGGAAGCCCTTAAATCTAAACCTGAAGCTTATCCAAAGACTAAACTGGCAGAAATTGCAGCCACCGAATCAAAAGAAATTGATTTTAACAACCTGGTAACCAAAGCAGAAAAAGCATTTGCAGCCAATAACTTTGATGAAGCGCTAAATTTATTTACTGAAGCGCAAAGGTTAAAACCATCTGATACTTCTGTCAAGAAAAGAATCGAGGACATTCAGAACATAAAGAATAAGGAATTAGCAGAAAAAGAATATGCTAGTTTGATAGCACAAGCCGATCAGAATTTTAACAACAATCAATTTGATGATGCCATTTCGGGATACAGCAAAGCACTCCAAATTAAGAAAACTGATACATACCCAAAAGATCAGCTCAAAAAAATAGATTCGTACCAAGCTTTGTTGAAAAAGGCAGAGAAAAGTTTCCTGGCAAAAGATTATTCCAATTCACTCCTGTCATTCAACAGTATTCTTGAAGTGAAACCTAAAGATAATCTTGCGGCTGCCCGAATTGAAGAAATTCAGAAGATTTTATCGGAGCAGAAACAGCTTGAGGAAAAAGCAAAATCTGAATTACTGGCTTACAATGAAACAATTAAAGTTGCTGATCAATTATTTACAGCTCAAAGTTATCCTGAATCAATAAATAAGTACAAAGAAGCCCAGGCCTTAAAAACTGATGAAACTTATCCTCAGAAAAGAATAAAAGAAATTGAAGGTATACTCAATGGAATAGAGAAAGAAAAAGCAAGGATCGAAAAAGAATACCAGGCAGCAATTGCACAGGCCGATAAAAATTTTGGTCAAAAAGATTATGCTGGTTCGCTTAATTCTTTCAACTCGGCCCTCGTTCTGAAACCAAACGACAGCTATGCGACATCGAAAATTGCGGAGATCCAGAAAATACAATCAGATCAAAAGCAACTTGAAGAAAAAGCAAAGTCGGAATTATTGGCTTATAACAATACAATTAAAGTTGCAGATCAACTATTTACATCAAAAATCTACGCCGAATCGTTGAATAAATACAAGGAAGCTTCGGCAATAAAATCAACGGAAAGCTATCCGCAGAAAAGAATTACAGAAATTGAAAGCATACTCGACGGAATTGAGAAGGAAAAAGCAAGGATAGAAACTGAATACAAGATCACCATTGAGCAAGCCGACAATTTGTTTGAAAAGAAAGACTACACCAATGCTCAGGCTGAATATAGAAAAGCGCTCACAATAAAAACGGATCAGGTTTATCCAAAAGATCAGATCCGAAAAATTGATGAAACCCTTGCTGAAAATCGCCGTCGTGACGAAGAGGCTCAAAAACAACAGCAGGAAAAGCTGAATAATGCATTTAATCAGGCCATGGCAAGTGCCAACAAATCATTTAGTGAAAATGACTTCAATTCGGCTAAAACGGGCTATGAGGCCGCTTTAAGCATTAACCCAAACGATCCGGTAGCTAAAGAAAAATATGGTCAAACCGAAGCGAAAATCGCCCAGATTGCCCGAAACACTCAGGCATACAACAAAGCCATTACCGAAGCAAACAATAGATTAACCGCTAAACAATATACGGAAGCTCGCGAAAAGTATGTAGAAGTACTCCAATATATGCCAGATTCTGATTATCCGAAACGTCAGGTGGCAAAAATTGATGAGTTGCTGGCCCAGCGGGAAGCAGAAGCTAAAACCAGACTTGATTTTGATCAGGCTCTGGCTGAAGGAGAATCTCTATTTAAAATTAAGGATCTGATAAAAGCCAAAGATGCATTTATGAAGGCCTACAATTTAATCCCTTCAGAAGTTGTTCCGCCCAAAAGAATAAATGAGATCAATAATTTAATTGCAGAACAGGAACGTAATGACGCTGCACTAAAAGCTACCCGTGACGCCTATCAGAAAGTCATTCAGCGGGCCGACAATCACTTTGGCAATAAAGAATATAGCTCCGCACTGTTGGCTTACAATGAAGCCTTGCTGATAATACCAAATGAGAAATATCCGCAGGATCAGCTGGATTTGATTGCAAAGCTCATGAAAGAGCAAAACGAACAAAACTACAAAACTGCAATAGCCAAAGCCGATAACTCCTTTAACTCAAATCAGTTTGACGAGGCCACAACAAGCTATCAGGATGCACTGAAATATAAAAAAGATGATCAATACGCCACGCAGAGGCTGAAGGATATCGAAAAGAAAAAGGCTGATATCGAAGCTGAGAATATTCGTTTAAAGAAGTTTGACGATCAGTACAAAGCATTAATTGCTGATGCAAACAATGATTTCAAAAACAAGAGCTACCTGGTTGCAAAGGAAAAATACCAGAAAGCTCTGACATTAAAACCATCTGAAGTATATCCTAAAGATCAAATCACTAAAATCGACGGGCTTATCGATGAACTTCAGAAAGCAGAAGAAAAGAACAAACAATACGAACAGTTTATACAGGCTGCTCAAGATGCATTTCAGGCAAATAAATTAAAAGAAGCCCGAAGCTTATATCAAAAAGGCTATAACCTGAAGCCCTTTGAACCACTACCCCCGATGCGTATTTCAGAAATCGACCGAATGCTTGCCCAGATTGAAGAAACTGCGAAATTGACTGCGATGGAAGAAGCTCAACGACTGGCAAAAGAAAAAGCTGACAGAGAACAGTACAACAATGCTGTGGCCGCAGGCGATAAAGAATTTGCAGGAAAGCAATATAAAGCTGCAAAAGTTCATTATACTGATGCATTAACCGCTTTACCCAATGAAAAATATCCAAAGGACCAGATAGCAAAAATTGAAGACTTGCTGGCACAACAAGAAATGGATAAGATGATTACGGATCAAAAGGCACAACAAGACTCTATCCAGAAAGCCAAAGACAAGGTATTTAATGCCGCCATGGCATCTGCAAAAGAGCATGACCAAAACAAGAGATACGAACTGGCGATCAAAAAATACAATGATGCCATTAGTATTAAACCTGATCAAAGATCTGTGATTCAAAAGTATATCAACGAAATTGAAGATAAGATCCAACTTCTGGCAAAGCAAGATGCAGAATACAAACGAATCATCAAGCTTGCTGATGGGTATTTCACTGAATCTCAACTCAACGAAGCATTAACCGAATATCAGAACGCACTGAAGATTAAGCCAGAAGAAGAGTATCCACAAAATCAGATTAAAGATATACAAGCACAATTGGCTGCACGTGAGCAAAGCTATAACAATGCGATAGCAAAAGCTGATAAAGCCTTTGATGCCTCAGACTGGGTAAATGCAAAAACCGGTTATACTGAAGCGTTAAGCGTTAAGCCGAACGAAACATATCCGGCAACCAGGCTGAAAGAAGTTAACCAGAAAATTGCAGATGCAAATCTGGCTGCGTTGAGCAATTCAGCGGCAAATAAAGCGTATGCCGAGACATTGGAAAAGGCAGAAAAAGCGTTAAAAGACGATCAGCTTTCTTCTGCGAAAATGCAGTTTCAGATGGCGCAATCGATAAAACCTGATGAAAAATTAACGGCTCAGCGAATTAAAGAAATTGATGTTCTGATCGATCAGCGCAACAAAGACCGATTGGCTAATGCTCAGCGCGAAATCGACGAAAAATATCGTCAGGCGATTTCCCTGGCAGATAATTCTTATCGCGATAAATCATATAGTATCGCTAAGCTTCAATATCAACAAGCTTCGTTAATTAAGCCGGATGAATCGTATCCAAAAACACAAATGGCATTGATGGATAAACTGATGAATGAAGCCAAACCCGTGGAAACATATGTCATAAAACTTCCTGAAAATGAACCAGCCCATCCGGTATCAAGACCTATCTACAATCCGCAGGAATCGGCACAGGCAACAGAAGCGCGAGCCCAGATATATAACACGATTACAAATTATGACGAAGCAATAAAAAAAGCTGATGATTTGTTTGGAGTGAAAGATTATACCGTAGCACGGTTCTATTACTACAAAGCATCAGAAATAAAACCATCAGAAGAATATCCTAAAAAGCAAATCGACCTGATCCGGAAACTAATTGATTCTCAATTATCAGCAGTTGATATTTCGGAATACGACAAGGCCATTAACGATGCCGACAATGCCTTTACAAGCAAAAACTACCAGATAGCTAAATTTTTCTATTATAAAGCATTAGGGATTAAATCATGGGAAAAATATCCAAAGGACCGGATTAATGAAATTCTGGCGCTTACAAATTCTCTTCTTTCTGAAAAAGACGAAAAAGAATACCGCGACATTATCGCCAAAGCCGACGAAGCATTTGCGAACAGAGACATGGCTATTTCTCGTTTTTACTACAATAAAGCTGTGGGCATAAAGAAAGATGAAAATTATCCAAGGATAAAGCTCAAAGACATCCAAAAACTGATTGATCAGGATGCACAGGATCAAAAAAATGAGCAATACAATAAACTCATAGAAGAAGGCGATCAGGCGATGGAACTTAAAAACTATAGCGTTGCACGCTTCAATTACAACAAGGCACTTACGATGAAGCCTGATGATAAATATCCAAAGGATCAGCTTAAAAAGCTGAAAGAAGAATTACAAAAAAACAACTAATTTTATAAAAAGCGAGCGGATGCTTTGGAGTCACCCGTTCACTCATCAAACAAACAGCAAATACAATTAAATTTGGAACTCAAAATAAAAGATCAGCTCATCAGATTGTTTGAATCGTATTTTAAGGAAGAAGTTACCTTTTTCGAACAATTACCAGCCTCCGGCTCTTACCGTGAGTATGCCCGAATGAAAAGCATCAGTCATCAGGTCATTGGCGCATATAATCAGGATATAAAAGAGAATCAGGCTTTTCTGGAGTTTTCGGCTCACTTCCGGAACAAAAACATTCCTGTTCCACACATTTATGCCGTTAACGGAAACATCGATTGCTATCTTCAGGAAGATTTGGGAAATACCACATTGTTCGACTTTATCAGTGTGACCCGCGAAAATGAAGGGTTTTCGACCAAAATAGTTGACGAATACAAAAAGGTTCTGCGGGAACTTCCGCGAATTCAACTGGTTGCCGGAAAAGACATCGATTACAGCGTATGCTACCCACGCGAGGCTTTCGACAAACAGTCGATGATGTGGGACTTGAATTATTTCAAGTATTATTTCCTGAAGCTGGCCAAAATATCGTTCGACGAACAAGCTTTGGAAGATGATTTTCAGGCATTCAGCGATTACCTGCTGGCAGTCGATAACAATGCGTTTCTATACCGCGATTTTCAGTCGAGAAACGTGATGCTGAAAGACGATAAAGTTTATTTCATCGATTACCAGGGCGGGAGAAAAGGTGCGCTTCAATACGATTTGGCTTCACTTCTGTACGATGCCAAAGCCAATATTCCGGAGGCCGAACGCGAAGAATTGCTGGAATTCTATTTAGACGAACTGAACCAATACAAACAGGTTGATCGCGAGAAATTCAAATCATTGTTTGGCGGTTATGTTCTGATAAGAATTATGCAGGCCATGGGTGCCTATGGATTCCGCGGATTTTACGAAAAAAAGGAACATTTTCTGAAAAGTATCCCATTTGCTCTTAAAAATCTCGAAACGCTGCTTGCCAAAAATACCATTCAGGTAAAACTTCCTGAATTGTTTAAAGTGCTGAAAGCTGTTACTGAATCGGTATTCCTGAAAACAATCAGTCCGTCGAATGACAGGCTAACCGTGCGAATCAGCAGCTTTTCGTATAAAAAAGGTATTCCGCACGATCCTTCAGGAAATGGTGGCGGATTTGTCTTCGATTGCCGGGCCATTCACAATCCGGGCCGCTATGCCGAATTCAAACACCTCACTGGAAAAGATCCGCAGGTTCAGGAGTTTTTGGAAGAAAAGTCAACCATTGCAAGTTTTATGACATCTGTTATCAGTTTAGTGTCGCAATCGGTTGAGGTTTATTCATCCAGGGGTTTTTCGCATCTGTGTGTGAACTTTGGATGTACCGGCGGGCAACACCGCTCGGTGTATGCAGCCGAAAAATTAGCTGAATACCTGAAAAACAATTATCCGGTTACGGTTGTTTTACAGCACATCGAACAGGATAAATAACAGAACATGTCGAAAACACAGTGTAAAAACGAAGAATACAAGGAAAAAGATGACGTAAAATTCGTTTGCAAACGTTGCGAACGAAAAGCGAAAAAAGAAGATAAACTCTGCAAACCAAAGAAGATAAAAGATTGACAGTTGGTCAGACAATGAGACTAACCCAGAATCGATTATTTTCGCTCTTTTTCCTTTCGGCATTATTTTTACTGATCTCATTTTCGACAAAAGCACAATCTCATATCGAGGGCAGGGTTTACGACGCAGAAACCGGATTACCGGTACAGGCTTTCGTGCTTCAAACAGACTCGACTGAAGTCTTGTTTTCCGATGGATTTTTCCAGATTCAATCCAACGCAATCCCGAGACAACTGGTTTTACGAGCGGAGGGTTATCAAGTCTTTCGGATTTCGGATTTTCCGAAGAAAATGAAGCTGAACGTTTACCTGATTCCAGAAAATGTAAATGTTCAGGAAGTGGTAGTAAAAGCATTTCTGTCGGATAAAAGGTTAAAAGACACGCCTGGGTCAATCAATCTGATCACCAACCGTCAGCTGCTTCGGGAGCCATCATTCACGTTGGCGCCATCGGTAAATAAAATGCCGGGAGTCTGGATGCAAAGTGGATCGATAAACACCAACCGGCTCACTATTCGTGGAATTGGCACCCGTTCGCCCTACGGAAGCAACAAAATCAGAGCCTATTATGGTGACATTCCTTTAACTAATGGAGTTGGAGAAACTACGCTCGAAGATTTGGATTTGGAACAGATTGCTGATATCGAAATCGTCAAGGGGCCAGCCTCCGGATTTTACGGATCTGGCCTTGGCGGATTGTTGCTGTTTAATCCGGCAAAACCATCGAAAGATCAATTTTCACAGCAGGTTTCCATTGGATCGTTCCAAACCATTAAATACACCGGAAAGTTATCTGTTTCGGGCCAAAATGCCGGACATTCGCTGGTTTACTCGCACCTTCATTCGGATGGGTACCGCGAAAACAACGAAACCAACCGGCACAACCTGACCTGGACTTCTTCGATTACCCAAAACCGCACCAAAATTGATCTGCTGGCAGCCTTCATCAAAATGGATGCTTTTATCCCAAGTTCCATCGACCTGAAAACCTTTCAGGAAACTCCGGAAAAAGCAGCACCAAACTGGTCTGCAGTGAGAGGTTACGAAGATTATAGCCGGGCATTTGGAGGTATTTCTGTTCAGCAAACCCTGAATAAAAACTGGCAGACCAAAATCAGTACATTCGGGCAAACCAATAAGAACAACGAGTTGCGACCTTTCAATATCCTTCAGGAAAAGAATCATTATCTGGGATTCCGCTCGGTTTTGGAGAAGAAATATCAATCATCTAATTCAACCACCAGAATCATATTGGGCAATGAGTTTTTTACTGAAAACTATCAGTGGCAAACCCTTCAGAATAAAAATAGAGTTGCCGGAAATCTCCTTTCCGACAACGAGGAAATCCGCTGGTACAACAATTTCTTCATTCTGGCAGACCTGAATTTCCAGAAAAAGCTGATTGTTTCGGCCAGCCTGAACCGAAACCAGACCAGCTACAACTACCACGATCAATTTCTCACAGACGGCGATCAGGGTGGGAAACATCGGTTTAATCCGGTGGTTTCTCCGCGATTGGCCGCCAGTTGGATCGCTTCTGAAAACGTTCGAATCTTTACAGTAGTCAGCCATGGGTTCTCCCCTCCCACTCTCGAAGAAACTTTGATGCCCAACGGCCAGCGCAATACCTCGATCAAACCCGAAACAGGATGGAACCTCGAACTGGGAACCAAAGCTTCTGTTGGAAAGTCGCTCTACCTGGAACTTTCGGCCTATTACATGAAAGTGAAGAATTTACTGGTAGCCCGGCGAACTGCCGAAGATGCTTATATAGGAATTAATGCCGGAGCGACCAGCCATCCGGGTCTGGAATTTAAATTGGATTACAAATTGATTGATAAGCCAATGTGGTCAACTTACTTCCGGATGAATGCCAACCTTACCCGATACCGTTTTGCTGAATTTGTGGATAACGGAAGTGATTATTCAGGAAACAAACTTACGGGAACTCCGGCTACAACTACCAACTGGATGCTTGAAACCACCCATCCCAAAGGATTTTTTGTGAACCTGCACTACCAGACTATTGGTAAAATGCCAATTCGAGATGACAACTCTATTTATTCAAATGCTTACCAATTAGCAAACCTGATGGCCGGATACGAAAAATCATTCAAAAACCTTTCGATCAGCCTTTCGGGCGGAATTCAGAATTTGCTGAATACACATTACGCTTCCATGATTCTGATTAATGCCACTGCTGCCGGAAGCCAGTCTCCGCGCTATTATTACCCGGGATTACCCCGAAATTTCAAATCGATGGTAAGTTTGAGGTATTCGTTTTGAGGCTTTAGTCAACTCGGCTGCCCATATTCTTAACCCGTGTGGTAAAACCTTTAACTCGGACACCTAAATTCTTAACTCGTGCAACCTACCCTTTAACTCGGACGCCATTTCTACCAACAGGACGGTGGGAACGTACAAGTCCTTTACAAAAAGAAGAGTCCATTGCCTGAATTGGTGATGGACTCTTCTTGTATATGCGATTAAATCTGATTCTTACTCCTGAACGTCATCCGGGTCGGATATATTCCCATTCTTTTCTTCGGCACGCCAGGCGCCTGCAATAAGGCCAAATACAACCACAATGGCCACATACAAGCCATTAGGAATTGGCGGAGGATCGCCTGCTCCGTAGGAGTGCATTCCCGACAAATAGTAGTTTACGCCGAAGAAAGTCATTAGCACCGCACCCAAACCTAAAAGAGCAAGGCTGTTTAACCCTAATGCGCTTTTTAGCCCAGGAACTTTCCGGAGATGCAGAATAATGGAATAAACCAGTACAGTTACCAATGCCCATGTTTCTTTGGGATCCCAGCCCCAGTACCTGCCCCATGACTCGTTGGCCCAAACGCCGCCAATAAACGAACCAATGGTAAGCATAAACAGACCAATAATCAGGGCCATTTCAACGATATACGAAACTTCGAGAATGGTAAAACTTATTCGTTGATTGTTGTTTTTGTTTCTCAGGATCATCAACACCAGGTTGAGCATTCCGAGTAAAGCACCCATGGCGAAAAAGCCGTAACTGGCTGTTATGATAGCCACATGAACCACCAACCAATACGATTTCAGTACCGGAACCAGATTGGTGATTTCAGGGTTCATCCAGCTCATTCCAGCCACAAAAAGAATAATTGCCGCTAAAAGTGTAGTTATGGCCAAAGTAATCGGCGATCTTCTCATGAAAACAAATCCGGAAAGGCTGGTGGCCCATCCCACATAAATCATGGTTTCGTATCCATTACTCCACGGGGCATGCTCTGCAATGTACCACCGGGCTATTAAACCCAGCGTGTAACAAAGAAATGCCACAGAAATCAATATTGTTCCAATATTAATGTATTTAGACAAACCAGCGCCCGATTTGAAAATGAGCATAAAATGAAGCACCAGCAAAACAAAGCCCAACAGAGCATATATTTTAGCCAGTTTTCCAAAGATATTCCATTCGTTATAAAAAATTTCCATGCTTATTTTGGTTGACGAAGGAATAATATCGGCACCATAAGTGCGCTGATATTTTTTGATATAGCCTAAATTCTCGTCAGGTTTCGACCAATTTCCGGAAGCTTCAGCCTGAAAATAACTTTCGTAATACATATTCAAGATGTTTCCTGCAAAATCAGACTCTTCCTTTTTCATCGTTTGTGGAAGAGTGGAAGATGTCACCCAAGTTTTGCGCTCATCGTTTGGTACCGGGAATATCTTTAAGAAATCGCCTTTAAAAATCTGGTAGCATATATTGACTCGCTCGTCAACATTCATAACTTCCTTGTCAAATTTATTTCGCTGCGTCTGTTTTTTGTTGTAAGCTTGCTGCACCATATCATTCAACCGGTAATTTCCAGCAGCATCGAACATCTGCTGAAATGAAACGAATCCGTTTGCTGCACCTAAAGTCTTGGCTAAATCAGCATGACCCACTTTCACCAGCGGCACTGTCTTCCATTTGCCTGGATTGGCACTCATTTCAAGGAAAAATTCAACAGCCGGCATTCCGTCCCAGTTGTCTGCCTTTGCAATTTTTCGCAATAAATCGGATGCAAGCGTACTCACTGGCTCAATTCGTCCCTGATGATCCTGAACCAGCAATTCACCAAACGCATCAATATGCTTTTCTTTTGCTGCAGAATTTTCGGCTCCAAAAGCTGAATTCCCCGACAAGCCTAATCCGGTTAAGAGTAGCCCAAGCATAACAACTTTTACCGTTTTACGTTGCGCCTGAAGTTTTGAACTTAAGCGAACAAGCGTTTGAAAACGACTGCTTTTGCTGAACACGGTAAATACCATTCCCAAAGCCATCAAAAAATATCCAAGGTAGGAAATGAATGTTCCCCAATAATCCTGATTTACAGACAAAACGGTTCCCAACTCATCCTTATCGAAAGAAGACTGGAAGAATCGATATCCCTGATATTTCAGGATATTATTCATAAAAATTCGAAATGGCCGTTCAACCGACGATGCCGGGTCTTTTAAAGTGATTTCGCTTGCATACGATGATGGGCTCATCGAACCAGGATATCGCTCGAGTTGAAAGTCGCGAAGATGAATGCTGAAAGGCAACTCGCGCACCACCGAACCATAAGAAATGCTCAGGTTAATGCCATTTATTGTAACCGTTTCAGGCTCCGACACACCACCGGCAATGCCAAAAACATTGACCCGCCGGACTTCGTTTCCTGATGTAATTTTAGCGGTAAAAGCATCTTCTCCTCCTCCATCAGCTTGAGCAACTTGAACCAATGTTGGTATTGCTTTAGGCAAATATGCTTTTAAAACGAAACCTGAACGGCCGACCATATAAGAACTTTTCTCCATCACTGGATAACTTACATGCGGAAGCAGTTTCTCTCCAGTTTGACCCATCATCGACGAAACAAGCACTGTATCGGCGCAAACCAGGTTCAAACCGTTTCCATTTCGGGAGAAGACAACAGTTGCCGATCCGTCACCGGTTTCAAAGCCATAGCTTGTCGATCCAATCACTTTTTTGTCGTTGGGCGACAACTGAAAATCTTTACGTTGTGTTATTTCATCACTATGCAACAATGAAATTATGGGCAACCCATTTGCGTCAGGAACAATGGTTTCGGATGCATTTGGCACAAATATTTCATTTTCTACGGTGACTTCCTTACCACCGATCTGAATCGTTTCCCGGTAGTTATTATTCGTATTTGGAGTAAATTTTACTTTTGTAGCTTTTCTAACTTCACTGCCGTTTACATTAGCTTTCACGTCAATATAAGTTGCTTCGGATACAACTTTATTAGTCGATTCACCTTCGCGAATATGCATACTACCTTCAAACCCAAAATATCGGGTTACTCCGGCCCCAATAATTATCAGGATAAAAGCGAGGTGAAACAATAAAATAGCCCATTTCTTTCGTGAAACTAGCTTATACCTGATTACACTTCCAATCAGATTGATTACACCCACCAAAAGCAACAATTCGAACCACCAGGCCTGATAAATCAATGCCTGTGCGGTCTCTGTTCCAAAATCATTTTCGATAAATGTTGCATAGGCAATTGAGATGGCAAACATCATCAAGAGCAACACGGTAAAGAACATGGAGGATAAAAAAGAAACTATTTTTTTCATGAGAAAATAACGATATTAATAAATTGATTGTCAGTAAGTTCACATGGAACTCTCATACCAGAAAGCCCCAACATTGAACCCAAATTTGTATTCTTTTTTGTGCCGCTTGCTTTAATATAATTCCAGCGGCATGTTCGTTTCATTAAACTAATTTTTCAATTTCAAACAACTGGACCAAATTTATACACAACAATGAAAAAGAACTGTAATGACATAGGATTCAAAAAAAACTCCTTTGCTTTAATTTAAAACAAAGGAATTTTTTTGAATCGGACTGAACCTACGTTTATTTTGTTGTAGGATCGTCGTGGGCTATTTTAGCCGAATATTCTTTAAAATTAAATCCTTTGTAATTCGGACTTTGTTCGTTGTGGCATTTTTTACACACTTTTTCGTCAGGCATGATCATACCTTTTGACATTGCCAAGGTTTTATCCTTCATTGTTGTAGCCACTTTATAAGCGCTACCTGCACCGTGACAAGATTCGCAAGAAACTCCTTCAGCAACAGTAATTGTAGCAACTAATGCCTGATCGGCACCTGCAGCAGTTGAGTGGCATTTCAAACATTTTGGATTAGTGGCATCAGCTCCTTTCAGGCTTTCCATAGCTTTAGCATGTTTACTGCTAGCCCATTTGTTGTACTGCTCGCCTTTGTCTGCCTTATTGTGACACATTTTACATTTAGCAGCACCAACATATTTAAAATCCTCAGCGTTTACCATGCCAATGGTAAGCACTACCATTCCCAGTAAAAAAATAATTTTTTTGAAGTTCATAGTCATTGTTGTTTAAGTATTTAATGAATAATTTTTTTAATCTCAGGTATGTGCACTTTGGTATTCGTGTCTGATTTCCAAATTCAATCGATAACAAAAATGCATTAAAAATAACAACTCTCAAAAAAAAAACACTTAATATTTGTCAATAGGGCTCTGCTAGTACAATTGCGAATGGCAACTCGAACAAAGTTCTGTTTTCCAGGCATCTTCAACATCAACAGGATGCTTAAATTCAAGCGGTTCCAGCGAATTTGAGTATTCCATTTTCCCAGGAGTTCCCTGTGCCAAGATGGTATGGCATAAATTACAATCCTTTGAAATAACTTTGCCCTTCTCGGTAGCGTGCCGGTCGTTATGGCATCTGAAACAACCATCAGATTCCATGTGTCCAATATTATTTGGATACGCTTTCCAGCTCGACTTCATGAATGGGAATATATTTTTTGAATATCCATTCTGTATTTCAAGGATAGCTGCCTCAATATCCGCTTTCTTGTCGGTCAGCAACGCTGGATTGCCAGCCTTATAGAATTCGGTAACCTGATTCCTGATGGCTAAAAATGCAGAATCCTTAGTCGAATAATCTTTATATAGAATCTTCATCGCTATTTGCTTAATCCCAGGCAACTCTTTCGAAATCTTTCCTTCACTCAACGATTGATCCACAAAGCTCTGCGGAGTGCGATAGTTATGGGCTGGCCGGTTATGGCAGTCCAAACAATCCATAACCCTTGTTTCAAGAGAATCCAATTTTGCCTGGCTTAGCTGGTTTTCACTATCTGTAAAGATTTCGCTAACACCGGTCTTGATATTAGTGTATTTCACCCATGGAATGACCTGCCGATTTGACGAAGTAGTCTTATATTCAATCCGGACATCAGGACTGATGTGCTGATGGATTCCTCGTTGAAATCCGGCTGGAGTCATTTTCGAACTCGTTTTAACCTGGAGGCTGATTGTTTCTTCCGTATTTGTATCATCAGCAAGGTACGATTGCTTAACTCTTAACTTTCCATCATAGAATTTTTCGGGCCAGTGACATTGCTCACAGGTTTCCCTTGCAGGGCGCAAATTAGAAATCGGTGTTGGGATCGGTGTCGGATATTTCTTAGCCAAAACAGAATAAACCTGATATAAGCCTGACATTTTACTCTTTACATACCAGCTGGCACCTGAACCTACATGGCATTCAACACAAGCGACACGTTCGTGCGATGAACCATGATAGGTAGTATATTCGGGTTCCATTACCTGATGACATAATTTTCCGCAGAACTCAACTGATTCGGTATAATGAAATGCCTCATAACTACCAATGGATGAAATAACAAGCAAAAAAACCGTCCCAAAAATGAATATTATAGCTGCATTTCGGGTAGCTATATTATTAAAATTGATAATCGGCCAATTTCTGACTTCGCCTAGTTGATCAGCTTTTCTGGCTGCCTTCCTGTGAATCCTCATTCCAATTGGGATCATCAGCAAGCCAAATATCATAAATACGGGCAAAACCATATAAATAAACAGCCCGATATAAGTGCCTCCGAAATTAAAAGCCCAGTTCAGAATCACTAATGAAAAGATAGTAGCCAAATTGAAAATGGCCAAAACTGCTCCGGAAATCGAAACCCAATTTTTAATCGATGATGGTAATTTCATAAAAATTAATTTTTAAAAATATGGTTTTCAACACTGTAACTTGCCTGTCAAAAAATAAGAAATATCATAATCAACCTAATAACTAATCCATTTCCGTTATGGCTACTCACCAATTAATGAAAGAGCAAAGAGTAAATAATCAAAAGGACTATAATGAGACCGGTGAAAAGGAAAACATATCCGAAGAATTTTACGGTTTTCATTCTCCTTTCCGAAAATTCAGTTTTTGATACAACTTCTTCTAATCGTCCTGATTTTTCAAGATCATCAAATTCACGTGGACGATCTTCTTTATATTCATCGATCTGAACTTTTCCGGTGAAAATAACAGTGTCCATCGGGAAAGCTTCCGGACGAAGGTGTGTATTAAAGAAGTGGATCGTAAAAATGAATCCGACAGCCAGAAGTGCCTCATCGCTATGTATGATTTGAGCCACATTAATTAACCAGCCCGGTAAAAATTTAGTAAAAAATACTGGGAACCAAAGAACCAAACCGGTTGAACCGATCACAACCACTCCCCAGAATACAGCCATGTAGTCAAATTTTTCCCAATACGTCCATCTTCCATATGATGGACGCGGTCCCCTTCCCGTAAACCATTTAACCGAAGCCACAAAGTCTTTCAAATCCTGCCCGTTAAACATGAGCGTATTCTTTCCGAAGATGAAATCCTTCCAGCTCATTCCCTTCTCTATCTTCATTTTAAACAATGAATAAACATGGTATGAGAAATAGCCAAAGGTTATAACTGCAGCAAAACGATGAATGATTCCGGCAATCTGAGCACCGCCAATTAATTGCACCAGGAACTTTGCCCAATCCATAAAGGCAAACTTGAGTAACATTCCGGTAAATGCAAGCGACAAGAAGCTGACAATTACAAAAATATGGGTAATGCTTTGGCTTCTGGTGAATCGCCTTACATATACTTTTTTAGTATCATCTTTTGCATGCTCCTTTTTCTTCCTCATAGCATGAATAGACCTTGGAAGCCATAAAAGTGTATGAATTCCGAAGAAAATAAAGACACTGACCAACAATCCGGTCATTGCCCAGAATGTATAATAGAGCCATGGGAATTTAGCCTTATTGTTGTGCGTTGCATGAGTCAGGTAACCAGTAAATTTCTTATTGGCATCAGCATGACATTTCTGGCATGTGCCAACAATATTCTCAGGACTAACTGATGATTTTGAATTTTGAATGTTATAAATATTGTGTGCGCCATGACAATCAGAACATCTGGCAGCCTGCAAATAACCCAATTGATAAACTTTACCATGGTAGGTTTCGAGATATGTCTCGGCCAGTTTCTCATGACACTTACCACACTGGGTTGTAATTTCGGCCATGAACTTATCCTTATGGACTTCCGAAATATTATGAGCTGTATGGCAAGTTTCGCAGGTGGGATATTTTAAATCACCATTATCGGCCCTGTAAGCATGATCGCTCGCCATATATTGATTGTAGATTCCTTTATGGCAACTTCCACAGGTTGCAGCAATATTTTTAGGATTCACCGACGATCGTTCATCCGATTGCTTTAAGTTGAAATGAGTCGTATGACAATCGGTACAAACAGCCGCCGAAAGCAATCCCTTCTCTACCAAGCTCCGGCCATGAACACTTTGTGAATAATCGTGGAAGGCATCAACCTCAGTAAGGTTTGTTCCCTGAGAAGCTTTTCCCATTTTAGTATGGCATTCGCCACAAAGTTTTGGAATGGAAGCCCGGTATGTCCGCGAACTTTCATCAGTTTTTGGTTTTACCAGGTGAGTTCCATGACAATCTGTACAGTAAGGTGCATTTTCTTTCTTATTGAAATAAGCCTGACCATGTCCGCTTTTGAAATAAATGTCAGATTCCTCCGCATGACAAGCAGAACAATCAACCTTTCCGGCCGTTTCGCATGGACGGGAAAAGATGAATAGTTACATCGGAATGGCATTTAACACAGGTTATATTTTTATGTGTCGAAGCAGCCAAATCGCCAACTTCAACTTTTAAGGAAACAACTTTATTATTTACTGTTTTGTGAGTTTCTGCGCTGGAATGGCATTTCAAACAAGTATTGTCCGAAATGGTGGAAATCAGATTCTTTAATTCAACCTTATGAGGTGGATGGCAAGAAGTACAAGCCGGAATTGCACCAGGTTTTTTCTCCCACAGCTCCTTATTAATCACCTTTGTATGTACATCTTCAATTCGCGCATGACATTGCATACAAGTAGCTGCTATGTTTTTAGGCGAAATACTTGATGAAACATTGGTATGTGGCAAAATGAGGTGATTTCCATGGCAATTGTTACACGTAGCAGAAACGATCAGCCCCTTTTTGTACAATCCCTGACCATGAATACCTTCGCTGTAATTTTCAAGAATATTGTGTTCTGAAATATTGTATGCTCTTGCAACTGGGGCTCCCTCTTTGTGGCATGATCCGCACAAAACAGGAATATTCATTTTATAGGTACGGGATTCAGGCTGGTCTGATTTTAAGATATCATGCGTTCCATGACATTCCTTGCAGGTTGGAGCATACTTCTCATTAGCAAGAAATGCCCGTCCATGAACTCCCCTAAAGTATTTATCTTTTGCATCTTGGTGGCAAGTCCCGCAGTTTACCGGCTTAAGTGTTTCGGGATGCGGAAATTCACTCACTGCAGCATCGGTATGACAAGAAGCACACAATACATTTTTATGTACTGAATGATCGAGAGCTGTAGGCTTTATATACAGGGAAACCTTTTTACCCGCCCTATCTTTTGTTAACGAAGGATCGTCGTGACAAGTTAAGCAGTCATCATTCGTTTGCGCTGATAGTTTAACTACTGCTAACAGCAGCATAAACGCAAGAAAAATAACTCTGCCTGAGAATCTGAATTGAAAAGATTTCCCTGAATCCGAAACAACAATATTCCGGGATTCCAGGGAAATTTTGTCATTAAACCCATCTGATTTTTGGGATATAAAAAGCTTATAATTCTCTCTCATAGTTCATCTCGTGTATAAGCATCAAAAGTCCTCAAAATCTTCGCTCTATCCTATAACCAAGCCGATGATATTTGTCAATTCACAGCACCTATTTTATGATTTTTTATGTTGAAGTTCACAAAGTCTAATGAACTTGATGCCACCCATTAATTATGCTTTTAAAATTTTCAAGTGGCGATTTTCCAATTGAAGCAATATATAAATGGATAATTAAAAAGATGGAAATAAAAAATCCCATAGCTGAATGAAAAATAGCGGTCACAAATACACCACTGAAAGTGTAAACCTTTTCAATTATTATTTCAGGAAATAAAAGAGCTATACCTGTAATTATTACAACAGGAACAGCCATGTACATGACAATAATATAGATATACTTCTGAAGCGGATTAAATTTTCGTTTCTCTGAAATTGGGAAAGGTGCTTTCATTCCATGAAACATTCCCCAGGCATAGTAAATAGCCTGTTTTATTGGTTTCTTTAGAAAACCCTGTGGCTTAATAATGTAATATTTACCGTTCGGGGTAACCATATTCCCGATAAAATAAATAAAATAACTGAGCGCCACCACAATTCCAGCTATGTTGTGAATATTTACAATCATATTAAATGCAACTACCTGAGCCGATTCAATACTCGATTGCATGGAAATACCTGTAAAAATTAAAGTTATTATTCCCAATGCATTAATTCCGTGCCAGATACGTAGCCAAACCGGATAAAAATATATTTTTTCAGTTGCCGACATTCTATTTCTTTTTTAAGATTCTGAAAACACTATGTATTACAATACCAGCCAAAGTGAGAAGGAAAATGATAATACTTGCTAATTTAAGAATTGGACTTTGATGAGAGCCAATGATGTATGATTCGTTTGCCAATACAGTATTCAGATCACCACCTTCAGCCCGTTTTTGTAAATTCTGATACTTGTATAATGAAGCTTTCAACCGTGAGTTAGCTGAGTGGCACTCAACACATTTTCGTAAAGCTTTATCTTTGGGAAGTATATCGTGCGAAACCATTAAGCTATCAACGACTTCGGTATGACATTCAATACACCGAACATGCTGAAAATGCAATTCCTGATTAGGTAACCACTCGTGAACCTGAACTAATTTTGGATTTTCATGACCGGAAACCATTTTGTATTTTTTCATGTCGTTATGGCACGAAAGACACATTTTATTGCTGTAATCAACTATTTCCAGAACATTATCACTTGTTCGGGCAGTGGCTTTGTAAGTATGCTGACTGTGGCATTTTGTACAGGTAAAATTATCGCCATATACCTTATAGTGGACACTCTTCTTAAACTCTTCATCAATCCGCTCGAATTGATATTTTGCGAACGATTCATCACCACCATGGCAATCAAGACAAGTACTCAGAGGTTCGAGTTTTAAGTTGGCCTGATGAGGGTAAGTTCCATATTCTGAAGAATGACAATCAGTACAATCGAAAGGTTTATGAACACCAGCAGTCATAGCTACCGTATCAAGAATATAATACGGGTTCATCAACCTTTTTACTTCCTTATTGGTAACTGAATTCAGGAAAGAATAAGATTGTTGTGAATGGCACTTTAAACAAGGGTGATGCAAAGCATTCTGATACGACTGAGCATCAGAAGACCATGAAATACAAAAAAGCAGAACTGTTATAGTTGCAATGAAACGATAGTTCATTTTTACGAATTTTGATTTGATATAATTGATAAGCTAATATTACCTTTTATCGAAATCAGCTTATTAATGAAATACTAAAACTTAAGCCTATTTGAAATAAAAAAATGGTATTTCCTAAAATAGGAATTACCATTTTTATCTAACTTAAACTAAGAAAATCTAAAGATTAAAATCCCCATAACCGGGTAATAACAAATCCTAGTGCGAAGCCGCTTTTATCCATTTCATTTTGATTCCACATCATATTATCCTGAGGCAATAATGAGGTAGTAGAGGCCATGAAAATCTGAAAAGCATGTGTTCCGGTAGAAACTTCGTATCCAAAAGCAACGCTTGGTTTTGGATGATTTGTCCACTCACGTTGTTCTGAGATATCTTTTATTTTCAATGGATGGTCATAATTGAAAATAATAGATCCTTGTGGGGAAACTTTGATGCGGCCACTAGCGTGAAGGCCAACTTTATCATGATCGTACAGAACACCAACTGAATTATAGTGCGTAAAACTAGCTGCAGCCTGCAATGAAAGCCATTCGTTAAACTTACGGGCTACAATTATTTGTGAAAAATAGCTGTAGCGATCGTAAAATTTATAATGAAGATTTGGTCCGGAATAAGCTTCTCTCACCATACCTGACTCGAATGCACTAATATTTCTTCCATCAATTCCAATATTGCCATACAAGGTAACCGAAACAGGAATTGAATTTTTACGGGTTTGTTGTAAGACAGTCCACTTGGCATTCACGTCTGTTGTCATGTATCTTTTGGTAATACCGGCGCCAATTTGGAAATTCTTAAACGGTACGTAGTTCAATGCAAGTCGAATGTTCGATGTACCATAAATTCCCCATAGGTTGGAGTGTCCATTTTCAATGGATCCAAATTTATGCTGAATACCCATTTCCAACGTTTTCTTTTCAGGAATAACAATGGTTTGAGCATCGATCAGATAACCACTTTCGAAAGTAGCGCTAACTGGGTAGTCTTTTTCTTTTGCCCCTGTTGTCTCAGTTGTCGCATCTTGCGCAAATGAGAACATAGAGCTAAAGGTAAGAAGTGCTATAAATATGATATTTTTTTTCATTTCAGCGAATATTAAATGTTATCACTAATTGTTTTTAGCTCCTTCTGTTATCCATTGAAGAATTAATGCACCCTGCGCTGCAGAAACAGTTGCACCATGAGTTCCTGATGTTGGAATAGTATAAAATTTACTGCTTGCAGGAGATGCTGTATTGACATATTTAGGAACAAGCTGGGCATAAGCTGTTGCCGCTCCCATCGTTGGAGCCTGAGTACTGTGACACAAAACACATTTATCCGTAAGAATCGGAAGTACCTGAGTTGAAAAGCTTACAGGTTCGCCTCCAGGGTTCACCACAGGAACTTCAACTGGTAAAACAAAATCGTATTTACAGCTATTCAGAAACAATGAGAACAAAACTAAAATAAGGAATATACTATACTTTTTCATAATATTCATTTTAAAAGTTTATACAAAAAAAGGCTTCTCTTCCTAAAAAAAGAAGCCTTTTTTATATTCTTTATTATCGCCTTATTACAGTTTAGCAATTGTGTTAGTCAAAAGAGCTTTGGTATAAGCATAGTTGTGAATACCCAAACTATAATCTCTTAAACATAACTGAAAGTTAATGATTGCACCTAACTGAGTATTAGTCAGTGTAAGTTTTGGTAAAGTTGCATTGAAATCAATATCTTTTTGTGTCCAAGTTGCATTTGGGGCTGTTGGAGCCGGAGCTGTACTTTGGAATGGACCAGTTGCATTTGCATAATAAGGTTGATCTGGAAGATTTGGATTATTAAGGGCAGGATCAAAAACGTTCAAATAACCATCATAGTTTTTGGCAGTAATATTATACCATAGATTTCCTTCTGGATCGTTACTGCGATTCATGATTTCAACCCCGTTAATAGATAACTTAGTTGCTAAAGTAGCCAAAAGACCTTTAATCTCATTACGAGGATTCAACCATAAATTGGTGTTGGTAGCTGTAATTGCAGTCGTGTGACAACCGGTAGCATTACAACCGTCAAATTTACCAACAGCACTAAATGTATGTCCACCAGATCTTCCTGCCATAGTTCCCATGTGACAATCAGAACATGAAGCGGCTTGTGTATGAGCTGAATTAGTGTAAGGTAATGTTCCGGCAAACTCAACGCCACCCATTCCTGCATAAACTGCACCTATTGCACCATAATGCACGTGCGACCTGTAAGCCGGTTTAATAATATTGGTAGTTCCACTTGGGTTACCATCATAAGCAAGACCTGTTGCAGTTTTCAACGCATCATAATCTAAAACATTTCCTGTCAATGCATTTGAGAATGGACGTGGTTGGTGACATTTTACACAAAGATTACTTTTTCCACCGTCAGCTTTCAAATCGATAGTTTTCTTACCACCCCACATAACCATAGGAACTGGTTTTACAGTAGTAAACGCTAAGTCGGCAGTTCCATAAGTGGTATGTAATGAACTATGGCAAGTTGAACAACCAATTTCGCCATATGCAGTACTACTTTGGGTATTATATTGTAGAGAATATTTACCATTAGTACCTAGAACGAAGACAGGTTGTACATCTCTTGCAACAATGTCTTTAAATGCTTCCTGAGCATGACATGGTGTACAACCAACGTTACCAGCCTCTTCAAAAGCAGCTTCGCCATATTCATGTTTCGAAAACTGGAATTGAGTGGAAATTAAATCAACTTTGGTAGAAGTATGACACACTTTGCATGTTTCATTTGCATCTTTACCATTAGTACCGTCTTTACCATTAGCACCTGCAGGCCCAGTCAGTCCCATAGGACCTTCTTTAACACATGATGAAGCAATACACATGACTACAAATGCAGAAAGCAAAAGCTTGGAAAAATTGTTAAGTTTCATAAAATAAGTATGTTAAGGTTACTATTATTATCCTCACGTTGCATAAAGTACGAACGCTTTTATACTTGGCTAAAATAGATACCTAAACTGATTATTTTGAATTCAGACAATTGATCTTTAAAAGTCAATGAAATGATTAAAGGCAATTTTGCTATTGATATATATCAATGAGTATGGGCAAAAAAAAACGTTAACCTTTCCTACTTATGAGCTGAAGCGCCTCCTCGTCGAGAACATGAATATTTGTTCCATCAACAGCTATTATTCCTGAAGACTTAAATTCTTTCAAAATCCGGATAAAGCTCTCCATAGTCATTCCTGTCATATCCGCTAATTCCTGACGCGACAGTCGGGTATCAAACGGATTGCAAAGAAAAATTTCGTTTTTAAGATACAGCAACAAATCGGATACTCTTCCCGGCATATATTTTTGAGTAATTCCGACCAGATTATTCAACATCTGAATATTCTGCTGATTATTTAGTTTCAGGAGTTCAAAGGCAAAGCGATTATTATTCGATACCAATTCATAAATTTTTTCAGAATCAATAAAACAACATTCGACCTGAGTTACGGCCTGAACAGTGAAATGCCTTATTTCATCAATGAATATTCCGCCACCTGTTAATATCGAATGTGTAGCTACCAAACGTAGAATTAATTTTTTATCACCATCTCCTTCGGCTATAATTTTAGCCAGGCCTCGTTTAATACAAACAACATGACTTGCTGAGGTATTTTGTTTTAAAATGGTTTCGCCTGCATTAAAATGGACATGCCTTTTTTCCTTAACCAACAGTTCCAATTCTTCAGTTGTCAGGCAATCAAAAATATTATTCTCCCCATCATCGAAACAGCGAGCACAGCAACGATCCTTACATTTTGAACATGCTTCTTCTATTTTTCTTGGCTCCATATACTATGTCTTGTAAGGTTAATTTCTACTTAAAAACACAAACCTAAATAGAAAATATTAACTATTAATAAAGTTGCATAAGATACTTATTCTATTTAAATATTCAAATGATTAGATATTTAGTAAAATATGCTTTAGAACTTCCAGGTATTTTGTCTTTCTCAAATAAACTTCGTCCAAAAACATTTAAAAATAAAGAATGTTTAGTCTCTAGGCTGATCTACGGAATGGAAAAATCAAGTATTTCCGGATTAAAAACCAAAAGCTCCTGCAAATATATAATTTACAGGAGCTTTTTCGTTCTTCGTGGAGCTGGCGGGAACGGAACCTATCAGCTATACCACTAAATATCAGATATTTAATTTTTAAAAACCTTATAAACTCCCGAATTACCACCTCGAAAACGTACTGTTTTGAGTATCAGGTTGCTTCCATTTGTAGTGTTAAAGATAATCAATTTCTGTAATAGTTGAAAAACAACATAACCATTTTTCGTCATTTATAACTATTTTCAGCCGAGAAATAATCAACTCAGATTTAGCATTTCCAGACGCTCATGATAATGATTCATATACTGTAGTTTTGTTTCCTCATTCAAAAATGATCCCTGAACTAAATTTCAATGCCGGTTTGCTTTTTAAGGAAAGGGGCAAGTAATTTATCAACTCTGTTTCCGGATATTCCAATTTTTCTCCCGAATACAATAAAATCTTCCTTACACGGATGGTGTTGTATATTTTTTATTCTGCAATTGGACCAGTACCACTCTTTAAATAATTCGTCCGTCAAAGCAAAAAAGCCGTCTTCATCAACATGAATCCTTGTATCCATCAGATCATAGGCAGGACTTAACAAATAATCGCCATTATTGTCTCAAGTAAGGAATTTTTTTCAAATGAGCATCACCATTTGAAAAAAGGAAGTTAAAAACCACCAGATTAAAAAACTTCTCCATTTCAACCTTCCATTGCTCAACGTATTTTTTGATCAATTCAGCCATACCTTCATAAGAATATTTATATCTGATATTATTTCCCGCATTTTCTTCTGTTTTACCTGCCAGAGTTTCAAAATCTTCTTTCCCTAATTTGGAGTAATTTGCACTAACCTCAAACCGTTTTGTCAGGTATGCCGGTTCATCGTTGCTGAAAAAAACCAATCCGTTACTGCCGTTGGAATTCTATATATCGGACTCGCAATTTGCATGGTCAGATGTTCATTTGCTGGGGCCATCAAGACTTTTTTCAGTCCATGCGGTTTGGGTTTGAGGATATAGGTTCCTCTTTCTTTTTCTTCAGTCAACCTAAGATTGCTTTTATCCAGCAAAAACGGAATATTTTTCCTGCATTCCTGAGATCGAGATTTTTTTCTGTTTTGCATGAACCGCTTTTGGTCTTCTTCATCAATTTCAGGAGCATTATAGGGTAAAATATGACTGACTTTTCGCCCGGAAAACATTCTGCGTAGGAAAAAGAGGACTATATTCTGAATATCCTTCCGTTAGATCCCGGGCAATTCCTTATTTCCATAGTTTTTTAATTAAACGGTTTAATCGTTATTGCCCCGATAGTGTCGTAGTGGGCCGTAGCCAGTAATAAGCAAAAAAAATCATTCTTATCAATCTTCAGTTGCTTGGATTGAACTATCCGGTTTGCTCCCTTTGATTACAAAAAAGTAGGGGAAAAATCTTCGATTATAATGTACGGACTGGTTATTGAACCGTATTTTACCACGAACGAACCTCCCGATACTATAAGTATTTTTTGTATATACAATTCCCCAAAAAGAAGAATATGACATAACCATCTTTATCACCTAAAAAAAAATATCGTAATTAATATTGATTACCAAAAACTTAACAAACTCGATATTGGTTTTTCCTAAAGTCACATTCTCAATCAAATTGTCAATTGTCTGGATTTAATTTTTGTTCCCAAAGCCATGCTGTACGCAGGGTTTCTTCAATGCCCGCCTCTGCTTTCCATCCCAGTTCGGCATTGGCATACGTTGGGTCGGCCCACACTTTTTCAATATCACCTTCACGACGCCCAACAATCTCAAATGGAACTTTGACCCCGTTCACCTCCTCGAATTTTTTGATTATTTCGAGCACAGACAATCCATGTCCGGTTCCTAGATTGAATGTTTCGACATCAGATTTATTGCTTTTGTTAAGCATACGTTGCACGGAAATCACGTGCGCCTTGGCCAAATCGACCACATTGATATAATCGCGGATACAAGAACCATCTGTAGTGTTGTAATCATTTCCGAAAACCCTAAGTCTTGTGCGTTTCCCAATTGCTGTGTGGGTTACAAAAGGCAAAAGGTTGTTGGGAACTCCATTTGGCAATTCACCTATTTCGGAAGATTTATGTGCACCTACCGGATTGAAATAACGGAGTATAACTGAATTATACCCCCTATTGGCATAAATAGTATCCCGAATGATTTCCTCACAAATTTGTTTCGTGTTGCCATAAGGTGACAGAGCCTCTTTAATAGGAGCCGCTTCCGTTACCGGAAGAATATCAGGTTGGCCGTAAACGGTACACGACGAAGAAAAAACTAAGTTCTTTGATTCATATTCCAGCATCAGCTTCATGATATTAATCAAAGTCATCAGGTTGTTCTCATAATAATGCAATGGATTTTCGACTGATTCTCCTACTGATTTGCTGGCGGCAAAATTGATAATAGCATCGAATCCGTTGTTTCTTCTGAATACTTCATCCAAAGCGCTAAAGTGAGTACAATCAATATTCTCGAATTCAGGCCTAATGCCTGTGATCTTCTCGATCCGATCAACAACGTCTATCTTTGAGTTTGAAAGATTGTCTACTATAAATACATCAAAACCTGCATTCTGAAGTTCGACCACGGTGTGTGATCCAATATAGCCAGTACCTCCCAGTACTAATACTCTTGCCATAGGTTTATTTAAATAACTTGCGTGGATAAACACCCAATTCGATTAACTTATTGATCTCTTTCACGGTTTGCGATCTGTCTTCGGCATAGGTAACACCGAACCACTTCGCTGGTGTGTCCAACACCTTACAACTAACTTTTCTTTCAACAATTAGGTTGTTTACCGCCAGGGGAATATAGTACTCTGATTTTAGTTTGTTACCGTGCTCAATCAGGAATTGTTTGAAATATCCCAATGAATAATCAAAATAATCAGGAGTAAACCCCCACATATTCATAGAAACGGGAGTATTGGTGGCAACCTTCACTTCTTCGCCTTTTTCATCCAGATAAATAATCTGGCCTTCCTTTTCTTCTATATGAGTACGCTCGACTACATTTACCAGGTATCCATTTTCATTAACTTTGCACACTCCGCGACTCACTGAGCCGCTTTCCGACAGCGTATTGCCCAGATGGTAACCTACCATACAGTATTCGTTCTTTTTCCCTCCAGCATTTTTCAGAAAATCGGCCAGTACCTGAAACGATTCTTTCCCGTAAAAATCATCGGCGTTAATCACGGCAAAAGGTTCATAAATCACATCTTTACCCATCAATACTGCATGGTTGGTACCCCAAGGTTTTTCTCGTTCAGGGTTATATGTATATCCTTCAGGTACCTTGTTCAATTCTTGAAAAACCACTTCTGTAGTGACAAGATTTTTATACTTGCTTATTATTTTCTCATCAAAATCTTCAGCGAAATACTCCCGAATAACGAATACAACTTTGCCGAATCCTGCTCTGATGGCATCATAAACAGAATAATCCATAATCGTTTCACAATTGGGACCCAGACCATCCAATTGCTTTAATCCTCCATAACGGCTGCCCATTCCGGCTGCCAAAATAAATAGTGTTGGTTTCATCTTCTATTGTATCTTTTTATATTCCACAAATGCTTCGATTGCCTCATAAGAAGCAAGACCTAAATCCCTATACAAATCAGCTGTAGCTCTGTTTCTGTCTTCCGAACGTTGCCAGAAGAGGCGTTCGTCGTTTCCAAGGAACGGCGCACTTTCCATCTGCGACTGGTGCTTCAGGATCGAATTGCGCTTTCGGCGAAGCTGCTCAGGACTCATCGGTACGGCCATTTCAATGTGATCGATCTCCCATTCGGCCCAGGCTCCACGATACATCCAGATACGGCAGTCGTTCATCCAACTTTCATTTCTGAGTTCGTCAATTGCAGCCAACGCAGCATCTAAACACACTTTGTGTGTTCCATGAGGGTCGGCCAGATCGCCAGCCAGATAAATCTGATGAGGTTGTATTTCCTGTAAAAAGGGAATAATTTTTAAAACGTCTTTAGCTGACAACTTATCTTTTTGAATCTTTCCGGTTTCATAAAACGGCAGTTCTAAAAAATGGATATTTTCAGGCTTTATACCAATGAAACGACTGGCCATTCGTGCTTCTTCCTTCCGGATCTGACCTTTCATAAAAAGAACATCGGCAGTGTCCATATCTCCGTTTTTTTTCTCTTTAGTCAGAAAATGCAAGGTTTTTTCAAATGTTGGATCCAAGATCGCTTTATTACTAATTGACTCTGTCAGTTGTTGAATCAAAGAAACGATATGGATTACATCGTCATCGCTAACAGCAATATTTCCTGAAGTTTGATAGGCCACATGTACTTCGTGATTCTGATCGACTAAACGTTGCAGGGTACCTCCCATCGAAATCACATCATCATCTGGGTGAGGACTAAATACCAAAACGCGTTTTGGATAGGGCAAGGCCCTTTCAGGACGGTTGCTGTCGTCAGCATTGGGTTTTCCTCCCGGCCAACCCGTTATGGTATGCTGCAAGTCGTTGAATATTCTGATATTCATATCATAAGCAGAGCCGTAAAGAGACAACAGTTCATCCAACCCATGCTGGTTATAATCTTTATTGGTGAGCTTCAATATTGGTTTCCCAGTTACGGTGCAAAGCCAAACTATAGCACGCCTGATAAGTTTATCTGTCCACTCGCAGGGACCCACCAGCCAGGGTTGGCTGATTCGGGTTAATTGTTGGGCAGCGCCCAAATCGAGAACAGCCATCGCTTTTTTATGCACCTGAAGAAAAGAAGCAGGAATACTATCATCAACCTTCCCCTGAATAATTTCCTTTATTACAGTTGATTTATGCTCACCCCAAGCGAGCAATACCACTTCTCTCGCATTTTGAATTGTGGATAATCCAATGGTAATAGCACTGTTTGGGACTTCATTCAGCGAAGAAAAATAATGTCTTAGGTCACTTCGCGATTCATGATCGAGCAACATTAGACGGGTGAGTGCGCTAATTTGCGAGCCTGGTTCGTTATAAGCGATATTTCCGACAAGCCCAACGCTCAGTAATACCAGATCCATCCCCCCATTTTGCTCAATCAATTCCTCGTATTTTAGGCAAAACTCATATACATTGCTGCGATTTATACTTGCATCCGGAGTAATGAAATTTTCTGGTTTCAAATTTACTTTTTCAATCAGATGCTGTCGAAGTAATTTTCCGTTTGAGTGCCTGTTGTCATCAGAAATAGGGTAAAATTCTGAAACGTTGAAAACAATAACATTCGAAAAATTTAGATTGCCTTCATTATATATGCCTACAAGTTCTTCGTACACTGCCAGCGTTGATGAGCCTCCAGATAAGCCCAGTACGCAACTCTTCTTTTTGCTTTCTTTCTCACGGATCAAAGAAGCAATTTTATTAGCCACGAAACGGGAGCCTTCAAATGAATCCTTGTAAATATTTGTCTCAAGCTTCTCAAATCTTTTCTGACGAAGACCCTCAATCATGGATCAACCGAACGATAATATCGCTCAGGTATCATTTCCAATGTAATTTCTGAACTTAAATCAAATTTCATAATCGGTTTAAATTAGGGTTTGAATGTGATTCAATTTCTTTAAAATAGCGGTACGTCCCAACTTTTAATTCAACCGTTGCGTCTTCATCACATACAATTATGCCTTTAGGGTGCAATTGCAGAGCAGTGATAGTCCACATGTGATTTACTGAACCTTCAATTCCTTGTTGAAGCGCTCTCGCTTTGCCGTGCCCCGTGCTTATAATCAATACTTCTTTTGCGTCAGTAATTGTACCAACGCCCACAGTTAGCGCGTGACGTGGCACTTCCTCCACCTTGTTGTTGAAAAATCTTGAATTTGCAATCAAAGTATCGTTGGTAAGCGTT